>NZ_LARW01000113.1 GCF_000971055.1 Sphingomonas sp. SRS2
GTCGGCAGATCACGCCATGGACTGCCCGTCCGGACAATCCATAGCACTGCCTCCAAAAATAGACGGTTGTTCCTCCCGCTTCGTCCCGGGTCGGTCGGCTTACCCAGACAATGCGGTTCCATCTTTGCCCACTGGGCGTCGGTCAGTACGAAGCGTTCCATCCAAAGTGTGAATCACATCTCCCCAAAAATGTGAATCCTAAATCCCCACAACCCCTAGTTGGAGAAGGTCGATCGAGGCTCCGGTCTCCGCGCTGGCGTAGATATCGTCGATCAGTCGCGCCACGGTCAGAAGCTTGTCCGATTGGCGATCATAGCCGGGATCCCGTACCAGGCGCGCGGCCCAGGCGACGGCGGCGCGTCCGCCCCAATCATCGGGTGGAGCGACAAGCGTCTGCGAACTCGTGCCCATGTGCCGATATGAGGCGAAGTCGTAGAAGGAACCACTGATGTTCTGCAGGGCCGCACCGCCCTGCGTTCCATAGAACTCGGCGGAAATCACCGCCTCTCGACCAGCCGGCAACCGCCACGAACAGGCGATGCGGATCGGCGCGCCGCTTTCCAGCAGGATTTCGGCCACCACATAATCCTCGACCTGCGTGGTACGATCGCGGAGCGGGGCGCCGGCAGCCATCAGGCGGCCGCGGGCGGAACGGACGGCGGGGAAATCCAGTGTCCACAAGGCGAGGTCGATAAGATGGATGCCGAGATCCATCAGGCAGCCGCCGCCTGCAAGCGCGGGATCGTAGAACCAGGCTTTGTCGGGCCCGTAAGCGTTGTGAAAGGTCAGATCGATGCCATAGATCGATCCCAGCTCGCCGGCCCGGATCATGGCGCGGATAGGCTGTATTGCCGCAGTGTTGCGATAGGAAAGGTCGACCCCGATCGTGCGGTCGGATCTTCGCGCCGCGTCCAGCACGCGGTCCACCTCATCGCCGCTGCGGCCGAGCGGTTTCTGGCAGAACACCGCCATGCCAGCGTTCAGCGCCTCGATGGCCTGGGCGGCGTGGAGAGCGCTCGGCGTGGCGATCACGATGCCGTCGAGATCGAGCTTCAACATTGCTTCGAGCGAAGCCAGCGGCGTCGCCGACGGCGCCGCCTGAAGCGCCGCCGCGAGATTTTCAGGGGAGGGGTCGGCGATTGCTACCGCCTGTGCCCCTGCTGCCAGAAGCGCCTCCATCCGGTTGCGGCCGATCCAGCCGACCCCGAGGAAACCAAGCCGAGGACCGGTCATGGCACTACCAGCGCTTTGACGAAGCCTTCGGGCCTGTCGCGGGTCGCATCGAGGGCCTCGTCGAGCCGATCGAGGGGATAGACGTGCGAGTAGAGCGGGGTGGGATCGAGCCTGCCGTCCGCCACCGCCGCAACCGCCGCCCTGATGCCGGCGGCATAGACTTTCGGATCGCGTTCATGGGCGTTGATCACGTCGATCCCGCGCCAGTTCCACAGCCACATATTGACCTGGCGGGGGCCGTCCTGATGATAGCCCGCGACGATCAGCTTGCCGCGTTCGGCGGTGAGCTCGCCGGCAAGATCAAGCGGCCATTGCTTGCCCACCGCTTCGATCACGCGTTCGCAAAAGCGGCCTCCGGTCAGTGCGCCGACACGGTCGATGATTGCCTGGTGGTCGTCCATGACGATCGTCTCGGCCGCGCCGTAACGCCGTGCCAGATCGAGCGATGAAGCCCGGCGCGAGATGGCTATCACGCGCGCGCCGGCATCGCTTGCAAGCCTGGTCAGCAACGCGCCGAGAAAGCCGATCCCGATGATCGCCACTGTTTGTCCGGCAGCAACGTCGGCTCGCTCGAAGATGTTCATTGCACAGCCGAGTGGTTCCCCAGGAAATGGCTGGTTCGTCAGGCTTTCGGGTAATGGTACGCACGCTTCGGCGTCGCACAGATCATATTGGGCATAGCTCGCGTAAGACAGGGCGGCGACGCGATCGCCAATGCGCAGCCCCGTCACGCCGCTTCCCAGCGCATCGACCACGCCCCAACCTTCATGGCCGAGACCTCCCGGCTCCAGCGGGTATTTCATCCATTCGGGCCCGGCCCAGGGCGTCAGGTTCGATGCGCAGACGCCGCATCCCTCGATCCTGATGCGGACCTGCCCGGCCGCCGGCAGGGGCAGGGCGACCTGTTCGATCTGAACCCGGCCGGGCGCAGTGACCACCGCCGCCATCATGGTGCGCGTCATTTCGGGTGACTCGAATGAGGCAGGCGAGGGACCGGAACGCGAAGCGAGGCGTTTGTGCCGCTCCACCGTGGAAAGAAAGGAAATTGGTCATGGCGACGACGAAAGGCAAGAACGCGAAGGCCGACGGACTGCACCGGCCGGTTCAGCCGTCGAAGGAACTTGGCGAGATCGTCGGCGACAAGCCGCTGACACGCGCGAATGTGGTGAGCGCGGTGTGGGACTATATCAAGAAGAACAAGCTTCAGGATCCGAAGGGCGGCCGAAACATCAAGGCCGACGACAAGCTCGCCAAGGTCTTTGGGAAGAAGGAGGCGACGATGTTCGAGATGAACAAACATTTGTCGAGCCATCTCAAGCCGGCCGGTTGATCGCGGCGCTGGTCAGGAACGCCTCCAGCGCCGCATGGGCGACATCGTCGGTCATCTGGCGCGGGGGGTGTTTGCAGAAGAAGGCGGCGGCGGGATCGACCGGGCCGGCGAGGCCCCTGTCGCTGGCAAGCTTGGCGCAGCGGATCATGTCGATGGCGACCCCCGCCGAGTTCGGGCTGTCCTCGACCGATAGCCTCAGCTCGAGGTTCATGGGTACGCCGCCGAACAACTGCCCTTCCATCCGGAGGAAGCACACCTTGTTGTCATTCTGCCAGGCGACATAATCCGAGGGGCCGATGTGGATGTTCTCGTCTTCCAGCCGTTGCTCGGCAACCGACTGGACCGCTTCGGTCTTGGAAATTTTCTTCGAGGTGAGACGGGAGCGGTTCGACATGTTGAGGAAATCCGTGTTTCCTCCGGTGTTGAGCTGGTAGGTGCGATCCAGCTTCACACCGCGCTTGGCGAATAGATCGGTCAGCACGCGATGGACGATCGTCGCGCCCATCTGTGCCTTGATGTCGTCGCCGATGATCGGGATGCCTGCTTCCATGAAGCGCGCAGCCCACGCTGGATCGCTGGCGATGAAGACCGGGATCGCATTGACGAACGCGACCCCCGCCGCGAGCGCGCATTCGGCGTAGAATTCCGTCGCCTCGCGCGATCCGACGGGGAGATAGTTGATGAGGACATCTACCGCGGCCGCGCGCAGCCGCGCGACCACCTCGTCATGATCGGGCTGTCCGGCGCCTGAGACCATGAAGGTGCGATCGGCGGGCTGGTCAGCCATATGATCGGCCACCCCATCGAGTATACGCCCCATCTCCACCTTCACGCCGCTGAGCGGTACGTCCGCGCAGAATGTGGCGGTGCAGTTCGGCATAGCAAAGATTGCTTCGGCGACGTCGCGGCCGACCTTGCGGCTGTCGATGTCCCATGCGGCGGCGACACGGATGTCCGTTGGTCTGTAGCCGCCGATCTCCCAGTGGCGCAGGCCGGTCAGATCATTCCTTCCGTCGGCATAATGCGCCAGCCCCTGGACAAGCGAGCTGGCGCAATTGCCCACTCCGACGATCGCAAGGTTTATTGGTTGCGGGGCGGGAGCAAGCATGCCGTCTCTCCTCAGGCCGTCAGCGCAGCGGGAATCTGGACCGGAGCGTAGCGCTCGATCATCTCCGCGCAGAAATCGGCGAAACCCTGACAGTCGACCGGCGCGCTCGTGTGATGGGGAACGACCCCCAGATGCTCGGGCGTGAAGCAGAAGGTCAGGGTGACGTCGAACGCCTCGATCGCCTCCATCTGTCGGTCGAACCAGCCGAGGGCATCGGGCCTGAAACGGTCCGCCCAGCTCAGGCCGGTGCGCAGATGGCGAACCCCGAGCCGCTTCATCCAGGCCACGGCCTCATCGAGCCGTGGATCCTCGAAATGGAACCATTGCATCAGCCCCATGCGGTCCGCGTGGCGCGCGAAATGCTCGAGCGCGAGCTTGGGCGTGCCGTCCTCGCGGATCAGTCCCATGTAGAAATGACGGTAGTAGCTCGATCCCTCCGCTTCGCGGTGCCGGGTCGTCGCGCCCCAGCTCTGCGGCAGATCGAACAGGCTGTACCAGAAGATCCGCGACACCCGGCCGATCAACAATTCAGCGGTCCGGTCTACACCGAATTGCTGCACCTCTTCGGCGCCGAATGAGCCAACGCCGACTTCCGTCACCCAGACCGGCTTGTCGGTGACCGCTTCGATTTCGGCGATCTTGTCGGGCCAGGCATGGATCGGCCAGAGATTCCAGTCGAGAGGAAAGCCATGTACTGCGACGACATCCACCGCATCGAGCGCGCCATAAGCCTGCATCCTCTCGACCCAGGCCGGGTCGATCGGCGACATGCCGCCGAGCACGCGCAGCACAGCTGGATTGGCCTGCTCAATCGCCGCGCCGGCGCGGCGCACGCATTCGGCGTAGCGCGCCCATTCGGGATCGATTTCGAGATCCCAGTGGGATTTGTTGTTGGGCTCGTTCCAAATCATCGCGGCTTCGATCATTTTCGGCTCCCTCGGGCGGGATAGACCGCTCCGGCATTCGGGCCCCACCCCGCATAGGGGGTGTCGGCGATACGACAGACATAGACTTCGTCGGTCGGCCCTGCCTCGATGCGAAAGCCCGCGCTGCGCAGCATGGCTTCGCTTGCCGCGCGGTTCGGCACCCACCAGTTGGTCCAGTCATCCGCGAACTTGTGCTCGATAAAATGGAGCTTGGGATAACCGGGTTCGTCGAAATCATCCGGTTCGTTGAAGTCGTAATCGTCCTTTACCGCCGCCACCTGGGCCGATCCGCGCGTAAGCGACTGAAAGACCAGCAGGTCATCCGCGACATGCTCCCGGATCAGGTCGAGCGCGAGCAGCGGGTGTCTGAGGTGATAGAAGACCCCCATGAAGATCACGAGATCGAAGCGGCGACCCAGCGTAGCGATGTCGTAGACCGAGAGCTTCCCGAACTCGATATCGCTATAGCCAAGCGCCTCCGCGACAAACTCGGCCTGACGCAGATAATGATCGTCGGAATCGATGCCGAGCACATAGGCAGCGCCGCGACGCTTCATCTCCATCGAATAGAAGCCCGCATTGCAGCCGATATCGAGCACGGTCTTGCCGTGCAGATCGTCAGGCAGGGCGGTGGCAAAGCGCCGGAACTTATCGCCCGGATAATCGCCGAGGAAATGATCGGGGGCGGTCCATATGCCGCGCACATCGATATTGTGAAACCACGGGCCGAGCGCGGCGATGTTCTCGCGCAACTCCGTGGGAGACATAGGCCGGTTCATTGGACGGTCTCGTTGAGGCCCAGCAACTGGACGCTCTCCGCATCGAACGCGAGCGTCGTCAGCGAAGCGGGATCGATCGCGAAACGCTGAAGGCTATCGAGCGAGAGGCCGAGATAATGGGCGACCGCACCTTTGATGATATCGGCGTGACTGACGAGCAGCACGTGGCTTGCCCCGGAAGCGGCCAGCGCATCGAGATAGGATGTGATCCGAGCGGCGGCGTGAGCCATAGTCTCGCCGCCGGGGGTGGCTGCTGCCGATCGCCGTGCATTCCAGTCCTGCCATAGCGGATCGTCGGCGAGCTCATCGAAACGGCGTCCTGCCCAATAACCGAAATCAATCTCGTCCAGCGCGTCGGCGATCCGGGTTTCGAGGCCTATTAAGGTCGCGACGATATCCGCCGTCTCGCGTGCCCGGGGGCATGGGCTGCTATGAACAGCGCTGACGCCGCGCCTATGGCAAAGCCTGCCCAGGGCGGCTGCCTGATCGCGCCCGGATGGGCAAAGCGCCATCGGGGAGCGACCCGAGAGTCTTTGCCCCAAATCGCCATGCTTTCCGTGACGGGCAAGGAAGAATGTCTGATTCATCGGATCATTGCGGGTTCATCAACATAGAAGCTCAAAGCACAATCGGCGCCTAAGTTGCAGATAAATCTCGATCGGTCGATGAACTGTACATTAATAACGATGAATTGATTTTACTAATCGGAACAAGATGATGAAGAAGCTCGTCTATATATTCATCATTTAGCCTGAGAAGTGGCGACAGTTCGCTAATATATGATATAAAACCCGTTTAACATAGAATAGTTCCTAATCTTTACTAACATAAATTAGACATAACGCATCTTTAATTAATAGTTATGACGAAGGAGCGCGTGTTGGAAACCATCCTCATCACTGGCGGCGCGGGCTTCATCGGCCGATCCGTGACACGGGAATTGCTTGCCCGCGGACACGCCGTCCGCGTGGTGGACAGCCTGATCGATCAGGTTCACGGCGTCGACCCCCGACACGCCCTGCCAGCCGATGTAGAGTTCATTCGCGGCGACGTCCGCGATGGCGATCTGATGGCCCGCGTGCTGGACGGGGCCGATAGCGTCGTTCACCTGGCCGCCGAGGTCGGGGTAGGTCAGTCGATGTATGAGGTGGAGCGCTACACCTCCGCCAACGATGTCGGCACAGCCGTACTGTTCGAGCGATTGATCGATAATCCCGTCCGCCGCGTCGTCACGGCTTCATCGATGAGCATCTATGGCGAAGGGCTGTACCGCGACGCCGACGGCGCGCTGGTCGAAGATGCGGAGCGGCGGACGCTGCGCGACGGTCAGCAGAATTGGGAACCCCTCGATGTGCAAGGCCGGCCGCTGGCGCCGCTGGCGACGCCCGAATGGAAGCGCCCTCAACTCGCCTCGATCTATGCGCTGAACAAGTATGTGCAGGAGCGCACCACGCATATCATGAGCAAACCGTACGGGATCGAAGGCGTCTGCCTTCGGCTGTTCAACGTCTATGGGCCGGGCCAGGCGCTTTCCAATCCCTATACTGGTGTACTGGCGATCTTCGCGTCCCGCCTGCTCAACGGCCAGCAGCCGATGATATTCGAAGACGGTGGTCAACGACGCGATTTCGTTCACGTCGATGACGTGGCCCGGGCGTTTGCCGACGCGCTGTTCCTGCCCCAGGCAGCCGGCGGGACTTTCAACATCGGCTCGGGTCATGACCGGTCGGTGACCGAAGTCGCTACCGAGCTGGCGCGTGCGATGGGCAAGAACCATATCGCGCCCGAGGTCGTCGGCAAGGCGCGGATCGGCGATATCCGCCATTGCTTCTGCGACACCACGCTTGCCGCCGAACATCTTGGTTTCGAAGCGCGCCGGAATTTTGGCGACGGTCTCGCCGAACTCGCCGAATGGGTTGCCGAGCAGAGCGCGGTCGATCGTGTCGAGCATGCGCGCGCGGAGCTCGAAGCGCGGGGGCTGGTGGCATGAACGCGCCTGATCGCCGCCTCGATCCGCGCCCGGTGTTGATCACCGGTGGCGCCGGTTTCATCGGATCGAATATCGCCGATCGGCTGGCGAGTAGCGGCCATGACGTCGTGATCTACGATGCGCTGGCTCGTGCTGGCGTGGAAACCAACCTGTCCTGGCTCCAGAAGCGGCACCCGGGCAGGATCGCCGTCCTCATCGCCGATATTCGGGATGAGGACCGGCTGCGCGATGCGGTTATCGACGCGAAGGCAATATTCCACATGGCGGCACAGGTCGCGGTCACGACCAGCCTCGTGGATCCCCGCGAGGATTTCGAGATCAATATGCGCGGGACGCTCAATCTGCTCGATGCGATCCGCAACGAGGCACCGGAAACCCCGCTCATCTTCGCTTCGACCAACAAGGTATATGGCGATCTGCGCGGGGTGCATCTCTCCCTGGATGACGACGGCTATCATCCTCAGGATGATTTCGCGCGGCGGCACGGGATCAGCGAGGATCAGCCGCTCGATTTCCATACGCCCTATGGTTGCTCCAAGGGCGCCGCCGACCAGTATGTGCTCGATTACGCGCGCAGCTTCGGCCTGCGCGCCGCCGTGCTGCGCATGAGCTGTATCTACGGTCCGCGCCAAATGGGCACTGAGGATCAGGGCTGGGTCGCCCATTTCCTGATCCGGGCGCTGCAGGGCGAACCGATCACCCTGTATGGCGACGGTCATCAGGTGCGTGACATCCTCGAGGTTTCCGATGCGGTCACCGCCTATCTCGCAGCCTGGAGCCATATCGATGACATTCGCGGCCGCGCTTATAATCTCGGAGGCGGTCCGGCCAACGCCGTCAGCCTGCGGCGTCTTCTCGATCATGTCGGCAATCTGCTGGGGCGGGAGATCGCGGTCGAGTTTGCCGATTGGCGTGCTGGCGATCAGCGCTATTTCGTCGCCGATACGCTCATGCTGCAGGCCGAGCTCGGCGTCGCGCCCAATGTCGGCTGGAAGACGGGCGTCGAGCGTCTCGCCCGCTGGCTCGCGGCCGAAAGGATGATCGCCTGGCCGGGCGCGATGCCTGTGCGTGCGGCGGCCAGCGCGCTGTGAAAACCTTCCGCGTCCTGATGACCGCCGATGCGGTCGGCGGCGTCTGGTCCTATGCCACGGACCTTGCGCGAGGCCTGACCAGCGTTGGTCTGGATGTCGATCTGGCGCTGCTGGGCCCTTCGCCGAATCAGGAGCAGATTGCGGTTGTATCGGCCATCGACGGCGTTGAACTGATCGATACCGGCGCCGATCTCGACTGGATGGCGGCTGATGCCGCCGCCGTGCGCAGATCCGGGCAGCTGATCAGCGATCTGGCGCGTGCGCGGAATGCCGATCTCGTCCATCTCAACATGCCCGCGCTCGCTGCCGAGGCGGATTTCACCATGCCGGTGCTCGCGGTAGCGCATAGTTGCCTCGGCACCTGGTGGGATGCCGCGGGTGTGGACGGATTGCCGGCCGACTTCGCCTGGCGTGACAGGCTACATGCACAGGGGCTGCATCGCGCGGGTCTCGTCGTCACCCCCTCAAAGGCCTTTGCGAGAGCGACCCAGCGACACCACCAACTCGTCCAGCCGCCCCATGTCATACCCAATGGTCGTACGCCGCTGACCCACGAACGAGGGGCGATCCACGACTTCGCCTTCACTGCGGGACGACTGTGGGACAGTGGGAAGAATGTCGTCACACTCGATCGCGCCGCCGCTCGGCTAGCCATTCCATTCAAGGCGGCCGGCGCCTGCAAAAGCCCGCAAGGCGATCAGATGGACTTCGCCAATCTCGCCTGTCTGGGTCAGATAGGGGAGACCGAACTGACGCGCCTGCTGGCGGCGCAGCCGGTTTTCGCTTCGGCCGCCATTTACGAACCCTTCGGTCTCGCCGTGCTTGAGGCCGCCGCCGCCGGTTGCGCGCTGGTGCTGGCGGACATGCCGACGTTTCGAGAATTATGGGACGGTAGCGCCACCTTCGTCGACCCCCGCGACGATCGCGGTTTTGCTGACGCTATCGAGCGATTGATCGGAAACTTCGCGCTGCGGCTGGCCTGTGGTCGCGAGAGCCGCGAGCGTGCGCGGTGCTTCTCGGTCGAGAACATGGTCCGTGGCGTGTTGAAGGCCTATCAATCGCTGCTCGGCCAGGCTGAGGCATTCGCCCCCGCCGGAAGGGCCGCTGCATGAAGGTCACCTATTTCACCCATTCGCTGTTGTCGTGTTGGAACCACGGCAACGCGCATTTCCTGCGCGGCATATTATGCGAGTTGCAGGAGCGTGGGCACAAGACGATCGCTCTCGAACAGAAGGGCAACTGGAGTCTCGCTAATCTGCTCGCCGACAACGGGAAGGCGGGGCTTGAGCCGTTCATCGCCGCCTATCCGGAATTGCGTACTCGCAGTTACGCGGCCGGCGCGCCCGTCGATTCGCTGCTGGAGGGCGCTGACCTTGTCATCGTCCATGAATGGAATGATCCCAAGCTGGTCGCGGAGATCGGCGAAGCGCGCAAGCACGGCGGCCATTTCACCCTGTTGTTCCACGACACCCATCATCGCGCGGTCAGCGATCCACAGGCGATCAAGACCTTCGACCTTTCGGGTTATGACGGTGTGCTCGCCTTTGGTGAGACGCTGTCCCAAGTCTATCGTGACTGGGGGTGGGGCGGTCGCGTGTGGACCTGGCACGAGGCGGCCGATACCCGTGTGTTTCAACCGCCTCGCATGGAGGGCGAGCGAACGGGGCTCGTCTGGATCGGGAATTGGGGCGACGACGAACGCTCGACGGAGCTTGCGACCTATTTGTTCGGGCCGGCGCAGGCGGCGGCATTGCCGCTCGACATCTATGGTGTCCGCTATCCGGCTTCGGCGCTGAAGACGCTCAAGCGACACGGCGCCCGCTATCATGGCTGGGTTGCCAATGCTTCGGCGCCCGCGCTGTTCGCGCGCCACCTGGCGACCGTCCATGTTCCCCGGCGTTATTATGCGACGCGGCTGCCCGGCATTCCCACGATCCGCGTGTTCGAGGCGCTCGCCTGCGGCATCCCGCTCGCGTCGGCGCCGTGGGATGATGCGGAAGGACTGTTCCGGCCGGGGACCGACTATCTCGTCGCAAACGACGGCGATGAGATGACCGCGCATCTCCGGGCGATCACCGGCGATCCGGATTTGCGCCGATCGCTGGTCGAGCACGGCCTCGAGACGATCCGGACGCGGCATAGCTGCGCGCACCGGGTCGACGAACTGCTCGCGATCGTCGCGGAGCTTTCGGAGCCAACGGCAGCGAGGAGCGTCGGATGAAGATCGCCTTTTACGGATCGAGCCTGCTTTCGTCCTACTGGAATGGCGCAGCGACATATTATCGGGGTATCCTCAAGGCGCTGGCGGACCGCGGATACGATATCAGCTTCTACGAGCCCGATGCCTTCGATCGGCAACAGCATCGCGACATCGATCCCCCTGAATGGATACGCTCGGTCGTCTATCCGGCGACGACGAACGGCTTGAACAGCGTCCTCGCCGAAGCCGGCGATGCGGACATCGTCATCAAGGCGAACGGGGTAGGGGTGTTCGATGCGGAACTGCTCGACGGCATCGTCGCGCGCAGCCGGCCCGATGCACTGCGGATATTCTGGGATGTCGATGCCGCCGCCACGCTGGATGAGATGCGCGCCGATGCCGGGCATCCCGTGCTGCGGGCGCTGCCGTCGCTCGATATGGTGCTGACCTATGGCGGCGGGCCGCCGGTGGTCGACGCCTATCGCGGCTTCGGCGCCGATATCTGCCTGCCGATCTATAATGCGCTCGATCCCGAGACTCACTTTCCGGTCGCGCCCGACTCGCGCTTCGCCTGCGATCTCGCCTTCCTCGGCAACCGGCTTCCCGACCGGGAGGCGAGGGTCGAGGAGTTCTTCACGACACCGGCCCGACTGCTGCCGGACCGTGGCTTCCTGATTGGGGGCAATGGTTGGGAGAGCGGTTCGCTGCCAGCGAACGTGCGTCATCGCGGGCATGTCTATACGGCCGAGCATAATGCGTTCAATTGCACGCCGCTGGCCGTTCTCAACGTTGCTCGCGACAGCATGGCGGCGGTAGGTTTCTCGCCCGCGACACGCGTGTTCGAGGCCGCCGGCGCGGGCGCCTGCCTGATCACCGACGCGTGGGAAGGCATCGAGATGTTCCTGCGGCCCGACGAAGAAGTGCTCGTCGCGCGCGACGGGCAGGACGTCGCCGAACTGCTCGACGGGCTTACCGCGGAACGCGCTCGCACGATCGGTGGCGCCGCACTCGCCAGGGTGCTGACCGAACATACCTATGAGCTGCGCGGCGCGGTCGTCGATCAGGCGTTTCGCGAACGGCGTGCGCACCAGCGGGTGGCGGCATGAGCGCCCCGATGCGTCTCGTGGTGCTCGGGCTCAGCCTGTCTTCATCCTGGGGGAACGGCCACGCGACGACCTATCGGGCGCTGCTATCCGCCTTCGCCGCGCGCGGGCATGACGTCCTGTTCCTGGAGCGTGACGTTCCCTGGTATGCCGAGCATCGCGACCTGCCAGACCCCGGTTATTGCAGGCTGGCCTTTTATTCGGACCTCAACGATCTGCGCCGCTGGAGCGCGGAGATCGCGGCGGCGGATGCGGTGATCGTCGGCTCCTATGTTCCCGATGGCGTACAGGTCGGCCGTTTCGTTCTGGATGTCGCCGAGCACGTCACCGCCTTCTATGATATCGACACCCCGCTCACGCTCGCCAAGCTGGAGAGGGGCGAGCATGATTATCTGACGCCCGACCTGATCCGCGCCTATGATATCTATCTGTCCTTTACCGGCGGGCCGACGCTCGACCTGATCGAGACCCGCTATGGCTCGCCTGCCGCACGCGCGCTCTATTGTTCGGTAGATCCCGACCTCTATCGCGTTCTGGATATAGCCAAGCGCTGGGACCTGTCCTATCTCGGCACCTATAGTCCGGATCGGCAGCCGACCCTCGAGCATCTTCTGATCGAGCCGGCCCGCGCCCTGCCGTCGATGCGCTTCGTGGTTGCGGGGCCAAAATATCCGGAAGACATCGACTGGCCGGCCAATGTCGAGCGGATCGATCATGTGCCCCCCGCCGAGCATGCGGCCTTCTATAACGCCTCACGCTTCACCCTGAACGTCACCCGCGCGGATATGATCAAGGCCGGTTGGTCTCCATCGGTGAGGCTGTTCGAAGCGGCGGCGACCGCCACGCCGATCATCTCCGATGTGTGGCCGGGAATAGGAAGCCTGTTCGACCCGGACCACGAGATCATCCTCGCCGAGCGCAGCGATCGGGTGATCCGGGAACTGGCCCGGGAGCACCTCGCGCTTGGCCGGGCGGGCCGCGCGCGCGTGCTTAGAGCGCATACATCGAGTCACCGCGCGGCCGAGCTGGAGAGCTACTTCGCCGAAGCGGCGCTTGCCGTCGGCGCGGTGCCCTTCGTGCAGAACCGCAATCGAAAAGAAACGTTGAGGAGTGGCGTATGACCGACCGATCCGGACCCATCACCCTTGTCGCCGGCGGAGCGGGATTTATCGGTTCACATCTGTGCCAGGCGCTGCTCGACCGCGGCGCGACCGTCATCTGCCTCGACAATCTGCAAACCTCGCGGCCGGTCAACCTACGTCGGCTGGAACGCTATGCGGAGTTCAGCTTCGTCGAGGCGGATATCGTGAATCCGCTGCCGCTCGATATCCTTGAGAAGACCAGCCGCATCGACCGCATCTACAATCTCGCCTGCGCCGCGTCACCGCCGCAATATCAGGCGGATCCGGAGCATACGATGCTGACCAACGTCGTCGGCACCGATCACCTGCTGCGCCTGGCCGAGCGCGCCGGTGCGCGCTTTCTGCTCAGCTCGACCAGCGAGGTCTATGGCGACCCGGAGGCGCATCCGCAGCGCGAGGATTATCGGGGCTGGGTCAACTGCACCGGCCCGCGCGCCTGCTACGACGAGGGCAAGCGGGCCGCCGAAGCCATGGCGTTCGACTTCGCTCGCATGGGCCGCGCCGAGGTCCGCGTGGCGCGGATCTTCAACACCTATGGTCCGCAGATGCATCCGGATGACGGACGCGTTGTGTCGAACCTCATCTGTCAGGCATTATCGGGCAAGAACATCACGATCTATGGCGACGGCACCCAGACGCGCAGCTTCTGTTACGTGTCCGATCTGGTCGCGGGGCTGATAGCGCTGATGGAAAGCGATCCCGAGCGAAACGAGCCCGTCAATCTGGGCAATCCCGTCGAGATCACCGTGAACGATCTGCTCGGTCATGTGCTCGCCATGACGGGGACTGATGCCAAGGTCGTCTACAAGCCACTTCCAATCGATGATCCGCGCCGCCGCAGGCCCGACATCAGCCGGGCGGAGGCACAGCTCGACTGGCGCCCGCGCGTTTCGCTCGAAGTGGGGCTAGCCGCGACCTGCGCCTGGTTCGCCGAGGAGCTGGTCGGCGGCCGCGACTGCACCCCGGAACCAGAGACGTTGCGCGCTTCGGTGGTCTGACGTCCGTCAGACCCGGCCGGATCATTCGGTGGTTCGGCCGTCCCAGTGGTCGGTATCATGTTCGGCCTGGGCCTGCGCCTTGTCGATTTGCACGACGCCGTCGCGATGCTCCGGCGGGCCGTAGAGCGTATAGAAGCGCAGCGGAGCATCGCCGCTGTTCACGACATTGTGCCGCGCGCCGGCCGGCACGATGACGGCGAAGTCGTCCTTGACCGGATTGGCGACGCCGTCGATTCGCACTTCGCCCGAGCCTTCTTCGATCCGGAAGAACTGATCGCGATCGTCATGGACTTCCTCGCCGATTTCCTCGCCGGGCTGCAGCGTCATCAGAACGAGCTGGAGATGCTGGCCGGTATAGAGCACTCGACGGAAGGCGTCGTTCTCGACAGTGAGCTTTTCGATATTGTCGCAATAGCCGCGCATCGGCCTGACTCCTCGATCGCCGCCGGCAGCGAACCGAGCGCAATTCCGTTCGTTCGGGCCCGGCTGCGGAGATCCCGAGATCGGGCTGCGCCGGGGCAAGGGGGCGCCAGGGTCCCATCGTGATGTTTTCGGCACGACGGCTACCCGGTTACCAGCTCGACTTGCGTACGCCCGGAATCTGCCCACGCACCGCAAGGTCGCGCAGCATGATGCGGGCGAGTCCGAATTTGCGGTAATAGGCGCGCGGCCGGCCAGTGATGGCACAGCGGTTACGAACGCGCGTCGGATTGCCGTTACGGGGAATTTCCGCCATTTTTAGCCGTGCGACCAGCCGTTCTGTGTCGTCCCTGCCTTCGTCGTTGGCGATCGCCTTCAGGCGCGCATATTTGCCGGCATATTTCGCCACGAGCTTGCGGCGCTTCTCGTTTTTCTTGATCGCACTCAGCTTGGCCATCTGCTTGTCTCCGAGGAATGGTCGCGCCGATCCTGATACCGGCCAGGCCGCAGCGCATTCACCTGGGACATGCCTGTCTTCGGTTCGTCGCATCGCCACGTCGACCGGGCGGCGGAGCGCCGGCGATCAGAGGAACCAGCTGATCACCAGCGTCATCGTACAGAGAAAGGTTACCCCGGTGGTCAGCCAACCGAGCAGGTTGGTCCAGCGGCCGTTGGTGCGCGCCCCAACGACTGCACGGCTGTTGGTGAGCAACATCATCAGCAACAGTAGCGGAGGGACCGAGAAGCCCTGGACGATGCCCGACCAGATCAGCGCACGCATCGGATTGAAACCGAGGAAGTTCATGCCGACGGCGACGACGGTCACGACGGCGATGATGCCGTAGAACAAATGGTTTGCATAAGGTTCGTCGTGGAGGCTGCCCTCCCGGCCAAGCCCCTGGACCACGTCGTAGGCGGCGCCGGTGGTCATTACCGGAACCGCCAGGAAGCCGACGCCGATGACGCCCGCGGCGAACAGATAGGTAGCCCCGTCTCCCGCGAGGGGAGCCAAAGCCGCGGCGGCGTCGGCGGCGGTCTCGATCTCCGTGCGCCCCGCGGGATGCAAGGTGATCCCGGTGGCCAGGATGATGAAATAGAGGATGACGTTCGAGAAGATCATGCCGATCAGCACGTCACGGCTGGTCTGCTTCATTTCCTGCCGCGTTGCGCCCTTGCGCTGCCAGAGCCGGCGACGCCCGACGGCGATCTGCTCCTCGACCTCCTGATTCGATTGCCATGTGTAGACATAGGCCGACAGCGACGTTCCTATGCACGCCACCACGAGCGAGAGAAATTCGGCGTTCCACTGGATGCGCGGCAGGAACGTCGGGCGCAGCACCTCGATCGGATCTGGCCGCGCCATGAGGGCCGCGGCAACATAGGCGAACAGGGTCAGCGCCAGCCACCGGAACAGCCGGCGGATCAGTGAATAGGAGCCCAGATACTGGATGCCGAAGATGATGGCCGCCGTCGCCACAACGAGCACCGGGATCGGCAGCGGGACGAGCAGGTTGAGCGCGGCGCCTATCCCGCCCAGATCGGCCGCAGCCTCGATGATGTTGCCGGTGACGGCGAGAATGACCATCGGCGCCAGCACCCATCCTGGAAATCGATCGCGGATGCAGGCGAACAGACCCTTGCCGTAGACCTGCCCGATCTTGGCCGAGAGGTAGACCACCACATACATCATCTGCAGCAGCAGCGGAGCAATCCAGAGGAAGCCAAGACCGAATTTTGCACCGGCGCTGGCATAGGTGCCGATGGCCGACGGATCGTCATCGGCAGCGCCGGTGACGATGCCATTGCCAAGCAGCTTCATCATGCCGGACGGCTGCGCCGCACCTGGGTGGGTGTCGGCTTTGAGCGGTTCGCGGGATCGAACGGTCACGTATCACCCCGCTGTCGGGCCGATGGAAGTTCTCCGCACAACCACCGACCGGGCGGCTGGGTCCATGTGAAATCCAACTTGTAACCTATGATAATATATTGTTTTTTTAGTCTTGTTCGGGCCGCGCTGATGAACCGCCGGTTCTTTCAACCGTTAAGGCTGGACCGTGAGCGTAGGTCGGTACGAGCCACGGCGAAGAAAGGAACGATCATGCCGCAGTTGACCGGATTCGAGATCGCCAAGCGTGACAACGACTATCTGATTCACTTTAACACCGAGGACGGCAGCACAGTCGAATTGATCGCCAGTTTCGAGCAGATGGACCTGATCGCCGAGGAGATCGACCGGCAACTCGATGGCGACGAGGAAGCGGCTCTGTCGGTCAGCGACGGAGAACTTCCATGATGCACCGGACGGCGGCGTTGCTGCTGGCCGGGCTTGCGGTCACCAGTTGCAACATGCGCCAGGACATGGCCGGTCCTAACAGTAGCGAAAGCAAGAACAACGACGCCAATATGGTTGAACCGGTCGATCAGACGCCGATAAGTTCGACACCAGGCGCCGCGCCCGACAACAGCCAGGTCGAACCGCGGGACCCAGTCACGCGCTGAGCGGCGTCTCGGATGCCTTTGGTCCGACCGAGGCAGCTCCCGATAATGCCGACCTACAACATGCGCGATGCGATCAACTGGCCCGGCACAACTGGGCTGACAAGGTTTGGGCCAAACGGATCCGCTAATCGGCTTCTCGCAGCGGGGGATATCCGCGTATCGGGCGGGAAGGGCCAACGCATCATAGCCCGTGGTGAAAATATAGGGAATGCTATGGAGTGAGAGGGCGTCGGCAGCGGGAAACACTCGTTCGCCGTGCAGGTTTACGTCAAGCACGGCGGCACTCAGCTGACTGCCATGTTGTTCTATCAGCTCCAGCGCTTCGTCCACGGTTCCCGCAGGTCCGATTACTGCCGCGCCCTGACCTTCCAGGAACGAGGCGATATCGGCCGCGATCATGTACTCGTCTTCGACGACGAGCAGGCACCTTCCTTCAAGAATGCGGACTGGGTCAGGCATTTTCCGCCCCCATAGATGCGATCGAGATTGGCACAGCGATCGAACAACACACACCGTCCGGCTCGAATATCAGCCTGGTCTTCGCCCTCAGTTGATAGGGCAGCGCTCGTTCGATCAACTCGCTGCCATAGCCTTTGCGTCTGGCCGTACTGGGCGCGGGCATCGTTACGCCGCTCTCGCGCCATTCGAGTTCTACTACCGGCTTTGCCGGTCCCGGCTGGATCCGCCAGTGGATGTCCAGCTTCGCCGGCGCCTGTGCCAGCGCGCCGTATTTAACCGCGTTCGTGGCCAATTCATGAAGAGCGAGACCGAGCGCCTGAGCAGACGTGGCGGGCAGAGCGACCGGCGGGCCGTCTATCTGGACCTTGCTGCTCGGGGAATTCCCGTCGCTGTGGGCAGCGAGTTCGGCGGCGATGAGCGTATGGAGGTCGACGTCGTTATGATCGACGCGGGCAAGCAGGCTTTGCACCCGACCAAGCGCCCCGAGTCTGCTCTCGAACTCGGGTGCGAAGGTTTCGAGGGAGGTGCTTGATTGGACGGTCTGGCTGACGATCGACTGCACTACCGCCAGCAGGTTTCGGGTCCGATGCTGCAGCTCCGCCATCAGCACATCCTGCCGGTCCTTCAGTCCCCGCAGTTCGTGAATGTCGGTCATCGTCCCGACCCATTCGTCAGCGCCGAAGACCGCTCCCTCCAACGGCCGCGCGCGCGTCTGGTGCCAGCGATATTCCCCGTCGGCCTGACGGTATATCCGGTGTTCGACATAATATTCCCTGCTCGCCCGTGCTGCCTCCCAAGCGCCCTGCGTTAGGTCCCGGTCGTCCGGATGGACCGCATTGAGCCAGCCGAACCGCAGGCTGTCTTCAAGGCTCAGGCCGGTGAACTCGATCCATTGCGGGCTGCCCCATGCGGAGGCCATCCGGGAGAGTCCTGAACACGAGTTGCGGTATGCTCGTGGCGAGCAGCCGGAAGCGCTCTTCGCTTTCGCGGATCCGCGCCTCCGCGTAATGTTGCTCGGTACGGTCGCGCGTGATCTTCACAAAACCCTCTGCCGCGGCCTCTAGCGGCATCAGCAATCCGGACGCCCAGAATTGCGATCCGTCTTTGCGCTGGTGCCAGCGTTCGTCGAGCGCGCTGCCGGTGGTGCGCGCCTGGTGCCGCTCCAGATCAGGAGCGCCGGCGTCACGATCTTCAGGCGTGAAGATCCGGTCAGCGGAGCCTCCGATCATATCCTGCTCGTTAAAGCCGAAGAGGCGCTCGGCGCCGATATTCCAGCTGGTCGCGATTCCGTGAACATCGGTCGTGAAGATGGCAAAATCGGTCGTGCTGGAGATGATCGCCTCGAACAGCTCTTCCCTCGGCGGTGGTCCCGCATGCTCTGGCGCATCGCTTTTCGTCAATGCCCGAGCCCGTTGAAGTGGCCAGGCGGGCTAGAATTTCGAACGGGCATCAGGGCTGTCCTCCTTGGCTGCGAGGTAGGCAGCGAGCCTGGGAGCGTCATTCACATAGGTCAGGGGCAGCGCGAGCGATGGCTGGCCGACGCAAGTCAGGCTGGTGCTCAGTTGATCATGAGGCAGGCAGGCCTCGTGCCTGCCGAAGCGTCCGGCGTGCTAATGCCACGTTCGAACGCGATGGCCGACATAGGCGAAGGCGAGCAGGCGCGAGATCGAGG
This sequence comes from Sphingomonas sp. SRS2, assembly GCF_000971055.1. Lineage (GTDB taxonomy): Bacteria > Pseudomonadota > Alphaproteobacteria > Sphingomonadales > Sphingomonadaceae > Rhizorhabdus. The sequence continues at coordinate 18,951 of NZ_LARW01000113.1, forward strand.
ATCGGTGATCCTTGTATTTGCCGGAGTCGAACAATGGCCAAGCCTCCCCCCGCAACCCCTAACTCCGACATCGACGGGGTCGATCGCGATTGGCGCCCAGGCTTGGTCTCGCGCGACACGTCACCTGATCCTGGGAAGATGCTCAAGGATGCGCAGGACCAGTCGAAGGGGAGGCCCGACCAGAGCCCACCTCTTGGCGCATCCGGAGCCGATCTGCCGAAGCCGGATGACCGTGACCAGCGCTAGCCCATTTTGGGCGATGCGAATATCGCGTCTTGATGAGGTCAGCGGGCCGCTGTCGTGACCCTGGCGATCCCGGCTTGCAGAAGCCGCGCCGTCTCGATCGGCGCCGCGAATGACGTGCCGGTTCCCACCACCTGCCCTCCATTCGCCAGGCTGGTCGGCACGTCGACGCCGCGGCGCCAGACATAATGGTAATGCAGTCCCGCCTGGCTGTCGGGCCTGTTGGTCATCGGCCAAGGATTGCCCGCGCTGTCCAGAGCTCCCACCAGCACCGTCGTAGGATATCCCGCGCGCGCCATCCGCAGGTTGCCGGGTGCGCTGTGTCCGTCGTTTCCGGCGGCCAGGATCACCGGGATGCCGTTGCCGGCCGCTGCGCTTATCGCCGCGACGATTTCATCATCGTCAGCCAGCGCCAGCGAAATATTGATGGCATCGACCCGCAACGCCGTAGCTTGCCGGATCGCCGCTGCGATCGGGTGCGGCGAAGGTTGGCATGGAGGATTCTTGCCGGCTGGACATCCGGAGGGATCGTCGACGCGCAGCGACACGATCCTGACATTGCGCCGTAATTCATGTGCGAGGATGGTGGCGACCATGGTGCCATGGTCATAGCGGGGTCGGAACGGCGCCCTCGCGACCGGCCCCGCCACATCATATTCGGCGACCACCAGATCCCGGAGTTCAGCAGTTCGCGCGACGCCGCTGTCGATTACGGCAACGAGCGGCGCGGTAGCCTGGCCAGGGGTTGAAGACAGAAGGAGGGGGAAGAGGAGGAGAGCGATCAGAGCTAAGTTCGTGCGCATAATCCAACGGACCGGCGGCTGCCGGTGAGCAAGGCGGCCATGGCCGCTGATAGAGAGCGTTGCCAACCGAATGGCGAGCAACCGGACGAGCTCCTGTAACGGCGATCAAATTGCTGTTTTGCCGCCATGGAAGGAACGTTGAGGCAGAGCGCTCGTTATGAGCGTCCCTCCTAAGTCATTGGAGAATAACATATGTTTAAAGTAATCACAACGGCAGGCGCTGCTGTTTTGATGGGCGTGGCCGCCATGGCCTATGCCCAAAGCGCAGGATCGACTTCATCGGGTAGCACGGGCTCTGTCGGTAGCGGAGGCACCTCCGGAACGATGGGCAGCGGCACTTCGCCCACCGGGTCGTCGACCGGCACTGGAGACAGCGCGATGGGCTCGCCCGGTGCGGGCGGTTATGGCGCCTCGGGCAGCGGTTCCAGCGGAGTCGGCACCCCCGGCACGACGGGTTCGGGCATGGCCACGGGGTCCGGTTCCAGTACGTCGGGCAGCGGAACCGGCAGCACGGGGACGACCGGTTCGGGCACGGCATCAGGTTCCGGCTATGGAACGTCGGGCACCGGTTCCACTGGAGCCGGAAGCATGGGCACGGCCGGTTCGGGTACGACCGGTTCGGGCACAGCCTCGGGCGCCGGCTACGGCGCGTCGGGCAGCGGATCATATGGCGCAAACAGCACCGGTTCCGGCTCGGGCGGCACCTCGGGTGCGGGTAGCTATCAGCAGGCGGGCGAACGCGGCTGACACACTATCAGCGGTGCGCACTCAAGCAATTCAGCTCCCACGTCGATCGGCGGTGAAGTCATTGTGCTTCACCGCCGGTTTGATGCTGGCCGTCGCGGTGTCACCCGGATGTTCGTCACCAACGCACCGTGCCAGTCTCAGCGAGCAGCGAGACGACCTCCGACGCCAGATCGAGACCGGGCTTACCGACGAGGGGCTGCCGCAGCCGATTCTCGCCTTTTACGCCCGTCGCGGATTTGCCCCGCTTTGGGTGGGTGAGCGTGGAGTGACCCCTGCGGGCAAGGCGTTGCTGGCAACCTTCGCTTTGGCGGGCGCCGAGGGACTGAACCCCGCGGACTATCCGAGCGACGAGCTGGTGTCCGATGTGGGCGGGCCTGCTAGGCTCGAAGCGGCGTTGACCAAGGCGCTGGTCGCTTATCTGCGTGACCGCATGCGCTCGCCGGAAGGCACGATCTATTATGTCGACGACGCCGTGCCCAGGCGCGAGGCCGATCCCCAGGCGATAATGGGTGCTGTGGCGAGCGGAGTGCCGTTGGAGCACGCACTGGCCGCGCTTGCACCGCCCAACGCTTTATACCGCCAGCTGCGCGAGGCGCTTGCAGACTATCGCAGTGGCAGGCTGGCGATATCGGATATGCGAACGAAAGCGCGCGATGAAGGTGATGTCGAACGCCTGATAATCTTGAACATGCAGCGGACGCGTGACCTTCCCGCCATGTCGCGCGGCCGCTACCTGATCGTCGATACCGCCGCCGCGCGCCTGCTCATGATCGAGGACGGCCATATACGCGACCAGATGCGCATCATCATCGGCAAGCCCGAAGAGCAGACGCCGGACATGGCAGGCGAGATTCGTTTCGCCGTGCTCAACCCCTATTGGAACCTGCCGCCTGATCTGGCGAGGAAGCGCGCAGCACGTGTCATCGAGGCGGGACCGGCAGTCCTGGACGCGGAGCGGATCGAGCTCTTGTCCGGATGGGACGACAGTGCGCGCCGCCTCCATCCCGCTGATGTCGATTGGAGCGCGGTCGCCGCAGGCACGCAGACTTTGCGCATGCGGCAGCTCCCCGGCGAACGGAATATGATGGGGAAGATGAAGTTCATGCTACCGAACCGGCTCGGCATCTATCTTCATGACACGCCCGCCAAAGCCGCATTCTTGAAAGCCGATCGGCGATTGAGCTCAGGCTGCGTCCGGGTGGAAGATGCCGAACGCCTGGCGCGCTGGCTGTTCGGAGGAGATGTGCCGCGAGCTGGGACGAAGCCCGAATGGCGCGCCGATTTGCCGCATCCGGTCCCCGTCTACATTCTCTACCTTACCGCCTTTCCTGGCGGCAGCGGCTTGCTTCTCAGACCCGACATCTATGATCGGGATCGCCAGCCGTCGACCTGACGGACCTTTACCGCCTCATTGTTTCGATACCGTGAGTGAGGTCGTGTCGATCAGTCTGGAGCGTGCTGCCTCTCCACGTCCGCCCGCCGGAACATCGTTCGCAAACACCACCGGCGAGCAGCAGGAGCGGACGTGACTCGGCCAAGCCCATGCTTGGCAAGCTGTGTGATCGGCGATCCCCGTTTTGCAGGGTCAGCAGGCCGCGCCGGGCTGAAGCTCTGCCTCAGCTTCCCCAGCCGCCGGCAGCGCAGCGATAACCGCCAATCTGAAGCGTTTTGCTATGGTGGAAATACCATGTGCGTTCGGATGGAGCCGATCGCGCAGGCAGTATGTCCGGCTTCCGAACATGCCTCTTGGGAGGAAGGAGGCGCACCGGATGGCATGTTTGTTCGACAGGTCCTGATAGACCGCCGCGCATGCGCGGCCGAAAGCGCCGAAGAAGACCGGCGCCTCGATGGTCGCAAGCAGCACCGGAATCCCATTCCGCTTCAGCTCGGCGATGATGGCATCGAGATTGGCCCTGATCGTCTTGAGCGAGGTTCTCCGCAGCAGATCATTCGCGCCAAGCTGAACGATCGCCAGATCCGGTCTCTCGGCGAGATGCTCCAACACCTGGGGCAGCCGGGCGAGAGCATCGCTGGTGGTGTCTCCCGAAACGCCGGCGTTGATCACGCGGATGCCGGCCTGGTGGGTCTGCATCTGAACTTCCAGCTGGGCGGCGAAGCTTTGCGATGGCTCGACGCCATAGCCGGCGATCAGGCTGTCGCCGAAGGCCAGGATGACCGGCGCGGTCACGTCGTCCACTCCGCCGGGCAGGGGGCGGCCCTCGCCCTGGAGCTTCGTTGTGGCGAGGGGCCCCCGTCGGGCTGCAAAGACACCGGATAAGGAATAATCATGCGTTCGACCGATGGTTTGTTTGCAAAACAAAAGGCGGCGGCGCGTATGCCATGCAACACCACGCCTGCCGCCGGAGTTGGTTCACGGATCGCCGGCCTGGCTTTCAGGACGAGTTCGCTGGCTATTGGAGCCAGCGCGACCAACGAGATCATCCCTGCCGCTTGCAGCGCTTCGGTACATCGCTGCGGAAAGCCCGCCCGCAAGCAGCACGGTAAGTCCGACGCCGAAGATGGTGGCGATGATCTCGTGCCGATGCATGGGGCCGGGTCCGGCCGACAGAAAGCCCAGCGCGGCGATCACCGCGACAATGGCGGCCAAGGTCGTCCATGCCATCAGCACGGCCATCGATGGGCCCTGCTTTTTTCGATCTGTTTGCGGACGGCGTTGGATATATGGGCGCGCGCTCATCCCTTCCGCGTCGCGGCTTCGCGCGCGCCCTCCTGCTCGTCGACCTTCTGTTCACCAAGCTGGCCGGCGCCGTGATAGCCGATCTCGGACTGGCCGCCATGGCCCATGAAGTCGCTGGGCGAATGATGGGGTTTCTTGCCCCGGTGTGGATTGGGGTAGGCGCCGCCACCGCTCTCGCCGGCCGCCGTCCGTCCCGACGGACGTTCACTCACGCCATCGGAGTGAACGCGATCACCGTTCCTTCCGTTCGCCTGCATTGGGCTCTTTCCCGACATTTCTCGTCTCCTTTCGTACAACTGGATCTATCTTTCCGCCCTCGTCTGCGGCGTTGAAAATCATCCGAAGATGGTGTCGAGGAACATCATGGCGGCCAGTCCCGTCATGAGGCCCGATCCCAACCGGCCGCCGCCAGCGATCCGGGCATGTGCGTCCGGTATGATATCGGCCGCGACGACATAGATCATCGCCCCTGCCGCCAGGCCCAGACCCCACGGCAGAAAGGCCTGGGCCGCAGTGACGATGCTGACACCGATGAGGCCGGCGACGGGCTCGACCAGGCCGGACGCGAGCGCCGCGAGGATCGCTTTCCGCCGGCTGTACCCGACCGTCATCAGCGCCACTGCGATGGCCAGACCCTCGGGCATGTTCTGCAGCCCGATACCAAGCGCGGTCATTCGTCCTTGCTCGAAATCGCCGCCGCCGAAGCTGACGCCAACCGCCATGCCTTCGGGAAAATTGTGGAGCGTTATCGCTGCCACCAGCAACCAGATTCTGCGGATCGACGCGCTGGCGGCGATCCCCGGGGGGCCCAGGCCGAGCCGGTCGAGCGGCGGAAGGCGTCGGTTCAGTTCGGCGATCGCCAACGCGCCCAGCAGCACCGCCGCAACAACCTGTCCGGACGCGGCGATACGCCCCGCGCCCTGATTCCTGGCCACCTCGATGGCCGGGATGATCAGGGAGAAAAAGGACGCGGCCAGCATCACGCCTGCAGCGAAACCGAGGAGCAGGTTTTGCTGCTCCTCGGTTGGCCGTCGGAGCCCCAGGAGCGGAATAGCTCCGACGACCGTCGCCAAACCGGCGATCAGGCTGGCGGTGGCGCCCGCCAAAATGATCGATCCGGTATCCATATTCTCAATGGCTCGCAGTTTCTCCAGCCGCTGCGAGCGACACATATTTACGCACTACAATCGGCAGGGTCTTCTCGATCCAGGCCGCCATGGCTTGTTCCTCTCGCAGCGTCTGACGGAGAACGGGCAGGGCGGTCTGATAGCCAGCATCTTCCGCCATCACGATCAGAGCCGAATAGCTGGCGATCTCGAAATTCTCGAAAGCGAAGTTGGCGAAGCTGTTCTTGAGTATCTCGTCCGACGCCAGGCTATGGCCGAGAGCGGCAAGATTTCCCGTGAAGGCCATTGCGAGATATTTCAGCTTCGACGGATCTTCACCAAGCTCGTCCAATATCCGCTCGAGCCGCTCAATCTGCGCTTCCGTCTCGCCGCGATGGACGCGAAGCTGTTGTTCGACATCTGCATAGTTGGCGAGATGCTCAATCTGCCTGTCCATCAGCGAAAGCGCCTGATGTTCCAACGCGTGCGCATTGCGCAGGCCATCGACGAATATGTCTCGCGAACTGCTTTCGACCATGGTCGCCATTTCGCTCTCCCTATCGCAGATCTACATCGACGGGCTTGGTCCTGCCGGCGCCGGGGCCGGCCCCCAAATCCGCGCCGGTGGTGGGATCACCCGATGGATCGGACATGCCGCGCGCCGCCAACTGTTGCAGCGCCGCCGCCTGATCGGCCTCCAGTTGAACCGACGCCGTGCCGTCCCCGCCGTCGATCGGCATGACTTTTTCGAGATCGTCGATACGATCCCACTGGTCCCCGGAATTCCAGGGACCGGTTGCGTCACCTTCGCCCTGCGACGTGTTTACATAGATATTGGCATATTCCTCGATGCCGGGCAGCTTGCCGGGCGGGAAGTTGTCCTCGATCGAATAGAGCGCCTTCTCGAAGGATTTCTGGTGCGCGACCTCACGGGTCATCAGAAAGCCCAAGGCCTCCTTGATGCCGGGATCGTCGGTGATGTTGATGAGGCGTTCGTAGACGATCTTGGCCCGGGATTCCGCGGCAATATTCGAACGCAGGTCCACAGTGGGCTCGGCGCGTGAATCGATGTAATTGGCGCTCCACGGCGTACCGGCAGAGTCGATCAGCGCCGGGCCGCCACCGAACAATATCGATTCCTTCGCGCTGGTTCCGTTCGCCCCGACCATCCGGAAAAGCTCCATCTCTTCCATCGTCGCTTCAGACAACTGGGCACGGACGCCCTTGTTGAGCATTGCGACAATTGATCCGATCACCTCAAGATGGCTCAATTCTTCCGTCGCGATGTCGAGCAGCATGTCCTTGCGACCGGGATCCTCTTCGCCAAGTCCTTGCGTGAAATACCGCATGGCGGCCGCCAATTCCCCGTCAGCACCCCCGAATTGCTCGAGCAGGCAGACCGCCAGCCGGGGGTTAGGTTCGGACACCCGCACGGTATATTGCAGTCGCTTGTTGTGCATGAACATGAAATCACCTTCCGCATCGCAGGGATAGCTGAAGACGTCATAACCACGCATGCCTGTGGTGGTTTCCAAAGAAAAGAGTAAATAAATATTTTAAATGACAGCTTATGTTATAGAATAGCTCGGATGTCATATCAGAAGGAGGCTGATGCGCCGGTTGAATAGCGGCCGTCGATGTTGAGATCGATCGAAAATATCAATCACCGATATTGATGTATATCAAAAGATAATATATTGCAGCGGTATCCTATCATAAGTTAATCAGTTGGTCTCCGCGCAGACCGGAACCACGGTTCGTCCATTCCGTTTCTCTGGCCAGGCAGACGAACGGAGAAGTCGATGACATCAACCTCGATCGGAAAGACGGCGCTGCTGTCGCTGCTCGCAACGGGTTGTACCCTTGGGCTCACCGGCTGCACGACGCCCACGCCTTATCAGCCGCTCGAGCGCGGCAGCGCGACGACTGGTGGTTATAGCGATCAGCGCATCGAACAGGACCGCTATCGGGTAAGCTTCGTCGGCAACAGCATGACGACCCGCGAAACCGTCGAGGCCTATCTGCTGTATCGCGCGGCCGAACTGACCGTCGCCCGCGGCTATGACTGGTTCGAGATGGCTGACCGCAATACCGAACGTCGCAGCCGCACCTATGTGGATCAGCCTTTCGGGCCCGGGGCCTGGGGCTATTGGGGGCCGAGCTGGCGCTATTACGGCCGGGGTTTCGGCTGGCGCAGCTGGGAGCCGTTCTGGGGCGACCCGTTTTGGGACCGGAGCATCGATGTCCGGACGGTCGACCGTTACGAGGCGACGGCCGAAATCTTGCTACGCAAAGGATCGAAGCCAGCCAATGCCCGCGCCTTCGATGCCCGGGAAGTTCTGACCAATCTGCGTAATCAGGTGGTGCAGCCGCGATGAGGCACGGAAAAAACGACACGGTGACGATGGATCCCAGGCATGCCGGGGCGAGCTCCTACGTGCTCGCCCTCCAGAGCGAGCTTCGGGATCGCTCGATGAAGCGACTGAAACGTTTTGCGATTGGCGAGCTGGAGATCGAGATCGCTCAAGGCGCGGACTCGTTGTGGGCGCTCATCCGTCGTCCCGATCGCGGTGGCATCGCGTTGCGCGCGGCTTATGTGCCGGGTGGCCAGGCTCGACTGCTGGCGGTACGTGAAGGTGAGGCCGCGAGGGTTCAGGTCGACAGCCCGATGGGGACGCATATCATATGCTTCTCCGCACATGAGGCCGATCTCCAGCGCCTGCGGGTGACGGTCGAACTCACCCCTGTGGCGCCGCTGCTGGTGCCGTTCCTGCCGCGTGACCTTTATCCGCTGGATGCGAACGACGATCCGATGGGCGCGTCGGGTGCGGTCGAGGCTGCGCAGCGCGGTCTGAATTCCGGAATGATATACCTTCATATGAATGAGCCGCGCTTCGGGACGCTGCTGTATTTCCAGAACCTGACCGCTTCGAACGACTATTATCGAGCGACCGACACGAAGCCCGATGGCGCGGTGGGCGGGGAGTGGCCTGAACTCGGCTATCTGACGCCTTCACCGCCGCAGAGCGGCACGCCCCCGATCAACCCGCTGCCGGCCGGAAAGACCACGACACTGTCCGACGCGATCCTGGTGTTCCGCGAGCGACCCGCCACCGACGAACGGGAGATGGCACGCCAGTTCGTGCAGATGCTGGGTTCGGCGTACATGGCGCTCGACCTGCCCCGCCCCGAATATCGCGACTGGGTGAGCCGGTCGGATCGGACAGTGGGCGATCTGATGAACTCCCCGAAGGCGACGATATCCCATTATGGCAATCTCTACGTTCATCCCTACACCGACAGCGAATATCCCGACATCATGGTGCAGATGTCGATCGTCGCCGCACTTTACGACTATGGGAAATGGCTCGGGGAGCCGGTGCCGCTCGAAGCGGACCTCCGGAGGGGCCTCGGCCGCTTCTATGACCCCAAGTTGAAGACGCTGCGCCGGTATCTGCCAAATGTCGGCGAGGACAAGGACGCCGACGCAGTCGACAGTTGGTATCTCTACCATCCGCTGCTGAATCTCGGTCGCCTTGCTCTTGATGGCGATGAGGCAGCGAGGGCGCTGCTGCTGAAGTCGATCGGCTTTGGCATCGAAGCCGCTCATCATTTCCGCTATAAATGGCCGATCCAATACAATGTCACGGACTTCTCCGTCATCACGCCGACGGCGAATGATGATCGCGGTCAGACCGACGTTGGCGGGATTTACGCTTATGTGATGCTGCAGTGCCATCAACTGACCGGAGACGATCTTTATCTGCGCGAGGCCCGCGCCGCGATCGACGCGACCGACGGAATGCGCTTCAACCTGAATTACCAGGCCAATCTCACGGCCTGGGGAGCTGCAGCCTGCGTGCGGCTCTGGCGGGTGACCGACAAGACCGAATATCTCGAGCAGAGCTATGTCTATCTCGCCAGCTTCTTCCATAATTGCGAGATCTGGGAATCGCAGATTGGCGCCGCAGAACATTATAGTAACTTCATGGGCGCGACCTGCCTGCAGGACGCACCTTACATGGCGATCTACGAGTGTTTCGACAGCTTCACGGCGTTTGAATATTATCTGCGGGACGGCGGGCCGGACCTGGAACCGGCGGCGCGGATGCTGGTCAGCGAATATTGCAAATATGCGCTGTCCCGGGCCTGGTATTATTATCCCGATGCGCTTCCGAAGGAACTGCTCGCTACGGAAAATCGCAATGGGCATATCGACCGCGAACTCTCCTTTCCACTGGAGGACCTATATGCCGATGGGCAGCTGGCGGGGCAGGTGGGGCAGGAGATCTATGGATCGGGAGCTGCCTTCGTCTTCGCAACCCGCTCGCAGCACAAGGTCGAGGGTGCGCCCTTTCGGCTTTACTGCAATCACTTCATCCGGGCGAGCGAGCGAACCGAAGAGAATGTGCTCACGATCCAGCTGGATGGCGGCGAGACATGCTTTGCCGACCTTTCGATCGTCCGGCTGCCGCGTCGGCGCATGCCTGATCTCACGATATCGACTGCGGACGGAGATCGTTTGCGGCCCCTCGGAACGTCTGACCAACGCATCGACTTCCGCGTCCCGGCGAACGGTCGGCTGATATTGCAATGGCGGGGCAAGGCTCGGTCCCGCTGAGGGCGGTCAACCGGTCGCCCTGTCGGCGAGCCTGACCGCGCGGGCCACGTCAAGCGAGCCACGGCCGCTGCTTGGCGCCGGTCGTCGGGCATCCTTCGCTCCGGCGAGGAGCAGATCCGCGGCGTCGCTTCCGCTGAGAGCAGGATGCCGGCCAAGCAATAGCGCAGCCGCCCCGGCAACATAGCTGACCGAGTAGGAGGTGCCCGAGACGGCCCCGCAATAGCGGCTGTCGCAGTCGACCAGCACGTGCTCGCCCGGCGCCAGCAGATAGCGGTGCGCAGTGCTCCCGGCCTTGTTCGACCAGCGCGCCAGCTCGCGCCCTGCTGTACTGGCTCCCGCCACCAGGATCGAACCCGTGAATCGCGGATCGGCGGCATAACGCGCCGGCCAGGTCGGCTCGGGATCACCATCATTGCCGGCGGCGGCGACGACGAGCACGCCAGCCTGGACCGCCCGTTCGAGTGCCGGCTCGATCGTCGGCAGGCGCATTTTAGAGGCAAGCGGCAAGCCGATCACCCGCGCGCCATGCGCCACTGCGTAGTCGATGCCGCGGGCGAGATCTTCACCCGTCATGCTGCAAATTCTTTGGCACGAACCATCGAGGTCGGCACGGATAGCGAGCAGCGTCGCATCATAGGCGACTCCCACTGTTCCGGCGCCGTCGCGCGCTGCCGCGAGAAGCTCGGCGGTCTGCCGGCCATGGTCGGCGCCGGAATCGCCCTGTACGCGTCCGGGCTTCAGATCGATCGATGCCGGCGACAGTCGCGCGAACATCTCCCTGGATGCTCCAGACAGTCCGGTGTCGATCATCGCCACGGTTATGCCACTCCCGGCGGTCCCCTTTCGATAAAGCCGCGCGCCATCGATCTGGTCTATGCCCCAGCTCAGGCGATATTCCAGAGAGCCCGGGTCGGGCCGATCAGGGCCATGGAAACTGCTGAGGGCGAACGAAGGCGCGGCCAGCGTGCAGGCCAGGACGAGGCCGGGCAGGGCCCGGCATAAAAGGTGAATCATTCTGTCTCCACGACGGCGCGGCTATGGTGCGCCGTTGTCAGTTCAGTCGCGAGGCTTGGTATAGGGTATGAATTTGCCAAGCGACACAAAGCCGCGCTGAAAGCGCGTGCTCGAATCAAGCAGCCTGACGGTGTCGATGCTGCACAGCCGGCTGTCCGACAACTTGGTGACAAGAACATCGTCTCGACGCAGCGGACTGCCCCCCTCGGGCCTGTTGACGTAGAGGCGGCTGCCACTTCGATACAGGATCGCGGTTCCATCGATGATCTCGGTGGAGTTGATGCCGCGGAGGTTGATGCAATCCACCGGCTTGCCGGCGACCCGGCCCTTGAGCGCCTGCGCGAGGCGAGCCTCCCCGCGCTGATCGGTGGATGGAGCGGCGGATGCCGCCGTTGGGGCGAGCGCCATCGCCGCTAGAAGCAAAGTAAACATACGCATGGGTGATTTCCCCGAAGAGAGATTGTTGCCAGTTAACATCCTGAAAATGAACCGAAGCTGAGCGATCAGCGCGGATTCGGCGGAGCGCGCGGTCATAGCGGCTGGCCTGACAGGCAGTGAGCGAACTCGACATGATCATGGGCGCAAATCACGTTCAGTTCGTTGCGCCGTTCGACCGATAGCCGCCTCACCCTTTCCTGATTTTCGAGGCGGGTTCGTCGATGGACCTCCATCATCGTCTGATAACCGCGCAGGCCGGGTGTGCAGCGCCTTCGCGCCTCGCGCATTTCGCCGCGATAGAAATAAGCGTCCCCCGCGTGCAGCAGCCATCGGCCGTCTACCTGCACCGCGACGCCGGCATGGCCCCAGGTGTGCCCTGGAAGCGGAACCATCAACAGTTCAGGCGGCAGCCCGTCGAGATTGCGGACCGCGTCGAAACCGAACCAGCTTTCGCCTTGCGCTCCATAGCGGCGCCAATTCCGAACCTCGTCCCATTGCGAAGGACGGTAGCGATTGCGCGGTACGAAACCGCGGCGGGGGCCGGTTGCTGCCGAGAATTCCGCATCCGTCAGGTGAACGGTGGCATGGGGAAAATCTTCCAGCCCGCCGGCATGATCGAAGTCGAGATGGGTGAGCAGGATATGGCGGACATCGCGTGGATCGAAACCCAGTGCCTGAACCTGGCGGATCGCCGTCTCGCGAGCATCGAGGCGGATATTGAGCATGTTCTTCATCACCCGGGTTATGCGGGGATGAGGCTTCGCATGAGGGTGGTCGACATCGCGCAGTCCATAGCCGGTGTCGACGAGAACCAGTCCATGTCGATCTGTCTCGATCAACAGGCAGTGGCAAACGAGCCGTCCGGTCAAGCTCTTGCTGACCCCATCGAACAATGCGCCGCCGAGGGGGCAATCGGTGCCGCAATTGAGATGATGGACACGCATAGACTGCCGCTCCTCTCGCTTGGCCGCAGGGCCCATGGAAATCGTCTCTGAAGCTGAACTCTTTCGAGCGTCCGTCGTTGCAATATTATCCTTAAAGTTGAATGACTTAAACCTAACATAGGTTGGTTTATCGCCACGGTGGAGAAAGCTGATGCCGGACTATCCCAAGCCCCCCTTTCCTGATCAGCCTCAGTCCATGCCTGGTACGACTGCCCGTATGGACCCCGCGCCTGATCATGGCGAGCGGAGCTATCGGGGATCTGGCAGGCTTGCCGGAAAGCGTGCGCTTATCACCGGAGGCGACAGCGGCATCGGCCGCGCGGTTGCGATCGCATTTGCCCGCGAAGGAGCGGACGTTGCGATTTCCTATCTGAACGAAGAAACCGATGCCACCGAGGTCGCGCAACTCGTCGAAGCCGAGGGGCGGAAATGCCTCGCAATCCCCGGCGATATCGCTGACGCCGGTCATTGCCGCGATATAGTGCAGAAGGTGGTGGAAGGGTTGGGCGGCCTCGACATCCTCGTCAATAATGCGGCGCATCAGGACACGTTCGAGGAGATCGCCGAAATCTCCGATGAGGAGTGGGAGCGAACCTTCGCGACGAATATTCACGCGATGTTTTATCTCACCAAGGCTGCGGTGGCGCATCTGAAACCAGGCTCGGCGATCATCAACACCACCTCGGTAAACGCAGACACGCCACGTCCCCAGCTTCTGGCCTATGCCACCACCAAGGGAGCCATTCAGAACTTTACCGGCGGCCTTGCGCAGTTGCTGGCGGAAAAGGGAATTCGCGCCAATTGCGTGGCGCCGGGGCCGGTGTGGACCCCGCTTATTCCATCGACGATGCCGCCCGACATGGTTCGCGACTTCGGCGCCGAGACCCCGATGAAGCGACCCGCACAGCCGGCGGAGCTTGCGCCGGTCTACGTCATGCTGGCCAGCGATGAGGCAAGCTTCGTCTCCGGCGCGACCGTGGCCGTAACGGGCGGCAAGCCGATCCTTTAGCCATTGAACCCTCGACACCCGACACAGGAGAATCTGGATGTCTTTTCTCGACAGGATCGTTGCCGCCGTCACCCCGCTGGAAAGCGCTGAGGACCGCGCGGCCGCCCGCCACAATGCCCGGCAGGCGGCAGAGCCGGGAGACTGGCTGAGTCTCGTGCTCGATCATCATGAACAGATAGAGGCGGCCTTCGAGAAAGCCCGATCCACCGATGATCCCGCGGGTCGGCTCGCGGCGCAGAAGGAACTGATGATCATCCTGACCGGCCATTCGAATGCCGAGGAGTCGGTTCTCTATCCCGCCATGGCGGATAGCGGTGAGAAAGGGTCGGCCGGGCTCGCCTTCGAAGAACAGGCCATGGCAAAGGTCCAGATGGCGCTGCTGGAAAAGCTGGATCCCGCTAGCCAGGAATGGCTGGATAAGCTCGAGCATATCCGCGGGGCGGTCACGCATCACATCTATCAGGAAGAGAGCCATTGGCTGCTTGAGCTCAAGCGCGACGCCCCAGCGGCAGACCAGGCGCGGCTCACCGCACGCTATGCCGAGGAAATCGCCCGCTATGAAGGCGCGGAGCTGGTATGATGGGAAAGCCCGACGATCAGTTGCGGCCGTCAACGGACGATGCCGAACATACCCCAGCGGGCGCGCCGACCGACAAGGCGCACGAGGCTGTCGGTGATGGTACGTTGCAGGGATCGGTGCCCGCCGGCCTGACCCCCGAAGAGCTCCTGAAGATTGCGGAAAGCGATGCCACCGACGATGGCGGCACCGGATAGGCACGGCAGCTCCCACGATGGTCGAAATTCCCGCGTCAGATGAGAGCGGGCCCGATGGCAGAAGCGTGATCCCAATGAACGTTCGCATTTACCGCAAGATCGAGAACAACATGCAGCGTGGCCGCGCCAACGGCAAAGGCTGGCGGCTCGAATATGACGTTCCTTACGCTTGCCGGGCCGATCCCCTGACAGGCTGGCAAGGTTCGGGCGATACGCAGGGCCAGGTTCAACTGACTTTCCCGACGCTTGAAGCTGCGATCGCCTATGCCGAACGTCAGGGCATCGATTATCATGTGGTGTCGACGGGCCCACGCGCGCTCAAGCTCCAGAGCTATGCCGACAACTTCAAGACCACGCGACTGCGATTAGATTCGGAAGAATGATGGGAAGCTATCGCAAGCGGTGCAGTGCCGGCCCGCGAACGGCTCGGCAGGTGGCGCCGATCTAATCGGCCGGCGGCACTCTCCTCGGATTCGGACGAGGCGTCGGCGATCACCTTAGAGCGTGTCGCCGATAAATCTCCGGATCATCTCCGTCAGCAAAATCCTTCCCAATTCCCCTGCAGTTGATGGGCCACGCGGGGGGGCTAACATAAACTGTAGCTTGCTGCGCACAGCCCCAGCTTTTCATCCACCCGAGTGAAACTTCACCGCTGAGCGACGTTCCAGCTGACCTGCACGGCTTCGCATCCGGCCGCCGTCACGCTCCACCTTTTGGACAGGTTCAGGGGAAACAACATGCGCTCCATCCGCCGCCACCGTCTTCTCGCGACGACCCTCCTCGCCGGGATGGCCTTCATTTCCATTCCCGCTGCTGCGCAGGAGACGCCCACGACCTCATCGCCGGGTAATCCCACAGGACAGATCCCCGCTGGGCCTACCGGAACCGCGCAAGCCGGCGGAGAGGAGGCATCTGGTGCGGCCGAGATAATCGTGACCGGCTCACGTATTGCCTCGCCACAGGCAACGTCGGCCTCACCGCTGCAGATCGTCGGTATCGAGCAGATCCAGCAGTCCGGGGCGGTGAACGTCCAGGATGTCCTTCTGGAAAATCCCGCCTTTGGCAATCCCGGGATCAGCCGGACGAATTCCAGCTTCGCCACACAGGGCGCGGGCGCCGCGACGGTGAATCTGCGCAACCTTGGCGAGGATCGCACGCTGGTTATCCTCAACGGCCGCCGCTTCGTCTCCGGGCAACCGGGCAGCCAGGCCGTCGACCTCAACGTCATCCCGACGCAGATGCTGGAGCGTGTCGATGTGCTGACCGGCGGCGCTTCGGCGGTGTACGGCTCGGACGCTGTCGCCGGGGTGGTGAACCTGATCTACAAGACCAACTTCGACGGCGTTCAGCTCGATGGCCAGTTGGGGGTTTCGCGCTATGGCGACGGGGCCGATCGCCAGGTGAACGCCCTGTTCGGCAAGAATTTTGCTGACGATCGCGGCAATATCATGCTGTTCGGTGGCTATTCGAAGCAAGGCACCGTCCTGAAGCGCAACCGCTACACCGAGGCGGGCCGCAGCAATATCGATACGACCAGCCTGGGCGGCAGCATAACCGGCGATCCGGCAGAGTTGTTCACCCCTTCGGTGCTCCTCTCCGGCTTCACGCCTGGCGGACGTTTCTACGCCGGCGATTCGGTGTTCACCTATGGCTCGGATAATGTGCTTAGCGACTGCACGGACACCAGCTGCGGCGGATTCAACCGCTCCGACTTCCGCTATCTCGCCGTTCCGGTGGAGAGATATGTCACCGCCGGGCGCGCTAATTTCGAAGTATCGCCCGCATTCAACCTGTTTCTGGAGGGCAATTACGCGCGCACCCACGCCAGGACGGTGATCGAGCCATTTCCGCTCAGTTCGGACCTCGTCAATATACCCACCGGCGGCCAGGTGGCGATCGAAACCCTCGTGGGAGGCGCGACTTTGCGCAACCCGTTCGTCCCAGACCCGATCTATAACGCCGCCACCGACACCGATGGTGACGGCCTGCGCGACATCTTCTTCGATCGT
Source organism: Sphingomonas sp. SRS2 (assembly GCF_000971055.1). Classification (GTDB taxonomy): domain Bacteria; phylum Pseudomonadota; class Alphaproteobacteria; order Sphingomonadales; family Sphingomonadaceae; genus Rhizorhabdus. Next base: position 35,357 of record NZ_LARW01000113.1, read on the forward strand.
CGCTTGTCCGATCTCGGCGCGCGTGGGCAGTCCGCCAAGCGCGATCTCTACCGCATTGCCGGTGGCGCGAACGGCAATTTCCTCGAGGACCGCTTCAGTTATGAGGTCTATGGGATCTACGGCGTGACCAAGGAGCGCCAGGTCGGCACCGGCCAGTTCAACAGCGTCAATTTTACGCAGGCGCTCAACGCCTATCGGGACCCGGCCACCGGACAGATCATCTGCGCCGATCCGGCTGCACGCGCCGCGGGCTGCGTTCCGGCCAACCTGTACGGCGTCAACGCGCTCGCGTCGGCCGCCGGCTATATCGCCGCACCGACAACCCTCGATGCCAAGACGACGCAGACGGTCGCCGGAGGCAATGTTTCCGGTCAGCTTTTCTCCCTTTTCGGGGCAGATCCGGTCGGGATCAGCATAGGTGGCGAGTATCGGCGCGAAACCAGCAGCAACGTCTTCGATCCGCTGACCCAACAGGGTTTGAACGGCAATAACGCGCTGCCCTCGACCTCAGGCAGGTTCCATCTTTACGAAGGCTTCGGAGAAGTCATTGTCCCGTTGGCGCAGGATCGTCCGTTCCTGCATAGTCTCAGCATCCGGGGCGCGATCCGGGCTTCCCATTATTCGACGGTGGGTACGACCTACAGCTATAATTATGGCGGCGAATGGGCGCCGACACAGGACATCCGCTTCCGCGTTATTCAGGCGCGATCGGTCCGGGCTCCAAATATCAACGAGTTGTTCCAGGCCCCGCAACAGGATTTCCCAACCGGGCTGCAGGATCCATGCGCCGGGATTACCGCGGCCAGCCAGGGCACCTTGGCCGCCAACTGCCTAGCGGCAGTTGGAGTGGCCGCCAACATCGCGGCAAATGGAGCCTTCAACGTCAATCAGGCGGATTTGCAGGGCATCACCAGCTTCGGCGGAGGAAACGTCAACCTTCAGGAGGAGAAGGGGGATTCGTTCACCGCTGGCGTGGTGATCAGCCCGCGTTCGATCCCGGCGCTGCGGAACCTTGTGCTGACGGTCGACTATTTCAACATTCGCGTGAAGGATGCGATCGTCTCGACGCCGCTGCAGTTCATCCTGACGCAGTGCTACAATAATTCGATCCAATCCTATTGCGACCTCATCGTCCGCCGCCCGGCGGCGCTCGGACCGAACAGCGTGGGATCGCTCGACGAGGTCAACACCAGCCCCAGCAATAGCGGCGGGCTTCGAACCTCGGGCATCGACATGGCGCTCACCTATCGTCAGGATCTGTCGAGCTTCGGGCTGGGCGGGACGGTCAATCTTCGCGCGTCGTACACCCATCTCCTGAAAGGCTATTCGGTGCCGTTGCCCGGCTCCGACCGCGACTATTTCGCGGGAGAGATCGGTGCGGCCAAGAACCGGTTCACCACCAACATCGGTTATGACAATGGCGGATTCGGCTTCACGGTGACTGGAACATATATCGGGAAATCCTATCTCGACGATCAGTTCGTCATCTCGAACTTCCCCGACAGCTCGCGTCATGATCGCGCATTTAAGGTATCGCCTGAATTCTATCTCGATGCTCAGATCCGTTTCCGGGCGGGAGAGGGCTATGAATTCTTTCTGGGCGGCGACAATCTGCTCAACAACAAGCCTCCCTATCTCGCCGATATCGGAGGATCGGCCGGTCAGGACACCGAATCCGGCGTCTATGATGCATTGCTGCGACGCTATTATGCCGGTGTAAGACTAACCTTCTGACGCGATCGCTTACGAGCGAGTCCGCTGGCGATCGCGCAGGGCGACGTGGCCTTTGTCAGGCGGCCGGCGACCTATCCCGACTATGACCTGGGATAGGTCGCCGCCAGGCGCTGTAGCCCGAAGCTGCGGATGGCAATCTCGGTTGAGGAGCCGTTCGCTCGGCTAGCGACATGGCACGGCCGCCTTAACGCGGCGCTATGTTTTCCCGCAGGATGAAAGCTGCGCCGGGTATGGCGATTGTCGCTTCATGCGTCGGCGCGGCGTCGCCTTTGAGGGCCACTATGACGACATTGCCCGCTTCCTCATTGGCGATTGCCAGACGGCGATGTTCTTCGATCAGCAGGAAGAACCTCGGCGATGCTCCACCACTGGGGATATGGTGGATCAGCGTCGGCCTGTCGTCGGTGAGGTCGAAGACGGCGATGCTGTCATGACCGCGGTTCGAGACATAGACGCGGTTGCCGGTGCTGTTCATGGCGATATGCCCGCCCAGATTCTGTCCTTCATGGCGCGAAGGCAGCGTGGAGAGGCGGTGACGTTCGCGAAATACGCCATTTTCTTCAGCCAGAACCGTCAGCGTGCTCGCCAGTTCGCTGACCAGGAACGCCCTTCCTTCCGGACCGAGCAGCAGATGGCGGGGCCCGCTGCCCGGCGGTGCGGCGTAGGCGATGTGAGGATCGGCCAGGGATGCGTCGGCGCCTGTCGGAAAGGCCAGGATCTGGTCGGTGCCCAGATCCACATGATAGAGCCAGCGCCCGTCGCTGCTGAACTGGACGCAATGTGCATGCGGGCCCCGCTGGCGGTCCGGGTTGGGGCCGCTGCCGTGATGCTGATGCAGTAGGGGATCACCCAGAGCTGCGCCGGTTGCCGGATCGATACTGAATAACGCGATGCTGCCGCTTTCATAATTGGCGACCGCGACGCGCTTTCCCCCATTTTCGAGCGCCACATAGCAGGGCGCCGCCCCACCGGTGGTCACGGACGCCAACGCCTTCCAGCCGCCAGACCCGTTCTTATGGCTGCCAAGCGCGCCATCCTCCTGCTCGTCGACCAGATAATAGCAATCGTGGTGTGGCGAAAAGGCACCGAACGATGCGTTCGATGCCGACCGATAAGGCTGGCCGAGTTCCCAGCCGCCAGACCCGTCATAGTCTAGCGGGTACAGCCCCTTGCCGCCGGCATGCGCATATGTCCCGACATGGAGCCGAAGGGCCGAGGGCGCCCGTGCTGCGGTCATCAGATTTGCAACGCCACGAATATCGCGCCGGTTTCCGCCTTGTTCTGCGCGACTTCGAACGCTTCGTTGATCCTGTCGAGCCCAAAGCGGTGCGTGATGAGCTTGTTCGCGTCGAGCTTCCCCTTCGCAATCAGTTCCACCACCATTCCCTGTTCGGGATAGATGTCCCGAAATGCAAAGCTGGCGCTAGGGATGATCTTGATCTCCGACATCTGGATTCGCTGCCATTGGAGCGGGATCGCCGTCTCTCCTTCCTCGAAGCCGCCGACGATCACCACCTTGCCGCCACGGCGCGCCATCCTGGTTGCCTGGGGCAGCGTCTCGGGCATCGATGGCCCGCCCGCACATTCGAAGACGATATCGGCGCCCCGGCCGCCGGTCCAGGTCATGACCTGCTCGACAGGATCTTCGCGGGTGCAGTGCACGACTTCCGCGGCGCCCAGCGCGCTCGCGACGGCCAGCGAATGATCGACCGTATCGGCGATCAGGACGTCGGCCCCGCTCGCGCGCGCCAGCATCAACTGGCCGAGGCCGATCGGTCCGGCCCCGATGATCGCCACCTTGTCATTGATCGACAGGCCGCTGAGATGCTGCGCGTGCAGGCATACCGAGAAGGTATCGACAAGCGCCGCTTCCTCGAAACTGACATTATGGGGAAGCTGATAGAATTTGTGGGCCGGACCGACGACATATTCGGCATAGGCCCGCGACACGCTTTTGGTGCGAACTTCGTAAAGATGCGGGCAGATATTATATTGCTGGACCCGGCACCAGGGGCAGTCGCCATCGCCCATGACCGTTTCGATGACGACGCGGTCCCCGGGTTTGACGTTGGTGACGTCTGGCCCGATTTCGACCACTTCACCGGCGAGTTCGTGCCCCACGATATGGCAGGCCAGCTCGGGCTCATGCTTCTTCCAGTGGCGTAGGTCGGTACCGCAGATTCCAGCTACCCGTACCCGGGCCTTCACCCAGTCGCCAGCCGCGAGCTGTGGCGGGTCGACCTCCTGAAATTCGAACCGGCCGTCTTCTGTCTTCAGCGCTGCCTTCATGTCGTTCTTCCCGTCTTGATCGCTTAAGCGGTCTTCTGGAGTCTCGGCTCAATCCGGAGGCTGACGACGTCGCAGCGTTCGGATCGGGTCAGCGCGAACAGGATGGCCTCGGCTATTTCCTCGGCATACAGCATCTCCTGCCTGTCGATCGCCGCTTGCTGCTCGTCGACGCTGCACTCCTGCATGTCGCTGCCGGTCGAACCCGGCGCGATGAGCGAGACCTTGATGTTCTTTTCCGCGACTTCCTTACGAAGGGTTTCGGCGAAGGCATGAATGCCGCCCTTTGTCGCGGCATAGACGCTCTCGCCGGGGGCCTTGATCTCGGGGCTGATCGACCCGACAAAGAGCAACTGGCCGCCGCCGGCGGCATCCATGCGCTGGATCGCGGCGCGTGCGCAGGCGAGATAACCAATCAGGTTAGTTTCGACCACATAGCGCCAATCGTCGTCCGCCATCTCGTGAAGCGGATTGGCTCCAAGCGCCGCGCAGGCGACAAGAATGTCGATGCCGCCGAGCCGCTCGTCGACCGCTTCAAAGACTCCGGCGACACCTTCGCGTGTGCTGGCGTCTGCGGTGAGGCCGGCTTCAGGGGGAAGGCCCGCGTTTCGCAGGGCATCGTCCAGTTCCGGCTGATGCCGGCCAAAGGTCAATATCTTCGCGCCGGCGCCTGCAAGCCGTTTTACCGTGGCGCGCCCGATGCCGGTGGTGCCGCCGGTGACGAGGATGCGTCGACCGTCCAGGGAAGCATCGCCGGTGAGTGGATCAGCTAACATATGTTGCCTTAACTCATTGAAGAAAGGAAGTTTGTTGCAACGAGTTCGATCCGGAAGAGTTCAGCCGCTTCAGCAATTTTGTTGCCAGATCCAGCGGTGCAGCGATCCGGCGAGCCGGAGAGCTTCATGAGAATATGGAGTTGGCGGATTGCTGCGTAGAGCGCTGGCTGTGGCCGGCCGCTAGTTCCGCTGCAGGTCGGGTCGCCGTCAGCGGGGACGTCATTGCGTTCGAGGGCCGACTGAGTTCGGCGGCGCGAGACTGGGTGTGGTCGCGCGAACCGTTCGTCCGACGGATGCGCTGAACCGAACGGAATGTTGAACCCATGTGAATGAATGGCTGCACGGGGAGGCTAGATATTGTGGCCTAACGCCGGAGCGCAGCTGCCATGCCGATCGGAGTGTTCCGCCATGACAAGGGGGCGTTCCCGCCCGAAAGCGCCGACCGCCAAGGCGCTGCTCTACGGCATCATGCAGCTCCAGCGTAAGATCCGCCGCATCGGGACGCTCGAACGGTGAAGTAACAACAACCCGGAGTTCAGATATGAAAGCTATCAGAAACCTGTGCTGGCTACCTGCGATGCTCCTGGTCATTGGATGCGGTGGCAGTAACGATGCGGGTGCCGGCGGCAACGCAGCGGACACCGCAAATGTTTCCGGCGGCGGCATCGAGGAGATGGGTCCGATGAATGGCGGCGGCAATATGACCTACGATCCGGCCGCTGGCGCCGACGGTGGCGCAGGCAACGCGGCGGACGCCAACATGTCCACCGGGGCAGGGACCAACACCTCCATTCAGTAGCGTCAGCGCCCTCATCCGTTCGTGTCGGCCGGGGCAATCATCGAGAAAGTTGTGGGAGAGACGGATGTCGATCAAGGCTTTTGCGTTGGTATTCGGAATAGTCTTCCTGGTGGCCGGGATTGCGGGATTTATCCCCGGCATCTCACCGATGCACCATCATCCCGACCTGGTGATCACGTCGCAATCGCGCTTGGCGCTAGGTCTGTTCCCGGTCAACATCCTGCATAACCTGGTCCACATCTTGTTCGGCCTATGGGGACTCGCCGCGGCCCGAGCGGCGGGAGGCGCACGCGTCTACGCCAAGGCGGTCGCCATCATATACGGATTGCTTACCGTCATGGGGCTGATCCCTGGTCTCAATACGACCTTTGGCCTCGTCCCGCTCTATGGCCATGATATCTGGCTGCACGCGCTGCTGGCGCTGGTGGCCGCGTATTTCGGCTTCGCGCATCGGGAGGCGAGCGAGCCGCACATGAAGCGGTAAGCGCGTCACCCTGTCGACTTCGCGGGCGCGAGCGTGCTCCGGCACGCCGCAAAGGCGATGGCGGTGAGTGGCGCCCAGGCCACGCCGCTTTCGTCTCGGTGTTTAGCCGGTAATCTTGGCGGAACGTGACAGGTGCTGCGATGAAACTAGGCCTGATGTCGATGTTGATATTCATGCCGGCCGTCAGTGCATGCGATGGTCCTCATGAAAATGCCGGTGAGCGAGCGGATGTCGCGGCGGGCTTCAGCGACACCAGCAGCAGCCTTAAAGCGGGACCAGCGGAACGCAGAGGCGAGGAAAGGGATCGTCGCGAAAGGGCGCGGCCCGCACTTTAGCCGTATCGTCCCGACCAATTTGCATGTGGCCTTAGCGCCGAGGAAGTTTCGGCAAGCCGGCTAGAGCATGAACGGCGCCAAGGCGACCTGATCCATAATTTGGCAACCGTCCGTCCTCGCGCAGCATCGCTGTTCGACGCGGTCGATCGCCGTTTTCGAGAGGTGACCGATCGGAGGGTCTCCAACCAGGTAGGTGACAAGTGATCGGCAGTTCGTCTCAATTTATCATCAGGTCGTCGATTGGTCGCAGCACGGTTAACCTAGTACGCGGTTGTGATTTCGCAGTGGGTTATTCCTTCTCCTTCAACAGGAGATGTGAAGAATGAAGCGCAGCATCATGGACATGACGGACGGAGAGGTTACCCGAGTCAGGGCGTGGGTCGCCGCCTTCCGTGACAGTAGGATCGACGGACACGGCCTCAAACTCCGACTGGTGGAAAATGGCTATGCCGAACGGGAAGCCGAACGTTTCGCGGACCTGATCGTATCGACATCCTCATGACGAGATTATTTTTGCGCTTCGTACAGGCGGCGCAGAGCCAGAATTACCGAGCCGCTTCATAGCGACTGCTGCAATATGGATTTCGCGACCCGCGCCTATGATCACAGCTTTCCGTTCGATCCGATCATCCGGTCGCTGCTCGACGTCGATTTCTACAAGCTGCTCATGCAGCAGTTCATCTGGGAGCGCTATCCGAACGAACGCGTGGTCTGGAAGCTGGAAAACCGCACCAGTCGCGTGCACCTCGCAGAGCAGATCGATCTCGCAGAGCTTCGCGATCAACTCGACCATGTCCGGCAGCTGCGGTTCACGCCGTCTGAGATCATCAACCTGCGCGGCCAAAGCTTCTACGGCCAGAGGGGAATTTTCGAGCAGGGCTATCTCGATACGCTACGCACCTTCAGGCTGCCGGAATACAGGCTGGAAGCAGGCACAGACGGCCAACTCGAGCTCGAGTTCGAGGGATTTTGGTGGCAAACGACACTTTGGGAAATCTACGCGCTCGCGATTGTGAACGAATTGCGCTCACGCCGAACCATGCGGACGATGTCGCGATCACAACTCGACATCCTCTACGCCCGAGCGAAGGTGAAGCTGTATGCGAAGCTTGAAGCCCTTCGCTCCTTACCGCACCTCAACCTCACCGACTTTGGCACCCGGCGCCGTCACGGTTTCCTGTGGCAGGAGCATTGCGTTCTGACCGCCCGCGAAGTCCTTGGCCAAGGGTTCACCGGCACATCGAACGTTTACCTTGCGATGAAGCATGGACTCGAGGCCAAGGGGACCAATGCGCATGAGCTAGCGATGGTGCTCGGCGCGCTGGCCCGTCAGCGTTCGCCGGAGAGTGCTGAGGACCTCAGGCAGTCGCAGTACAAGGTTCTCCAGCAATGGCAGACGGCTTATCGCGGCGAACTCCTGGTATTTCTCCCGGATAGCTTCGGTTCAACCCAGTTCCTTGATCGCGCGCCGCAGTGGGTAAGCTATTGGAAAGGAGCGCGACCGGATTCGAAAAACCCATTTGCAGCGGGCGAGGAATTGATCGCGTTCTGGCGCCGCATGGGCATAGGCCAGGAAGCCATTGCGGCCACGAAGCTGATCATCTTTTCCGATGGGCTGGATGTCGCGCTCCCCGGCGCCGAGCCGAACGGAGAGGATATAGCAGCGATCTACCATCACTTCGACGGAAGGGTGCAACTGGGTTTCGGCTGGGGCACGAATCTGACCAACGACTTCATCGGCTGTCATCCCGAAGGTGCGGAGATCATGAAGGCGCTTTCGCTCGTCGCCAAGATACGGTCCGTCAACGGGCATCCAGCGGTAAAGCTCAGCGACAATTATGAAAAGGCCACTGGCCCGGCAGAGGAGGTCGAGGCCTATCGGGCGGTCTTCGGCAGTGCGGGCATGGAGAATGTACCGCTAGAGGTTTGAGACAGCGCTCTCGCGATAGCGCAGCCGCGAGCGCAAGGGCGCGGAGCGGCTTCCGATCGGGCGGTCAGATGCTGTCTCGCCGCGCGAGCAGGCAGGCGTCCGCGACCAGCCGGAGCGGTTCACTATCGACAAGACTCTCGCGGTCGCGGGCCAAGGCGGCGAAGCGTTCGTATATGGCGGGATATTCGCCGCGCCCGTGGCGGACCGCAGGCAGATCGTCGATGCGAAGCGTCGCTCCGCCGTCAGAGAGCCGCAGCCTGGTGCCCGCGCCGGTCCTGATGTCGATCGTCCACTGCTCCTCGCCTTTGTGACGCCAGTCCAGCATCGCCTCTATCGGACCGTCAACACCGGAGGCTGTCATGCCCAGCGTGACGGCGGTCGGCTGCTGGCCCGCCCGATGCATGGTGAAAACTGCCCGCCGGACCAAGAGGCGGGCGGGGCATATCGCGGTGGCGATCGACAGCGCGTTGATGCCCGCGTCGAATACGCCAAACCCTCCAGGCTCCCAGATCCACTGCTGGCCGGGGTGCCATTTTTCGACGTCCTCAAGCCATGCTATGCGCATGGATCCGAGGCCCTCCCGAGCAATCAGCCGCGCGGCTTCCATCACCGCGTCGTTGAATTGGGCATGCCAGGTCGTGAACAGGCTGCGCTCCGTGCGGCGGCTGAGTTCCGCCAGATCGGCGATCTCCCCCAAAGAAGCGCAGGGCGGCTTTTCGAGCAGCACGTGCACGCCGCGTTCCAGGCAGTCGCGTGCTATGCCGTAGCGGATATCAGGAGGCGTGCAGATTGCGACCGCATCGAGCTCGATATTCTCCAGCATCTCGCGATGGTCGGCAAAGACCGGTACTCCGACGTCCGTTGCGCCGTGGGGCGCCACGAGCGCGACCAGCTGAAAGGCGGGATTGCTCGCGATCGCAGGCGCGTGCTGGTCGCGTGCGATTTTGCCGAAGCCGATGATCGCGATGCGAAGGTCAGACACGGCCGGACGCCGGTGAGGATTGCAGCGCCTCAACATAATCGCGGGCGCGGTGCTCGACTTGCTCGGCGCTCATCCCCGGCCGGTATACACCCGATCCCAATCCGAAACCTGTCGCGCCAGCCGCCAGATAGTCCCGCATCGATCCGGGCGTGATGCCCCCTACGATGATCAGCGGCACATCGGCCGGCAGCACCGCGCGTTGCGCTTTCACGACCGCCGGCGAGGCCGCCTCGGCGGGAAAGAGCTTCAGCGCATGGGCGCCCGCCCGCAACGCCAGAAAGGCTTCGCTGGGCGTGAAAAAACCGGGAGCGGAGACGAGGCCGGCCTTGGCGGAAGCCTCGATCACGGCGGCGTCGCTGGAGGGGGACACGATGATCCTGCCTCCTGCTTCCCGCACGCGCGCCACCTGATCGACCTCCAACACCGTGCCGGCGCCGATTAGCGCGCGATCTCCGAAATGCGCGGCAAGCCTTTCTATGCTGATCAACGGGTCGGGCGAGTTGAGCGGTACCTCGATGATGCGGAGGCCGGCTGCGAACAGGGCTTCTCCCACCGCGATGGCTTCATCGGGGTCGATGCCCCGCACGATCGCGATCAGCGGGCATTGCCCCATATGGTCGCGTAGCAACTGATGGGCCGTCACCATATACACTCCGCCATTGCGCATATTCCGGCGAGGAAGGCGGTTTCGCCGTCGATCTGGACATTCTCGCATTCCGCTTCGCGAAGCGCTGCCGAATAGAGCGCGGTCAAGTCGGGATCGCCGATGAGGTGGACGGTTTCGAAACTGCCGGCGAAGGCCAGGCCGGCCGCGATGTCGGCCCCGATCAGCAGCCCGCTCGCATAGCTGCCGGCATCCTCGTCGGCCAGCCGGCCGAGCAGCGAACTTGCCCGAATGCCGAAGAGTTCGGCGGTAAGCTCGCGATGTTCGAGCGACCTTCGAACGCCCGCGATGAAGGAATGGTTTGGCGTGGCCGGTGCCTGCATCTGTGCCGCCAATATGCTGTGGGTCTTCAGCAGGGCAAATAGTTCGCCGGTCATCACCGTGCGGAACGCGGTAATCGATCCATTGTCCACCCTGGCCCATTTGGCATGGGTGCCCGGATGGCAGACCAGCGAGTCCGGGGGCGTCAGACCGGCGGCGACCGCGCCGATCAACTGGACTTCCTCGCCACGCATCACGTCGTCCCGCTCGGCGTCCGAGTAGCGCAGGCCTGGCACGATGGCGGCATTGAATTCGGCGACCTGCTTCAGCCCGGCCACCAACTCGGGGAGGCCCGCCGGACAGGGGGCATAGGGCGCTTCGATCCAGCCGCGATTGGAGCCTATCATGCCGGCGAGCAGCATCTGCCGCGCGCCTAGCCGCGCCTGTAAATCGGTGATGGCCGCTGCGAAGCTGCCGGGGGCGATCGACGATACGCCCTGGTCGTCGCTGAACCGCTCGATCAGTTCGCCATCCGGGCCGATGACATAGGCGCGACGGTTCGTCGTGCCCCAGTCGACCGCGATCATCCCTTGAGGAGTCATCGAATCTCCACCCAATCCGCTGACAACGCGCAACTCGCCGATTTGTCGCCGTAACTACGGCAACTTTGCCCAAGAGCCCGCGTTGCCTGTGGATCATGCCGTTAAACGACACCATATTCGCGGCCGAAGCATTGGTTTCCTGTGCGGCGGCACTTGGCGAGGGGCCAGTCTGGGTGCCGCAGGAGCAAGCGCTCTACTGGGTGGACATCAGGGCGCCGCGGATCTGGCGCTGGCAATGGGCCGATGGCGGGGTGCAGCAGTGGACGCCGCCATGGCGGGTCGGTGCGATCGCGCCGCGCGCTGGTGGAGGATTCGTGGCGGCAACCGAGGCGGGGTTCGCCTTGATCGACCTTCCCCAGGACAGGTTCGACCTCATCGACGATCCCGAGCCCGATCTTCCGAACAATCGGTTCAACGACGGCAAGGTCGACAGGGCGGGCTGTTTCTGGGCGGGTACCATGGACGACGCGGAGGAGAAGGCCAGCGGCAGGCTATATCGTCTCGAGCCCGGGCTAAGCTGGCGCTGCCTTGATCAGGGGTATCTGGTTAGCAACGGTCCGGCCTTCAGCCCCGATGGGGCGACGTTGTACCATTCGGATTCGGCCCTGCGCGAAGTCTACCGCTTCACCCTGACATCGGGCGGGAAACTGGGGGCTCGCGAACTGTTCCTGCGTTTCGGCGGAGAGGATGGCTATCCCGACGGGATGACCACCGATGCCGATGGCTGTCTCTGGATAGCTTTCTGGGACGGCTCCTGCATCCGGAGGTTCGCGCCGGACGGCGCCCCGTGCGGGCGGATCGAGCTGCCGGTGCGGCGTCCCACCAGCTGCGCCTTCGGCGGACCCGGGCTCGATCATCTGTTCATCACGTCGGCCCGCACGGGGCTGAGCGCGGCAGATCTGTCGGCTCAGCCGCTGGCCGGCGCACTGTTCGTGGCCCAACCACAGGTCGGCGGGGTCGAACAACCGCCCTTCGCCGGATGATCGGAGCAAATGATGGCCAATTTCATGTTCTGCACCGGCATCGAGAACAGCATTCCGACGATCGACCAGGGACGGACCAGGATCGACGAGATGGAGCTGTGCGGCCATTATGCACGATGGCGTGAGGACTTCGATCTCGTCGAGGATCTCGGCATCCGCTTCCTACGGTTCGGCCCCCCGCTGCACCGCGCCTTCGTCGGGCCCGACCGGTACGACTGGGAGTTCGCGGACCTGACGCTATGCGATCTGAGGGGACGTGACATCACCCCGATCGTCGACCTATGTCACTTCGGCGTGCCCGACTGGATCGGCAACTTCCAAAATCCCGATTTCCCGGAATTGTTCGCGCGATATGCCGGCGCCTTCGCCGAACGCTATCACTGGGTGCAGCTCTACACGCCCGTCAACGAGATGTTTATCTGCGCGGTCTTCTCAGCCCAATATGGCTGGTGGAACGAGCAGATGCAGAGCGACACCGCCTTCGTCACCGCGCTCAAGCACATTGTAAAAGCGAATGTCCTGGCGATGCGCGAGATCCTCAAGCGCCGGCCCGACGCCATCTTTATCCAAAGCGAATCCTCGGAATATTTCCACGCCGACAGTCCGGCGGCGATCGGTCACGCTGAGGTGATGAACGCGAAGCGCTTCCTGAGCCTCGACCTTAATTACGGCCGGCGGGTGGACAGCGAGATGTACGAGTTTCTGATGGATAATGGGATGACCAGGGACGAATATCATTTCTTCCTGGGCAACCGGCTCAAGCAACACTGCATCCTCGGCAACGACTATTACTGCACGAACGAGCATCGCGTGCATCAGGATGGCCGTAGCTGGGCCGCCGGCGAAGTCTTCGGCTACAGCGAAATCACGCGGCAATATTATGGCCGCTACGGCTTGCCGGTGATGCACACCGAGACCAACCTCGCCGAAGGCCCCAATGGCGACGAGGCGGTGAACTGGCTGTGGAAGGAATGGGCCAATGTCCTGCGGCTGCGGAATATCGGTATCCCGACCGTTGGCTTCACCTGGTATTCGCTGACCGACCAGATCGACTGGGACAGCGCGTTGCGCGAACGCAACGGCCACGTGAACCCGCTCGGCCTATATGATCTCGATCGGAATATTCGCGCCGTCGGTAAGGCCTTCAAGCAACTCATCTCCGATTGGCGCGACGTGCTTCCGGCGCAGAGCGTATGCCTTGTCGTGCCGGTCGTCCCGCCGTCGCATGCCGGACGTATCGACGCACGGGAACAGGAGGACCGGGCAAAACGGATGATGCAGCGTCCCGCCGCCGAGCCCCGCACGGCCGAGGAGATAAATCGATGAACATCGACCGCATCGAAACCTTCTACGTACCGCCACGGTGGCTGTTTGTACGGGTCGAAGCCAAAGGCGGCCATGTCGGCTGGGGCGAAGCCAGCCTCGAAGGCCATGCCGAAGCCGTGGACGGCGCGTTCGAGGCGTTGCGCGACCGCTTCATCGGGCATGACGCCTATCGGATCGAGGATATATGGCAGATTGCCTATCGGGGAGGCTTCTATCGGGGTGGCCCCGTTATGATGAGCGCGCTGTCCGGCCTCGATCAGGCGCTTTGGGACCTGAAGGGCAGGGCGTTGGGTGTGCCCGCGTGGGAGATGCTCGGCGGCAGGGTTCGCGACAGGATCCGCGCCTATGCCTGGATCGGTGGCGACCGTCCGCAGGAGGCTGCTGAGGCGGCGGCGGCGCGGCGGCGGCAGGGATTTTCGGCGGTCAAGATGAACGCAACCGCCGAACTGGATTTCCTCGGAACGCCGAAGCTGTTCGCCGAGGTGGTCGAGCGCGTGCGGGCGGTGCAGGGCGAAGGCCTTGACGTGGGCCTCGATTTTCACGGCCGCGTCCATAAGCCGATGGCAAAGCAGCTGGCCAAGCTGCTCGAGCCGTTGGGGCTTCTGTTCCTGGAGGAGCCGCTGCTGTCGGAGAATCCCGAGGGCATCGCCGCGATAAGCCAGCTCGTCAGCACGCCGATCGCCTTAGGCGAGCGGCTCTATTCGCGGTGGGACTTCAAACCCTTTCTGGCCGCGGGCGTGGTGGACATCATCCAGCCCGACCTCAGCCATGCCGGGGGGCTGTCCGAATGCCGACGGATTGCCGCTATGGCGGAGGCGTTCGACGTGGCGGTGGCGCCGCATTGTCCCCTGGGCCCGCTTGCGCTCGCCGCCTGCCTGCAGCTTGCCGCCTGCACGCCGAACGTCGTGCTCCAGGAGATGTCGCTCGGCATCCACTATAATGTTGGCCACGATCTGCTGAGCTTCGTCACCAATCCGGACGCGTTGACGCCTGTCGATGGATTCCTGCCGATCCCGCTGGGCGCGGGCCTCGGCATCGACATAGACGAGGACGGCGTTCGCAAGGCGCATGAGCAGCGGCATCGCTGGCGGAATCCGATCTGGCGCTACAAGGATGGTAGCTTTGCCGAATGGTGAGGCGGAAGGCACTATGAAGGCGATTCATCTCTCGGCAGACTGTCTCGATCTGACATTGTTGCCCGCGCTTGGCGGGAGCATCGGCTGCTTCGACTGGAGGCGCGGCGATGTCTTTCGCCCGATCCTGCGCAGCGGGAGGAGACCTGAGACTCCACTGGAAGCGGGCTGCTTTCCGCTCGTTCCGTTCTGCAATCGCATCCGGGACGGCCAATTCGACTTCCGGGGCCGAACTATCGAACTTGCGCCGAACATGGCCGGCGATCCCAGTCCGATCCACGGGCAAGGATGGCTCGGCCCATGGCGGATCGAGGACCATGATGCATCGGAGGCCACTCTCTGCTTCGCCTATCCGGGCGGGGAATGGCCGTGGGCATATGAAGCGCGGCAGACATTTTCACTCGATCCCGACGGTCTTACGGTCGATCTTCACTGCACGAACAAAAGCGCCGAACCCATGCCGTGCGGCCTCGGCCTGCATCCCTATTTTCCGTGCAGCGCGGCAACAATCCTGACCACGGGGGTCGATAATGTCTGGACCGTAGACGAGCGGGTGCTGCCGCTTGAGCATATACCCGCTGCTGGCCATTATGATCTGTGCGGCAGGCCCATTTGCGGGCGCGGTCTGGACAATGGCTATGATGGATGGGGCCGGGAAGCATGGATAGCCACGCCCGACACGCCGTTTCGCACCAGGCTTTCGTCTCCCGACGCGGGCTTCTTCCAGCTATATTCGCCGGAAAGTAGCGACTTTTTCGTCGCCGAGCCCGTGACCCACGCCAACGCCGCCCTGAACGCGCCGGAGAGCGAGTGGCAGGATCTTGGTATGTCGGTACTGGCGCCCGGTGAAACGAAGAGGTTGCGGATGCGCGTCGATATCATCGCCGTCTAGGCGGCGATACGACGGTCCACCACCCCGCGGCTGCGGAGCTCGATGGCGAAACAGTCCAGCGCCTCCGACAAGGTGGGCATCAACATGCCCCTCTCGCTCGCCAGCGGAGTCGAGGCGGGTCTCGTCGCCCGCCACCCGAGCGTTCTGCCTGCGACCGGTATGATCAGCTCCGCGTTCAGGTCACATCGCTGCGCGATCCGCCTGGCGAACTCCGCCCAGGTCAGGGCTTCGGTGTTGGTAAGGTGCCAGACGCCATCCGCCTCGTCGATGACGAGGTCGAGCACGGCGTTGCACAGGTGCGGAACATAGGTCGGCGTCACGACCTGATCCTCCGCGGCGTGGAACACTCGCCCCTCACGCAAGGCATCGACCACATGGACGGCGAAATTATGCGGGTCGAAGGGTGAGAAGAAGGCGGCGGTGCGGACGATCAGGTGCCTTCCCGGCAGCGCGCCTATGGCCTGTTCCGCCTGCGCCTTGCTGCGCCCATAGACATTCAGTGGGGCCGGCCGGTCGGCCTCGACATAGGAGCGGCCGGCGCGCCCATCGAACACGAGGTCGCTGGAGAAGGTGGTGCTCGGTATGTCCCTTTGTGCGCAGGCGGCGGCGAGACTTTTCGCCGCCGCCATGTTGGCGGCAAGACAGGCGTCGATTTCCACTTCGGCGTCATCGACGCGGACCCAGCCGGCGGCGTTGATGACCGACCAGGGGCGACAGGTGTCGAGCGCAATATCAATACTGCGCGGGTCCGAGAGATCGAGCTGCGTGCGGTCCGTCAGCACAAAAGCGATATCCCGGTGACGGCACGCCGCGGCGAGGGCTTGCCCCAGGGTACCGGTCGCGCCGGTTATGAGAACCGGTGGCGGCGCGTGGATAGGCGGACGCGGCCAGCCGCGAACATGCTGCTGGAGCGGGGCGGGACGCGGTACCCGGCCATGATGCAGGCGGATGTCGCGCCGCCACCACCCGGCGCCGCTCAGGACAGGGTGGGACGGCTTCTCGCCCGCCGCGAGCGAAGCAAGAAGCGGGACGAGAGCAGTGGCGCGAGCATATCCCGCGCTCACGTCAAAAACTCCGGCTTCGTAGCGACCCTCCGCCGTCAACAGCGTGTTCCAGCCACGGCCGCCGAGAAGCGCCCAACTCGTCACCGCTCTGACATCGACGCCCTCGTCGCGCAGTTCGCGGCTGGTGTGCCAGGCGTCCGCAGTCCACCGCATTTGCTCCTCGCGGGTGCAGCCATTGTGGACCTCGGTGATCGCCAGCGGCGTGCGATATCGTTGCCAGGCGTCGCGCAGGGCCAGCGCCAGCCCCGGCGGCGGCGGTTGGAGTGCGCGCGCAGCCTCGGTGTCGACGAATGACCGCCGCCCATTCCCGCCGCGCAACGTCGCCGGATAGCGATGGAGGCGATGGTCCAGCAGCCGGTCGCTGGTGAGATAATGGTTCACGCCTATGATGTCGGGAGGGCAGGGGGCGTCGGCAATGGCCCGCAGCCGGTTCTCAAATCCGAAGCTGACGAGCCGCTTCCACAAGTCATGACCGGGCACCACCCGGCCGTAGAGCAGATCCCAGCTCATCCATCGCCGCACGTTATCGAAGGCAGCCTGTTCCCGGACCGACACCGTGGCATAGGTGCGACCAAGATCCTCGGTCTGGATCAGCCGCGCCGCAGGCTGAACGCGCCGGATCTCTTCCATCGCGAGGCGGGTCGCATCGACCTGATTGAGCAGCGCCGTCCAGAAACAGCGTTCGTCGCGGCGATGCGGATACCAGTGGCCGTACAGCGCCGAAAAGCGGGCAGTGGTCAACGGCTCGTTGACCGGCGTCCAGTCGATTATCCAGGGATAGCGCTCTGCCGCGGCGCGGGCATGCCGCGCGAGGCCAGTGGCGAAGTCATGCGCGAGCAAGTCAGTGTAACGCGGACCGCTGCCATGATGAATAAGGCCCGCAATCGGACGGATAGCCAGGTCACTCAGCCGCGCAAGGCCCACATCGGTCCAGCGCCAATCGCAGAGATCGGGCCGCTCAGGGGCGACGCGCTCCCATAGGATAGGAAAGCGGAGCGCCGCGATGCCGAGGCGGGCGAACAGGTCGAGGTCGGCGGGACGCTCGTCATGGCCGGTCTCGTGCAGTTGATCGCGCCAGACATCGCCGACGCGGTTCACCGTGCACTCGGCTCCCCCCCACAGTTCCAATTTGTACACCCGCACCTCCAGCGCGAAATCTGTGAACCGTAACGAAAGTGCTGGCCACTAGTTGCACCGCAGGCGCAACAAAAAATCCGGAATAACCTAGGTTAATCATAGTCTTATAGTGAAGATTGGGAGGAACTGAACGGCTTCTGCCGCCGTTATTCAGGCTCTTGGTCAGTAAGGTACCCATCATGCGCCAGCCATATCCCCATCCACTTGCCGCCTCCCACGCATCTGGGGCTGCCGACGCAGGTCGACTGCTGATTTGCTTCAGCCATCTTCGATGGGACTTTGTTTTCCAACGCCCTCAGCATCTCATGAGCCGCTTTGCACGCGACGGCCATGTTCTCTTCTGGGAAGAGCCGATCTTTGCCGACGGCGGCGAACGGCTCGAAACCCGCATCTGTCCACAGACCGGCGTTGCCATCGCAACGCCAATCTTGCCTTGTGGCGCTGACCAGAGCGATCAAAACCGGATGCTGGCTTCCTTGCTCGATCAAGCGGTTGCCGGCTTCGCAGGGCCGGTCGTCCGCTGGTATTATACCCCGATGATGCTCCCCTTTTCGGAGCATGTGGCGGCGGAGTGCATCGTCTATGACTGCATGGACGAGCTCGCTAACTTCAAGAACGCACCGCCCGAATTGATACCGCTGGAGAGCCGCCTTCTCGAGCACGCCGACCTCGTGTTCACCGGCGGCTACAGCCTCTATGAGGCCAAGCGCGATCGGCATGCCGCCATCCACCCTTTCCCGTCGAGCGTCGACGTGGCGCATTTCGGCACAGCCCGAATGGACGGCGGTGCGCCATCGGACCAGGCCGCGATCCCGGGGCCACGCTTCGGCTTTTATGGCGTGGTTGACGAGCGCATGGATCTCGAACTTCTCGCTGCCGTCGCCGATGCGCATTCCGAGTGGTCGATCATCATCGTCGGACCGGTTGTGAAGATCAGCGAGGCGGATCTGCCGCGCCGCCCGAACCTGCATTATCTCGGGCCTAAAGGCTATGCGGAGCTTCCTGACTATTTGCGCGGCTGGGATGTCGCGCTGATGCCGTTCGCTATTAACGAGGCCACCCGCTTCATCAGTCCCACCAAGACTCCTGAATATCTCGCGGCCGGCCGGCCGGTCGTGTCGACGCCGATCTGCGACGTGGTCAGGCATTATGGTGATATCGCCGCCGTCGCGATCGCCGAGCGCGGTGACGGCTTCATATCGGCTTGCGAGCAGGCGCTTGAACTCTCGCGGACGGGCGGAAGCTGGCGCGATGAGGTCGAAACCGTCCTGTCGACCATCTCCTGGGAGCGAACCTATCGGCAGATGGCGGACCTGATCGATGAAGCGGTGGCGAATGCGCTCCACGTGCAGCCGATCGTTTCGCCAGTTACCTGGCCGGCTGAACGTCCCCAGAAATATGACGTGATGGTGGTGGGCGCAGGCTTTGCCGGCGCCGTGATGGCCGAACGCCTTGCGGCAGACGCCGGCAAGCGCGTGCTCGTCGTCGACCGGCGGCCTCATATTGCGGGTAACGCCTTTGATCGGCTCGATGACGCTGGCGTACTGATTCATCAATATGGGCCGCATATTTTCCATACCAACAGCCAGGAGATCGTCGATTATCTTTCCCGCTTCACCGCCTGGCGTCCTTATGAGCACCGCGTGCTTGCCGAAGTCGACGGCAAGCGTGTTCCGATGCCGATCAACCGCACGACATTGAACCTTCTATACGGGCTCGACCTCAAATCAGAGGAGGACGTCGCCGCCTTTCTGGCTTCGCGCGCGGAGCCGGTGGAGACGGTCCGGACCTCGGCCGACGTGGTCATCTCCGCTGTGGGTCGCGAACTCTACGAAACCTTCTTCCAGGGCTATACCCGCAAGCAGTGGGGCATGGATCCGTCAGAGTTGGACAAGTCGGTGACCGCCCGCGTTCCGACGCGGACCAGTGCCGACGATCGCTACTTCACCGACAGTTTTCAGGCGATGCCAGCCGCCGGTTTCACGGCGATGTTCGAACGGATGCTCGATCATCCGAACATCGATCTGCTTCTCGGCGTCGATTATAGTGAGATTCGCGAAGCCTATCCGCATGATCACCTCGTCTTCACCGGACCGATCGACGAATATTTCGGCTATCGCTACGGCAAGCTGCCCTACCGGTCGCTACGCTTCCTGCACGAAACCGTCGAACAGGAGTGGGTCCAGGAGGTCGCGGTAATCAACCATCCGTCGGAGGCGGTGCCTTATACCCGGGTCACCGAATATAAGCATCTGACAGGGCAGACACATCCGCGCACGAGCATAACCTTCGAATATCCCAGCGCCGAAGGCGATCCCTATTACCCAATACCGCGTGCAGAAAATCAGGCGTTGTTCAAGCGCTATGAGGCTTTGGCGATCGGCCAAGGAGACGTGACTTTTGTCGGCCGACTGGCGACCTATCGCTATTACAACATGGATCAGGTGGTCGGTCAGGCACTCGCGACATATCGCAGAACGTTCGCGAACAGAGCCATCGATGCCGCTGCTACGGCCGCCAGCGAAAGCGTTACGGCCGCCGCCGCCTAACCCTGGATTATCGATAAGCATCCGGAATGATTAGACTTTTCTACAATTAACCTCGATCAATTATCTTGTCTCGCCCAAGCCGGGCCTCTATTTGGCAGCGTGGGAGCCCAGGCTCCTTTTGTGTGCTGTAGAGTGTCTTGCGGAGTGGGGCGGGATGAGTGAACGGTGGACTCCGGAGGCGGCGCGCGCCTGGTTTGCGGCGCTTCCCTGGCTGGTCGGGTGCAATTTCACCCCGTCCAATGCAATCAATCAACTGGAAATGTGGCAGGCCGAGACGTTCGATCCCGAAACGATCGATCGTGAATTGGGTCTTGCCGCATCGGTCGGGATGAACGCCGTCCGCGTCTATCTCCATGATCTGCTATGGCTCGACGACGCCGATGGCTTCTTGAATCGGGTGGATGCGTTCCTGGCGCTGGCGGATCGCCATGGCATTCGCACGATGCTGGTGCTGTTCGACTCCTGCTGGCATCCCGAGCCCGCCCTGGGGCCGCAGCCCCAGCCACGCGACGGCGTGCATAATTCCGGCTGGGTTCAGTCGCCAGGGGTTCCGGCGCTGCGGAACGCGGGCGAGCACCGCCGTCTCGAAGCCTATGTAAAGGGGGTCGTCACGCGCTTCGCCAATGACCCGCGGGTTCTCGCCTGGGACATATGGAACGAGCCCGACAATGGCCCGGAGGTCGCGCTATGCGATCCCGCCGCGCTTCGGGCGAAGGCCGACCTCGTCGTACCGCTGCTTATCGCGGCTTTCGGCTGGGCGCGCGCGATGGATCCCGTCCAGCCTCTGACCAGCGGCATCTGGCTGGGCGACTGGTCCGCGCCGGATTTGCTGAGTCCTATCCAGCAGGCGCAGACCGGTCATTCCGATGTGATCTCCTTCCACAATTATGGTGTCGCGGAAGATTTCATCCAGCGAGTGAAGTGGCTGAAGACGTTCGGCCGGCCGATGATGTGCACCGAGTTCATGGCACGGCCCGCAGGAAGCACCTTCCAGGCGATCCTGCCCGCCGCCAAGGAGCTCAAGGTGGGCGCCTTCTGCTGGGGCCTCGTGAAGGGCAAAACGCAGACGCACTTGCCGTGGGAGGCCTGGGAAAATCCTAATATCGAAGGTCTGAAGGACGCCTGGTTCCACGACATCTTCGATAATAGCGGCGCGCCCCATGACCCAGGCGAGGTCGAGTTTCTGCGGCTGCTCAACCAGATCGATATGGTTGAGGCCTGACCGGGCAACAGGCGCCTGACGCGACGGACTCATTTGCCGCCCCGACGACGATTTCGGGTCAGCCGCCACAATCACGGCGCGCACTGTGAATGCCGCGTCATCATGCGTAGCTGCACTGGATGGCTGTCTAAGCTATCCCACCGGCACCGTGACAGGGCGCAAGCTCTCCCTGTCGGCGGGCGAAACTTCGGCGTGCGGATCGGGTCGATAGTGTTCCTCAGCTCGGCTGCCGCCGTCAGGATGTGAATCGCCGCCAAGATCCAGAGGCCTGTGGCCGCGGGGGAGCGGGTTCGATGCCGAGGCGGCCGTACTTTCTTGGTCGGGCTCGTCGTGATTGCCCGATGAGTCCCGGTCGGCGGCCGCTCGCGAATATTTCAGAAGGGCTCTCACCCCCCAGGCTGCCACAACTACAAAAGCAACGGTCCGAAACATGATGGGTCTCCGAGTAGCGTTCAGTCTGGGGTGAAGGGCTTTGGCGATCCTGTGAGCAGAGGCAGAGAGTATCCGAGCCTTGGTTTATCCGCTGAAGCTGCGTCATGACCTGCGGGCGAGACATGGCTGACATGCTTCCGGTCGTGGCTCCTTCACCTGGGTTGGAGTCAGCAAATTAGCGCGGTCGACCGTGCGAATATTCAGCCCTGGAGGAGTGATCAGTGCAGTCAGCGCGCCCTTTTCCGCGCATGCAGCCGTCCGTGGCGGCAAACGCTTTTGCACCGTCAGGTCGCAACCATGAGGCGGGCAGGGCGTTGGTCCTGTTCACTGTTACGGAGAAGCGGCGTGCAGGTCCCCTACAATGCTTTTGTCGTCATAGCCGACGGGCGCAAGATGCTGTTCCTTCGCAATGAAGGCGACGCAGAACATCTGAATCTTCAGGTAGAGCGCAAGGAGATTCACGAGAACCCGAAGGATTCCGATCAGAAGCGTGACTCCTCCGGGCAGGCATCGTCCACCCAATCCGGTCCTGGGGCGCCCGCCGCCGCACAAAATGGCTCAATGCATGCGCGGGGCGGGGGCGCGCAATTTGTTCCGTCGCGCGGCAGCATGGGGGAGACCGATTTCCACCAGCTCGAGGAAGACCGCTTCGCAAGCGAGATCGCCGAAATGCTAAGGAAGCGCGCTCTTTCGAACGATTTCGAAACGCTGATCATCGTGGCACCTCCAAAGACACTGGGAGAATTGCGCAAGCATTACCACAAGGAGGTTCAGCACCGCCTGGCTGGCGAGGTGGCCAAAGATCTGACGGGGCACACCGTAGCCGAAATCGAGCAGGCGCTGGTAAGCGCCGACTGACCCTACCGACGTTCGGTGGGGCTGAAGCGAGGACTGCGGATATGCTAGTCCTTCCGGATGATGCTGATGCCGCCATTATGTTCGGCGACGACGATCGCGACATTGTCCATCGTCCGTCGTCCGCATGCCGTTTGGCGCACGGGCTTGCGCGACCTGGTGAGCCAGCGGCAGCGCGCCGCCGATAAGCGCAGCTGCGGTCAGTGCGGGTCGTTTTGACGCAGAGGGAGCCCCAAAAAGGGCCCTCAAGCGGGCTGTTACGCTCGGCCCTTCCTCAGTTGACGAAGGTTAAATGGTGCAGTGGGCAGTCCCCAGCGAACCGGTCTGAGCGCAATAACAGGGAGTTTTTGCGCGTTTTAGCCAAATTTCGCGGATGTACCTTTGGATGGCTGACTTTATTTCACGCAAACTCAGCGCTTTAGGCGAAATTTAGTCATTGGAGCGAAAAATATTATGGAAAAATAATAGGGAGTTTTTCAAAACGTGCAGGGAGTTTAGCACGCTCTATCAGGGTGCCGATGTCACCGATCAGACTTGGACCCTAATTTCGCGCAGAGGGCGGCTGGGGCGACGTTGTCGATTAGTTGGTCGCCTGTTAGCCTGAGGCATGAGCACCAATGATTCCGGGTTTTTACAAATGGCTGGCGAACCAATCGCGATAATCATGCGCAATCCGAAGACGCTCGTGCCTCACCGGACAAATGCCCGTACCCATCCAAAAAAGCAGGTCGAACAGCTCACGGCATCCATCCGGGAATTCGGATTCACTAATCCGATTTTGGTGGACGGTGCCAACGTCGTCATCGCCGGCCATGGACGACTGCTTGCTGCACTTGAACTGGGCTTAACCGTAGTACCGGTGATCGAATTGCGTCGCCTGTCTGAGAAGCAGGTGCGAGCTCTGCGGCTTGCCGACAACAAGATCGCCCTCAACTCCGGCTGGGACGTCGATCTCCTTCGTGTGGAGATAGCCGACCTGACGGCGTTGGACGTCGAGATTGACCTTAATCTCACTGGCTTTTCGACCGGCGAGATCAACGTCATTCTCGATCCTGGCGCCGACCCCGATGACGAAGTTATCCCGGCAACTCGCACTAAACCTCGGACCCAGCTTGGTGACATATGGGAGCTGGGCAATCACCGTATCGGTTGCGGTGACGGCCGCGATTTGGACTTCCTTCGTGAAATCGTCGGTGAAGATCAGAGAATAGACTGTGCCTTCCTTGACCCGCCGTACAATGTGAAAATCCAGGGGCATGCTAACGTCAAAAGCAAGCACCGCGAGTTTGCGATGGCTTCGGGGGAGATGAGCGTCGCGGCCTTCCGAACATTTTTGAAGGAAACGCTCGGTACATGCGCAGCGGTATCTCGCGATGGCGCGGTACATTTCGTCTGCATGGACTGGCGACACCACGATGACGTGTCCGCCGTCGGATCCGAGCTATACGGTGAGCAGCTTAACCTGTGCATCTGGAACAAGTCCAATGCCGGTATGGGCTCGCTCTATCGATCGAAGCACGAGCTTGTGTTCGTCTACCGTGTTGGCAGTGCTTCTCATTTGAACACGGTTGAGCTTGGGCGCCACGGTCGTAATCGGACTAACGTCTGGGACTATGCATCGGTCAATAGTTTCAAGGGGAGTCGTCGAAGCGACCTCGACCTTCATCCGACGGTCAAGCCCGTCGCGATGGTCGCTGACGCCATCCAGGATGTGACGCGTCCCAACGATCTAGTGCTGGATATTTTCATCGGGGCCGGCACTACGCTCATCGCATGTGAACGCGCCGGCCGGCGCTTCAGAGGCTTGGATATCGATCCGGTCTACGTCGATCTCGCAGTCGATCGTTGGGTTGCTATGACCAATGGCACGCCGAAGTTGCTAAGTGCAGGGGCGTCCGATGCCCAATGAGTCCTCAAAACAGCGAAAGCCTCGCGCCAAAAAGGAGGAGCATAGGTCGGCGTACGCCTCGCTGTTGGAGCGGCGGATAACCTTGGAAGTCGGTGGGAAACGGCAGAAGCTGACTGCCAAGGAGGCCTTGCAATTCAAGACATATCAGGACGCGTTGGACGGCAAGATTGCTGCCGTTCGTAAGGTTTTGAAATGGATCGATGAGCGCGAGGCGGCGAAGAATAAGCTTACCGTCCGACCAATCAATCTTCCGATTATCGAGGGTGAAAATCAAAATGGCGTGCCCGTCGACGACGCTCTGCTGTTGCTTGGGATCGCGGTGGAAGACGAGGCCGCCAGCAAGGGCGATCGGCCTTACCTCCGTATCCAAAGTTGGGCAGTCCAGGCCGCGCTTCATCGATTCGATGTCACCCTCCAGAGAGGCGATTTAGCTGAATTTCGCAGGCATACAGATCATCCCGAGCAAGTGTTCTGGCCAAAGGAGACCGGCAATGGATGACGAGCCCACATACGAGGTCGGGCATAAGCGTCCGCCGGTTGCGTCCCAATTCGAAAAGGGAAAATCGGGAAACCCGAAAGGTCGACCGCCTGGACGTAAAAGGTTGCTTCCGCATGAAGCTGTTTTAGGCCGTGAGGCCCTGATCGTCGAAGGGAAGCACAGGCGCCGAGTTTCTGCCGATGAAGCTTTTATCCTGCAGCTTTATGCACGGGGCTTAGCGAAGGAGGGTCCATTAAGAGCTATAGCGATGGAAGCCCTAGAGAAGCCGCAAGTCAGCACGGTCCAGTTTGCGCGTCGAAAGATCTTTTTCACAATCTATGCCAAAGATGGAGAGGTGGAAAAACCCATGCGTAAGCTCGGCATGGCGCTTCTCCTCGATCGATCTCAGGTGCTAGCGCGGTGGGTCATTGAGCCGTGGCTTGTGCAGGCAGCACTCGCACGGTTGGGAGATCGGCGCTTAACTATTGAGGAGCAGGAGGTGGTATTGGCGGCCACGCGAAAACCGCTCACGGTTGAGTGGCCCGAGTGGTGGGAAACCAAGCCTAGCTGATCTGCACAGCCCTGAACATGTGATGCGATGCTCGTTGGCTAGAAAAGGATTTGGGCGGGAGCCGCGCCCCCGCCCATTCATTGCTTAAGCAGCGCCGAGAATTTTAGACTTCATCTCTTGGAACTCGGCGTCGCTGATCGCGCCGCTGTCGAAAAGCTGCTTGGCCTGGGTGATCTCGTCGAGCATGCGATTGCCACCGGTCATAGTCGCCCCCGCAGGTGCCGCAGCATGGACCGTCACACCGCCAGCGGCAGCGCGAACCTCTTCGATGGCACGAACGCGACGCTTCTCTTCCCAGGCCTGCTCTTGCGATTGGGCATGGCTGTAGATCATGCGGGCGGGCTCGCTTTCTATACCAGGCAGGTCCAGTTGAGACACCCGGCCATTGCCATGAGCGAATTTGAGGGTGACCCGCACCCACCTGGTCAACGCTGCCACCGTGATGATGGCGGCCACCAAAACGTTCAGTTCGCTTAAGGACTGGGGCGTGCGGCTGTCGAAGAAGATCGGCTTCCACAAAGCGCGCATCGCCGT
>NZ_LARW01000114.1 GCF_000971055.1 Sphingomonas sp. SRS2
GTCGGCAGATCACGCCATGGACTGCCCGTCCGGACAATCCATAGCACTGCCTCCAAAAATAGACGGTTGTTCCTCCCGCTTCGTCCCGGGTCGGTCGGCTTACCCAGACAATGCGGTTCCATCTTTGCCCACTGGGCGTCGGTCAGTACGAAGCGTTCCATCCAAAGTGTGAATCACATCTCCCCAAAAATGTGAATCCTAAATCCCCACAACCCCTAGTGCTCGTTCCGATGTTCCGCCAGCTCAGCTGGTCGTCCAGGGCGGCTTGAGGAAGGCGGCGGCGAGGAAGTCGATCAGCGCCTTGACCCGCGCCGGCCGCATCGCAGTCGGCGGGGTGACGACGTGGAGCGCGCTTTGCGGGCCTGCCGACCAGTCGGGCAATACTTCCTCCAGCCGACCATCGCCCAGGCACCGCCAGGCGAGGAAATCGGGCAGCGAGGCTATGCCGGTGCCCGCCAACAGCGCGTCGATCAGCACATCGGCATTGTTGGTGCGGATCGGGCCTTTGAAGTCGACGCTCAGCTCGCCCTGCTCGGCATGGCGGAAATGCAGGCGGCCAGGTGCGCGGACATGGGTGTAGACGAACATCGGATAATGGACGAGATCGCGTGGGTGTTGGGGCCGGCCCAGCCGGTCGAACAGGGCGGGCGCGCCGACGATCGGCAGCCGCACCGGAAAAAGCCGCCGCGCCTTCAGCGCCGAATCCTCAAGCTGGCCAATTCGCAGCGCGACGTCGAAGCCCTGCTCGATCAGGTCGATCCGCTCGTCGGAGAGGTGCAGGTCGATCGTGACCTGCGGATAGGCCTGGTGAAAGAGCGGCAGGATCGGCCCGAGATGCGCAAGTCCGAACGACATTGGAGCGGCGAGCCGGACGAGCCCGCGCGGTGCGGTGCCCCGTTCGGATATCGCCTCCTCGATCGCCTCGCCGTCGGCGAGCAGCTGGAGCGCGCGCTCACGGGCGACCTGGCCGCTGTCGGTGAGCGACAATTTGCGCGAGCTGCGGTGGAACAGGGGCGCGGCGAGCCGCTGCTCCAGCCGCGACACCGCCTTCGACACCGTCGCCTTCGACAGGGCGAGCTCGTCGGCGGCGGCCGAAAAGCTGCCGAGTTCGGCGACCCTCGCGAAGATCGCCCAGGCTTCGAAGTCGGGGAGGTGGGCCATTCACATCACCAATTTTGGAAACGATAGGTTTCAATCATCTCCATTTAATTGCCTGGGCGCAAGCCTAGATTGCTCCCAACAGCCGCTGCGGCGGCAGTCTCAAGATGGAGTGAAAACGATGATCGAAGTTCGGCCCTTCAATTCGCTCGGCGGCGGCAAGCATGGCTGGCTCGACGCCAAGCATCATTTCTCCTTCGCCGACTATCGCGATCCGAGCCGGGTCCACTGGGGCGCACTGCGCGTCTGGAATGACGATGCGATCGCCCCCCACACCGGCTTCGCACCGCACCCGCATAACGACATGGAGATCATCACCTATGTCCGTTCGGGTGCGATCACCCATCGCGACAGCCTGGGCAATGAGGGCCGCACCGAAGCCGGCGACGTCCAGGTGATGTCGGCGGGCACCGGGATCGTCCATTCGGAAAAGAATGAGGAAGATGTCGAAACCACCCTCTTCCAGATCTGGATCATCCCCGACAAGCAGGGCGAGAAACCCAGCTGGGGCGCCCGGCCCTTCCCTAAGGGCGACCGCACTGGCCGCTTCGTCACCCTGGCGAGCGGGATCGAGGGTGACGAGGACGCGCTGCCGATCCGGGCCAATGCCCGGGTGCTCGGCGCGACCCTCAACGCCGGCGAAAGCGTCGATCAGCCGATCGGCCGCGACCGCAAGGCCTATCTGGTCCCGACCCGCGGCCGCATCGAGGTCAACGGCGTTCCGGTGAATCCGCGTGACGGCGTCGCGATCGCCGACCTCGACACGATCACCATCACCGCCAGCGACGAGGCGGAGATCGTCCTCGTCGACGTCGCCTGATCCTTCAGACCGCCCTGCGCCAAGGCGCGGGGCGGTCCATTCCGTCAACACCAATCGGAGCAAAGCACATGTCCAGGATCCTGATCCTCTATTATTCGACCTATGGCCATATCGAGACGATGGCCGAAGCCATCGCCGAAGGCGCGCGCGGCGCCGGGGCGACCGTCGACATCAAGCGCGTGCCCGAGACGGTGCCGCTCGAGATCGCGCAGAAGAATCATTTCAAGCTCGACCAGAAAGCCCCGGTGGCGACGATCGCGGACCTGGAAAATTACGACGCGATCATCGTCGGCACCGGCACCCGCTTCGGGCGCATTTCGGGCCAGATGGCGTCGTTCCTCGACGGCGCGGGCGGCCTGTGGGCGCGTGGCGCGCTCAATGGCAAGGTCGGCGCGGCGTTCACCTCGTCGGCGACCCAGCATGGCGGGCAGGAAACGACGCTGTTCTCGATCATCACCAACCTGCTGCATTTCGGAATGACCATCGTCGGCCTGCCGTACAGCTTCCAGGGGCAAATGGGCGTCGACGAGGTCAAGGGCGGCGCTCCCTATGGCGCGACCACGATCGCCGATGGCGACGGATCGCGCCAGCCGAGCGTCACCGAAATCGAAGGCGCGAAATTTCAGGGCCGGCATGTGGCCGAGATCACAGCGAAGCTCTTTGGTTGAACCGATAAGCGTGAAGAGATTGGAGTGAAGTGATGACGATGTCCGTGCAGATCAGGGCCGAAACCGAAGCGACGACGCCGACCCTTTCGGCGCTCGAGTGGAAGGTCGTGAGCCTGGCGATGCGCGAGGCGGAGTCTGGCATCGAGCGTCCCCGTGGCTGGCTGAGCCGGTGGATCGAAGGCAGTACGGGCATCCGTCCCAAGCTGCCGCTGGCCGATCCCCGGCTGGAGACGCTGCGCCGCTTCGTCGCCCGCGTGCGGGCGCGGGCCGATGCGTCCGATCTCAACAGCCGGCTGGTCGAATTCGGCTTCCACCCCAGCCAGATCTCGGCGGTGGCGTTGATCGCCCGCTGAGCGCTCTTTCCGCCGCGGGCGCCAGCCCCCCTAGTCCGTGGCAAGACTGCCGCCCGTTCCCCTTCGCGGGGAGCGGGCGGTTTGCTATGTAGCCCCGACAACGAAGGCAGAGGGGATATATATGACCGCGACAACGCTTCACGCGGCCGCGATTCAGCCAGTACGGCGCGCGCTGACCAATCTCGCCGCCTGCTTCGCCAAGGCGGCCGATCATTTCGCGGCGCGGGAGATTGCCGAGGCCGAGTGGCTGGGCGCGGCGCTCGCGCCCGATATGTATCCGCTGCTGCGTCAGATCCAGGTGAGCAGCGACGCCGCCAAGAATATGGCCGCGCGCCTCTCGGGTGGCGAAGCGCCGGCGATGCCCGATACCGAAACCAGTGTCGTCGAGCTCAAGGCGCGGATCGAGCGGACGATCGCCTATCTCGACAGCATCCCGGCATCGGCGATCGACGGCCGCGAGGACGTCGAGATCGTCGTGAAGCTGCCGACCGCGACATTGCGCTTTACCGGGGCCAGCTATGTGCGCGACTTCGGCCTGCCCAACATCTTCTTCCACCTCGTGACCGCCTACGGGATCATGCGCCAGCAGGGCGTGCCGCTGGCTAAGCTCGATTATCTCGGGACGATGGATCTGACCCGTTCCGCGGACTCATAAGCACGGCAATGCGTTTTTGGGGATAGGCATATGCGGGCTGCAGTCATCATGATGGCCGGGGCGGTGGCGGTGGCGGCCTGGCCAGGGGCGGCAGAGGTCAAGGCCGCCGACACGGGCGGCTTCCTGGTCGCTTCTACGGTGCTGATCGCTGCGCCGCCTGAAAAGGTCTGGGCCGCACTGGTCGAGCCCGCCCGCTGGTGGGACGCCGAACATGGCTGGTCGAAGGATGGCGCCAATATCCGGCTCGATCCGGTGGTGGGCGGCTGTTTCTGCGAAGCGATTCCGGCGACGAAGGGCGAGGTCGAGCATCTGCGGGTGATCTTCGTGATGCCCGGTCAGGTCCTGCGCCTGCGCGGCGCGCTCGGCCCGTTTCAGACGATGGGCGTCTCGGGCGCGCTCGAATGGACGATAAAGCCGGTCGACGGCGGCACTCAGCTCAACCAGAGCTATGCGATCGGCGGCTTCATCCCCGGCGGCGGCGCCAGTCTCGCGGCGGTCGTCGATCAGGTGATGAGCGGGCAACTCAACCGGCTGAAGGCGTTCGTGGAAAAGAAATGACGATGTGCGGCTAGAGTTTGTTCCACTTACGTGGGAGCGGGCCGGTACCGCCGTTTCAGCTTCGCTGAAACAAACCTTAGCGCCCGCGCTTTAACCGCACCACCGCCTCGTCGAGGGCCTGGAGGAAGCGGGAGCGGTCGGTCTTGCTGAACGGGGCGGGGCCGCCGATGCCGTTCGCGGTCGGGGAGGCGCGCAGATCGGCCATGATCGCGCGGGTGGCGACCGCCGCGCCGATCGAGTTGGCGGTGAAGGGCTTGCCGGCGTTCGAGATCACCGTCGCCCCGGCCTTGATGCAGCGGTGGGCGAGCAGGATGTCGGCGGTGATCACCACGCAGGCGGCGTCGCTCGCCTCGGCGATCCAGTCGTCGGCGGCGTCGAAGCCGCTGCCCACCACGACCTTGCCGATCAGCGGGTGATCCGGGATGCGCAGATGCGCGTTGCTGACCAGCGTCACCGGGACTTCGTGTCGCCAGGCGACCTTGTAGATCTCGTCCTTCACGGGGCAGGCGTCGGCGTCGACGAGGATACGGAGAGTGGTGTTGGGCGTGGTCATGGGCGCGGCTTAGCAGGCCTGTCTTGATCCGTCATGCCAACGGAGGCTGGCATCCATGCCTGTCTTTACGGGTGATGGCATAGCCATGGGTCCAGCCCCGACAGGACGACGGCGTGGAGACATATAGGCGCTGGAGTCGACCCGACGGGACGGCTGCGTTACGAAGGGCGGTGTTGCGCGGTAGGAGTGACGGGCCGATGATCCTGTGGGGCGTGATTGTCGGCGCGATGCTTGGCTGGCTTGCCGCTGATTTCGAGCAATATGGACTGCTGCTCGGGGCGCTGCCGGGGGCTGCCGCCGGCTGGGGCTTGCGCAAGGCGGTTCGCGCCGAGATCGCGGCGATGCTGGCCACCGGGCGCGCCGAAGCGCCGGCGTCCGCTCCGTCCTACACCGTTAAAGTCGTGCAAGACGACATTGCCGCACCCGCACCCGCATCCGCACCGGTTTCGGCGCACGAGCGCGTTCGTCCCGCCGCCAGCGTTGTTGTCCCCGCGCCCGCCGTGATCGCGGCCCCTGCCGAACCCGGGATCGTCGAGCGTGGTTTCGCCGCCGCGCGCGGCTGGCTGCTTGGCGGCAACACGATTGTCCGGGCCGGGCTGGTCGTCCTGTTCGTCGGTCTCGCCTTCCTCGCGCGCTGGGCGGCGGGGGCGGGCCTGATTCCGATCGAGGTGCGGCTGGCGCTGGTTGCGGCGGCGGGGATCGCGCTGCTCGCTATCGGCTTCAATCGCCGCACGGCGCGGCCCGGTTTCGCGCTCGCGCTACAGGGCGGCGGGGTTGCGGTCCTTTATCTGACGATCTTCGCGGGGGCGATCCTCTATCCCGTCCTGCCGCTGCCGGCCGCCTTCGCGCTGATGGTGCTGGTCTGCATCGGCGGTTGCGCTCTGGCGCTTCTGCAGGACGCCGAGGGCCTGGCGGGCGCATCCTTCGCGGGTGGCTATGCGGTGCCGCTGCTGCTCGGTGGTGAGGGCGGGCCGGTCGTGGTGATGTTTGGCTATCATGCGCTGCTCAACCTCGGCGTGCTGCTGCTCGCCTGGAAGAAGCCGTGGCGGAGCATCAACCTGATCGGTTTCTTCGCGACCTTCGGCATCGCCAGCTTCTGGGGCGTGCTCAGCTACCGGCCGGAGGATTTCGCGGTCGCGCAGAGCTTCCTGCTGCTCTCGGTGCTGATCTATCTCGCCGCCGCGATCCTCTATGCGCGCAACCGGCAGGGGCCGATGGGCCGCATGGTCGACAGCAGCCTGTTGTTCGGGGTGGCGCTGGCGGGGTTCGGGCTCCAGGTCGGGCTGGTCCGCGACATCGATTATGGCAGCGCCTTCGCGGCGCTTGGCTTCGGCGCTCTATATCTCGGCCTCGCGGTCGCGGTCATGCGGCGCGGTGGCGAAGCCTTCCGCCTGCTGGCCGAGACGATGCTCGCGATCGGAGTCGGCTTCGCCACGCTCGCCATCCCGCTTGCGCTCGGCGCGCGCTGGACCGGATCGGCCTGGGCGCTCGAAGGCGCCGGGGCCTTCTGGGTCGGCATGCGCCAGGCGCGCTGGATACCACGGCTGTTCGGGATGCTGCTGATCCTGCTTTCGGCGCTGCTGTTCATCGGGATGCTCGAAAGCAATGTCTCGGCGCTGCCGCTGCTCAATCCGGTGTTCATGACCGGGTTGCTCGTCGCGCTGCCTGCCTTCGCGGTCGCCTGGTGGCTGCGCGAACCTTTGCCGCACAGCGGATCGCGCTGGGCGCTGGGCTATGCGCGGGTCGAGGCGGTGCTGGGCAAGCCGGCCTTCCTGTCCGCCTTCCTGCTCTGGTGCCTCACGCTCGCCGCCGAGGCGTGCCGCACGCTGCCTGCCGCCGATACCAGCCTCTATCCCGCGCCAGCGTTTCGCGCCGCGATCCAGCAGCAGCTCGTCATGCTCGGTATCGTCGCCAGCGCCTGGGGTTGGTCGCTGGCCGGCCGCCGCACCGGCTGGTCGGTCGCGACATGGCCGGGCCGCGCCACGCTGGTGATATTGTTCGCGACCTGGCTTGGCCAGGCGGCGATCGGCGAGCATATGCTCTACAATCCGGGCTGGGCGATCTGGCTGACGGCCATCGCGCTGCATGTCCATCTGCTGCTCCTCAACGACCGCGACGGCCCGGCCGCCGGCACTGGCACATGGCTGCTCGCGCGGGCGAGCCATGTCGGCGGGGTGTGGCTGGCGACGCTGCTGCTCGCCGACGCGCTCTGGCTGGGGATCGACCGCGCGGCGCTGTGGGACAGCAGCTGGGCGGGGGTCGTGTTCCTGGTCAGCGCGGTCGCGATCCTGCTCGTGCTGACGCTGTGGGCCGGACGCGGCCATGATCGCTGGCCGCTCGACCGCCACCGCAATGGCTATCATTGGCAGGCGGCGTTGCCGCTGGCGGCGCTTGTCTATGGCGGGGCGCTCGCCGCCGCGCTCCTCGCGGAGGGGGACGCCCATCCGCTGCCCTATATTCCACTGCTCAATCCGGTCGATCTCGTCGTGCTGCTCGGGCTCGCCGCGCTGGTCCTGTGGCGGCGGAGCATCATCGCCGCCGATCCCACGCCCGCCGGATCGGGCTGGCTGCGCGGGCGCGGGGCGTGGATCGCGCTCGCCGGGCTCGGCTTCGTCGCGGTCAACATGATGTGGCTGCGCTTCGCGCATCAGGCGCTCGGCGTGGCGTGGAGCAGCGACGCGCTGCTCGACGACCATGTCGTCCAGACCGGGCTTGCGATCCTCTGGACGCTGCTCGCGCTCGGGCTGATGCTGTTTGCACACCGCCGGGCACAGCGCCCGGTCTGGCTGGCGGGGGCCGCATTGCTTGTGCTGGTGGTGCTGAAGCTGTTCTTCGTCGACCTGTCGAGCGCGGGCGGCGGGGCGCGGATCATCAGCTTCATCGTCGTTGGTGTGCTGATGCTGGTGGTCGGCTATGTCGCGCCCTTGCCGCCGCGCCGCGGCGGCAAGGAGGAGACGCCATGATCCGCTGGACGATGCTGATGATCGCCGCCGCCGCGCTCGCGGGATGCAGCGAGCGGGACGCGCATAATCCGGCGCGGCCGGACGCCTATGCGGTGCGGTTGCCGGTCGATCCCGCACCCGGCGCGCCGCTCCAGCGCCTGTCGCCGCCTGCGGTCGCGCTCGCCGCGCTGACCGCGCCGGACCGGTCCGACATAAGGGTCTTCGACGCGACCGGCGCCGCGCTGCCGATGGCCGCGACCGCCCCGCCCGGCGGCGCGGCGATCTTGCGGACGGCGACGCTCGAAGCCTTGCCGATCCTGGGCACCGGCGGCGCGCTCAGGACGAACGGCGCCGAACTGGTGATCGAGGCGTTCGGCGGCGCGCGGGTGGTGCGGATGACCGAGGCGGCGCAGAATGGCGACGCCGCGCCGGCGGTGCTCGGCGTACTGCTCGACAGCCGCAAGGTCGACGATCCGGTGCGCAGCCTGCGCCTCGACGCGCGTTGGCCGGCACAGCAGCCCGTCAATTTCATCGTGGAGGCAAGCGGCGACCTGCGCCACTGGATCCCGCTCGGTGCGCGCATCCTCTATCGCAAGACCGCTGATGCCACGGGCGCGATCGGCGGCGAGGAGATCGACCTGGGCGAGGCCGACGTGCACCGCCGCTATCTGCGGGTGCGCTGGACCAGCCCGTCGAAATTGCTCGGTGCGGTCACCGTTTCGCGCGCCACGATCACCACCGCGCACCGCATCGGCGGGGATCGCCCCGCGATCGCCATCGCGACTCCGCGCCGCGCCAATGCCCATGAACTGCGCTTCGGCTTCGGTCATGGGCTGGTACCGGCCGGCATCCGTATCGCCCCGGCGGGCGGCGAGATGATCGTGCCGGTGCGCATCTTCGGCCGCAACGGCGCCGATCAGGACTGGACCCCACTAGGTGCGGGGGTGGCGCGCGGCGCGGCCTCGAAGCCGATCCGGCTCGAGGGACCCGCCTTCGCGGACTACCGGATCGAGGCCGACCGCCGCACCGCCGGCTTCGCCGCGCCGCCGAAGCTCGACCTGCTGTTCGAACCGATGCAGCTGGTCGTGCTGTTCAGCGGCAAGCCACCCTATGTGCTGGCAACGGGTGCGGGCGCGGCGGAGAACCGCTTCCTCGCGATCGATGAGCTGATCCCAGATTACCGCCCCGGCGCGGTCGCGGTGTTGCCCGCCGCAACGGTGCGCGTGCCCGTGCCCGAGCCGGTCCTGGCGCTGGCGAGTGGAGACGAGGATCGGCTGAGCCAGCGCAAGGCGCTGTTGTGGAGCCTGCTGCTGCTCGGCGTCACCGCGCTTGCGCTGATGGTGTGGAAGTTGTGGAAGCCGGGGAAGGCCGGCTAGCACATTTCAGCCGTTGACCCGAGGATCGCTGGACTTGTGAAGCGGCGTTTCGAAGAACGGCATCAGGTCCTTCGAGACGGGTCTTCGACAAGCTCAGCCCTCCTCAGGTGAGCGGTACGGAAACGCTCCGATCAGACGTCCAGATTCGCCACGTTCAGCGCATTTTCCTGGATGAATTCGCGGCGTGGTTCGACCACGTCGCCCATCAGCCGGGTGAAGATCTCATCCGCAATGTCGGCCTGCTGGACCTCGACCTGGAGCATCGAGCGGTTCGCAGGGTCGAGCGTAGTTTCCCACAGCTGCTCGGCGTTCATCTCGCCCAGCCCTTTGTATCGCGACACGGACATACCCTTGCGGCCCGACGCGAGGATCGCGTTGAGCAGGTCGGACGGCTGGTTGATCGCGACGCCGCGGGTGTCGGCGATGGGTGCGTCCTCGTCGGCTTCCTCGGCGGCGGCGGCGCTCTTCAGCGGCACCAGCCGGGCGGTGCGGCTATAGGCTTCGGCCTGTTCGGCGGACAGCGCATGGAGCTTGCGCGCCTCGGCCGACCGGATGAAGGCGGCGTCGATGATGTGGTGATCGGTCACGCCGCGCCACAGCCGCTGGAGATGATAGCCGCCCTCGTCGGTCAGTTCGCCCGACCAGGTCGCCTCGGGATCGATGCGGCCCATCCATTCGGCGATCTTGGCGGCGGCGGCGCGATGCCGCGCGTCATCGGCGGCGGGATCGAGCGCGCCGGTCAGCGACAGCGCCTCGATGATGACCGGATCGTAACGCTTGGGCACGAAGCGCATCAGCGCGCGCATCCGCCGTGCATGTTCGACCAGCTGGCGCAGATCGTCGCCCGCGCGCGCGCCGCCCGGCGTTTCGAGGATCATCAGGCCGAGGCCACCTGTGACGAGATAGTCGTCGAGCGCGGCATCGTCCTTCAGATAGACCTCCGACCGGCCCTTCGCGACCTTATAGAGCGGCGGCTGGGCGATATAGAGATGGCCGGCGTCGATGATCGGCTTCATGTGCCGGTAGAAGAAGGTGAGCAGCAGCGTGCGGATATGCGCGCCGTCGACATCGGCGTCGGTCATGATCACGATCTTGTGATAGCGCAGCTTTTCCAGGTTGAAATCGTCGCGGCCGATGCCGGTGCCCATCGCCTGGATCAGCGTGCCGACTTCCTTCGACGACAGCATCCGGTCGAACCGCGCGCGCTCGACGTTCAGGATCTTGCCCTTGAGCGGCAGGATCGCCTGATAGACGCGGTCGCGGCCCTGCTTGGCCGATCCGCCGGCCGAGTCACCCTCGACCAGATAGAGTTCGCACTTGCTGGGATCGCGCTCCTGACAGTCGGCGAGCTTGCCGGGCAGCGAGGCGATATCCATCACCCCCTTGCGCCGGGTCAGCTCACGCGCCTTCTTCGCGGCCTCGCGCGCGGCAGCGGCGTCGATCACCTTCTGGATGATCGAGCGGCCATGTGCGGGATTTTCCTCCAGCCATTCGGCCAGCTTGTCGGCCATCAGGCTTTCGAGCGGCTGGCGCACCTCGGACGAGACCAGCTTGTCCTTGGTCTGCGACGAGAATTTGGGATCGGGCAGCTTGACCGAGACGATTGCGGTAAGCCCCTCGCGCATGTCGTCGCCGGTCAGCGTGACCTTCTCCTTCTTCAACATGCCCGACTTGTCGGCATAATTGTTGAGGGTGCGGGTCAGCGCTGCGCGGAAGGCGGCGAGGTGGGTGCCGCCGTCGCGCTGCGGGATGTTGTTGGTGAAGCAGAGGACCTGCTCATAATAGCTGTCGTTCCATTCCAGCGCGACGTCGATGCCGACATCGTCGCGCTGACCGTTGATCGCGACCGGATCGGGCATCAGCGGCACCTTGGTCCGGTCGAGATAGCGAACGAAGGCGGCGATCCCACCTTCGTAGAACAGCTCGACCTCCTTGCGCTCTGCATGGCGCTCATCGGCCAGAAACAGTCGCACGCCCGAATTGAGGAAGGCGAGTTCGCGATAGCGATGCTCGAGCTTCTCGAAATCGAACTCGGTGATCTTGAACGTGTCGGCCGAGGGCAGGAAGGTGACTTTGGTGCCCTTCTTGCCATTTGCCGGGCCGACGACCTTGAGCGGGGCGACCGCATCGCCGCGCGCGAACTGCATATAATGCTCCTGGTCGTCGCGCCAGATCGTCAGGTCGAGGATGTCGGACAGCGCGTTGACCACCGAAACGCCGACGCCGTGGAGGCCGCCCGACACCTTATATGCATTGGCGTCGTTGGTGTTGTCGAACTTTCCACCGGCGTGCAGCTGGGTCATGATCACCTCGGCGGCCGACACACCCTCCTCGCTATGGATGCCGGTCGGAATGCCGCGGCCATTATCCTCGACCGAAACCGATCCGTCGGGATTCAGGGTGATGATGATCTTGTCGCAATGCCCGGCGAGCGCCTCGTCGATCGCATTGTCCGACACCTCGAACACCATATGGTGGAGGCCCGATCCATCGTCGGTATCGCCGATATACATGCCGGGGCGTTTGCGCACCGCATCGAGGCCCTTGAGGACCTTGATCGAATCGGCGCCATAGCTGTTTGCGTTGGGAGTATTTTCGGTTTCGTTCGTCATGCCCAGCCTATAGCGGCGACTGTCGCAAAACCCAACAAAAAGCGGCGTGATTCGTCGCCGGTTCGCCGCACGCTCACAGGAACCGGAGCAGCCGTTCGCCTTCGCCGTCGAAAATGTTCAGCCGGGTATCCTTCGTATCGAGGCGCGGCAGGTCCGGCGGCGTGGGGATCGGCTGATCGAGCAGGATCGACGTGCGTTTCCGGTCGGTGTCGTTGAGTTCGGCGTAGATTGTCAGCAGCTCGCGCAGGGTTCCCTCGGGCCTGTCCCCGCCCGGGAGGATCAGCGTGCCGGCCACATTGGGCAGCGTATAGTCACAGGGCATGGCCTCACATCCTATCCGATGTCGCCCCGTCGACATGATGGTCGAATCCACGCAAACGCCCGCAAGGCCCCGATGTTCCTCCCAACCCTGGCGAACTACCGGGCGATGTCCACCATTCCCGCGCGCACCGACAGCCAGGTCGCCGCGCCGATCCCGTCGAACAGCGCGCGTTCGGTGCCGGTCAGCCAGATCTGACCGCCGCTGCGGGCGAGCCGGTCAAACAGCGCGGCGCGGCGGACCGGGTCGAGATGCGCGGCGACTTCGTCCATCAGCAGGACGGGGCGCTGGCCGCGCCGTTCGGCGACAAGGTCGGCATGGGCGAGGACGAGGCCGAGCAGCAACGCCTTCTGCTCGCCGGTCGAGGCGCGCGCGGCGGGCTGGGCCTTTGCGGCGTGGACGACGGCGAGGTCCTGGCGGTGCGGGCCGGCGAGGGTGCGGCCCGCAGCGGCGTCACGGGCGCGGCCCTGGCGCAGTTCATCGATCAGCGGTGCCGCCCCCGGCAGCCAGCCCTCGATCGACAGCGATGCGCGCGCGAACGGAGCGTCGGGTTCGGCGGCGATGCGATCGGCCAGCGCGGCGACGGTGCGGGCGCGCGCCTCGGCCACGGCCGCGCCATGCTCGGCAAGCTGGACTTCGAGCGCGTCGAGCCAGGCGATATCGGGTCGCCCCTCCTGCGCCAGCAGCTTGTTGCGCGCGCGCATCGCGGCGTCGTAGCGGCTGGCGTGATGCGCGTGGCCGGGCTCGATGGCGAAGACGAGCCGGTCGAGAAAGCGCCGCCGCCCCTCCGCGCCTTCGGTGAACAGCCGGTCCATCGCCGGGGTCAGCCAGAGCAGCGCCATCCATTCGCCGAGCGAGGTGGCGGAGGCGGTCGCGCCGTTGATCCGCACCTGCCGCCTGTCCGGCGCGGCGGCGGTGGTGCCGGTGCCGATCCGCACGTCCCCGGCCAGTTCGGCTGCGACCGCAAAGCCGCCACCGCCACCCTCCCGCGCCATCTCGCCCAGCGCCGCGCCGCGCAGGCCGCGGCCCGGCCCGAGCATCGATATGGCCTCGAGGATATTGGTCTTGCCCGCGCCATTCTCCCCGGTCAGCACGACGAAGCCGGGCCCGGCCGCGATCGTCGCGGCGGCATAGGAGCGGAAGTCGGTCAGCATCAGGCGGGCGACGGTCATCGCGCCCTTGTTGGCGGTTTTGGCGGCAAAGGGAAAGCGGACGCTTGCCCTTTGCCGCCATCCCGGCCCCGGGGTCTGGCTTGCCAGCCCGAGAACAGGCATCGCCCGGGATGTCGGGAGGCCCAGACGGAGACGAGGTTGCGCATAGTAGTGAGATCCCGGCCTGCGCCGGGATGACGGCGAGTGGCGAGGGGGCTAAAGAGACGCCTGGCTATAAAGGACCCCGCATGCGCCGCACCTTGAAACTGACTGCCGCAGCCGCCCTGCTGCTCATCACCAGCGCCGCGCAGGCGGGGTTGCGGGCGATCTATATCGACGTGCGCCAGTCGAAGCAGCTTCAGATCGACGTACACGACAATGGCGACGCGCGGATCGCCGAGGTCGGCACCGAGGATTACGGGCTGCTGATCGGCGGCGAATTCTATATCGTCGACGTCGAGGGTGGGAAGCCGACCGTCGCACGGCTCAAGGACGTCGCGACCGCGATCGACCAGGTGCTGCCGCCGATCTTCAAGGGCCTGCTCGACAAGGTGCAGATGCCGCCGAGCAAGCTCCGGGTCGAGGCCGGCGAAGCAGGCGAAGCCGGGGGCCGCGAGGGCAGGGTCTATCATGTCCGCGGGCTCGACAGCAGCGATCCCAACAAGGCGACCGACTATCTGATCAGCCGCGACGCCGATCTCAAACCGGTCGGTGCGGTGCTCGAGCAGTTCATGAATGCGTCGCTGGTGCCGGCCGCGCCGCTGATCGGCGACATGGCCCCCGCGCTGATCGCCGAAACGCACACGATCTTCGCGCTGGGCACGCCGATCGATGTCGGTGGCCGCTTCCGCCTCAACCTTGCCGGCAAGGCGGCCTTCCCCGGCGCCTATTTCCGCCTGCCAGCACAGCCGCAGACCGTCGCGCAGCTGGTCGCGGCGATGAAGCTGTCGATGGTGAAAACGGAAGAGAAATAAGCCCGCATTTTTCGCCCCTCCCCCGCCTTCGCGGGAGAGGGAGCGAGCAATGAGGGCGCCTTACTGCGCGATGCCCGCCGCGGCGAGGATCGCCAGGGTGAGCAGTTCGGCGGCGTTCGACGACATCGTCGCGATCTGGACCGGCTTTTCCATGCCGACCAGCATCGGGCCGATCATCGATCCCTTGCCGAGTTCGCGCAGCAGCTTGGCCGAGATATTGGCTGATTGCAGGCCCGGCATGACCAGCACATTGGCCGCGCCGGACAGGCGGTTGAACGGATAGAGCTTCTGGATCGCCGGGTTGAGCGCCGCGTCGGGGGCCATCTCGCCTTCATATTCGAAGCTCGCGCCGCGCTCGTCGAGCAGGGCGACCGCGTCGCGGACGATATCGAGATAGTTGCCCGGCGGGTTGCCGAAGGTCGAATAGCTCAGGAAGGCGACGCGCGGCTCATGGCCCATGCGGCGCGCGACCGCGGCCGTCTGCTCGGCGATATTGGCGAGTTCGACCGCCGTCGGCCGTTCGGTGACGGTGGTGTCGGCGATGAAGGTGGTGTGGCTCTGCCCGACGAACAGGTGGATGCCGCACGGCTTCTGGCCTTCGGCGGGATCGAGCACGCGGCGGACCTGGCGGAAGGTCGCGCTATAGGTGCGGGTGACGCCCGTCACCATCGCGTCGGCCTCGCCCAGCGCGAGCAGTAGCGAACCGAAGATGTTCCGGTCCTGGTTCACCATCGCCTCGCACTCACGGCGCAGCGTGCCGCGGCGCTTGAGCCGGTCGTAGAGATAGTCGACCATCTTCTCGATCAGCGGCGAATTGCGGCTGTTGTGCAGCTCGAAACTCTCGACATCGTCGACGCCGAGATCGCGCAGCTTGTCGGGAACGTCGTCGCGGCCGACCAGCACCGGGGTGCCGTAGCCGAGATTCTTGAACTGGATCGCGGCGCGCAGCACCACATCCTCCTCGGCCTCGGCGAAGACGACGCGCTTGGGATGCGCGCGCGCGGTTTCGGAGGCGAGGGTGAGCACCGAGGTGGTCGGGTTGAGACGCGCCTTCAGGCTGTCCTTGTACGCAGCCATGTCGAGGATCGGCTTGCGCGCGACCCCAGTGTCCATCGCCGCCTGCGCGACGGCGGCGGGGATCACTTCCATCAGGCGCGGATCGAACGGCGCGGGGATGATATAGTCGCGGCCGAAACGCGGGGCCGCGCCACCATAAGCGGCGGCGACTTCCTCGGGCACCTGCTCGCGCGCCAGCTCGGCGAGCGCGCGGGCGGCGGCGATCTTCATCTCCTGGTTGATGCCGGTCGCGCGCACGTCGAGCGCGCCGCGGAAGATGAAGGGGAAGCCGAGCACGTTGTTGACCTGGTTCGGGAAGTCCGACCGGCCGGTCGCGATGATCACGTCGTCGCGCGCCGCCTTGGCGTCGGGCGGCAGGATCTCGGGATCGGGGTTCGCCATCGCGAAGACGATCGGGTGCGGGGCCATCGTCTTGACCATTTCAGGCGTCAGCGCGCCCTTGACCGACAGGCCCAGGAACACGTCCGCGCCGGCTACCGCTTCGGCCAGCGTACGCCGGTCGGTCGGCGTGGCGTGCGCCGACTTCCACTGGTTCATGCCCTCGGTGCGGCCCTGATAGACCACGCCCTTGGAGTCGCACAGCAACACCTTGTCGGGCGACACGCCGACCGCCTTGATCAGCTCGGTGCAGGCGATTGCCGCCGCGCCCGCGCCGTTGACGACCACGTTCATGTCTTTCAGGTCGCGATTG
Source organism: Sphingomonas sp. SRS2 (assembly GCF_000971055.1). GTDB lineage: Bacteria > Pseudomonadota > Alphaproteobacteria > Sphingomonadales > Sphingomonadaceae > Rhizorhabdus. Next base: position 15,908 of record NZ_LARW01000114.1, read on the forward strand.
GTGAGATAGGCGGCGTTGATCAGGCCCGCCGCCGCGATCATCGCGGTGCCGTGCTGATCATCGTGCATCACCGGGATGTTCATCTTCTCCTTGAGCGCCTGCTCGATGATGAAGCATTCGGGGGCCTTGATGTCCTCGAGGTTGATCCCGCCGAAGGTCGGCTCCATCAGCGCGACCGCGTTGATGAAGGCTTCGGGATCCTCGGTGTCGAGCTCGATATCGATCGAATCGACATCGGCGAAGCGCTTGAACAGCACCGCCTTGCCCTCCATCACGGGCTTCGAGGCGAGCGCGCCGAGATTGCCGAGGCCGAGAATCGCGGTGCCGTTCGAGATCACCGCGACGAGGTTGCCCTTGGCGGTATAATCATAAGCGGTGGCGGGGTCGGCGGCGATCGCCTTCACCGGGACCGCGACGCCAGGGGAATAAGCGAGACTCAGGTCGCGCTGCGTCGCCATCGGCTTGGTGGCGACGATCTCGATCTTGCCAGGCCGTCCGGTCGAGTGGAAGAACAGCGCCTCGCGATCCGAGAACTGCACCTTGCTGTCGTCTTTGCTCATGGATTTGGCCCCCCTCGGCGCCTTCTAATCTGATTGCCCGCGATGCTTGTGGGGTATCGCCGGGGAGTCGACAAGCCGCTATCAGCCTAGATATGGCGCAAAACGCAAAAATCGATACGGGAACGTCAGCTTCGGCCCCGACTCCCATGATGGCCCAATATCTGGGGCTGAAGGCGGCGGCGGAGGATTGCCTGCTCTTCTACCGGATGGGCGATTTCTTCGAACTGTTCTTCGACGACGCGAAGGCCGCCTCGGCCTGTCTGGACATCGCACTGACCGCGCGCGGCGAGCATGACGGCGCGCCGATCCCGATGTGCGGCGTGCCCGCGCATTCGGCCGAGGGGTATCTCGCCCGGCTGATCAAGGCCGGGCACCGCGTCGCGATCGCCGAGCAGACCGAGAGTCCCGCCGAGGCGAAGAAGCGCGGCGGTTCCAAGACGTTGGTGGGCCGCGCGATCGTCCGCGTCGTCACGGCCGGCACCCTGACCGAGGAGGCGCTGCTCGATGCGCGCGCCGCCAACTGGCTGGTCGCGGTGGCGAGCAGCGGGCAGGGCAACGAGCGCCGGCTCGGCATCGCCGCCGCCGACATCTCGACCGGACGGTTCGAGATTGCGGCGTTGCTGCCTTCGGCGCTGGACGCCGAGCTCGCACGGCTCGATGCCGCCGAGATCGTCATCCCCGAGGATTTCGACGAAATCCCTGCCAATGCGGTGCCATGGCCGCGCGAAAACTTCGATTCGCTGCGTGGCGAGGAGCGGCTGAAGCGGCTGCTCGGGGTCGCGACGCTCGACGGCTTTGGGGCGTTCACCCGCGCCGAGCTGGCGGCGGCGGGCGCGCTGATCGCCTATCTCGACCGCGCCGGACAGGGCAGCCTGCCCTTCCTGCAGCCGCCGCGCCGCCGCGCGGTCGCCGACCATATGATGATCGACGCGGCGACCCGCGAGAGCCTGGAAATCACGCTCAGCCAGGCCGGCGGCCGCAAGGGCAGCCTGCTCGATTCGATCGACCGCACCGTCACCGGGGCGGGGGCGCGGCTGCTCGGGGCCGATCTCGCCGCGCCGCTTACCGATGTCGGCGCGATCGAGCAGCGGCTCGACCTCGTCGCCCTGTTTGAGGGCGACGGCGCCTTGCGCGACCGGATGCGTTCGGCCTTGCGCGCGCTGCCCGACATCGGCCGCGCGCTTGGCCGTCTGGCCGCGGGGCGGGGAAGCCCGCGCGATCTCGGCCAGCTGCGCGACGGGCTCGATCAGGCGCAGGCGCTGCATGGCCTGCTCCGGCCGACCGATCCGATGCCTGGACTGCTTGCCGGTCTGCTGCCCGCGTTCCTTGGCCATGAGCAGCTGGTCGATCTGCTCAAGCGCGCGCTGGTCGCGACGCCACCGATCGATGCGGCGCAGGGCGGCTATATCGCCGAGGGCTATGACGCGGACCTGGATGTTCTGCGCGGCCAGGGCGGCGAGGGGCGCAAAGCGATCGCGGCGCTGGAGGCGCGCTACCGCGCCGAGACCGGCATCGCCTCGCTGCGCATCAAGCATAATGGCGTGCTCGGCTATCATATCGAGGTGCAGGCGAAACATGCCGATCCGCTGATGGCGGCGGATTCGGGCTTCACCCATCGCCAGACGCTCGCCGGGGTGGTGCGCTTCAATGCGACCGATCTGCACGAGCAGGCGATGCGCGTGGGCCAGTCGGGCGCGCACGCGCTCGCCGCCGAGGCCGCGCATCTCGAGGAACTGGTCGGGACCGCGCTCGCGCGCACCACCGCGATCGCCGCGACCGCCGACGCGCTGGCGCGGCTCGACGTGGCGGCGGGCCTCGCCGAGCGCGCGGCGGAAGGCGGCTGGACCCGCCCGATCTTCGAATCGCACAGCTGCTTCGACATCAGGGGCGGGCGGCATCCGGTGGTCGAGGCCGCGGTGGCGGCGCAGGGCGCGCGCTTCGTCGCCAATGACTGCTGCCTCAGCGAACAGGGGCGGCTATGGCTTGTCACTGGCCCGAACATGGGCGGCAAATCGACCTTCCTGCGCCAGAATGCGGCAATCGCGATTCTGGCCCAGGCGGGCAGTCCGGTGCCCGCGACGTCGGCGCGGCTGGGCATCGTCGACCGGTTGTTCAGCCGGGTCGGCGCGTCGGATAACCTCGCACGCGGGCGGTCGACCTTCATGGTCGAGATGGTCGAGACCGCCGCGATCCTCGCCCAGGCGACCGAGCGCAGCTTCGTGATCCTCGATGAAGTCGGACGCGGCACCTCGACCTATGACGGCCTCGCCATCGCCTGGGCGGTGGTCGAGGCGGTCCACGATATCAACAAGAGCCGCTGCCTGTTCGCGACCCATTATCATGAGCTGACCCGGCTCGCCGAACGGCTCGACGCGCTGTCGCTCCACCATGTGCGGGCGCGCGAGTGGAAGGGGGAGCTGGTGCTGCTCCACGAGGTCGCGGACGGCCCCGCCGACCGCAGCTACGGCATCGCGGTCGCCAAGCTCGCGGGTCTGTCGCCGCCGGTGCTGGCCCGCGCCCGCGACGTGCTCAAGAAGCTCGAGGCCGGGCGCGCGGCGACCGGAGGCCTCGCCGCCGGGCTCGACGACCTGCCGTTGTTCGCCGCCGCCGCGCAGATCGAGGAGGCCGCGCCCGATCCGCTGCGCACCGAGATCGAGACGATCGACGTCGACGCCCTGTCGCCGCGCGAGGCACTCGACATCGTCTACCGGCTGAAGGCGCTGGCGCGGGAGAGCGCGGGGCCGTAGCCCTCAGAAAGCGCGGGCGGCGCCCGGATTGGCCCAGGATTTCGGTTCGCTGGCCCATTTCGAACGGCCATCGCCGACGACGCGCGAGGCTTCCTGCCGGGCGCGGTTGGCGGCGTGGTGGGCGACGTTCAGCAGCCGGTCCAGATCGGCGTCTTGCTGAATTTCGAGCGCATAGCCGACATGCGCGCTGATTCGCAGATCCTGTCCCGACATCAGGTAGGAACGGGTGACGACGTCGACGGCCTGATGCGCGAGCAGCTCCGCGCGGCGCGGCTGCAACAGCCCGGACTGGACGATCCCGAACTCGGCCCCGCTAAGCCGCACCACGAACTCGCCCGGCCCCATCAGCCGCGCCAGCCGTTCGGCGACCGCCTTGAGCAGCGCGTCGCCGGTTGGATAGCCCAGCCGGTGGTTGATCGCTTCGACCCCGTCGATCTCCAGACAATGGAGCGCGATCATCTCCGCCCCCGGCGTCGGCGCGATCAGCTGGCCGAAGCGCTCGCGCAGGCCGATGCGATTGGGAAGGCCGGTGAGTTCGTCGCGACGGTCGACCGTCGACAGCATGTTCTGCAAGGCGAATTGTCGGGAGGTCGCCTGATAGCGGCGCAACATGCTCTCGATCCCGCCGGCGAGGAACAGCGCGGTGAGCAGGCCGACACCCCAATTGCCCGGGCCAGGCAGGAAGAGGCTGGTGACTATCGTCGGGACGATCGCGATAATGGCGCTGGGGATGCCGATCCAGGGTCTGAGCGAGATACCGGCGGCGACGCCCGCGCCATAGCCGAACAGCAACCCGACCAGCAGCAGCCGCTCGTCAACCGAGCCGATCGCGAATGCGCGCGCCGCGAACAGGCCAAAGAACAGCGCGAAGGCAAGGTAGAAGACGGCGAAGCGCCGCTCGAGTTTGCCGGCGCGGACACCGGTGAAGCCGGGGCGTTGCACCTCCTTGCGATGCATCAGCAAAATCGCGACGCGGCCAATTATGGCGATCGTGGCGCCGGCAAGCAGGCCGATCAAGATCGGATCATGCGAATGGATGCTGATCCAGCCTCCGATGATCAGGAAGCTGCTGGCCATGATCAGGGTCGGGGACAGCGTGGTGAAGATGGTGCAGACCAGCGCGACGTAGACGTCTTCGGTCATGCGGAGGCCATTGCCTGTACCCATCATAGGCAGGTCCGGATCCAGGAGCGCGCGATTCCCATGCCATTGGGGGAGTCGGGTCGCTGGCGCGAATCGGGACAGGTCATGACGAGCAACATAGGCGAGGGGGCTTTCTCACAATCGCCGGACGCGTCCCCAAGCCGCCAGCACGATGGTCTACCGCTGAATAAACGTATTTCGGCGGTCCGGGGTACATCGGGAGTCTTACCTAAGTGTTCGCCCCTAAGCCGTGAGGGGTGCTGAACGTTCGTCCATTCGCACCGTTGGTTCATCGAAACTGCGTTGCAGCAGATCGCGATGCCTCCAATTCTCCTGCCGAACCGAGCTGGAGAAATGTGATGAGCAGGCAGATGTCCAGGGCGACGCGATTGGGTGCGGCAGCGGCGCTGGCCGCGCTGATGATCGGCGGCGCGGTGGCCGCGACCACCGCGCCGCATATCGCCCCGATCCCGCCGGTGCCGCCTGCCCCGATTGCCGCGCCCAACCCACCGGCCCCGCCGGCGGCGCCCGCTGCCCCGTTGCCGCCGCGTGGCATGGCGGACGATGGCCGGCTCAGCGCCGCCGAGCGGGCCGAGATTCACGAGGCCGTCATCGAGGCGCGGGAGGCCGCACGGGAGGCGGCGCGCGAGGCGATCGAGGCGCAACGCGAAGTCGCCGGGGCCCAGCGCGAGGCGGGCGAAGCTCGCCGCGAGGCGCTGGCCGCCGCCGCCCAGGCGCGCAACGCCGCCCTGGCCCGCGCTGGCCGTTCGCATCCCGAAGATCGCGTCGAGGTCCGCGCCGCGCTGGCGGATGCGCGCGCATCGGTCGCACAGGCGCGCGGCATGGCGGAGGAAGATCGCCGGGCGGCCCTCTCGGGGATCGATCGGGCGCTTTCGGGACTCGACCGGAAACATGGGCCGGTGCTGCAGTAGTTCGGATCGCTCAGATAAACCCGCTCATCCCGCGGACCGTGACGTCGTCCAGACACGATCTCGACGAGCCCGATGGCTCTTCAGGATGAGCGGCTAGTTCGTCACAGACCCTCTTCGATCATCCCCCTCAGTCCGGCGAAGGCTCGCCCCAGCCGGACATGATCGATCGCGCCGCCGATCGAGATGCGCAGCGCGGATTCGGCGGTGGCGGGGTCGACCGCGAAGGCGCTGCCCGGCACGATCGAGAGGCCAGTGGGGCTGAGGCGCGCGGCGAGCGCTGCGGGATCGGCGTCCTGCGGCAGGCGCAGCCAGATATGATAGCCCTCCGGATGCGCGGCATGGTCGATCCCGGTCAGGAACGGCGCTGCGATCCGCTGGCGCGCCATGCCTTCGGCGCGGACCTTGGCGACGAGTTCGCCGAACAGGCCGTCACGTAGCCACAGGGTGACCAGCGCGGCGTTGAGCGGCGGGGCCATGATCGCAGTCTCGTGGATATCCCCCGCTAGCCGTCGCGCCGCCTGTGCCGAAGGCGCGCGGACATGGGCGACGCGCAGCACCGGCGAGATGATCTTGGCCGCGCTGGCGATATGCCAGGTGCATTCGGGGGCGAGCGCGGCGAGCGGGGGCAGTGGTTTTGCGGGCAGCTGTCCATAGGCGTCGTCCTCGATCAGGATCAGCCCGTGGCGGCGGATGATCGCCGCCAGCCATAGCCGCCGTTCGATGTCGAGCGTCGCACTGGTCGGATTATCGTTGGTGGGTACGATGTACACCGCCTTCGCACCCGCGAGCGCCGCTGCCTGGATCGCATCGGGATCGAGCCCGTCACCATCGCCCGTCACTACGCGCACGTGCAGCCCGAAACGACGAGCAAGCGCGAGCAGGCCGGGATAGGTCGATCGCCCGGCGCAGATGATATCGCCGGGCGCGAACATCGTGCCGATGATCGCGTGGAGCGCGTTCTGCCCGCCCGCGGTGACGACCACCTCTTCCTCGCCGGTGGTTATTCCTCGCCGAGCAAAGGCGATCGCCGCCTCCTGCCGGTCACGTAGCGCGCCGCCGCTCGGCTGATATTGCAGCAACGGCGATTGACCGCCCGCGCGGAGCAGCTTCGTCATCCCGGTGCGGATCGCCTCCGGCAGCAGCGCCGATCCCGGCTGGGGCGGCATGATCATGCCATTGTCGCCGGTCAGATCGGCGAGCGGAAGGCCGGCGCTGTTGCGGACATAGCTGCCGAGCCGTCCCGCCCCTTCGATCAGCCCGGCGTCGCGCGCCATGCCATAGGCGCGCGTCACCGTCGTGAGGTCGACCCCGAGCCGGTCGGCGAGCGCCCGCTGCGGCGGCAGGCGCTCGCCGGGGCGCAGCGCCCCGGTGCGCACCGCCTGCTCGATCGCATCGGCGATGGCCAGATATTTGGGGCCGGGGCTGTCGGGCAGCCGCTCAAGCCAGCTTTGCATGGATTATGCCCGCGATTATGTCTGGTTGTGGTATCCATACAATATCCTACATCGCAGGCAATATCCGGTAAGGAGCTTTGCGATGTCCGATCATGAGCGCGTCTGGCCCCGCCTCGAACCCGTCGAAACCGGGGTGCGTGGCCGCTGCCCGCGTTGCGGCGAGGGCCGCTTGTTCGACGGCTTTCTGAAACTGCGCTCCGAATGCGACCAGTGTGGGCTCAGTTATGATTTCGCCGATCCCGCAGACGGGCCGGCCTTCTTCGTGATCTGCTTCGGCTGCATCCCTGCCGTCACCTTCGCGCTGATGCTCGAAATCTGGTTCACTCCACCGCTCTGGGTGCAGCTGTGCACCTCAGTGCCGCTGCTGCTGATCACCTGCATCCTGCCGCTGCGGCCGTTGAAGGGCTGGCTGGTGTGCAGCCAATATTTCTTCAAGGCCGGCGAGGGACGGATCAGCCGGCCATGGCGGCCCTATGGCGCCGACGGGCCGCTGGTCGAGCCGCGCAAGCCGTGACCCACGACTCCGACGATCTGCGCGCCGCGCGGGCGGCGGCGGCGAAGCTGTTCGATCAGCGCGGCTATGCCCGCGAGGCGGCGATGGTGCGCGCGGGCGAGGGCGACGACTTCGCCGAAGTCCGCACCGCGCTGTCGCTGCTGGCCATTCTGGCGGCGGGATCGATCGCAAGCCCCGCGCCGCGCCCGACCGCCACGCGTGCCGGGCACCGCCTGTCCGGCGAGGAATGCTGAGCGAAGCCGCCGTCCTGCTGTGGTGCGCCGGCGCGGTGATCGTCATGACGATCGCGATGGCGAAGGACCGGTCGTCGATCGGCTGGCTCCTGCTTGCGCTGCTTGGCGGCCCGCTGGCGCTTGCGATGGTGCTGCGCTTGCCCTCAACCGGCTTATACGCCGCGATCGTGCCCGAGCCCGGGGCGATGGAGCTATGTCCTGCCTGCTGCGAACCGGTGCGCCGCGATCGGACCGCATGCCGCCATTGCGGTGCCTGACCGGAGGCCCTAAGGCGCGGACATGCGCCGCTTCCTGCATCTGCTGATCCTCACGGCCGTGCTGTGCTGCGGCGTGCATATCGGCAATGAGGCGCAGGCGCGCGAGCATGTCGCGCAGCAACTGCTCGAGACCCAGGATCATGACGATAGCGGCGCTGCGCCGCATGGCGCCCCTGGGAATGCCGCCGATGGCGGGCATCATCATTGCCCGGCCGCCCCGGGCCCTCGCGCGGCATCGATCGGTGGCGCCATCGTGGTCAAGGCGATCCTGTGCGCCGCGCCAGTCGCCGTGCTGTACAGCCGTTCGCAGCAGCCACCGGTGGAGCCGCCGTCAGCCTGAAATGCCGAAAAAATCGCGCCGGCCCTGCCGCCCGCGCGATCCTTTCAGTTTTTCAGGAGATTTTTTCATGCGCATTCTTACGCGCGCGGTCCTGCTTGCGGGACCCGTCTTGCTGACGGCCGACATGGCCGCCGCCCAGATACCCCCCGCTGCCGCTCCGATCGAAGCCGATCCCGATCATGGCAATGATATCATCGTTCAGGCGACCCGATCGCGCCGCCGGGTGCAGGACGAGCCTGTCCGTGTCGAGGTCGTCAACCGCGAGGAGATCGAGGAGAAGATCCTGATGCGGCCCGGCAATGTCGCGACGATCCTCAGCGAGACAGGCGGCTTGCGGGTTCAGGTGACGTCTCCCGCGCTCGGCGCGGCGAACATCCGCGTGCAGGGGATGGACGGCCGCTTCACCCAGCTGCTCGCGGACGGCCTACCCCTCTATGGCGGGCAGGCGTCCTCGCTGGGCCTGCTTCAGATCCCCCCGACCGATCTCGGTCAGGTCGAGGTGATCAAGGGGGCGTCCTCGGCGCTCTATGGCCCCTCCGCGCTGGGCGGGGTGATCAACCTCGTCTCTCGCCGCCCGCGCGCTTTCGCCGAAACCGAAGTGCTGCTCAACGCGACCAGCCGCAACGGACAGGATGCGACGGCCTATCTGGCGTCGCCACTTTCGGAGAGCTGGAGCGGCTCGATCACCGGCGGGCTGCACCGTCAGCGCCGCCAGGACATCGACGACGATGGCTGGATCGACATGCCCGGCTATCGGCGCGCGACGGTGCGTCCCCGGCTGTTCTGGAACGGCGAGGCCGACCAGAGCCTGTTCGTGACGCTGGGCGCGATGACCGAGACGCGGGCCGGCGGCACCCTCGCCAGACGGACGGTGCCCGACGGCAGCGCCTTCGCGCAGACTCAGCGCAGCACCCGCTATGATGGAGGGTTGGTGGCCAGCCTGCCGGTCGAAGGACTCGGCACGGTCAGCGTACGGGGCGCCGGGATGACGCAACGGCATCGGCATGTCTTTGGTGCGGTCGCCGAGTGGGACCGGCATGGCACCCTGTTCGCCGAAGCATCGCTGGCGGGCGAAAGCGGCGGCAGCAACTGGGTCGGTGGGGTCGCCTGGCAGAGCGACAGCTTCCACTCGAAGACCTTTCCTAGCTTCGACTACAGCTATCGCGTGCCCGGCATCTTCGCCCAGCTTGAACAGGAGATCGCCGATACGCTGACCCTCGCCGGCAGCGGGCGTGTCGATGCTCATAACCGCTATGGCACCCGGCTCAGCCCGCGCCTGTCGCTGCTGTGGCGTCCTGGCCCGTGGACGGTGCGCGCGTCGGGCGGGCGCGGCTTCTATGCCCCGACGCCGTTCGTTGAGGAGATTGAGGCGGCGGGACTGTCGCGGCTGGAGCCGCTGCAGGGATTACGCGCCGAAACCGCGCGGACGGCCTCACTCGATCTCGGCTATGCTAAAGGTCCGATCGAGGCGACCGCCACCCTCTTCGGCTCGAACATGCGCGGCACGACCGAGCTGGACCCGTTCGGCACCGGACCATCGGGATTCCCCGAGCGGGTCCGGCTGGTCAACATCGCGGGTGAGAGCCGGATACGCGGCGGGGAACTGCTGCTGCGCTATCGCTGGCCCGCTGTCACCGTGACCGGCAGCTATGTTCATGTCGACGCGACCGAGCCCGATCCGGCGGGGGGCCGTCGCGCCAAGCCGCTGACCCCGCGCCACAGCGCCGGCATCGTCGCGATGTGGGAAAAGGAGGACAGCGGGCGGATCGGCTTCGAGTTCTACTATACCGGCCGCCAGTCGCTCGAAGACAATCCGTACCGGACGCGGAGCAAACCCTATGTCGAGATCGGTATGCTGGGGGAAATCGCGGTCGGACGGGCGCGCTTGTTTCTGAACGCCGAGAATATCCTGGGAGCGCGCCAGACGCGGCACGACCCCCTGCCGCGCCCGGCGCGCGCCGCCGACGGGCGCTGGACGGTCGACGTCTGGGGGCCGACCGAGGGGTTCGTGCTCAACGGCGGCGTCCGGTTCCGCTTTGGCGGAGAGGACTGATGGGCGGAGGTGGAGGCGCTTGGCGCTTCCACCTCCGCCCATTCCTCCTTATGTGCGCAGCATGGCCACCAAGTTCGACCTGCTGCCGCATCGCCGCGCGATCATCGATCGCCGGGCGGTCGCCGATGCGCTGGGCGACCTGCTGCCGGGGAGCAGCGACACCGCGGCGCTACGCGGCGGGGCGACGGCGATCCTGAAGGGGGCGCTCGACACCGCGCGGGCGGAGATCGCCCGGCGGCTGGAGGAAGCGCCGATCCGGGGCTCCGAGACAGCGGCGGCCTATGCCTTCCTGACCGACCAGATATTGCGGCTGATCTACGACTTCACGACCGAGCGGCTCTATCCGATCAACAACCCGTCCGCCGCCGAGCGGCTGACGCTGATGGCGGTCGGCGGTTACGGGCGCGGCGAGATGGCGCTCCATTCGGATGTCGACATCGCCTTCCTGACCCCGTGGAAGCAGACCAGCTGGTCCGAACAGGTCATCGAATCGATGCTCTATTCGATGTGGGACCTTGGCCTGAAGGTCGGCCATTCGAGCCGCTCGCTCGACGAGATGTTGCGCATGGCGAAAAGCGACCTGACGATTCGTACCGCGCTGCTCGAAGGACGCTTCGTCTGGGGCGATGAGGCGCTGTACGACGAGGCGAGCCTGTCGTTCCGTCGCGACATCGTCGCCGGCACCGCAAAGACCTTCGTCACGGAGAAGCTGGCCGAGCGTAACCTGCGCCACCAGCGGATGGGTGACAGCCGCTATGTCGTCGAGCCCAATCTGAAGGAAGGCAAGGGCGGCCTGCGCGATCTGCACACGCTGTTCTGGATCGGCAAATATGTCCATCAGGTGCTGTCGGTCGCCGAGCTGGTCGACAAGGGACTGCTGACCCGGGCCGAGCTGCGCCAGTTCCAGAAGGCCGAGAATTTCCTGTGGGCGGTGCGCTGCCACCTCCACATCATCGCGGCGCGGCCCGAGGAGCGGCTGACCTTCGACGTCCAGCCCGAGATCGCCCGGCGGATGCGCTATGCCGATCGCCCCGGCAAATCGGCGGTCGAGCGCTTCATGCAGCATTATTTCCTGATGGCGAAGCGGGTCGGCGACCTGACCGCGATCTTCCTGGCGCATATCGACGAGAGTTTCGCCGGACGCGGGCGGCGCTTCGGCCTGCCCAGCCTGCGCCGCAAGCCGACCAGGCTCGACGGCTTCGTGCTCGAACGCGGGCGGCTCGCCATCCCCTCGGACGATTTCTTCGCACAGGATCCCATCCGTCTGATCCAGATGTTCGTCATCGCCGACCGCCAGGGGCTGGAGATCCATCCGCTGGCGATGCGCGCGGCGGGGCGCGATGCGCGGCTGATCGACAATGCCGTTCGCCGCGATCCGCGCGCCAACGCCCTGTTCATGGATGTGCTGACATCGCACCACACGCCCGAGGCGGTGCTGCGCTGGATGAACGAGGCCGGGGTGTTCGGCCGCTTCGTGCCCGATTTCGGCCGCGTCGTCGCGCAGATGCAGTTCGACATGTACCATCATTACACGGTCGACGAACATTCGATCCGCGCGCTCGGCCTGCTCAGCCAGATCGAGAAGGGCGAGCTGAAGGACGATCATCCGATCTCGTCGCAGGTGATCCAGGGCGTGCTGTCGCGCCGCGTGCTCTATACCGCGGTGCTGCTCCACGACATCGCCAAGGGGCGCGGCGGCGATCATAGCGAATTGGGGGCCGAGGTCGCCGAAAAGCTGGGTCCGCGCTTCGGGCTGACCGCGGCCGAAACCGAAACGGTGGCGTGGCTGGTGCGCTATCACCTCGTGATGTCGGACACCGCGTTCAAGCGCGACCTGTCGGATTTCAAGACGATCCTCGACTTCGCCGAGCGGGTGCAGTCGCCCGAACGGCTGCGCCTGCTGCTGTGCCTGACGGTGGTCGACATCCGCGCCGTGGGGCCCGGCGTGTGGAACAGCTGGAAGGCGCAGCTGCTCGGCAATCTCTATACGGCGGCGGAGGAGGTGCTGCGGCTCGGCCACAAGCAGACCGGGCGGCGCGAGCGCATCTCGGCCAAACATGCGCAGCTGCAGGAGCGGCTGGGATGGGATGATGCGCGCTTCGCCAAATATGTCACGCGTTTCCCGGAGGCCTATTGGGTCGCCGAGAGCGTCGATATCCTGGAGGGCAATGCCCGGATGATCGAGGTCGCCGATGCCGGGAACAAGGCGCTGTCGATCGTCGCGTCGCCCGATCCGGATCGCGGCGCGACGCTGGTCAGCATCTATGCGGGCGACCATCCCGGCCTGTTCTACCGCATCGCCGGCGCGATCCATCTCGCCGGCGCCAACGTCATCGACGCGCGCATCCACACGACCCGCGACGGCATGGCGATCGACAATCTCCTCGTCCAGGACCCGTTTGGCCAGCCCTTTGACGAGGACGACCGGATGCGGCGGCTGAGCATCGCGATCGAGGATGCGCTCGCCAACCGCAACCGCATGGCCGACCGGCTGCTCGCCAAGCCAAATGCGCGTCCGCGCTCCGACGCCTTCTCGATCGAGCCCGCCGCGCTCATCGATAACCGCGCATCGAACCGCTATACGGTGATCGAGGTCAACGCCCGCGACCGCCCGGCGCTGCTCTATGCGCTCGCCCATGCGCTGTTCCAGGCGAAGGTGATGATCCACTCGGCCCATATCGCCACCTATGGCGAACGCGCGGTCGACGTCTTCTATGTGGCGGATCTGACCGGCGACAAGATCACCAGCACGGCGCGACTGAAGACCCTCGAGCGCCTGGTGGTCGACGCCGCGGCGGGAGCGCCGGCGCGCAAGGCGGCCTAGAGCGATTTCGAGGCAGATGGGTTCATCTGCCGGCTCGGAAATCGCGTTAAAACAAAGAATTAGAACGGCCGATCTGATGCAATCAGATCGTGAACCGCTCTAGCGAGCACGACGCTTCAGCGGGATTGTTGCTTTCTTGCAACGGTTCACCGTCGTTCCACAGATAAAGTCGGTTCGAGGAAACTTCGTCCGGGTCGCGTCGTTTACCGCCCGTTCGGAACTCCGATACGTGGCCGGAACGGCGAGTTTGTTCCACGCCCCGGCTCAATGAGGGACCGGGCCTGTGCGTTTTCAGGTGAACCATGTCCGGTCGGGCATAATTGAACAGGGATATAACATGCGCAAGTTTGCCTTAATGGCGGCGCTGGCCGCGACGGCGCTCGCCGGACCGGCCTTCGCCCGTGACGATAGCTGGTATGTCGGCATCGAAGGCGGCGTGATGAAGCCGCGTGACACCAAATTCGACGTCGGCCCGTCGCCCTTCTCGCCCGTCGGTGGCCGGACCACCGTCGAGCACAAGCTCGGCTACGATGTCGATGCCGTGCTCGGCTACGACTTCGGCATGATCCGGCTCGAAGAGGAAATCACCTTCAAGAGCGCCCGGGTGAAGAGCATCACCACCGGCCCAGCGCGCACTCCGGCCAATGCCGGCGGCATCGGCGCCCCTCCCGGCGTCTATCCCGACGCTTCGGGCAAGACGACCGCGCTCGGCGTGATGGTCAATGCGCTGTTCGATTTCGGCGATGACGACGGTCTGTCCTTCTATGCCGGCGGCGGCGCGGGCATCGCGGGCGTCAAGCTCGAGAACTACAACGTCTCGGGCGACGACTTCATCGACTTCAAGCTCGCCAAGCGCTTTGCGTGGCAGGCGATCGCCGGCGTCCGCTATGCGGTCGGCCCCAATCTCGATGTCGGCGTGAAATATCGCTATTACACCATCACCAAGGTTCGCCCGTACGACGTCGCCACCGCACGGTATGACGGCAAGTGGCGGTCGCACAGCGCGCTGCTGAGCCTCATCTACAACATCGGCGGCCGCGCCGAAGCGGCTCCCCCCCCCCCCCCGCCCCCGCC
>NZ_LARW01000115.1 GCF_000971055.1 Sphingomonas sp. SRS2
CTACAATACTTTTCAAGAATTTTGTCAAAATGAAAAATTAATAGAGCATAGCACGCCTGAATATGTTGACATGCTATCGTTGGGCTTCATAAATTGGTACCGGACTATGGCTTCTGCTTTTGCAAGTGAATGGTGCGCAGCTGTTCTGATGCCCTTCGATCGCAGCTGGCGGAGCTATGTTGATGTGAGATGGAACGGCCCCAGTACATCCGTCATAAATAAACATTCGAATTAGGAGATTCTGATGACTGAAGCAGGAGCGCTCAAGGCGACCGACTATCCCGATCTTCCCCGGGATGACCTGGTCGAAGAGGCTTTGAGAAGGGCGCATCTTCCTTCGCTGCTGATGAGCATAATTCACATCACCGGCGACATGAGCGTTATGGACAGGTTCCCCATCAAGCCGCGTGCCTGGATCGTGGACGATCAGCAGCCCTTCTTCAGCGAGGAGCAGACTGCCGAGATATTCGACCTGGCGCGCAGCGTTTTCGCGACCTATTTTGAAAATGGTCATTTGAAGCCTTTGGCTTCGGCGCCGTCGCAACAGGATCTGCGGCGGATGATGAATTATGTCGCCGGCGCTGATCTGCCCGAGCAATATGTGCCGTTCCTTCACGCCCGGCTGGGTGTCGAGGCACCCGACCCCACCGAGAAATGGGCATCGGAAGCGCTGCGCAAGCGCGGGAGCGATCTCCATGTCGCCATCATCGGTGCCGGAATGTCCGGGGCGCAGATGAGCCTGCGGCTCAGCCAGATGGGGATCGACTACACGATCATCGATCGCAATCCCGATGTGGGCGGCACATGGCTGCAGAATACCTATCCCGGATGCCGCATCGATTCATCGAACCAGCTATATTCGATTTCGATGGCGCCGAGGACCGACTGGACTTCTTATTTTCCGGAGCGTCCGGACATTTTCAAATATGTTTCGGACGTCTACGACAAATATGACCTGCGCAGCCATGTCCGGTTCGGCACGACCGTGACCGAGCTCGAGTTTCTCGAGGACAAGTCGCAATGGCTGGTGCGGACGATCGACGCGGACGGTCACGAGAACTCGCTCATCGCTGACGTGGTGGTCACTGCGGTGGGGCACCTCAGCAGGCCGAAATTTCCCGATGTCCCTGGTTCCGAAAAGTTCAAGGGTCCGCAATTCCATTCGGCGCTCTGGCGGCATGACATCGACCTGTCGGACAAGCGCGTTGCCGTGATCGGCTCGGGCGCCAGCGCACTGCAATTCGGCCCCCGTGTCGCGCCCGATACCCGGGAGATGCTGATTTTCCAGCGCACCGCGCCCTGGCTCGTTCCCACGCCGACCTATCATCTCGAAGTGCCCCAGGGCGAAATGTGGCTGGTGGAGAATGTTCCCCATTATGCCGACTGGTACCGTTTCTGGCTGTTCTGGTCGGTCGCCGACGGCGTGTACGACATGGCGAAGGTCGATCCGCACTGGAATGGCACGCCTTTGTCGGTCAGTGCCTCAAACCAGGTTCTGCGCGAGCAATTGACGGATTATATCGCCAGTCAGTGCGGCGGCGATCAGGAACTGCTCGAGAAGTGCACGCCCAATTATCCGCCCTGCGGCAAACGCTTCATTCGCGACAACGGCTCGTGGATCAAGATGCTGCAGCGGGACAATGTCAGCCTGATCGCCGAAGGTATCCGCGAGATCACCGAGGAAGGCGTCATCACCGAGAGCGGCGCGCTCTGGCCAGCCGACGTGATCGTCTATGGAACCGGCTATAGCGGCAGCAAGTTCTTCGAGGACATCAAGATAACCGGAAAGAACGGTGTCGAGATCCAGGAAAAATGGCAGGGCGATCCCGGTGCCTATCTGGGAATAGCTATCGCCGGCTATCCGAACCTGTTCTGCATGTATGGCCCCAATACCGGCAACGTCACCAATGGCAGCATCATCTTTAACTTCGAGTGCCAGTCCGCATACATCATGCAGTGCCTGAAAATGCTTGCCGAGACCGGTAAAAGCCAGATCGACGTGAAGGACAAAGTCTACGAAGACTATATGGTGGAGATGGACGAAGGTAACAGGAAGATGGCCTGGGGCAGCCCCTATGTCGATAGCTGGTACAAGAATGACAAGGGGCGAACCACCGCCAACTGGCCGCACCTGGCGATCGATTATTGGGTCAGGACATTCACCCCCAATGAAGATGACTTCATACTTTCCTGACAAGTTGGTGCGGAGGGCCTGTCGTCCGGCATTTCGGGCACTGGCTTGAGGTGGCGATTGTGCTGGCCCCTGGAACTGAAGATCTGATGGATGTCTAGACCGGCAATCGCGTTCCCGCAGCTTCTGGCCGTCCTCGTCATCGGCGAACTGGTATGTTCGCTGGAGACGAACATGATCTTCGTCGCGTTGGCCGAAGTCTACCGCCAGACGGGCGACCCCGCACGGGCCGCCTGGCTGGTGACGGCCTTTTCGCTGACGGCCGCCGGCTCCGCAGCGATAGCTGGGCGCTTCGGAGACCTGTACGGGCGGCGCCGGATGCTGCTCATCATGCTGGGTGTCGCGCTCATCGGGTCGGCGCTCAGCGCGGTCGCCGACAGTCTCTACCTGGTCATCCTCGGCCGGGCCTTGCAGGGCGTATCGATAGCCACCTTGCCTTTGTCGTTCGGAATCCTGCGTGAACATGCCCGCCCCGAGCAACTGGGTTTCGGGGTGGGTTTCCTGGGCGGCACCTACACCTTCAGCACTGGCCTTGGCTCGCTGGTGGGCGGACTGGTCATCGATCATTATCATTGGCAAAGCATTTTCGCGGTCAGCGCGGTGCTCGCGGGGGTGGCTTTCCTGCTCGCGCTGCTGATCCTGCCACCATCGCCCGGGCGGCCCGCGCGGTCGGGCCGTATCGACGTGCTGGGGGGCGTCCTGTTCGCGCCGGCGGTTGCAATGCTGCTGCTGTCGCTGACCTTCTTTCGACACATGGCATGGACGGATCCGCTGGTATGGGGGCCGTTGCTCGGCGGAGTCGTCACGCTGGGCGTCTGGGTCTGGCTCGAACTGCATGTCGAGACGCCGCTGATCGATGTCCGCCAGCTCGGAACGCGTGATATCGGACTGGCAAACCTCGCCACCTTCGTCATCGGCATAGGACCGATGATGATCAGCCTGGTGAACATACCGTTGCTGCAACAGGCCAGATGGTCGGGCGCCGGCTTTGGGCTCGAAGCGTCGCTGGTCGGGGCGATCTGGTTCCTGCTCTGCATCGTCGGGGGCTGCGCGGCGATTTTTGGAGGCTATCTGTCCGGGCGTTTTGGCGCCCGGACCGTGGTGCTTGGCGCGTGCCTGGCGCTTGCGCTGGGATGGGGAACGATGTTCGCCGGATATCGAAGCGCGCCGGTCGTCATCGGTGTTTCCGTTTTTCTTATAAATCCGGGTATCGCGCTTCTGTTCGCGATCATGCCGGCGATCATCATCGAAGCGTCGCCCGACGATCGTATCAGCGAGGCGACCGGGCTGACCCAGGCGGTTCGCTATGTCGGCGCAGCCGCCGGAAGCGTGATCGTTCCCTACCTGCTTTCGGCCCAGATGGTTTCTAGTCCGATACCGGGCGGGGGCAGCCTCCCAGGGGCTGCGGGCTATGAGCAAGTTTTTGTTTTGCTGACATTATTATCGCTCATCGCGGCGCTGCTGATCGCCATGCTACCGGGTCGCGCGCGCTCGGCCAGCCGGCACCCGTCCTCCTCGGTTCAGCGGCACTGACCGCGGGGATGAGACAAGCCATCCGGCGGCAGGGTGCGTGCACAAGGGTGTTTACCTCGCGCTGCGCGACGGTGTCGATCGTTGTTTCCAGAGTTTTGCCAGCGTGTATTGTGGCAGAGATCGATAATTATTAGAAAATGACTTATTCGTAATTGGAATATTACCATTATTTAAATAGAGCCTAAATAAATATGCGGTTGACACGAAAAAATCGTCTAATTAAGTTTCAGGTTTATTGAGGGTGATGCTTCAATGTGGGGCGCTGCCCCTTCATGGCGCGGCACCCTTTGAGACGATGTAGTCGAGCAAACTCGACAAGTTCGCAAAAGCTCATGGCCGCGCGCGATCGTCTGACGCGCATCTCTGGCCGGAGTGGGGAGAGATTATGCTGCGCGCGGGAGTAGTCGGACTGGGGCAAATCGGCGGGGGAGTCGCGATCAGTCTCGCGCGCTCCGGCCTGCTGTCGGCGGTCTATGATATTCGCCCGGATGTCGCGGCGAACCTCGACGGGGTGCCGGCAAATGCATCTACGCTGGCGGACGTGGCGCGCAATTGCGATGTGGTCATCATCGCGGTTTACGACGCCGCTCAGGCGCGGACGGTGCTCCAGGGCCCCGAGGGGTTGCTGGCGGCGGCGCGGCCGGATCTCAAGCTCGTCCTGCTCAGCACGATCGAGCACGACAAATTCCTCGACCTTCGCGCACTCACCCTGGAACATGGTGTCGAACTGCTCGACTGCGGCGTGACCGGGGGGAATCTGGCGGCGGTCAATGGGCTCGTCGCGCTGATCGGAGGCACCGACGAGGCCGTCGCTGCGGTGCGGCCGGTGGTCGAGGGTTTTGCGAAGAAGATGTACCATATGGGCCCGCCGGGCGCAGGGCTGGCGGCCAAGATCGCCCGGAACATCGTCGTCTATGTCACCTGGCTCGCCGAACATGAGGCGATGGCCGTGGCAAAGCGCGCGGGCGTCGACGTGATGAAGCTGGCGGATGCGATCGATGCCAGTGCCGATGGCGTGGGGCCATCCTGCCGATGGGTCCGGCGCGATCCGAAATATGCTTCGGAGCCCTATCCCGAAGGCGGGCGGCATTATCTGGCGTCGGTTCTCGAAAAGGATCTGAAGGCGGCGACCGAGCTGGGTGCCGGATCCGGATTGCTGCTGCCCGGCGTCGCGCTGACGAGGGTGATGGGACGGGAGATCGTCGGTCTGGGGAACAATATTCCCGACCGGGGAGCTTCGGTGCCTTCTGCCGATCAACGCGGGGGCAGCGTGAGCCAGAATGCGGATGGCAGCCTGCGGAAAAACCTCCGTTCGATGTCATAGAAATCTTCGCGGAGAGTGCGGAATGGCCGCCCGAGCAGGCCACCCTCTCCGCGAGAACGAGTTTTGGAGATTATGTAATGGTTTCAGCTGCCGTCATCGAAATTCCCGGCCATGTGCCCCCGGACCGCATCGTCGATATCCCGTTCTGGGATCGCCGGCTGACCGACGTCAATCCGTTCGACAGCCTGGTGTCCGAAGCCAGCCACGGGCCCAATATCGGCTATGCGCGCAATTTCTTTCCGATCTCGGAGCGCGGGGCGTGGGTGCCGCGCCGCGGCAGGCATCTCCGTGAGATCTATGCGGATATCGAGCATTTTTCGAAGAACAACGCATCGGCCTATGCCAGGATCATCGGCGAGGACTGGCTGATGATCCCGACCGAGCTCGACCATCCCGTTCATGCGGATTTCAGGGCGAGCCTCAATCCCACATTCTCGCCGGCGAAAATGGCATCGCTGGACGGCTGGGTGCGCGAGCGTGCGAGGGAATTGATCGCGAAGTTCAAGGATGACGGGGAGTGCGAGTTCATATCGCAGTTCGCGACCCTCTTTCCGGTTTCGATTTTCCTCACATTGTTCGGCTTGCCGCAGGATGAGGTCGACCAGTTCCTCGAGTGGGAGCGGGTCTTCATGCGCGGCACCGACATGGAGCACCGCAAGAACACGGTGCGCGCCGTGAAAGCGCGGTTGATGGAGGAAATCCACGATCGGATCCGCAACCCGAAGGACGACATGATCAGCAACGCGCTCGGCCTCAAGGTCGGCGGCCGCAACTGGACGGTCGATGAAGTCTTCGGCCACTGCTTCAATCTCTTTCTCGGCGGGCTGGATACCGTCACTGCGAATCTGGGCTGGCACTTCCTTCATCTGGCCAACAACCCCGAAGATCAGGCGCGTCTGCGGGAAAATCCCCGCGATGCCATTGTCGCGATCGAGGAGCTTCTGAGATCCTACGCGGCCGTCACGACCGCGCGGAAATGTGTGAAGCGCTATGAAATCGACGGGATCGTTATTGAGCCAGGCGATTTTGTCGCGATGTCGACGACGATCGTCGGAAGGGATGCGGAGCAGTTCGCCGATCCGGATGTGGTCGATTTCGATCGCAAGGCGACCCACCTGACCTTCGGTTTCGGCATGCACCGGTGCATCGGCCAGCATCTGGCCCGCCGTGAATTGCAGCTTGGCATGCAGGAAGTGCTCGCTGCGATCCCGCAATTTCGGTTGAAGGAGAATAGCGAGCTGCGTTTTCAGACCGGCACCATCGTTCATGTCGACACGCTTCATCTCGCGTGGAATTGACCGGAACCCGTTGGATCGAGATGCGGTAACATGCACGATTTGACCGAACTCGATGGGATCACTGTACATGCCAAATCCTGAATCAGATGCAGCTGTCGCCCGCGGCCTGGAAGTGGTTGGAAAAGTCTATGGCCCCGATGTGCGCGATGCCGCCGCGGGAAGGCTGTCCAACCCCCAGACCCGTGAAACCATAGCCCATCTCATGGGAGAGATATGGACGCGTCCGCAGCTCTCGGTACGCGACCGGCGAATGTTGATCCTGGGGCTGTCAGCCACATTGTCCGATGCCGATACGATCCGGATCATCATCACCGGCGCGATCCTGAACAATGAACTCACCGAGGAGGAACTCGACGAGATCCCCCTGTTCCTGAGCTTTTACGCGGGGTGGGGGAAGGCCGGCGCACTCAACCGCGGGATCGCGGAAGCACGCGAGGCCACTGCGGATCTGCGGCGTGAACGGGCGCAGGCCGCCGCCGCGAAGGATTCCGGCCAGCATGAATCAGGAACGTCCGAATGACCGCGTCGGGCATCTCCGGCTGTGATGCGCCGCTCGCCGCTGATGCCCGGTCGTCCGGGCGCGCGCCGATGAAGTTGATCGCGACATGTTGAAAAACCTCATCGACATGCTCCGTGGCGATGTCGCCGCCGGACCCGGACGCCGTTACCCGATCTGGGCGGTGCTGGTTGCGCTGCTGCTGGCCGAAATCACCGGCGCCTATGAGACGGCGATGATCTTCTCGGCGATCGGCGATCTGGTCGAGACGTTCGGAAGCCCGATCTCGGTGGGTTGGCTCATCACCATCTATCTGCTCGTCGGCGCCGGTACGGCGGCGGTGATCGGCCGCCTGGGCGATATCTACGGCCGCCGGTTCGTCATGCTGATCCTGCTTGCGATCGGCGTGCTGGGTTCGGTGATCAGCGCGTCGACGAGCATCTTCGCGGTGGTTCTGCTCGGCCGGGCTCTGCAGGGGCTCACGGGCGCGATCCTGCCGCTGTGCATCGGCCTGATCTGGGAGAATATGAGCCGGGAAAAGGCGCCCAGCGGGATCGGCCTGATGATCGCCGGCAACTCCGCCGGATCCGCGATCGGTCTCATTTTCGGCGGGCTGATCGTCGATCATTATTCCTGGCGGGGCATATTCGTCGCCAGCGCGGTGTTCGCGGCATTCTCGTTCGTCGCGGTGCTGGCCTGTGTGCCGCGGTCGCCGACGCGCTTTTCCGCCTACCGCATCGATTGGCTGAGTGTCTGCCTGCTGATGCCAAGCATCATGGCGCTGCTGCTGGTGATCAGCAACGGCAGCGCCTGGGGCTGGCTCGATCCGAAGACCATCTGCATGGCGATCCTGTCGATCCTGGCGTTCGTCTGGCTCATCCGCCACAGCCTGCATACGCCCGATCCGTTGATCGACGTCCGGCTGTTCGCCGATCGCCGGGTATTGATCGCCAATCTCGTCACCGCGCTGACCGCGCTCGGCGCCTCGCAGGCCGGGCTCGTTTTCCTGCTGCTGCTGCAGGCGCCGTTGTGGACCGGGGTGGGACTGGGCATGAGTGCCACGGCCGCCGGCATGGTCAAACTTCCGTCCAATCTCATCGGGATCGTGGCGGGCCCATGGACCGGGCAGATGATCCGCCGTTTCGGGCATCGCTGGGTGATGGTGCTCGGCGGCGTACTGATGACGCTGGGGTGGCTCCTGATCATAGCGTTCCACAGTTCGGTCATTGCCGTCGTGTCCACGCTTTGCCTGATCACGCTGGGGACGATCGTCGTTCTCGCCGTGGTGCCCAACGTGATCGCGACGGCGGCGCCCGATGAGCGGACCAGCGAGGCGACCTCGGTGACGATGACGCTGCGCCAGACATTCTATGGAATGGGTGCGCAGATCATCGCTGTCGTGCTCGCGAGCGATACGATCAAATCCGCCACTGGCGGGGCCGGCTATCCGACGGAAAGGGCCTTTGTGATCGCGATGGTGCTGGTGTCGGGCGTGTGCCTGACCGCGACCATGGCTGCGTTGTTTCTGCCCGGCCGGCCGACGAAATCCGCGAAGCTTCATCCGGTCTCCGGGGTTGGAGCGACGGGTTAGACATAGCTGGCGGGCCAGGCACCCGCTGGAATTACCGCAGACGCGGAAGCGATATCGGGGTCGGAAATGACGATTTCGGTAAAGGGTAGAGTATTGTCTGTAATAAACTTAAGTTGGGAGGGATAAAATGAAAGTATTATCGCATATTGGAGTGTCATTATTTGCGCTGGCCGCGATGGGCGCCGCAGGTGCCGCCCAGGCGCAGTCGCAGACCGCCGCGGATCAGGCGGAGGCTTCGGGCGACGGCGGCGGTCTCGCCGAGATTGTCGTCACCGCGCGGCGCGTCGCTGAAAATCTTCAGGAGGTGCCGGTTGCCGTGACGGTGTTCTCGGCCAAGCAACTCGAACAGCGCGGCGCCGCCGAGGTGCGCGATCTCGCGCGGATTTCGCCTGGTCTCGAGCTGCGTGAAGGGACCGGCAGCGCGACTGCCGTCACTTTCCAGATGCGCGGCCAGCTGCAGTCCGACGCATCGGCACCGGCCGATCCATCGGTAGGATTTTATGTGGACGGGTTTTATTGGTCGCGATCCTATGGGCTCGGCGGTACCAATATTCTCGACCTGCAGAATGTTCAGGTGCTCAAGGGTCCGCAGGGCACGCTGTTCGGCCGGAATACGTCGGGCGGCGCGATCGTCTTCCAGAGCAACGACCCGGATCCAAGCCGCTTTTCCGGGACGCTCACGGCAAGCTATGCGCGGTTCGACAAGGCGGTGGGCAGGGCGATCCTTAACATTCCGATCGTCGACGACCGGATCGCGCTTCGCGCCGCTGTCCAGCGGATACATGGTGGCGGCTACACCAAGGATCTGGTCAGCGGCAAACGCTATGACGACCGCGATAACTGGGTGGCGCGGGCCAAGCTCCTGTTCAACGTGTCGGACCGGTTCAACATTCTGCTGTCGGCCGAGCACTTCTGGAACGACAATAAGGCGCCGAGCCGCAGATTGGCGTTCGCTTATCCCGGCGGCGGTTTCATCAACACCGCCGGCGTAGCGGCGACGAATGCCTATCTGGCGAGCATCGCCGGAAATTTCTACTCGCTGTCGAACGACTATAGCCCGACGGAAAGCACGCGGACCAGAACCTATGTCGGAACCGCGACCTATGAAACTTCCTACGGAGCGGTCAAACTCATCGCCGGATACCGCAAGGTAAAGAACAACCAGTTCACCGACCTCGATGGATCACCATTCGAGGTGTCCAATTCGAACAATATCAAGAATCTGAAGGAAAGCTCAGTCGAGCTTCAGACCACCGGATCGGTGCTCGACGGCGATCTGACCTTTGCTGCCGGCGCACTATATTTTGCGGAATCCGGCCTCGATCTTTCGATCACCCAGAACCTGCCGCGCACGAGCCCGAACAACACGGTCAACGACGGGAGCATCAAGAACCGGTCATGGGGCGTCTATTCGCAGGCAAGCTACAAGATCCTGAGCGATCTGACCTTGACTGGGGGCATCCGCTATTCCCACGATAAAAAGGGAGTGGAGATCCATAACCGTGTGCAGAATCGTAACACGGGGGTGATTGCGTGCCAGATCGCGGCGCTCGCAGCGCCGAACTGCTATGCAGAGAAGACCGTCAAGTTCAGCGATATATCCTACACGGTTTCGCTGGACTATAAGCCGACCGAGGACGCGTTGCTCTATGCCAAGCGGACCAGGGGATATCGGGCCGGCGGACTCAACTTCCGTCCGACCCGGCTTGAATTCTTCCTCCCTTATGATCCCGAAATCGTCATCGAGCATGAGGCCGGTTTCAAGAGCGAGTTCTTCGACCGGCGCCTGAGGTTCAACGCCGCAGGCTATTATAGCCGGGTCGCCAATCTCCAGCGCAACAGCATCATCGTCACGCCGTTCGGCGCATCGGCGTTGATCCGTAGCGCCGGCAAGACACGGATATACGGTTTCGAAGCCGAGCTTTCGGCGCGTCTGTTCGATGGTTTCGAGCTGAACTTCAACGGTTCGATCACCAAGCCGAAATATCTGATCTATGCCGATGGTACCGGGACCGATCGCCGGCAGGAGCGCTTTGAATCGGTGCCTGAAAAGGCGTTCTCGATCACCGGCACCTACACGCGCCCGCTCGATATCGGCAAACTGGTATTGAGCGGGGGCTATAACTGGACGGCGACGACGGCGCTGCTGCCGAACAACAACCCGGCCGACCCGTTCAACGCGATCATCCTGGCGCTTTCGACGCGCCCGGCCCGGGGCCTGCTCGACGCCCGGATCGGCCTGACCGTGCTGGATGACTCGCTCGAACTGTCGGTGTTCGGTACCAATCTGACGAACGAGAAGGTACCGGGCGAAGCATTCCTCTTCGCGGGCAGCTTCATCAACCGGTCCTTTGCCGAGCCGCGTACCTATGGAGTCTCGGCGACCTATAAGTTCTAGGCCTGATTGCCGTCGGTGGAGGTGCGACACTTCCGCCGGCGGCGTCAATCAGACCTCGGGCGCCGACAGCCTGGAATAAGGCAGCGTGCCGGGGTCGAGGGAGGCATGTGGCCCGTCATCGTCCGCATGAAGCGATCCGGGGAGAAGGCCAGCCCCGTTTTTGCGACGGACCTCAGTCGAGGACGTCGAGGCCGCGCGGACCGAACTCCCGGAGCCAATATGAACTCACCTCCCGCATATGAGCTTCCCAATGTTCGTGGGCGCCATTGCCGTCGCCAGCCGCGATCAAATCGACGAGCTTGAGGTGCGAGCGGAAACCCCTGCGGGTCCGGCGAAGCTGCACGGCGGGATCCTCCTCCCGCTGTTGCTGGCGGTGAACAAGCCGCAAATGCCGCTCGGTGATCGACTGGAGCGACGCTGCAAGGAGCGATAATGTATGATTGCCCGACTGCTCGACGAGAAGGCGGTGGAACTCCGATACCGCGCCGGCGATCTGGGCCCGGTCGTGCATGACATCGAACTCTTTCTCCACATGCTGTCGAAGCACGGCGGCCGCCGCCGTCGATCGGGTTTCGGCGGCAAGGCGGGCCGAAGGCGGTTCTATGATGACCCGTGCCTGATACACATCCTCGAGCGTCGATCCGCGCGACTGCAAGGTCATTCCCACCGACCGGGCGACGAGCTCGGCGTTCGGCAGGCTCACCCGCGCGCCGCCGCGCGCGCCGCGCGAGACCTCGACAAGCCCTTCCGATTCGAGGATGCGGATCGCCTCTCGCAATGTTGGTCTGGAAACCGCGAACTGCGCTATGAGATTGGCTTCGTTCGACAGGACGTCGCCGTCCGCGAGCTCGCCGCGCACGATTGCGTTGCGTATCTGCGCCGCGACCATTTCCGCCGCCTTTCTCACCCGGACCGGGCGCATCGAATCAGCGGCGTTCATATGGGCCCTTCTTTGAGCACCCCGTCATAATGTTCGTCAGCCATTTGTGAGACAGCCAAGAGATCAGCGGTGGCATCCACCCATTTCCGCTCTCATCGAGAGCCATGGTTGTCAGGGCGGATTGCCTGCTTGCCGGGGAGGCGTCAAGTCCGTTCTGCCGACCTTTTCGAGGCGTGGCCTCCGCCCGAGCCGGGTGCTCCGTCCCCCTGTCGTGACGTCCGATGAAGCGTCTTGCCAAAATTCTCCACCCCTCTTAAGAGTGTAATAAGTTATATGATTAGGCCATCAGTTCACCGATGAATTTCGACCTTTCCGATGAGCAGCTGATGGTCTGTGAGCAGGCGAGGCGCCTGTTCGCCGACCATGCCTCTCCTGCCCATCTTCGCAGGCTGCTGAACGCCGGCGAAGGCTGGAGCGAGCCGCTTTGGCGGCAGCTCTCCAGCCTTGGCTTTCTCGGCACTGCGTTGCCCGAGGAGTTTGGCGGACTCGGCATGACGCCGCTCGATTTCGCGATGATCGTCCAGGAGGCGGGGCGCACGGTGGCGCCGATCCCGCTGTTCACATCGCTCTGCCTGGCGGCGGAGGCGATCGCGCTGGCCGGAACCATCGAGCAGAAGGCCGAATATCTGCCGCAGCTCGCTTCGGGTGCCGCGATCGCGACATTCGGCCATGTCGAACGGGAGGGGGCGGTCCTGTCCGCCGATATTGCTGCGCGGGTCTCGCGCGAAAGCATCAGCGGAACCAAGTTTCCAGTGCCCTATGCCGATATCGCGACCTTCGCGGTCGTGACCGCCCGGGACGCGGACGGCGAGCTCCAGCTTGGCATCGTGGAGATGGCGCAGATCGGGGTCGATGTGGCTGCCGCCCGCGGCATCGACGAACTCGAACGGCATTTTCGGGTCGATCTTTCCGATGCCCGGTTCACGCCGCTGGCGCAGGGGGCCGCCGCGGAAGCGGCGCTTCGCACGCTATATGACCGAGCGGCCATATATGCGGCCTTTGCCCAGATCGGCGGCGCGGAAGCGTGCCTCGACATGGCCCGCGACTATGCCGTCGAACGGCGGGCGTTCGGCCGGCCGATCGGATCCTTCCAGGCGATCAGCCACCGGCTGGTCGAGATATTGAGCCTGTTGGAGATCGCCCGTTCCAATGCATGGTTCGCGGCATGGGCGCTGGCGAACGCGCCCGCCGAAGTCGGCCGGGCCGCGGCCGTTGCGCGCATCTCCGCGACGGATGCCTATGAGCGGGCAGCGCGCGAGAATCTGCATATTCACGGCGGCGCCGGCTACACATGGGAAGCCGACTGCCACTTCTACTACCGGCGCACCCGGCTCGAGGCCGTGCGCCTGGGACATGCCGGCGAGTGGGCTGATCGGCTGGTCGGACTGCTCGGCGAGAGTCTCGATGATGCCATCCAGGCTTGAAATTGGGAGATAGGCTTGGACTTTCTCGACACCCCCGATGAAGCGATTTTCCGCGAGCAGGCCAGGAGCTGGCTGGCGGAATGCGCCGCCGAATACAGGAATCCGCCGAGCGAACCCTATTCCGAAGAGGAGTTTGTCGGCCGCGCGCGGCGATGGCTGAAATGCAAGAGCGAGGCGCGCTATTCCGCGATCCTCTGGCCGGAGGCGGTGGGCGGGCGAGGCGGCACGCCGATCCAGCAGGTCATCTTCGAAAGCGAAGAGGGGCGCTATTATGTGCCCAATGGTCCGATATCGAATCTCGGCATCCGGCTCGCCGGACCCACGCTGCTCCAATATGGCAATCCCGACCAGATCGAGCGTCTGGTACGCCCCACGCTGCAGGGCGACATCCTCTGGGGCCAGCTCTTCTCCGAGCCGGCGGGCGGCTCCGACCTCGCCGCGCTGCAGACCCGCGCGGTTCGCGATGGAAGCAACTGGATCGTCAACGGACAGAAGATATGGTCGAGCTGGGCGCATCATGCGGATTGGGCCATCCTGCTCGCACGGACCGATCCGAAACAGCCGAAGCATAAGGGGCTCACCTTCTTCCTGCTCGACATGAAGTCCCCGGGGATCGAGCTCAGGCCTATCCGGCAGATCTCCGGAAAGTCGGATTTCAACGAGACGTTCCTCACCGACGTGGTCATCCCCGACAGCAACCGGCTGGGCGCGGTGAATGCCGGCTGGGACGTGGCGATGTTCACGCTGACCAACGAGCGCCTCGGCGGGGCCGCCGCGGATACCGGGGTCGATTCGCGTACGATCTACCGTATCGCCCGGGCGGCGGGTTTGCTCGACAATGCTGGCGTGCGCGAGCGCATCGCCCATTGGTTCGCCATCGAACAGGGCCTGAAGAACCTGCGATATCGTGTGCTGACGAAGGTTTCGAAAGGCGAAGGCGCGGGCCCCATGGCGGCGCTGTCGAAGTTGGTGACCTACCGTAAGCTTCAGGAGCTTTCGGCCTATGCGATGGACCTGAAAGGCTATTCGGGCAGTTTCGGGGACGGTGACGCCTCCGCCGAGGATGCGGTCTTCGAAGCCTATATCTGGTCGGCCGCGATGCGTCTCGCAGGCGGGTCGGACGAGATACTGAGCAATCAGCTGGCGGAACGGCTGCTGGGCCTTCCCCGGGAAGCCCGAAGCGACAAGGGCGTGCCGTTCGATCAACTTACCCGATGAGACGCAGGCTATGAAGAAGATCGCTGAAGTCCTCGCGCAGGTGATGGAACTCGACCCCATGGCGCGGGCCGTCGAATATGCCCCCGACCAATGGTGGACGTTCGGGGATCTCGCGTCGCTGGTGAGCGGTCTCATCACCTGCTTCGCAGACGCGCAGCTCCCCGAAGGGGCTGCGGTCGGCGTGATTTTCCGCAATCGGCCCCAGCAGCTGGGCGCTCTGCTGGCCTGTACGATCGATGGCAAATGCGCTGTCGCGTTGAACCCGCTTCTTTCGATCGAAGCACTCCATGCCGACATCCGCGAGCGCCGGCCCGCGATGCTGATCGGCGAGGAATCGGACCTGGCGGCGAGCGGCCTCGCCGAGCTTGCCCATGAGATTGGATCGGCGCTGGTGCAGCTGCCGGGCGGGCACGGCAAGGCGGCGGCGGTCACCGGTCTGGAGAAGCCGCGCATGGGCGATCTCGAAACCCGCCCAGGGGTGCTGATCGAGATGCTGACCAGCGGAACCACCGGCCCGCCCAAGCGGGTGCCGTTGATGGCGCGCAGCTTCGACATGAGCTTCGATGCGGCGGCCTCGACCCTCGAAGGGCGGAATGGGGACGAGGGGGCGAGGCTGCGCACCGGGGTCCGGATCCTCACGGCTCCGCTCAGCCACATCAGCGGGATTTCCGCGGCGCTGATGACGCTTGCAGCCGGCCGCAAGCTGGCGCTGATGGAAAAGTTCGAGGTTGCAGCATTTGTCGCGGCGATCGTTCGTCTCCGCCCGAAGCTCGTCAACGCACCGCCTGCCGCGCTTCGCATGATGCTCGACGCGAAGATCGATCCCGCGTCGTTATCGAGCGTGAAGGCCATCCGGACCGGCACCGCTCCGCTCGATCCGGTGATCGCCGATGAGTTCCTTGCCCGGTACGACATCCCCGTCCTGCAGACCTATGGCGCGACCGAATTCGCCGGAGCGGTCGCGGGGTGGGCGCTCGGTGATTTTCGCGACCATTGGGCCGCGAAACGGGGAAGTGTCGGCCGGCTCATGTCGGGTGTCGGCGCGCGGATCGTCGACGGCGAAACCGGCGCCGAGGTTGCCAGCGGAGGCGAAGGTGTCCTCGAGCTGACGGGTGCGCAGCTTGGTCCCGGTAATTGGGTACGGACCACTGACCGGGCGATGATCGATGAGGATGGCTTCCTGTTCATCCGCGGCCGGACCGACGGCGCTATCATCAGAGGGGGCTTCAAGATTCATGCGGAGGATGTGGTGAGGGCGATTGAATCGCATCCTTCGGTCCGTGAAGCGGCGATCGTGGGCCTGGCCGATCGGCGGCTGGGGGAAGTGCCGGTCTGCGTGTTCATTCCCGTCGCCGGGGCGGTGCCACCCAAAGCTGACGAGCTGCGCGCCTTCCTTCGCGAACGGCTGCTGCCCTACCAGATTCCGGTGGAGTTTCTGATGGTGGATGAACTTCCCCGCACACCTTCGATGAAACCCAGCCTGCCGGACGTTCTGACGCTGTTTCAGCGCGGAAGCGTGACGGCGGGGACAGTCGGCTAGCCATGGCCGCTATCCGGGAGGAGCAGCACCAGCGCGGCGTGTCGTCAGAGTCTGCCGTGGCAGACCGGCCGGCTGGGCGCGATCGTGCGCCGCTTGCTCATTTGCGCGGGCGCGCCGTCGAAGGCCCCGCCTGGTTCAAGCGTGCGATCGCATGTGCTCCCGCGCGCGACATGCTCGACCGTGATGGCGGGAAGATCGAGATGCTGAGCTGGGGCGAGACGGGCCGCCCCGGACTGCTGTTCATGCATGGGAATATCGCGACCGCGGATATCTGGCGGATCATCGCTCCATTTTTTCGCGAGACACATCGGGCCGTCGCCTTTTCGTGGCCCGGTCTGGGCCGATCGGCATGGCGGCCCCGCTATTCCACCAGCGAACTGGCCGCTGACGCGGTGGCCGTCGCACATGCGTCAGGCCTGCTGGACGGCCCTTCAAAGCCGGTGTTCGTCGCCCATTCGGCCGGCGCGGGGCCGGCGCTCGCCGCGGCTCACCAGCTCGGACCGGCGCTGGGCGGATTGATCCTAGCCGACGGGAGGGTGCGCCCGCCGGCGCCCGGCCAGCCGTTTCCGACGCGGCCGCACCGCATCTACGCGACCCTCGAAAACGCATTGGCGCACTTCCGCTTCGCGCCCGCGCAACCCTGTACCAATCTCTTCATCGCCGACCTGATCGCCCGGGCGGCGATCATGAAGGTCGATGGCGGATGGACTTGGCGCTTCGATCCCCGGCTGTATCGCAACTTCCCCAATGGGGATGCGTGGGATCTGCTGCCCGGGGTCGCCTGTCCGCTGGCGCTGATCGATGCCGAGCACTCGACGGTGACCGGCGGCGAAGACCGTGCCGCACGGTTGGAGCGGCTCCCGGCCGGGTCGGTGCGGGTGGTCATTCCTGAAACACACCACCACCTGATGGTCGATCAGCCAATCGCCTTTGTCAGCGTCCTGCGATCGATCATGGATCAATGGAAAGCCGATTTTTCGGGCGTCGAGTCGCCCCGGTACACGGAGAGAAGATGATGACGGATCCAGCGCAATCGGACGAATGGGATGCGGCAACAAGCTATCAGATTTCCGACGCGGACATCGAGCGCGCGAAGTTGCTGCTGGGTGTCGATACGGCCTCGGCGGAGCGTCAGCAGAACCAGACCGCGAGCTATGACAATATTTTTGGGTTCGTCCATGGCGTGGGAAACGACAATCCGCTGCACCGGGATCGCGATTATGCGCGATCCACGCGATGGGGCGATATCATCGCTCCCGGAATGATGGCGGGTATCCTGAACGCGCCGATGCGGGGTGACCCCATAGATTCCAGGATCAAAGAACAGACCCGCGGACTGTTTCGTGGCGTGCATGTCTTCGTTTCGGGCGGCAACTGGACCTGGTACCGGCCGATCTATGCCGGCGACACGATCTTCATGTTCAGCGGTGACGAAAGCCAGGAGGTGAAGCCGTCCGAATTTTCAGGCCGTTCGGTCATCCGCGTCCGTCGCGATGTGAAGATGAACCAGCGCGGAGAGGTGGTGGCGGTCTATCGCAGCCTTCGCGTGCTGACCGAAAGGAAGGCGGCCCGCACGCGGGGAAAATATAGCGGCATCGAGGCGGCAACCTACACGGCCGACCAGATTCGCGAGATTGATGAGATCTATGCCGCGGAAAAGGTGAGAGGGCGTGAGCCCCGTTTCTTCGAAGATGTGCAGGTCGGCGATCAGCTCGGCACGATGGCCAAGGGACCGCTTACCATTACCGACGTCGTGTTGTTTCATGCCGGCGGCTATGGCTATGCCCCTTACCAGCCGTCGGTGGGGCGGATGAGCTGGAAAAACAGGAAGCGCATTCCGGCCTTCTATGTGAACAACGAGCAGGGGATTCCCGATGTTGCGCAGCGGTTGCACTGGGATGAGAAATGGGCCCGGGCGATCGGTAATCCGATGGCCTATGACTATGGCCTGATGCGCGAAAACTACCTCTATCACTTTCACACCGATTGGTGTGGCGATGACGGCATTGTCGTTCATTTCGATGATAAGGTGCGCAAGTTCAATTATATCGGCGATACGCAGATCATAACCGGTGAAGTGGTAGCCAAGCGAACCGAAGAAGGACGTTGCCTGGTCGATGTCGTCACTCGGATGACCAACCAACGCGGTGAGGTTACGGTTGAGGCCACTGCGATAATTTGTTTGCCAAGCCGATCGTCGGGAAGCGCATTATATCCACCAGTGCCGGTAGGGCTTGAACGACGAGCGGTTGAACTAATGGCACGCCATTGGGAACTCCGCAGATAGGCTGATCCGACGGCGACGTCGCGTAGAGGTGGTGCCGGAAATTTGGACAGGATGTTAAGCTAATCCCGACCTGAGGAATGGACGGGAATGAAGACGACGGGGAAGGGGTATTCGCCGGAGTTCAAGGCGAAAGTGGCGCTGGAAGCGACGCCGCTGCGGTCCTATGCGGTTTGTTCTGACGTTCCGGTGGGGAGAAGGCGGCGAGACTCGAATGACGTTGCGACCCTCGCAGCCAAGATCATGGCGGTGACGGGCTCCCCGGATTGTTACCAGTCAGAGGTAGAGTCCGGCTCCTTCATGATGGTTGGTTGAGGTGATGGCAACGTATCTGGGGGCATGCCCCCAGATACGTTGGCCGGCGATCTCGGCGGGGGTGCGCCCGCCCAGTTTCGAGTGTGGCCTGACGTGGTTATAGTCATGCTGCCAGGCATCGAGTACGAAGCGGGCATGGGCCAGCGACGTGAACAGCGTCTCGTTGAGGCATTCGTCCCGCAGGCGGCCATTGAAGCTTTCGACGAAGCCGTTCTGCATCGGCTTGCCAGGGGCTATGTAGTGCCACTCGACCCGGCGCTCCTGCGACCAGCGCAGGATAGCCGACGAGGTCAGCTCGGTGCCGTAGCACATTGGGAAGCGCCGGTTCGGGAGCCGCGGTGGCCCTGATGAAGACAAGGCCGCGAAGCGGCCGCAGGCTTCATCAGGGCAAGCCATGGCCGACCAGCAGGTGTCTAAAGTGAAGTTGTCGAGACAACACTTTGGAGGCCGCCCGCACGCGCGAGGCGCTGCATAACGGCTGGGACAAGAACGACCCGAAGGACGCTCAGGTCATCCTGCACATGCTGCGGATTGGCGCGACGCAGCGCTATGTCGATCCGCTGGCGGCCGGGATCAACGATCTGCAGGAACTGTCGAAGACCCACGAGACGATCTCCAAGGTGTGAATAAGCGCTGAAGCGGGACCCCTGAGGTTGGTCAGGCTAACTTACTGAGAGAAATGGAAAATATTGACTGGTGCAGGGTCAGAATCGGCGCCGATCTTGACCCTGGCGAAGGAGGAATTTCGGCAATTATATCAATCGTTTGAACGAATTTCTGTGGGGGTCACGCTTCAATGCTGATTTTCAATCTTGTCAAATCTGCACGGAATTTGAGTCAGAGCCCCGTTTGCGCGCCGATTGACACGCTTGACGCAGTATCGCTGCGGCCGCCTCGGCCATCAGCTGAATATCACGCGCGCTCGTCTCGATACGCTCGGCTCGTGCAATCTGCTCACGTTCGTTCGCTTCTTTGGACTGCCCCTCCATCGCGTCGGCCGCAGCGTCTTCGAGCTTACTGGTGATCCGCGCGAATATACGAGTGACAAGCTCAGCGCGTTCTTCCTGGTCCATGGGCACCTCCGCCTCCACCAAGGCCGGAACCCGTCGCACAGTCCATATCCAGCATTTTGGGTCGCACAATTCGCTCGACTTCATTGCGATAGCAAGCATTGCTGTTCGTGTGAATCGCACCGGCTGAACGCGCCGGCGCAGGCTCCGACCGGGCGACCGGCGGGGCTCTGGGTGGTGGGACCGACAATAGGGTCGGCCCGGATAAGGACCACCCACATGACAAAACTCACCGATATCCAGCTCGTGCTGCTCACCAGCGCCTGCCAGCGTGAAGACGGCAGTTTACTACCTCCGCCCAAGAGTCTGGGGGCTCAGGCCGGGCGCATCCGCAAGGCGGTCGAAGCGCTTATCAAGAACGGGTTCGCGATTGAGCGCGAGGGTATGTCAGCGATGCAGGCCTGGCGCAGCGACGGCGATCTCACCATCGGCGTCGTGATCACCGACGCGGGTCGCGCGATCACCGATCCCCCCGTAGATGATGCGAACGGCGCCCCTGAGCCGGCGACCGATGCCAGGGTCGAACCGGTACCGGCTCGCCCGGCCAGCAAGCAGGCGCAGGTGATCGACCTGCTCAAGCGCGACAGCGGAGCGACGCTCACCGACATCGTCAAGCTGACGGGCTGGCTCCCCCACACCTCGCGGGCAGCCCTGACGGGGCTGCGCAAGAAGGGCCACCCGATCAGCAGCGAGAAGGTTGCGGGAATTACCCGCTACCAGATCGCGACGGCCGCCTGACATGGTAAGGCTTGACGACAAACTGGCTGCGCTGGCGACGATGTCGCCGGCGCAGCTGCGCGGAGAATGGCTGCAGACGTTCGGCAACGCCGCACCACCGCTCGGCCACCGGTTGCTGGCGCTCGCCATCGCCAGCCGCCTGCAGGAGAAAGCCAGGGGCGGCCTTTCCGCCAAGCTGGTCCGCGAGGTCGACACTCTCGTGCGGCAGGTGGGGCGGGGCGGGGAGATCAAAGCATCCGCATCGGCCACGCTTCGCCCCGGTACGCAGCTCGTCCGCGAGTGGCGCGGCAGCACGCACAGGGTGATGATCCTCGATGAGGCTTATCTCTACCGGGACGAGCGCTACGGCTCGCTCAGCGAGATCGCCCGCAAGATCACTGGCGCGCATTGGTCGGGCCCTCGCTTCTTCGGACTGACCAAGACTGCCGGAGCGGCGGCATGACCCGGGGCAGGGCGCCGGAGCCGCAGCGCCGGGAGAAGATTCGCTGCGCTATCTACACGCGCAAGTCGACCGAGGAGGGGCTCGACCAGGAGTTCAACAGCCTCGATGCCCAGCGCGAAGCCTGCGCGGCCTATATCATGAGCCAGCGTCACGAAGGCTGGACACTGGTTCCGGACTATTATGACGATGGCGGCTTCACCGGCGGCAATATGGACCGGCCGGGCCTCAAGCAGCTCCTCGCCGATGTTGAGACCGGGAAGGTGGATGTCATCGTCGTCTATAAGGTCGATCGCCTAACCCGGGCGCTGTCGGACTTCGCCAAGATCGTCGACGTGCTCGATGCCGCAGGCGCCAGCTTCGTCAGCATCACCCAGTCGTTTAATACGACCACCAGCATGGGGCGGCTCACGCTCAACGTGCTGCTGAGCTTCGCCCAGTTCGAACGCGAGGTGATCTCCGAGCGGGTCCGCGACAAGGTCGCGGCGTCGAAGCGCAAGGGCATGTGGATGGGCGGCAATTGCCCGCTCGGCTACGACATTCGCGATCGCAAACTCATCGTCAATGAAACCGAAGCCGAAACCGTCCGCTTCATGATGCGCCGCTATGTCGAGCTCGGAAGCGTCTACGATCTCGCCGCAGAGCTGCGGTCGAAAGGCATCACTTCCAAAATGCATCGCAACGAGGACGGAAAGACCTGGGGCGGCAAGACCATGATGCCCGGCGCGCTCTATCATATCCTCGGGAACGAGCTTTATCGAGGTATGGTCGTCCACAAGGGCGAAGCCCATCCCGGTGAGCATGAAGCGATCATCGACGATGCGCTGTGGACGGCGGTCCAGGAGAAGCTCGCCTCGAATCGGGTTGAGCGCCGTCATCAATCCAATGCCAATGAGGTCAGCTTGCTGGCGGGGATGATCCGAGATGGCGAAGGACGCAGGATGACGCCGAGCCATGCGAGCCGAGGCGATGTGCGTTACCGCTATTATAATTCGGTCGATGAAGGGGAGGGGCCGCATCCGCGACCGATTCGGATCGCTGCCCGGGATATCGAGAAAGCTGTAATCGAGAGCTTCGAGAGCCTCATCGCTGATCGAGCTGGGCTGACGATGCTCTATCCCCAGCACGACAGCGAGGGATATGAGACGGCGGATCTCATGCGTTCCGCGGGTTTGCTTCATCGGAGCATCCCTACAATGGCGCCATCGGATCAGCGGGCATTGTTACTGGAGCTGGAAGCGCGGGTGATCGTCCATGCCGATCGTGTCGAGGCGAAGATCGATCATGGATCGCTGGGTCGACGGCTGGGGATTGAGATGGTCGAATCGGATCACGATCCCATCGAGCTGAGCATCCCGACGCTGATGGTCCGTCGCGGCACCGACGTGAAGCTCACCATTCAGTTCGATGCATCCGCATGCTCATCGCGGCGCGATCCTAAGCTGGTCGAACTGATCGTGCAGGCACATCAGGCGAGACGCATGTTGGGGCTTGATGGCAAGCCGCCTACCATCGCGGACGACATGGAATATCAGGCGCGCAACCATCTCGCGCGGATCGCTCGCTTCGCTTTTTTGGCACCCGACATCACCACGGCGATCTTCGAAGGGTCGCAGCCGGCGGGTCTATCGGCCCGCAAGCTGATGCGAAGCTCGGACCTCCCGATGGACTGGAAACAGCAGCGAGCCATGCTCGGCTTCGGCTGAACTCCAGCACATGAGAGTCATAGGGCGGCGCCTCGGTGCCGCCCTTTTTCGTTCGTCCCCGCTGGAAGCCGCTGGCACATTCCCAGTGTCACTAAACAGGGCCTCAGAGACCTGGCCCTATTTCGCGCCATAGCCGTCGGCCAAAAGCGTCTCTGTCCGATCGCCCGCGAAATCGCGGACGCAAACCCACGGAAAGTGGGGCATTTTCTGCCAATATCGGAGGTGGCTCGAATGCCGCCATTAGCGGTCAGAAAAATGGCTCCC
The DNA here is from genome assembly GCF_000971055.1 of Sphingomonas sp. SRS2. Lineage (GTDB taxonomy): Bacteria > Pseudomonadota > Alphaproteobacteria > Sphingomonadales > Sphingomonadaceae > Rhizorhabdus. Next base: position 22,770 of record NZ_LARW01000115.1, read on the forward strand.
CGGGCCTGATTCGAACAGGCGACCATTCGATTAACAGTCGAACGCTCTACCGCTGAGCTACCGGGGAACACTTCTTCGCCTAAGGCGAGGCGCGCCTATAGCAGCGCCTTCTTGCGGGTTGCAAGCCTTTAGGAACAGTTGATGAGGATGGGGTTAACGTGGCTGCCGAAGCGCCTGTATTTCCGGGCTCAGGACGCGAATTGTTCCATCGTGATACGGTCGTCCAGCGCATGTTCGGGGTCGAACATCAGCGTCAGCGGGCTCGTCCGGTCGATGCTGACGCTGACATGCGCCACGTCGCGCACTTCGCGCTGGTCCGCGACGGCGCTCACCGGGCGCTTGACCGCGTCGAGCACCCGGAAGGAGATCGCATTCTTGTTGGGAAGGATCGCCCCGCGCCAGCGCCGCGGCCGGAAGGGGCTGATCGGGGTGAGCGCCAGCAGCGAGGATTCGAGCGGCAGGATGGGCCCCTGCGCCGATAGATTATAGGCGGTTGATCCTGCCGGGCTCGCCACCAGCACGCCGTCGCACACCAGTTCGGGCAGGACGACGCGCCCGTCGACCAGCACCTCGATCTTGGCGGTCTCGCGGGTTTCGCGGAGAAGCGATACCTCGTTGATTGCTGGCATCGTCAGCCGCTCGCCACCCACCGTCGTGGCGTCCATCCGCAGCGGCAGCACCGTGATCGCCTTGGCGTGCTGGATGCGGAGCTCGAGGAGGTCCGGCCGCCAGTCGTTCATCAGGAAACCGACCGTGCCGAGGTTCATCCCGAACACCGGCAATATTCGGTGCCGGTCGAGCATCCCGTGGAGCGTGCGCAGCATGAAGCCGTCGCCGCCCAGCGCCACGACCATGTCGGCTCGCTCGATCGGATGCCATTCATATAGTCCGCGTAGTTCGGTCGCGGCTTCCTGCGACGCGGGCGTTGGCGAGGCGACGAGCGCCATCCGCTTTTCGGTCATCCGCCGGTGACGCTCATATGGCGCGTAACGGTGGGGGCCGCCCCGGGCGTGTCGATGCGGAACGCGTGGCGCTCCGGCTTCATCCGCATCGCCCGATCGAGCAGCTGGTCGATGTCGCCCGGCCCGCCTTCGCGCAGCGCGCCGCGCAGGTCGAGCCGGTCGTCATGGCCAAGACACATGTAGATCTGGCCGGTCGCGGTCACGCGAACCCGGTTGCAGCCGTCGCAGAAATTATTGGTCATCGGCGTGATCAGGCCGAGCTTGGCGTCGAGTTCCTCGACCCGCACATAGCGCGCCGGCCCGCCGGTACGATAGTCGACCGGACTCAGCGTGAAACGCTGATCGAGATCGCGGCGGACGCCGTCGAGCGGCAGATAGCGATCGGTGCGGTCGTCCTCGATCTCGCCCAGCGGCATCGTTTCGATCAGGGTAAGATCATGTCCCTCGGCGGCGCACCAGCGCAGCATCGGCTCGATCTCGGCCTCGTTCAAATCCTTGAGCGCGACCATGTTGATCTTGATGGCAATCCCGGCGTCACGCGCCGCGGCGATGCCGTCCAGCACGGTGGCGAGGTCGCCGCCGCGCGTGATGAATCCGAAACGATCGGCGTCGAGGCTGTCGAGGCTGACGTTGATCCGCCGGACGCCGGCATCGGCCAGCGCGGCGGCATGGCCCCGCAACTGGCTGCCATTGGTGGTAATGGTGAGTTCGTCGAGGCCGTCGCCGATCCGGCGGCCGATCGCGCGAACCAGATCGTCGATACCCCGGCGCACCAGCGGCTCACCGCCGGTCAACCTGATCCGCCGGATCCCGCGTGCGATGAACGCGTCGGCCAGTGTCGCCAGTTCCTCGAGCGTCAATATCTCGCGCTTGGGCAGGAACTGCATACGTTCGGGCATGCAGTAGCGGCAGCGGAAGTCGCACCGGTCCGTTACCGACAGGCGCAGATAAGAGATGCGCCGGCCGAAGCTGTCGGCGAGGGGGTCGGTTCCTGTTGTCTGCTGCGGTTTCATAAGCGCCATGGAAATATCCTAGCAGGCCGCCCCCGCCAAGCATAGGAAGCAGTGCGGACCGCAAAGATCGCCATGTCGCGGCGGCGCTTTGCGATTGGCCTTGCCGTGCCAATACGATAACACACCAGCAATGAACCGGGGTAAGCGCGCGCGCGAAGCAGCTGTCGGAATCGGCGCCGGCCCGGCAAAGCTGCCGCTTTTCCTGTTGTCGTTCCATCATCGTAACGATCTGGCGGTGATGGCGGAGCATGCTGGCTGCCAGGTGATCGCGGCTCGTCGCGCCGATGCGGTGACGCGGCGCTTCATCGCCTCCGGCGCGGCGGTTGCGATGGTCGATGCCCGAGGCGCCACCGAGGAGGCGATCGCTGCATGCAAGGGACTCGCCTCGGCGGCGGGTTCGGCGGGCGCGGCATTACTCGTGATCGTCGAAGATATCGCGACCCTCGACCGCTTCTACGAGGCCGGTGCGACCCATTATATCGCGGCGCCTTTCTCCGAAGCGGAACTGGCGATGGCGCTGCGCTTCGCCAGCCGGCTGGTCGAGCGGGTCGCGGGGGGCGGGCGTGCGGCGTCCGATCGGGCGGGGTTGCGGCTGGCCGAGTCGGAGGCCTGGATCTGGAAGCCGGGCGACCGGATGGTACGGATCAGCCCGGCCTTCGCCGAGCGGATCGGCGTGAGCGGCGAAACCGTCCCGGCGATGCGGCTGGTGCGGATGATGGACAAGCCGAGCCGGCGGGTCGCGCGCGAAGCGATCGACCGGCTGCTTGCCAGCGGCCGGGGCACCGCTTTCGCGCATCGCAGCATGCCTCATGGCGATAAGCTGGCGCATCATATCTCCTTCGATGAGGAACGCGGCGCGGTGGTCGCCTGGATCGAGGCGACCCGGCCCGATGGAAGTGCGGAGCGCGAAGGCGGCGACATGCTGACCGGCTTGCCCTCGGCGGACCGGATCCGTGTCTGGGTCGAGGAGCGGCTGGCCGACGAACGTGCCGACGAACCGCGTTGCGCCCTGCTGATGCTAGGGATAATGCGCTTCGGGCTGGTTAACGCCGCCTTTGGACGCGCGACCGGCGATGCGGTGCTTCAGGGTGTTGCCCGGCGGATCGAGCGGGTGATCGACCGTATCGGCCTCGGCAATTCGATGATCGCGCGATCCGCGGGTTCGGAATTCGCGATCGCGCTCGGGTCGCCGGTGACGGCCGAAAGCGCCGAACTGATCGCGAACCGGCTCGTCGAAAGCGTCGCCTGGCCATTCGTCTCGGGCGAATCCCTGATCCCCTTGTCGTGCCGCGTCGGCGTCGCCGCGGTCGATCCGGATGGACGACGTGATGCGTCCACACTGTTCCAGCGCGCGGCCGCGGCGCTCGCCGCCGCCAAGCACGGCGACACAGGGATGGTCCGTGCGCTCGATGCCGACAGCGAAGCCGAGGCGCACCGCCGCAATCAGCTCGAGATCGATCTGCGCCGCGCGCTCGACCATGATCAGATCGATATATTGTTTCAGCCGCAGGTCGACATCGCCACTGGAGTGATCATGGGAGTCGAGGCGCTCGCGCGCTGGCGGCATCCGCAGCTTGGCGAGCTTGGTGCGGTTCCGCTGTTCGCGACCGCCGCGCGGTCCGATTTCGTCGTCCAGCTGTCGAGCCATGTTCAGCAACGCGCGCTCCAGCTCGCGGCGGCCTGGCCTGAGCGGCTGAGCCGGCTGCGGGTGTCGGTGAACGTCACCTCCGCGGACATCGCCGGGCCCAATTTTGTCGAGGATTTCCTCGGCCGGGTCGATGACGCCGGCTTCCCGCGCGATCGGCTGACGGTCGAAGTCACCGAAAGCGGGCTGATCGCGGATCTGGCTGGCGCGGCCGAATTGCTCGCGCAGCTGCGGCGCGCGGGATTGCGCGTCGCGATTGACGATTTCGGCACCGGCTATTCGAGCCTGGCTTATCTCAAGGCGTTGCCGCTCGATTATCTCAAGATCGACAAGACCCTCGCCGAAGACATCACCGGATCGACCCGCGATCGGATCGTGGTGCGCGGCGTGATCGATATGGCGCGGTCGCTCGGCCTCTCGGTGATCACCGAGGGGGTCGAGACCAAGGCCCAGCTATCGCTTCTCGCGCGCGAAGGTTGCAATTTCTACCAGGGCTATCTCTGCTCGCCGCCGGTCGACAGCGCGGCGCTGGCGGCGATGCTGACCAGCAACAGCGCACTGATGGCGCCCGCCGAAGAACCATTGCTCTGACGGCAGGGCGGCATACGCCGTTTAGCTCAGGATTTTCGCCAGCCCCCGTGAAAGCTGCAGTGCGCCGTTCAGGCGCGCCTTGGCATCCGGCCACGGTCGGGTGATCACCAGCTTGCTGTCGGGGCGCAGCTTTGCGCCGATCCGGTCGACATAGGCGAGCAGCCCCGGCAATTCGGGGAAGTTGTCGTTGTGGAACGTCACCAGCGCGCCGCGCGGGCCGGCGTCGAGCTTGGCAACGCAGGCCTTGCGGCAGTTTAGCTTGGTCTCGATCACGATCAGCAGATTCTGGGTCGGGTCGGGCAGCGGCCCGAAGCGGTCGATCATCTCGGCGGCGAAGGACTCGATCTCCTGCTTGGTCTCCGCTTCGTTCATGCGGCGGTAGAGGCCCATTCGCAGATCGAGATCGGGGACATAATCGTCGGGGATCAGGATCGGTGCGTCGACGTTGATCTGCGGGCTGAACGCTTCGCGCTTTGCCTCCGCGAGCCCGCCGGCCTTGGCTTCGAGGATCGCCTCCTCCAGCATCGACTGATAGAGTTCGAAGCCCACCTCCTTGATATGCCCTGACTGCTCGTCACCGAGCAGATTGCCCGCGCCGCGTATGTCGAGGTCGTGGCTGGCGATCTGGAAGCCCGCGCCCAGCGTGTCGATATTCTGGAGGATGTGGAGCCGCTTCTCGGCGGTCTCGGTCATCGTGCGGTTGCCGGTCGTCAGATAGGCATAAGCGCGCGTCTTCGACCGGCCGACCCGCCCGCGCAGCTGGTAGAGTTGCGCCAATCCGAATTTGTCGGCCCGGTTGATGATCAGCGTGTTGGCCGATGGGATGTCGAGCCCGCTCTCGATGATCGTCGTCGAAACGAGAATATCGAACTTCTTGTCGTAGAAAGCCGACATCCGCTCCTCGACCTCGCTCGGCGCCATCTGGCCATGGGCGACGACATAGCTGACCTCGGGAACTTCCTTGCGCAGATAGTCCTCGATATCGGGGAGGTCCTTGATGCGCGGGGTGACGAGAAAGCTCTGTCCGCCGCGATAATGTTCGCGCAGCAGCGCCTCGCGCACCACCACCTCGTCCCACGGCGCGACATAGGTGCGCACCGCGAGCCGGTCGACCGGCGGGGTCTGGATCACCGACAGCTCGCGGAGGCCCGACATCGCCATCTGAAGCGTACGGGGGATCGGTGTCGCGGTCAGCGTCAGCATGTGGACGTCGGTCTTGAGCGTCTTCAGCCGCTCCTTGTGGGTGACGCCGAAGCGCTGCTCTTCGTCGACAATGACGAGGCCGAGCCGCTTGAACTCGATCCCCTTGGCGAGCAGCGCATGGGTGCCGATGACGATGTCGAGCGATCCGTCCGCCAGTCCGTCCTTCACCTTGCGCGCGTCCCCGGCCGTGACGAGGCGCGAGAGATGGCCGACATTGACAGGGAAGCCGTGGAAGCGGTCGACGAAATTCTTGAAATGCTGGCGCGCGAGCAGCGTCGTTGGGCACACCAGCGCGACCTGCATCCCCGCCATCGCCGCGACGAAAGCGGCGCGTAGCGCCACCTCGGTCTTGCCGAAGCCGACATCGCCGCAGACGAGCCGGTCCATTGGCTTGCCCGCGCCTAAATCCTCGATCACCTCGGCGATCGCGCGGTCCTGATCCTCGGTTTCCTGATAGGGGAAGCGGTCGACGAACTCGTTATAGCCGCTCTCGGGTTCGATCACCTCGGCAGGGCGCAGCGCGCGTTCGGCGGCGGTCTTGATCAGCTCGCCCGCGATCTCGCGGATGCGTTCCTTCATCCGCGCCTTGCGGCTCTGCCAGGCGACACCGCCCAGCTTGTCGAGCTGCGCGTTTTCGCTCTCGGCGCCATAGCGGCTGAGCACGTCGATATTCTCGACCGGGACGTAAAGCTTGTCGCCGCCGGCATAGCTCAGCGCCACGCAGTCGTGCGGCGACGTGCCGACCGGTATCGAGGTCAGCCCTTCATAGCGGCCGATGCCATGGTCCATATGAACGACGAGGTCGCCGGGGCTGAGCGTGGCCAGCTCGGCGAGGAAGGCATCGGCCGATTTCTTGCGCTTCTGCCGCCGCACCAGTCGGTCGCCGAGCATGTCCTGCTCAGTGAGCAGAGCGATATCGCCGCTGGTGAAGCCATGGCCGAGCGGGAGGACGGCGAGCGCCGCGCCGCCGCGTGGCGCCAGGCCCTGCGCCTCCTGCCAGCTTTCGGCGAAGGGCGCGCGTTCGAGGCCATGATCCTTGAGCAGCCCCGCGAAACGCTCACGCGCGCCGATCGAATAACTGGCGAGGATGACCTTCTTGCCCGCCTTGCCCAGCGCTTCGACATGCTCGACGACCGCGTCGTAGATGTTGACGCCCTGGCCCCGCTCGGGCGCGAAGTCGCGTGCGGCGTCGACGCCCAGGTCGATCACACGGGTGCTCTCGGGCTCGGCAAAGGGGGTGATCAGATGGATCGGCCGGTCGACGACCGTGCCTTCCCATTCGCCGGCGGTCAGGTAGAGCTCGTTCGGTTCGAGCGGCCGATAGCTGCCGGGATCGGCGCTGCGCGCGCGGACGCGGTTGGCGTGATAGTCGGTGATCGCCTCGAAACGCCCCTCGGCGGCCTTGATCGACCCCGCCTCGCGCAGGATCAGATCGTCCTCCGAAAGATGATCGAACAGCGTCGTCAGCCGTTCCTCGAACAGCGGCAGCCAATGATCCATCCCCGCCAGTCGCCGCCCGTCGGATACTGCCTGATAGATCGGATCGCCGGTGGCGGTCGCGCCGAAACGCTCGCGATAGCGGCCACGAAATCGCTTGATCGATTCCTCGTCGAGCAGCGCTTCGGATGCGGGGAGCAGGGTGAAGCCCTTGATGGTGCCGATCGTGCGCTGATCCGCGGCGTCGAACTGGCGGACGCTCTCGATCTCGTCGCCGAAGAAGTCGAGGCGCAACGCATGCGGCTCGCCCGAGGGGAACAGGTCGACCAGCCCGCCGCGCACCGCATATTCGCCGGGATCGGTGACGGTGTCGGTGCGGACATAGCCGTTTGCCTGAAGCAGCGCGGCCAGCTTGTCGCGGTCGATCCGTTCGCCGGGCGCGAGCCGCGCGACCAGCTGGCGGATGCGGAAAGGGGTAAGCAACCGCTGGGTGATCGCGTTGACCGTGGTGGCGACCAGCACTGGCCCCTGGGGCTTCGTCTGGAGCGCATGCAGCGTCGCCAACCGCTCGGAGGTCGCGCGCAGCGCCGGGCTGGCGCGGTCATAGGGCAGGCAATCCCAGGCCGGGAACTGAAGCACTGACAATTCGGGCGCGAAATAGCCTGCCGCGTCGGAGATAGCCTGCATCGCCTGATCGTCGGCCGCGACAAATATCAGCCGTCCGCCGCGCGCCGCCGCGGCGCGGGCGAGATCGGCGAGCAGCCAGGGCTGGAACCCTGCCGGCGCCCGCGCGAGGGTCAGCGCTTCGCCGGCTTTGAGGATGCGTTGGAGATCGGTCATTGCGTTGGTTCTGTTCCTCGTCATCTCCGCTGAAGCGGGGATCTCATTCTCCTTGCTTCATCGGGAAGGCAGGGAGATCCCGGCTCTCGCTGGGGTGACGGCTTAGAAGGGTCTCTTCACTGCGGAATATCGATGTAGTCGATGCGCTGCATCCGCTCCATCATCGGCCCCTGCCATTCGATGGGAACCGGGATGGTTCCGATCGCCCAGCCCATGATGTCGACATCTTCCTGGTCGAGCAGTCCCTCGAACCATGTCAACGCGATATCGTCCCAGTCCTGATGGAGCCGGTCGAAATAGCCGCCGATCATATAATCGGCTTCCCGGGTACCCCGGTGCCAGGCGCGGAAGCGCAGGCGTTTGATGCGATTGTCGCGATCCATGATCTTCCGATGCAAATTGGCCGGCAGGCAATTGGAAGCCAGCCGACGACACGATAGAAGGCATCTAAGCATTTTGGGGCCCCGTGCAATCACGGGGCGGCTCGAAAAATGCGGCAATGAAAGAGACGATGCGCCCCGATATTCTCAATCCGTTGTTCGCCGAAGTGGAGGCACTGAAGGGCGTCGGGCCTACGCTGGCCAAACCCCTCAAGAAATTGCGCCTCGAACGCGTGGCCGATGTGCTGTTTCACCTGCCGACCGGATCGATCGAGCGGAAGCCGGTCGACACGGTCGAGGCCGAGGACAGCGGACGAATCATCACGGTGCGCGTCGTGCCGGTCAGCTACCGCGCCTCGGGCGGGCGCGGGCCGTTTCGGGTCGGCGCAACCGACCAGGCGGGCAATGTCGTGAGCCTCGTCTATTTTGGCGGCAATCCCGGCTGGGCCAAGAAGCTGCTGCCGATCGGGGAGCCGCGTATCGTCTCGGGCAAGCTCGAGCTTTACGGGCAGGAATTGCAGATGGTCCACCCCGATCATGTCCTGCCGCCTGCCGAGGCGGTCGACCTGCCGGCGCGCGAGAGCGTCTATCCGCTGTCCGAGGGCCTGACGACACGGCGCATGGGCCAGCTTGCCGAGCAGGCGATCGCCCGCGCGCCGGAGCTTCCGGAATGGATCGAACCGAGCCTGCTCGCCGCGCGCGGCTGGCCGGGCTGGCGCGACGCGCTGGTCCGCGTCCATGCCGATCCCGCCGACGAACCGGCGCGGGCGCGGCTCGCCTATGACGAGCTGTTTGCCAACCAGCTTGCGCTGATGCTGGTCCGCGCCTCGTCGCGGCGGCGCAAGGGCAATCCACTCAAGGGTGACGGCCGGCTGCGCGACGCGCTGAAGCTGCCCTATGCGCCGACCGGAGCGCAATCGCGCGCGGTGGCCGAGATCGAGGGCGATCTCGCGCAGGCGGTGCCGATGACCCGGCTGCTTCAGGGTGATGTCGGGTCGGGAAAGACGCTGGTCGCGACGATGGCGCTGCTGATTGCGGTCGAGGCGGGCACGCAGGGCGCACTTCTCGCGCCGACCGAGATCCTCGCCCGCCAGCATTATGAGACGCTCAGCCGCACCCTCGCGGGCCTGCCGGTGAATGTCGCGATCCTTACCGGGCGCGAAAAGGGCAAGGCGCGCGAGGCGACCCTGATGGGGCTGGCGGACGGATCGATCGATATCCTCGTCGGCACCCATGCGATCTTCCAGGACAAGGTGGCCTATCGCAATCTCACGCTCGCCGTGGTCGACGAGCAGCACCGTTTCGGCGTCGCGCAGCGGATGCTGCTCCAGAACAAGGCCGAACGGCCACCACATCTGCTGGTGATGACTGCGACGCCGATCCCGCGTACCCTGACCCTCAGCCATTATGGTGAGATGGATGTAAGCCGGCTCGACGAAATGCCGCCGGGCCGCCAGCCGATCGAAACCCGGGTGATCGCGGGCGAACGGCTCGACGAGATTGCGGGGGCGCTCGGGCGGCATATGGCCAAAGGCGGCCAGGCCTATTGGGTGTGCCCGCTGGTCGAGGAGAGCGAACAGTCCGACCTCGCCGCTGCCGAAAGCCGGGCAGAGAGCCTGCGGCAATTGTTCGGGGATAAGGTCGGCGTCGTCCATGGCCGGATGAAGGGGCCCGACAAGGATGCGGTGATGGCCGAGTTTCAGGCGGCCCGGCTCGGCGTGCTGGTCGCAACGACGGTGATCGAGGTCGGCGTCGACGTACCCAACGCCACGTTGATGATCATCGAGGGAGCCGACCGCTTCGGCCTCGCGCAGCTCCACCAACTGCGTGGACGGGTCGGGCGCGGGGACCAGCGGTCGACCTGCCTGCTGTTGCGCGGCAACGCGCTGTCGGAGACGTCGCGCGCGCGTCTCGCGCTGATGCGCGAGACCAATGACGGCTTCCGGATCGCCGAAGAGGATCTGCGGCTGCGCGGAGCGGGCGAAATATTGGGAACGCGCCAGTCGGGCGAGGCCGAGTTCCGGCTCGCCGGGCCCGAACGCACCGCCGCGCTGATCGACGCGGCAACCCAGGACGCGCGCCTGCTTGTCGATCGCGATGGCGGACTGGAGGGCGAGCGGGGACAGGCGGCGCGCACTGCACTTTACCTGTTCGAACGCGACGCGGCGGTGGGCCTGCTACGAGCCGGATAAAGCGATTTCGATGTAGATGAAGTTATCTGCCAGCCCGGATTGCGGCTAGATAAAATGGTGGCGGCGCAGCCGGGGGAACCGCGCCGCCGGTGCGTCAGCCCATTGGCCAGCGCTGACGCTTGGCTCGTGCGGCGTTGAGCATCGCGGCATAGGCATAGCTGTCTATCGGCTTGATGAACTCGGCGCCGACGCGGCCGCCGAGCGACCACACCACCTTCGCCGAAACCTGGCCGAGGCGCGGCAGCGCCAGACGAACGATCGTGCCCTTGGGCGTCTCTCCATATTCGCGGGCCATGAAGCCCAGCGGTGAGATATTCACCAACAGCACGTCGCTGGCGCTGTCCTGTGTGAACATCCGCGTTGGCAGCGCGACGTCGTCGCGCGGTGCGCGGCGTTGCTCGGCGAATTTGGTGTCCTCGTCGGTCTGCGAGGTCAGGGTTGATACTGGCTGGGTCATGATCTCATGTCCTTGTTTCAACATGAGAATTGCCCATGCGGCTTGCCAGCATGTTAACGCGCAGGGTTAGCAGGGGGTTAAGCGGGATTTATTCGACCATCGGGCTATGGCCGGATCGTTTCTGTCAGCGGCGCAGCTGCGACGGCAACGTCGGCCGCGAAATGATCTCCTCCATCCGCTTCCACCGCGCTGCCTGAGATTCGCCGGCACGCGCCAGATCGGCTGCCACCATGTCCTGGCCCAGACCATAGTTGATCACATAGCTGCGATAATTGTCGGTGAAGCTCAGCGACTGTTCGGCGCGCTTGCGGCTGACGAGCTGATATTTCTGGATCAGGTCGAGCGCGGTCGCTCGATCGATCCTGCCGTCAAGATAATCGGCGGCGATCGTCGTGCGCGCGCCAGTCAGTCCATGCAGCAGGTCGAGCAGCTTGTCGTAGGCGGCGGCGGTCGCGGGATCGAGCCCGGCGATCGGATAGAGCTTCGCCGCCTCGAAACGCGCCTTCTCGTCACCGGGAAAGGCGAGATCGATGCCGGCATTGGCCGACCCCTCGGCGATGAAGCTTTGCGGGCTGAACAGCGGATAGACGGTATATTCAACCCAGCCTTTCGCCCGCGCGTAATTGCGCTCCAGCAGCATGTTGAGTGCGTGATGCCCCGGATAGCCTTCGTGACAGCCAAGATCGACCGCGCGGCTGACCCGGACCGGCAGGTCGGTGTTGACCTGGATCAGGCTGTGGGCATCGCCTTTATACCAGTTATAGCCCGACCAGCTCTTGCCGGTGACGAATTCGAGCTCGAACCGCTCCTGCTCCGGCATCGCGATATGGGCGGCGGTACGCGCCCGGCATTCGGCGATCGCGGCGCGCATGACGGGTTCGAGCTTGTCCGTGGGTACGATATAGCGGTCCTGAAAATCGTCGACGCGTTTCCACAGCGGGCCGTCGCCCGGCACGATCCTTCCGATTTCGGCGAGGGTGGCGTCATAGCTGGAGAGTGGCCGGACCACCGGGCGGACACCGAACAGCCCAAGGGCCTCGTCGCTGAAGCTGAACTTCACCCCGGCCTTCATCGCCAGCCGGGTCTCGGCCGCCTTGAGCTGCGCCGCCAGAAAGCTGCGGCGGATACGGTCGTCGGGCGTCAGCTTCGCGGGCTTGATCGCGGCCAGCCTCGCCGCGAGCGCGCGGGCGTCCTTGCGCAGCGTGGCGACATCGCGCGGCTTTGCCTTCGCCTCGGCGGCCCAGGCTTCGGGACCGTAATAGGCATCGACATAGCCCTCCTCGCGCTGGCCGGCTTCGAGGGTGAGGTGGACATAGTCCTCGGCGATCCCGTCGAGCGGAGACGGCGCGCGCTTGGCGTTGACGGCGAAGACGAGAGCGGCGGCGAGGAGGATGGTGCGGATCATGCTATTGCGTCAGCAACCCGTGCTTCTTCTTGCCGAGGCTGAGCTTGGCGGGAGCGTTCACGGCATGCGCGGGATCGGAGATGGCGACGCCATCGATACGCACCGCGCCTTCTTCCAGCTTCCGCTTCGCTTCGCCACGCGACGCAGCGAAGCCGATCTGCACGACCGCGTCGAGGATGTTGATACCCTCATCGCCCACGGCCAGAGTCGGCAGATCGCCGCCCACCGAACCCTCCTCGAAGGTCCGCCGCGCGGTCTCGGCCGCCGCTGCCGCCGCTTGCGGTCCCCGGCACATCGTCGTGGCCTCATTCGCGAGGACGATCTTGGCCTGGTTTATCTCCTGGCCCTCCAGGGTCTCCAGCCGGGCGATCTCGTCGAGCGGGAGGTCGGTGAACAGCTTCAGGAAGCGGCCGACATCCTTGTCATGGGTGTTCCGCCAGAACTGCCAATAATCATAAGCGGGCAGCGACTCTTCATTGAGCCACACCGCGCCCGACATGGTCTTGCCCATCTTGCCGCCATCGGCGGTGGTGATCAGCGGCGTGGTGACGCCATAGACTTCGCTGCCCAGCATGCGGCGGCTCAGTTCGATGCCATTGACGATATTGCCCCACTGGTCCGATCCGCCCATCTGCAACCGGCAATCGCGGCGGCGGGCCAGCTCCATGAAGTCATAGGCCTGCAGGATCATGTAGTTGAACTCGAGGAAGCTCAGCGACTGTTCGCGATCAAGCCGCAGCTTCACCGAATCGAAGCTGAGCATCCGGTTGATCGAGAAATGCTGGCCGACTTCGCGCAGGAAGGGGATGTACTCCAGCTTGTCGAGCCAGTCGGCATTGTCGACCATCACCGCGTCGGTGGGGCCGTCCCCGAAGGTCAGGAAGCGTTCGAAGATGCGCTTGATCGAGGCGACATTGCCCGCGATGACCTCGCCGGTCATCAGCTGGCGGGCCTCGTCCTTGAAGCTCGGATCGCCGATCTTGCCGGTGCCGCCGCCCATCAGGACGATCGGCTTGTGCCCGGCCTGCTGCATCCGGCGCAGCAGCATGATCTGGACCAGACTGCCGACATGCAGCGACGGCGCGGTCGGGTCGAAGCCGATATAGCCGGGGACGACCGAGGTCGCGGCGAGCTTATCCAGCCCCTCCGCATCGGTGATCTGATGGATATAGCCCCGCGTTTCGAGCAGGCGCAGCAGGTCGGATCTGTATTCGGTCATGACGCGCGGGCGATTAGCATGGGCGGTCTGCCGCTGTCACCTTGATCTGCCTCGATCGTCATGCCAGCGATGGCTGCGGTGACGGGGAGAGGCCGGTGATGACGAACATGCTCGCAATCGGCCTCATGTCGGGCACTTCGCTGGACGGGATCGATGCGGCGCTGATCGAGACCGACGGCGCGGCGCATATTCGCCCGATCGCTTTCCGCTCCGATCCCTATAGCGCCCAGGCGCGCGAACAGCTGCGCGAGGCGGCGGCGCTGGCGCTGAGCTTCGAGAAGCCGCGCCCGAGCCCGAAGATCGTCGAGGCCGAGGCGATGCTGACCAATCGCCACATCCTCGCGGTGCGACAGCTGCTCGCCGGGGCGGGCCTCGATCCCGCCGCCATCGACGTGATCGGCTTCCACGGGCAAACGATCGCGCACCGGCCCGATCGCGGCTGGACCTGGCAGATCGGCGACGGCGCGGCGATGGCGCGTGCGCTGGGCATCCGCGTGGTCAACGACCTGCGCTCGGCCGATGTCGCGGCGGGCGGGCAGGGCGCTCCGCTGCTCCCGGTCTATCACCGCGCGCTGACCGCCGGGATGGACGGCCCGGTCGCGGTGCTGAACCTGGGCGGCGTCGGCAACATCACCTGGCTGGCGACGGACGAACAGGCGGTGATCGCGTTCGATACCGGGCCGGCCAACGGCCTGATCGACGACTGGATGCTCGCCGAGACCGGATCGCCTTATGATGCCGGCGGGGCCTTCGCGGCGCGTGGCGCGGTCGATCGGGCGGTGCTGGGCGCGATGCTCGACAAAGCGTGGTTCGACGCGCCGCCGCCCAAGTCGCTCGACCGCGCCGACTTCACCATGGATCCAGCGCGCGGCCTGTCCGCCGCCGATGGCGCGGCGACCCTGACCGCGTTCACCGCCGAGACGGTCGGGCTGGCGCTGCGCCACCTGCCCGCGCCGCCGAAGCGGTTGATCGTCGCGGGGGGCGGGCGGCACAACCCGACCTTGATGGCGATGATCTCCGCCGCGACCGGGATCGCCGCCGAACCGATCGAGGCGCTCGGCTGGAACGGCGACGCGACCGAAGCGGAGGGCTTCGCCTATATGGCGGTCCGCGCGCTGAAGGGGGATCCTATCAGCTTTCCGGGGACGACCGGGGTGCCCGCGGCGATGACGGGCGGGGTGATTCACGAGGCCTGACCGTCATCCCAGCGAAGGCTGGGATCTCGTGCGGCACGGACGGATCGGAGGTCTCGAACCTCTCCTGAGATGCCAGCCCTCGCTGGCATGACGATTTGGATTGCCTGAATCACTTCTTCCGCGACAGGTTCCGCATCGCATCGTCGAGGCCCGACAGGGTCAGCGGGAACATGCGGTTGTCCATCAGGTCGCGGATCATCCGGGTCGACTGGCTGTGCATCCAATAGGGTTCGGCGGTCGGGTTGAGCCACACCGCCGACGAATAGACATTGGTCAGCCGCTGCAGCCAGACCTGCCCCGTCTCCTCGTTGAAATGCTCGACCGAGCCGCCCGGCTGGCTGATTTCGTAAGGGCTCATCGACGCGTCGCCGACCAGCACCAGCTTATAGTCATGGCCGAATTTGTGGAGCACGTCCCAGGTCGGGGTCCGCTCCTTGAAGCGGCGGCTGTTGTCCTTCCACACGCCTTCATAGACGCAATTGTGGAAGTAGAAGAATTCGAGATGCTTGAACTCGGCGGTCGCCGCCGAGAACAGCTCCTCGCACAGCTTGACATGCGGGTCCATCGATCCGCCGATGTCGAGGAAGAGCAGCAGCTTGACCGCGTTGCGCCGCTCGGCGCGCATATGGATGTCGAGGAAGCCGCGCCGCGCGGTCCCGTCGATCGTCCCTTCGAGGTCGAGCTCCTCCGCCGCGCCCTCGCGCGCGAAGCGGCGCAGCCGGCGCAGCGCGACCTTGATGTTGCGAGTGCCCAGTTCGATGTCATTGTCGAGGTTGCGGAACTCGCGCTTTTCCCAGACCTTCACCGCGCGCTTATGGGTGCTCTCGCCGCCGATCCGCACACCTTCGGGATTATAGCCGGCATTGCCGAAAGGCGAGGTGCCGCCGGTGCCGATCCACTTGCTGCCGCCCTGGTGCCGGCCCTTCTGCTCGTCGAGCCGCTGCTTCAGCGTCTCCATGATCTTGTCCCAGTCCCCCAGCGACTCGATCTTCGCCATCTCCTCGGGGGTGAGATATTTCTGGGCGATGGCCTTGAGCCATTCCTCGGGGATGTCGTGCCCCTCGGGCGCCGGCTCGAGCGCGCCCTTGAACACCTTGGCGAACACCCGGTCGAAACGATCGAGAAGCCCCTCATCCTTCACATAGGTGGCGCGGGCGAGATAATAGAATTCTTCGGACGACCAGCCGATCACATCGGACTGCATCGCCTCGAGCATCGTCAGATGCTCCTTGAGGCTGGCCTTGATGCCGGCGGCGCGCAGCTCGTCGAGGAAGCCGAAGAACATCAGACGCTTTTAGCATCATGGTGGCGGGTCCACCACAGCGCGACGAGGCTGAGCAACGCCGAGGCGCTCAGATAAAAGCCGACATAGCCGAGCCCGCCATGGTCGGAGAGATATTGCGCGACCGCGGGCACCGGGGCCGCGCCGAGGATGCCGGCGATGTTGAAGGTCATCGACGCGCCGGTATAGCGCACGCGCGGCGGGAACAGCGACGGCAGGAATGCGCCGAGCGGCCCGTAGACGAAGCCCATCATGAACAGCGCCAGCGCGAGCCAGGCGGCGATGATGGTGAGGTCGGCGCTGAGGAACATCGGCCCCATCAGCAGCCCGGTGCCGATCGTGCCGATGCAGCCGGCGATCAGCACATAGCGTGGGGTCTTCACGTCGGACCACCAGCCCGCGAGGAGGATGCCGGCGGCCATGAACAGGATCGTGACGAGCTGGACGCCCAGGAAAGTCTCCTTGGGGATGCCGAGCGTCGCGGTGCCGTAGCCCAGCGCGAAGGCGGTCGCGAGATAATAGGTCGCGAAGCAGGCGACCGCCGCGAAGGTGCCCGCGACGGTGGGAACGAGATGGTCGCGGAACAGCTCGGCGATCGGCACCTTGGCAGGCTCGGAATGCGCCATCGCTTCCTGGAAGGCGGCGGTCTCGGTCAGCTTGAGACGGACCCACAGGCCGACGCCGACCAGCACCGCCGAGCCCAGGAAGGGCAGCCGCCAGCCCCAGTCCATGAACTGCTGCTGGGTCATGGCCATGCCGAGGATCAGGAACAGGCCATTGGCGGCGATGAAGCCGACCGGCGCGCCGAGCTGCGGGAACATGCCATAGCGTCCGCGCATGTTCGGCGGCGCGTTCTCGACCGCAAGCAGCGCCGCGCCGCCCCATTCGCCGCCCAGCCCGAAACCCTGGCCGAAGCGCAGGACCGCGAGCAGGAAAGCGCCGATCCAGCCCGCCGTCTCATAGGATGGCAGGAAGGCGATCAGCAGCGTCGACAGCCCCATCACCATCAGGGAGGCGACGAGGGTGGACTTGCGGCCGATCCGGTCGCCGAAATGCCCGAACGCCCATGCGCCGAGCGGCCGCGACAGGAAGGCGAGGCCGAGCAGTGTATAGGCCCAGATCAGCTGGGTTGATTGTTCGAACCCGCCGAAGAACAGTGGACCGAACACCAGCGAGGCGGCGGTCGCGAAAATATAGAAGTCGTAAAACTCGACCGATGTGCCGGTGAGGCTGGCCAGCAGGATGCGCCGTGTCGATGGCGGTGTCGCTGTCATGTCGGTCATGGAAATCCCCGCCTCGTTGCTGCGCCGGATTGGCGCGGCGCGGCGGCGGGGTCAAGCGCGACGCACAGCGCGCCATCGCCGGGCGCCGGAGCGGGCCAGATGCGACTCGTTCGCGGAAACTCCGGGTGCATGGGGTTGATCATGCGTTTTTGTGTTTTTTCCGATGCAGCCCCTTCGACCGGTGCGACGATGGTCGCCGGGCGACCCTTGCCGGGAAAAATAGAATGGCTCTGCATAGCGTCGCTCCGGGGCGGTGCGCGATGAGGGCGCCGCCGATGTCAAACCGGATCGCGTAGCAGAATATCGCCGGAATTACCAGAACAAAACAGAAACACCATCAGGCGATCGTAGGTGGCCCCTGACGGACATCCGCCCTCGCCACGCCGGTTCGGCGTAACGAGGGGCGGGTCAAACGATACGCAACATACACTTACTCTACGCAACTTACTGATCCTCCCTTCCGCGCGCGGGGGGAGGGAGAAGGTTTATCTGCAGCGCGCCTCGCCACGGTCGATCGAGCGGCCGATCAGCGCGCCGCCGCCTGCGCCCAGCAGGGTGCCGAGGGTCGACGAGCGGCCATTGTCGAGCGCGTTGCCAAGCAGGCCGCCAGCGAGCGCCCCGATGATCAGGCCGGTGGTGCCGTCCGACCGGCGGCAATAATAGCGGCCGTCATTACCGCGATAGATGCGGTCGGCACGGGTCAGGCGGCGTTCCTGATAATAGCGGCCGTCGCGATAATAGCGGCGCGCGTCATAGGTGCGGCCATAGCGGGCGTCGGGACGGTTATAGTCGTAGCGGCGATGGTCACGCCAATCGTCCTTGGCGCGCTTGCCATGCGCGGGGGCCCAGGGGGGCGGGTCGGCGAAGGCGGCGGTGCCAGGCAGCACGGTGGCGGCGAGCGCCGCGGCCAACAGAAACTTACGCATCGGATCTCTCCCGTTCCGAAGTGATGCGCGAAGAACGGAACGGCTGTGCAAAGGTTGCGTGAATCGTAAACTACGGCACGTTCATCCCGGCGACAGGCCGTCCCAAGCCCAAGAAAAACCCCGCCCATGCGCGTCCATGAGCGGGGTCCAGATCCTGTGCGCTTGCGGGCGTGGATCAGCCTAGCGGCAGCGTGCGTCGCCGCGATCGATCGAGCGGCCGATCAGCGCACCGCCGCCTGCGCCGAGCAGGGTGCCGAGGGTCGACGAACGGCCATTGTCGATCGCATTGCCGAGCAGGCCGCCGGCGAGCGCGCCGATGATCAGGCCGGTGGTGCCGTCGTCTCGGCGGCAATAATAGCGGCCGTCATTACCGCGATAGATGCGGTCGGCGCGGGTCAGGCGGCGTTCCTGATAATAGCGGCCGTCGCGATAATAGCGGCGCGCGTCATAGGTGCGGCCATAGCGCGGATCGGGACGGTTATAGTCGTAGCGGTTCCAGTCGCGATAGGCCTGGCGCTGATCGCGGCGGGCTTCCTTATAGTCGCGCTTGGCTTCGCGGCGGTCCTCGCGCCATTCCCGGCGGTCGTCGCGGCGATCGTCACGACGCTCTTCGCGCCAATCGCGGCGGTCTTCGCGGCTCTGCGCGGCGGCCGGCTGGCTCACGACCATCGCGGGCGTGATGGTGGCGGCCAGGGCGATTGCCAGAATGAACTTACGCATTGAATCTCTCCAGTCCGATATGGACGGGGGGAGAACGGAACGGCTCCGCAAAGGTTGCGTGAACAGGAAACTACGTCCTGTTCATCTGGGGGACATGGGGTTTTCACCGTTCCGCATCCTCTTTCCCCTCCCGCATGCGGGAGGGGAGAAAGAAGGCGAGGAGGGGAGAAAGAGGAGGGGAAGGCCTATTTACAGCCGCGCCGTTTCTCGACCTCGCGGCCCAGCAGCGCGCCGCCGCCGGCCCCCACGATCGTCCCCGCCGCGCGGTGGCGGCCGCCGTCGAGGATATTGCCGAGCAGGCCGCCCGCCACCGCGCCGAGGATCGCACCGGTGGCGCCGCTGCCCTGCCGGCACTCCTCCGCATTGCCGGCCAGCCGCTCGTCGCTGCTGCTGCCGCTTTCGGCGACATCGGAGGCGTCGGCGGCAACGGTGCGGCCGCTGCCGGCGCTGTTGGCGTCCACATCCTCGTCGAGCCAGTCGTCGGGCAGCGCGGTCAGCTTTTCGGGTTCGGATCCGGGGAGATTCACGGCCAGAGCGGGGGACAGCGCGCCCAGCGTTGCGGCGGTGGCGGCGGCGAAGATGATCAAGCGCATCGGCATCTCCTGACCCGTCGGTTCTGCGTGCCGGCCATGGCGGCCGTCAAGTCCGCCGCGCCGGGCCGGCTCCACCCGCCGACCAGTTGTTCCACCGGCGACCAACGGAACATTGATCCATGTGAAGCGTCTGTGCGGCGGGGGAAACGGCAATAAGTCGGTTCCAGGAGAGACACATGCGTACATATCTTATCGCGGCCAGCATCGCCGCGCTTGCGGCTGGCTCCACCAGCGCGCAGGCCGCCACGGTCTGCAAGCAGGACAATACGGGTCGCACCGTCGCCACCATCGCTGGCGCAGGCATCGGCGCGATCCTCGGCCGCGTCATCGACGGCGGCCGTCACAAGGAAGTCGGAACGATCGGCGGCGCGATCGCCGGCGGCGTCGCGGGCAATCAGCTTGCCAAGGGCGGCAATGACCGCTGCGAAGTGTCGTACGGCTATTATGACGAGAGCGGCCGCTGGCACGCCAACCGCATCGATGCCAGCGCGGCGCGCGGCTATTATGACCGCGACAACCGCTGGGTCGAAGGCGCTCCCAACGGCTATTATGACAACAACAACCGCTGGGTGTCGTTCAACGGCGACCCGTCCCATTCGGGCTATCGCGACCGTGACGGCCGCTATGTACCGGTGGGCGTGAGCGGCTATTACGCCGCCGACGGCCAGTGGGTGCAGGCGAACTCGCCCGGCTATTATGACAATGGCCGCTGGGTCTCCGGCCCCGCTTATGGCCGTTACGACGCCAATGGCCGCTGGATCGCCGATCGTAATTCCAACGGTACGCCGACCGGTTACTGGCAGGCGCAGACCCAGCCCGGCTATTATGACGCCAACGGCCGCTGGGTCCGTGGCGAGGCCACCGGCTATTATGACGCCCGTGGCCGCTGGGTTTCGACCGGCATGGCCGCTGGCCGTCCGGGCGGCGTCGCCAACAGCCGCGACGTTCGCGTCCGCGAGGCTCGCGTCGCAGCGCGGATCGACCGCCAGCGCGAGCGCGGCGTGATCAGCAAGGCCGAAGCCAACCGTGCGCGCAACGAACTCGCCTCGATCCGTCGCGACGAGACGAAGATGCGCCGCTCGGGCAACCGCTTCACCGCGAATGAAGAGAATGTCATCCATCAGCGGCTCGACCGCCTTGGCGAGACGCTCCGCGCGGATG
This sequence comes from Sphingomonas sp. SRS2, assembly GCF_000971055.1. GTDB lineage: Bacteria > Pseudomonadota > Alphaproteobacteria > Sphingomonadales > Sphingomonadaceae > Rhizorhabdus. Next base: position 43,275 of record NZ_LARW01000115.1, read on the forward strand.
CCAACGACCGGGACAACTGGGCGGGCTGAGGGCAACTCGCCATCCAGCCCAGACCGGCCTGCAAATGGCGGTTCTCCGCGCTTCCGGTGCCGGTTATAGAGCTCTGGAGGAGAGGAGGGGCGGGGCCGAAAGGCTCCGCCCCGATTTTTTTGTTTGCGGCGCGCCCGCGATGTCGCCTTGGCTGACGGGATTGAGCGACAAACTCTTCACCCCTCCCCTGCAGGGG
>NZ_LARW01000116.1 GCF_000971055.1 Sphingomonas sp. SRS2
GGCGTGGCCGCTGCGGTGGGGGGAGCGGGGGTGGCGGGGGCCGGGTCGCCGGGCGTGGCGCTGCTCGCCAAAGCGGCTTCGACCGCCAGCGAGAGTTCGATATCGGCGTCGGACTCGGCCACCGTCTCCGGCACTTCGGTCTTGGGCTGGAGCGCGGCGATCAGCAGATGGTCGTCGGCGTCGGAAATGACGTGGCCAGTCTCGATCGCGTCGGTCAGCTCGGATATCCGGTCGAGCATGGCAAGGACCGCGCTGACCAGCCGGGAATCGGGCCGGCGACGATCGGCGCGAACGTCGGCCAGCACATCCTCGGCGGCATGGCTGAGCTTCTCGAGTCGGGGAAGGTCGAGAAAGCCGCAGCTTCCCTTCACCGTGTGGACGAAACGGAAGATGGCATCCAGCCGTGAGCGATCCTCGGGCGCGGCTTCCCACGCGACGATTTCGCCGGCCAGAGCTTCGAGCGTCTCGCGTGTTTCCGCGACGAAATCGCCGAGCAGATCGTCCATCTCATCCTTCCCGAACCCAAAGTCGGAGAAGTCATGGCATCGATATGGTTAAGAGCGCGTATACGAGGCCCGGCAAAGGGCGGAAAGTTCACACGCCGGGCAGGTTGGCCCCGATCATCAGCACGCCCTCTTCCGGCTGCGACAGCTGGACGCTGCCGCCATGATCGCTGACCATCAGATGGACGAGCCAGCCAGCCGCCGCACGCGGGCTGATCATGTCGGGGTCGGTCTCGCCAAGCAACGCGTTCCTGATCTCCGTATCGAGGATCAGGCGCGGCCCCTCGGCACGGATGACGATCTCGCCGCCCTCGGCCCCGATATCGAGCTGCCCGCCGCGCACCAGCGCGTCGCCCGCGATCAGCGCGAGATTGAGCAGCACTTTGAGCGCGACCTTGGGCAAGGTCGGCGCCTCGACCATCCAGCCCAGCTTGACCTTGCCACCCGCTCCATGCAGCCCCTCGAGCGCGGTCAGCGCCTCGCGGCTGTCGACCTGCTCGGCGAAGCCACCGGCCGCCCCAAAGGCCAGCCGGAAGAATTTGAGCTTGTTCGCCGAAGTCCGCGCGCTTTCCGCGAGCAATTCCATGCAACGTTCGCGCATCTCGGGATCGGTCTCGTCCGCCAGCAGCTCGATGCCATTGTTGAGGGCGCCGATCGGCGACAGCAGATCGTGGCACAGCCGCGAACAGAGCAGGCTCGCAAACTCGGCCGAACGATTGACCATGAACACTTCCTTATACGCGGCGGGTCGGGTCTTTTGGCAAGCGCCGGGGAATAGCGCAATCAGCGATTACCGGGTGAAATGATGGTCATGGGGACGAAGCGCCCCGCTTCTGCGGCGAACCAGCCGCGCAGATCGTCGCCGGCCGTTATGATCCAGCAGCTGCCCGCTTCGGCCGCCTCGGCATCGCGCGCCGATGGCGTCGCGAGCCCGCGGGGATGCGAATGATAATGGCCGATTATGGCCGGCCCGCCGGCTCGCGCGGCACGATGCGCGGCTATCAGCGCGGCGGGATCGATCTCGAAACTGTCTTGTGGCGCAGGCGCGACATTGGCGCAGGGCAACACCGCCTCGACCACCCTGCCCCGCCCCAGCAAAAGCCCGCAAATCTCAAGGTTGGGGCTTACGGCAGCCGCCTGTCGTATTTCCTTCTGCAAGGCTCTTGATATCGTCAGTTCCATCGCCACATCGCTACAGGATGACCGGGGGGAAATCGACATTGCAGGCGATCATGCCTCAGGACGCGCAAGGCTGGCGGCTCGACCGCGCCCTCGCGGTCGCCATCCCCACCCTGTCGCGCGAACGGCTGAAGGCGCTGATCTCGTCGGGTCAGGTCAGTAACGAAAGCGGCGCGCTGGCTCGCGATCCGGCCATGAAAGTCACGCCCGGCGCGCGCTTCGTCGTGGTCGTGCCCGATCCTACGCCGGCCCATAATGAAGCCCAGGATATCCCGCTCGTCATCGCTTATGAGGACGAGCATCTGATCGTCGTCGACAAGCCCGCCGGGCTGGTCGTCCATCCGGCGGCAGGCAATTTCGACGGCACGCTGGTCAACGCCCTGCTCCACCATTGCAAGGGCAGCCTTTCCGGCATCGGCGGAGTCGAGCGGCCCGGGATCGTCCACCGCATCGACAAAGACACATCTGGCCTGATGATCGCGGCGAAAACCGATCCGGCGCATGTCGGCCTCGCCGCGCAATTCGCCAGGCACAGCATAGATCGGCGCTACAAGGCGATCGTCGCGGGCCAGCCCCGCCCCGCCGAGGGTGTGGTCGACGCCCCGCTCGCGCGTTCCAGCGCCAACCGCAAGAAGATCGCGATCGTCGCCGACGGGCGCGGAAAACGCGCGGTGACGCATTACAGCACGATCGAACGACTCAGGGCCGCCGCACTGGTCGAATGCCGGCTGGAGACGGGACGTACCCATCAGGTGCGGGTCCATATGGCCTCGCTGGGACATCCATTACTGGGTGATCCGGTTTATGGGCGCCCTCGTCCGGAACACCGTGAGCTCCTCAACCGTTTGAATTTCAAGCGCCAGGCGCTGCACGCCGCCCGTCTGGGGTTCATTCACCCGGTGACAAGCGCGGCTTTATGTTTCGAAAGCGAAATTCCGCCGGATATGTACGAATTGTTCAGCGAACTGACAATTTCGGTGGTATAGATGTTACAGATCGGTACGGGATGATTCTCCGCACCGATATGGCAAAGGTTCCGATGCCAATCCGGGCATCGGTTTGGAAGGTTCGGATGCCCATGCCGGGTATCCAGATGGGAGTAGATGATCATGGCAAGCGGAAAGAACGTGCCCGCCACGATTCCCGCGCTGGGCGGGGAGCAGAGCCTCAACCGCTATCTGGCCGAGATCCGGAAGTTTCCGCTGTTGAAGCCGGAAGAGGAATATATGCTCGCCAAGCGCTTTCAGGAGCATGGCGATCCCGAGGCGGCGACCCGCCTCGTTACCTCGCACCTCCGCCTCGTCGCGAAGATAGCCATGGGCTATCGCGGCTATGGCCTGCCGGCGAGCGAGCTTATCTCCGAAGGCAATATCGGCCTGATGCAGGGCGTTAAGAAGTTCGAACCCGATCGCGGCTTCCGCCTCGCCACCTATGCGATGTGGTGGATCAAGGCGTCGATCCAGGAATATATCCTGCGTTCGTGGAGCCTCGTGAAGATGGGCACGACCGCGGCGCAAAAGAAGCTGTTCTTCAACCTGCGGCGGATGAAGTCGAAGCTCGACGCGTTCGAGGACGGTGACCTTACGCCCGAAAATCTTCGCAAGATCGCCACGGACCTAGGCGTTTCCGAGGAAGAAGTGACCAATATGAACCGCCGCATGTCGATGGGCGGCGATGCGTCGCTCAACGTCTCGATGCGCGAAGATGGCGAAGGCGAATGGCAGGACGCTCTGGTCGATCAGGGCGCGCTCCAGGACGAACGGATTGCCGAGGCCGAAGAAAAGAGCGTGCGTCACAACATGCTCAACGAGGCGCTTGCCGCGCTGAACGACCGGGAAAAGCATATTCTGGTCGAGCGGCGGCTGGTCGATGATCCCAAGACGCTCGAGGAACTGAGTCAGGTCTATGGCGTCAGCCGCGAGCGCGTGCGCCAGATCGAGGTGCGAGCCTTCGACAAGCTGCAAAAGGCGATGATGCGGATCGCCGGCGAACGGCGCTTGCTACCTGCCGCCTGATCGACGGGCGCTGCCTCGGGGCGGCGCCCTTCTTTCTTTTCAGCCCCATTGTGACGAGCACCACTGACAGCCGTGTTTCGCGCTGTTAGGGTGCCTGGCATGACGGGGGTCAAAAACACGCGGGTGGGGCCGCGATCATTGGGTAGAGGTGCGCCAATCGCGCTTGCGATTGTCTGCGCGGTGCTTGTCGCTTCGGCGCTGATCACGGGGCCCTCACTCGACGATTTCTGGACCTTGTATCTCTCGGATTCGACGCGCGGATGGCCGGCGCTGGCGGGGGGGCGTTGGGTCAAGGACATCCACCCACCCCTGTTCAACGGATGGGCGACGCTGCTGTCGATGGCCGGAATAAGCTCGGCGCCGATTGCCCGGCTGCTCTCGAATCTCCCGGCGCTGCTCTTACTGCTGTACACGGCCAAGCTGTTTCGCAGGCGGTTGCCCGACGAAGCACCCTTCTACACGATATTCCTGCTGCTGATGTTGTCCGCCCCGGCGACGATCACGGCCTTCGGCATATATCGCGGCGATTTCTGGCAGCTCGCGGCGTTCGCGATCCAGATGATGCTCGCCCGGCACATCATCTTCGTACAGCAGGACTATCGCAGCAGTCGCGACGGCATCCTCTTACTGATCACCATGCTGGCCGTGATCGTTTCGATCACGCTGGATTATGGCGGCGCGTTGTTCGGCGGCATCGTCGCGATGGCGACGATGCTCGCTGCGATCGCGCGCGGCCTGCGCCGCTGGGCCCGGTCGCTGTTCATCGCGCTGGCGATTTCGGTGACGGCGGTGGTCTATGTCATCTCCTGGCAGGCGCCGGCCTGGAACGAGATGTTTGATCTCTATCAGAACTGGATAGAGATGGGCGACGCCACGGCCGGCGGCATCCTGTTCGGGCTGGTGTTCAGCACGCTGTTCCACAATCCGATCGCGGTCGCCGGCGGCTATCTGGGCCGTCAAAAGTGGAACAAGAGCGACAGCGCCTTCGCCGCGATGACGGGAGCGACGCTGCTCGCCGCGCTTGTCGCGATCAGCCAGATCGACGCACAGCGGCGGCTGATCACCGACAGCAACACCGCCGATATCGCCGTCATGGTCACTGCGCTGATGGCAGCCGCCGGCGCAAAGATTGCCAACCGGCGACTATGGATGAACGCACTCGCCGCCATGGCCGTGCTGTCCGGCGTCATCGCATTGGTCGTGATCAACCTCCACGGGGGCTGGCAAACGGCGGGCAAGAAAATCGCGCGCACCATTCAAGACTGTCCCTCCACCAGGGTTTATGCCGCCTCGGGCTGGCGGCTCGATGACGGCGCAAGTTCGAATGCGGCGCGCCGCGAGGAGCCAGTGTTCGCGCTGGGCTACCGGCGGGTCGGCAGCGCGCACGGCTTCAATCCGCCAATGGTCAGCACCGAGAAGCCGGTCAGGTTGATCCGCAACCAATGCCCTGTGCTGTTATGGATCGAGCAGGTTCCCGCCCGGAAGGTGGTCAAGCCGGCGATGGCGGTGAAAGCCGCCGGGCTTCAGGGCCTCGAAGCGGCGCGGTGGAGCGTCGTCCGCACCGAAACGGGGCTTATCCTGCGCGCCGCCCCCTGATATCGCCAGGACATCATGGCCAAACAGACCTTCGCCCGCCGCGCCGCCCGCTGGTTCATCAAGTCACTCGTAATCTTCGTCGTCGGCTCGGTGATCTGGGTCGGTCTTTACCGGTTCCTGCCTCCGCCGATCACTGTCACGATGATCGCCAACGCCGTCGACGGGCGCGGCATCACCAAGGACTGGATGGCGCTGGACGATATGTCGCCCAATATGGCGCGCGCGGCCATCGCGGCGGAAGACGGCAATTTTTGCAGCCACTTCGGCTTTGATTTCAAAGCGATGCAAAAAGCCTTCAAGAGCAATTTACAGGGTGAGCGGCGCATCCGCGGCGGCTCCACAATCAGCCAGCAAACCGCCAAAAATGCCTTCCTGTGGCAGAATGGCGGCTATCTCCGCAAAGGGCTCGAAGCCTGGTTCACCCTTCTGATCGAGGTGATGTGGCCCAAGAAGCGGATCATGGAAGTCTATCTGAACGTCGCCGAGACCGGGTTGGGCACCTATGGCGCCAACGCCGGATCGATGCGCTACTTCGGTCACGACGCCTCTCGCCTGAGCCGCGCCGAGGCGGCGCGGATCGCGGCAGTCCTCCCGCTTCCCAAGAAACGCGAAGCGGTTGCGCCGACCGGACAGACGAGACGCTATGGCAACACGATCCAGCGGCGCGTGGGACAGGTCAGCCGCTACGGGCTGGATAGCTGTCTGAAGTGATCAGCTGAACGGTAGCTTGAAGCCCGCCGGTAGCGGCAGGCCCTGCGTCATCTTCTGCATTTCCGCGTTCGAGGCGGCATCGGCCTTGGCGCGGCAATCGTTGATCGCGGCGGCGATCAGATCCTCCAGCATCTGCTTTTCCGACACGGCCATCAGCGAATCGTCGATCGCGACGCCGAGGATGCGGCCCTTGGCGGTCGCCCGGATCTTCACGAGCCCACCGCCGGCGGCGCCCTCGACCTCGATCTTGTCGAGGCCTGCCTGCGCCTGTTCCATCTGTGTCTGGATCGTCTGCGCAGCATTCTGCGCGGCGGCGATCATTTCCTCAAGGCTTTTCATGATGCGAGACTCCGTGGTTCGGGCGCGCTGTAGCTGATCAGCTCGGCATCGGGAAAGGCCTCGCGAGCAGCCTTGATCAGCGGCGAGTTGAGAATGGCGGACTTGGCGGCGTCTTCCCCGGCGAGCTCCTGATCGCGCAACGACGGAGCGCCCGTTTCCGGCACAGCCCCAACCGTCCAGCGTTCACCGGTGATATCCTTCAACGCGGCAACGAGATTGCTGTAGAAATCCGGCTTCAGCTTGTCGGTTTCGGCGATCAGCAGCTCGGTCCCGGTCAACCTGACCAGCCGGGCATGATCGTGCAGCTGAAGAGCAAGCAGGGCCGACTTCGGCTTGAGCAACTCATGAAGCGCCTCGATGCTGTCGGGCAAAGCGAGCGGCGCGGGCGGTGCCTCGATCGCTGGCGGCGCGGCGGGCTGGACCTGCGCGACCGCGGGCGCCGCGGATGGAGCAGCCGGGGCCGAGGCCGGAGCACCTGCGCCGATACTGATCTCGCCTGAAGCCAATTTTCGCGCCAGTTCGCCGGGATCGGGTAGCTGGCTGGCATGGACGACGCGGAGCAGCGCCATCTCGGCGGCTTCGATCGGCATCGCTGCGGTCTGCACCTCGCCATGACCCTTGAGCAGAAGCTGCCACAGCCGGTGAAGCGTCGCAAAGCCGAGCTTGCCCGACCATTCTGCAAACGCCTCCCGTTCCTCCGCCGAAAGCGCGGGGTCACCGGTGCCCGCGACCTTGGCGCGGGTCACGCCATGGCAGGTTTCCAGCAATCCGTGGAGCATCGCGGCGGGTTCGACCCCCAGGTCATATTGGCCGCGCACACCCGCCAGAACCGCCGACGCGTCGCCCTTGAGCAATTCACCGAACAGCCTCCGGATCGCACCACGGTCGGACAGGCCCAGCATGTCGCGCACCTGTGCCGCATCGACCTGGCCGGATCCGTGGGCGATCGCCTGGTCGAGGATCGAAAGGCCATCGCGCGCCGACCCTTCGGCGGCGCGGGCGATCAGAGCCAACGCTTCGGGCTCGGCCTCGACGCCTTCGGCAGCGACTACCGACGTGAAATGCGCGGCGAGCTTGTCGGCCGGAATGCGGCGCAGGTCGAATCGCTGGCAGCGCGACAGCACCGTGATCGGCACCTTGTTCACCTCGGTCGTGGCGAACAGGAATTTCACATGCGCCGGCGGCTCTTCCAGCGTCTTGAGCAGCCCGTTGAAAGCCGCCTTGGACAGCATATGGACTTCGTCGATGATGTAGATCTTGTAGCGCGCCGAAACCGACGCATAGCGCACCGCCTCGATGATCTCGCGGATATCGTCGATGCCGGTGTGGCTGGCGGCATCCATTTCGACCACATCAATGTGCCGTCCCTCGGCGATCGCGACACAGGGCTCGCAGACACCACAGGGATCGATCGTCGGGCCGCCCTGCCCGTCCGGGCCGATGCAGTTCAACGCCTTGGCGATCAGCCGCGCGGTCGATGTCTTGCCCACGCCGCGAACGCCGGTGAGCAGGAAGGCATGGGCCAGCCGGTCGCGGCGGATCGCGTTGGCGAGCGTCGTCACCATCGCATCCTGGCCGATCAGCTCGCCAAAATTCTGTGGCCGGTATTTGCGCGCGAGAACGCGATAGGGTTGCGGAGATTCGGACATCAGGATGAGCTTAGCCAGCCCCGCTCCGCTTGTCTTTGATTCTTGATGAGGTGGGAGCCGGAACGACCCGATACGAAATCGTTGCGGCTGCTTCCTTCCGGATCTGACCGGGTTGGCGACGGCACCGTCCGCCCGACTCCCGCGGCGCATATGGGGGAAGCGCTCGCATGATGCAAGCCGGGGCGGCGGCGCTATTTGTCCTTCATACCCCATAGGCCGTTCCACTATGCCGGCGGGTCGGCCGCCAGCAGATGAACGCGATCGAGCATGGCGCGCGCCGATTCCGTTGCGATCCCAGCTTTGATGGCGGCCACCCCCCCGCCTACCGGCCCTGCATGTTCCGCGCCGTCCCCGGCATCCGCACCGTAAGCTTACCCAGTGCATCATCCAGATGTATCTGACAGGCGAGCCGCGACGTCCGCGTTACATGACTGGCGAGGTCGAGCAGATCCTCCTCCATCTCCGACGCGCGCGGAAGCTTGGGGAAATCGGCCGCGTCGACGATGACATGGCAGGTCGAGCAGGCCATCTGCCCCTCACAGGTGCCTTCGAGCGGCTGACCGTCGGCCTGCGCCACTTCGAGCAGCCGCTGACCGGCGATGGCGTCGACTTCGCTGCGTTTTTCCCCATCGGCGGAAACGAACACGACTCTGGTCATACGGCCCACATCAATTGCCGCTCTGCCGCTTCGAGGATCATGCCCGCTGCCTTTTCGATGTCGTCCTCGCGTGTATAGCGCCCGAAGCCCAGCCTGATGCTAGACCGCGCCTCGGCGTCGCTCAGTCCGATCGCCTTGAGGACATGGCTCGGCCGGCCCGACCCGCTGGCGCAGGCGGACCCCGCCGAGAAGGCGAGACCGCGCAGATCGGATATCAGCCGCGCCGCATCTACACCGTCGCAATGAAGATTGAGATTGCCATGATAGCGGTGCGCGAACGACCCGTTGATCGTCCATTCGGGCCCGAGCCGCTGGGTCGCGATCTGCCATAGCCTGTCGAGATGATCGGCGTCGGTATCGCCGCGCTCCTGCATCAGTTCCGCCGCCACACCGAAGCCCGCGCACAGCATCGGTGCGAGCGTACCCGATCGCCCGGCCACCTCTTGCCCGCCGCCATGCAGCAGCGGTTCGATCGAGACGCCGTCGCGCACCCACAAGGCGCCAATGCCCTTGGGGCCATGTATCTTGTGCGCGGCGATGGCCACCAGATCGACATTGTCCGGGATCGGCAGGCGGCCATAGCCCTGCACCGCATCGCACAGGAACAACGCGCCAACGGCATGCGCGATATCGGCGAGCTCGCGGATCGGCTGGATCACGCCGATCTCATTATTGACCAGCATCGCCGCAACCAGACCTGCACCGGGCCGGATCGCGGCCCGAGCGGCTTCGAGATCGACCAGGCCATCGCTGCCGACTGGTAAGATCTGCACATCGCGCCCCGTCCGGCCTGCCGACCGTGCGCTGTCGAGCACCGCGGCATGCTCGGTCGCCAGCGTGACGATCCCGCCGCCGCTGCCCTTGATCGCCCAGTTGAGCGCTTCGGTGGCGCTGCCGGTGAACGCCAGCGTCCCGCCAGGCGGGCACAGCGCGGCCACCTGCTCGCGCGCCACCTCCACCGCCGCCGCCGCTTCGCGGCCCATGCGATGCGGTGAATGAGGGTTGCCGAAGCGTTCGTCGAGATAGGGCAGCATCGCGGTGCGAACCTCGGGCGCGATCGGCGTCGTCGCCTGATAATCGAGATAGATCATGCTGCCTTCTCCCGCGCTGTGGCGGCTATAGCCTGCCATGTCGACACCACCCGCTCGATATCGTCCGCGACGGTATCGGGGCCGAAGCTGATCCGGATCACCTCGCGCGCCGCATCCTCGCTCCACCCCATCGCCGCCAGCACATGGCTTGGCTTCAGGCTGCCGGACGAACAGGCGCTGCCCGCCGATACCGCGATTCCCGCCATGTCGAAGCGGATCAGCTGGGCGGTCGCCGCCACTCCGGGCATATGATAGCTGGCGATGGTCGGCAGCCGGTCGGCGCCGTCCGCGACGATCGCGCCGCCGAGATCGCGGATCGCGGCGTCGAGCCGGGCCCGCAGGATTCGGGCACGATCGATCCATTCGGTCCCCGCTTCGAGCGCCGCGGCGAAGCCCAGCACCGCAGGTAGATTTTCGGTGCCGGCGCGATAGCCCTGCTCCTGTCCTCCGCTCGGCGTCAACGTCGCGAGATCGCGCACCAACAGCGCGCCGATTCCCGGCGGACCGCCCAACTTATGTGCGGACAGCGTGATGAAATCGGCATCAGGTAGCGGCAGCTTGCCCGCCGCCTGGGCGCAATCGGCCAGCAGCAGCCCGCCGGCATCGCGCACCGCGGCGATATGCTCGCCGAGCGGCTGGATCACGCCGGTCTCGTTATTGACCGCCTGGATCGCGACCAGCGGCCTGTCGTCGATCGTCGCCGGGAGCCGGACGATGCCGCCTTCGGAAACCTGCAGCACAGCCGCATCGGCGGCGGCGCGGCGAACCGCGTCATGCTCGACCGCGGAGATCAGGCGCGGCCCGGCCTTTGCGCGGCTCAGAGCGATCGCGATCGCTTCGGTCGCGCCGCTGGTGAAGAAAATCGTGCCGTCATAGCCGAGCGCGTGGCCGATACGCGCCCGCGCATCTTCCAGCGCAGCACGCGCGGCGCGCCCCTCGGCATGGGGCGACGATGGATTGGCCCAACGCTCCAGCCCCTCGGCCACGGCCAGCCGCGCCGCCGGAAACAACGGCGTGGTGGCGGCATGATCGAGATAGAGGCGGGCTATCGCCAAGGCTTCATGCTCCATTTGATTGCACGCGATGCGCGCCTCCTTATATAGACTTTCGATCCGCTGCGCGCCACCGGTGCGGCAGACCTAGCCTGTCCCGAAGGATATCGATGCCCGAAGTCATTTTCCCTGGCCCCGAAGGCCGCCTCGAAGGCCGCTTCAACCCCGGCCCGCGCCCACGCGCGCCTGTGGCGATGATCCTCCATCCGCACCCGCAAGGCGGCGGCACGATGAACAACCGCATCGTCCAGTCGCTCTACCAGACTTTCGTACGGCGCGGATTCGCGACGCTGCGCTTCAATTTCCGGGGTGTCGGCAAGAGCCAGGGCACTTTCGACAATGGCATCGGCGAACTTTCCGACGCGGCGTCGGCGCTCGACTGGGTTCAGTCGATCCATCCCGAGGCGCAGACGACCTGGATCGCCGGATTCAGCTTCGGCGCGTGGATCGGCATGCAGCTGCTGATGCGGCGGCCCGAGATCAAGGGCTTCATCTCGATCGCCCCACCCGCCAATATGTACGACTTCACCTTCCTGGCGCCCTGCCCCTCCTCGGGCATCATCATCCAAGGGGACAGCGACGAGGTGGTGACGCCCGGCGCGGTCCAGAAGCTCGTCGACAAGCTGCGCACCCAGCGCCACATCACGATTCATCACGACACCGTTCCCGGCGCGAACCACTTCTTCGCTGATGAGATGCCGCAGCTGATGAAATCGGTGGACGATTATCTCGACATGCGGCTCACCGGCGACCGGTAGAAATCAACACCGCTCATCCCTGAGGAAGGGCTGAGCCTGGCGAAGACCCGTCTCGAAGGATTCCTCGAGATGTCATTTCGACCGGCTCAATGTCTCTTCAGGATGAGCGGTGGCGAGATCAGCTTAGCGGCAGCGCCCAGATCGCCACATTCCCGAACATCACGATTCCGGCGGCAAGCATCAACAGGCCGCGCGTGCGGTCGCGGCGGCGGACGAGCAGCACGCCTCCTCCCACGGTCAGCAGTACCCCGGCAAGCATTAGCAACGACAAGGTCAAGGCTGCGGGGCCTGTCATCCGTCCTCTCTCCAAAAGCTGGGCGGTAATCCTATGGTGCGCCGGGATTTGCAACCCTGGCGACGGTCGTTCATCCTTGCCGCTGGAGCAGTCATGCACAGGCGCGATTTGAAATCTCTGATAGCCAGTGGCGAAAGCGCCGATGTGATGCGGCTGGGCAACGGCAAGGTGCTCAAGCTGTTTCATGCCGGTGTCGAGGACGGCGTCATGCGCCGCGAACTCGATGTCGCGACCCGCGCGAGCGAGGAAGGCCTGCTCGTGCCGCGCGCGCTGGGCTGGCAGAACATCGAAGGCCGGCGGGGCATCGTTTTCGAGGAACTGGACGGAGCTCCGCTGCTCGACCCCAAATCGCGGTGGCGCAGCCTTCGCGCCCGCGCGGCGCTGCGCAAGCTGGCGGAATGTCACGCCCGCATCCATCAATGCAGCGCGGAGGGCCTGATCCACCATCAGCACGACATATTGTGGGTGCGAATATTGTCGGCCGAGATCGACGAGACGCTCCGCCGCGAAGCGCTCGACCGGATATTGGTGACGCCTCGCGGCCACATTCTGTGCCATGGTGATTTTCACCCCGGCAACGCGGTGGAAACTCCACGCGGCGTGGCGGCGGTCGACTGGTCGAGCGGCTGCGCGGGCGACCCGGCCGCCGATGTCGCGCGCACCGAGATGTTGCTGCGCTATGGCCAGATGCGGGGCCCGTCACGCATAGCCTTATGGTTCCGCCAGTTCGCCGCCGAGCTCTACCTCCGTCACTATCAGCGGATCACCGGCATGTCCGATGCGGCGCTCGATTACTGGCGGCTGCCGGTCGCGGTGTCGGGCCTGAGCAAGGGCAGCAAGATGCATCGTCCGGCGCTTATCAAGGCGGTGGAGCGGTATCGGAACAACGCGAAGTGAGGGATCAGAGTGGTGGGCGCAGCAGGGATTGAACCTGCGACCCCACCCGTGTGAAGGGTGTGCTCTACCGCTGAGCTATGCGCCCACTCTGATCCAATCGCGGGCCATGCCCGCGACGGAGGTGAGCGGATAGGGCGGGACATTCCTGCTGTCCAGCCCAAAACGAAGGCCGCGACGCCAGGCGACATCGCGGCCCGTTCATCGTCGCCCGGCCCCATCGCCGGACGGCGACGCGATCAGTTGACGGCATCCTTCAGGCCCTTGCCCGGCTTGAACTTGGGCTGGCTCGATGCATTGATCTTCATCGGTTCGCCGGTGCGTGGATTGCGGCCCGTGGACGCCTTGCGCTTGCTGACCGAAAAGGTGCCGAAGCCGACGAGGCGGACTTCGTCGCCATTTTTCAGCTGCGAGGTGATCGAATCGAACACGGCTTCGACCGCCTTCGACGCGTCATTCTTGGTCATGCCGGTCGTCTCGGCGACAGTGCCGATAAGCTCCTGTTTATTCATGCCTTCATCCCCTACCAGACTATATATCTATTTTGCGGCACGACCGGCGCCGCCAGCTATGACGGCCGGCGTTGCGGCCGCGGGCGCGATGCTGCAACAAAGGCGTCATATCCGCAAGGGGCGTCGATGGGCGTGCGGGCCCAGTATTACGGCTTTTTGGGCGAGCCAAGCTGCGCACGGGCGTAGCGCTCGAATTCGGGATCGAGCGCAGGAGGCTCCGCCGGCATGTTGCGCTCCAGAACGTCCGCGATGTGGGTCAACGCGGCGATGCGCGCAGCCTTCTTGTTGTTGCCGTCGATCAGCTTCCAGGACGCCCAGCGCGTATCGGTCTCCCGGAACATCTCCTTCACCGCGTCGAGATAATCGTCGCGCCGCGCGCGGTTGCGGAAATCTTCGGGCGTCACTTTCCAGCGCTTCCAGGGGTGATCGAGCCGCGCCGCGAGGCGCTTGTCCTGCTCCTTCTGGGTGACATGGAGGAACAGCTTGATGATGATCACGCCGTCGGCCTGCTGCTGCGCCTCGAACTCGTTGATCTCGTCATAGGCGCGCCGCCACAGCTTTTCGCTGGCATAGGCCTCGACCCGCTCGACCAGCACGCGCCCGTACCAGCTGCGATCAAAGATCGCGATATGGCCGCCGCCGGGAATCTTCTGCCAGAAACGCCACAGGAAATGGCGGCTGCGCTCCTCCTCGGTCGGCGCCGAAATCGGCCAGACATGGAAATGGCGTGGGTCCCAGCCCATCGTCAGCCGCTGGATAGCGCCGCCCTTGCCGGCCGCGTCCCACCCCTCGAACAGGATCATGCTGCGCTGCTTGCAGACCATGTGCGCGACCTGCAGCCGCGACAGGCGCTTCTGCACGTCGGCGAGCGCGGCGGCATAGTCGCCGTAGAACGCCTCGCCGCTCTCATAGTCTGACAGATCGATCGCCAACCGACGCAACTCCCCACACCTGACCCTCCCCCATAAAGCTTTGGGAGGGACGGTTTAAGCGCAGGACATGCTTAATAGTTTCGCATCCGTCCGGAAATGGCACATTTTGGATCGATGAGGCGGCCCCGCCATCCCGTCATGCCAGCGAAGGCCGGCATCTCAGGAGGACGGGTCGCGCCGTTGCCGCACGAGATGCCCGCCTCCGCTGGCATGACGGCAAAAATTCAGCTCTTCTGCTGCTCGACAACCCGAATGTTGAGCTCGCGGAGCTGCTTGAGCGACACCGGCGACGGTGCGTTCATCATCAGGTCCTCGGCCTTCTGGTTCATCGGGAACAGCACGACCTCGCGGATATTGGGCTCGTCGGCCAGCAGCATGACGATACGGTCGATGCCCGGCGCAGAGCCGCCATGCGGCGGCGCCCCATATTTGAACGCATTGATCATGCCGGTGAAATTTTCGTCGACCTGCTCCTTGGTGTAGCCGGCGATTTCGAACGCCTTGTACATGACATCGAGCTTGTGATTCCGGATCGCGCCCGATGACAGCTCCACGCCGTTGCAGACGATGTCGTACTGATAGGCAAGGATATCGAGCGGATCCTTGGTCTCCAGCGCTTCCATCTCGCCCTGCGGCATCGAGAAGGGATTGTGGCTGAAGTCGACCTTCTTCGCCTCTTCGTCATATTCGTACATCGGGAAGTCGACGACCCAGCAGAACTTGAACACCCCCTGCTCGATCAGGCCCAGTTCCTCGCCAACCCGGGTCCGCGCCGCACCCGCCAGCTTGGCGGTGGGCAGTTCCTTGCCGGCGGCGAAGAAGACGCCGTCATCGGGGCCGAGGCCCAGCGCGGCGACCAGCTTCGCAGTCGCCTCTTCGCCATGATTCTTGGCGATCGGGCCACCGGGCTCGCCGGCCTTGATGTTGATATAGCCGAGGCCCGCATGGCCCTGCGAGCGGGCCCAGTCGTTCATGTCGTCGAAGAATTTGCGGCTCTTCGCCCCTGCCGCCGGCGCCGGGATCGCACGGACCACGCCGCCGCCCTCTACGATCCGGGCGAACAGGCCGAAGCCCGATCCGACGAAATGATCAGTGACGTCGGTGATCTCCAGCGGGTTGCGCAGGTCGGGCTTGTCCGAGCCGTAACGCAGCATCGCGTCGCGATAGGCGATGCGCGGAAACGGCGCAGGGGTCACCGCCCGGCCGCGCGAGAATTCCTCGAACACGCCGTGCAGCACCGGCTCGATCGCCGCGAACACGTCCTCCTGCGTCACGAAGCTCATTTCGAAATCGAGCTGATAGAACTCACCCGGTGAACGGTCGGCGCGGGCGTCTTCGTCGCGGAAGCACGGAGCGATCTGGAAATAACGGTCGAAGCCCGCGACCATCAGCAGCTGCTTGAACATCTGCGGCGCCTGCGGGAGCGCGTAGAACTTGCCCGGATGGACGCGGCTCGGGACGAGATAATCGCGCGCGCCCTCGGGCGAGGAGGCGGTCAGGATCGGCGTCTGATATTCGGTGAAGCCCTGGCCGATCATGCGCTGCCGGATCGATGCGATCACGTTCGAGCGCAGCACGATGTTCGCGTGGATACGGTCACGGCGCAGATCGAGGAAACGATAGCGCAGGCGGATATCCTCAGGGTAATCAGCCTCACCCGCCACCGGCAGTGGCAGCTCCTGCGCCGCCGACTGGACCGAGACCTCGCGAGCGCGGATCTCGATATCGCCCGTGGCGAGGTTAGGATTGACCGCCTCGGCGGAGCGGGCGACGACATCGCCGGTGATCGTCACGACCGATTCGACGCGCAGCTTGTCGAGATGCTTGAAGGCTTCCGACTCGATGTCGGTCACGATCTGCGTCAGGCCGTGATGATCGCGCAGATCGACGAACAGCAAATGGCCATGGTCGCGCTTGCGGTGCACCCAGCCCGACAGGCGGACCTGCGATCCGACGTCCTGGGCGCGGAGCTGGCCGCAATGATGGGTGCGATAGGCGTGCATTGCTGTTCAACTTTCAGGTGGAAAATGCGAGCGGTGCGCTTCGCGCGAGCGCGCGGCGCTTGTCAAGCGTTGTGACCCGGGATGGTGTCGATCCATAGGCCCGGAAGCACGCGTACGCGGGCCATGGCGATCACCCGCGCTTCTCCGCCGTCCGGTCCTAAGCTTCTAGCTAGCGGCTCCTGCGCCAACTTGATAAGCCTTCGGCCAGCAAGGGGAAATCTCATAATGCTCACGTCGAACACCGAATGGGAAAAGCTCGCCAAGGCCGACCCCCTGTTTCACATTGCGTCCGTCAAGGGAATGGAGGGCGGCAAATGGGAGCATGAGGCCTTCTTCGCCAAGGGCGAGACCTATGTTGGCGTCATCGACGAGTATTTCACCGGCAAGGGCTCCGCACTCGACATAGGCTGCGGTGCCGGCCGTATCTCACGCGCGTTGGCGAAGCGATTCGATCATGTGACCGGCGTCGATGTCGCTCCGACCATGGTGAAGCTGGCCAGCGAGATGTGCGCCGATGTGAAGAATGCCGAGTTCAAGGTCGGGGAAGGTGTCCGCCTTCCCGCGGCCGACCACAGCATGGATGCGGTCGTCTCTTTCCAGGTCCTGCAACATATTGACCGTTCGGCGATCCCCGGATTGCTGCAGGAGTGCTATCGCATAAAGAAGCCGGGCGGCGTGGTTATCCTGCATATTCCTGCGCACTATGCACGTTCGTTCATTCAGCGGTGGACGCGCCTCATCCCCGCTCGCCGGTTTCTGACATTGGCCGCGATGGCGCTAGGGATCGAACCGCGCAGCCGTTTCTGGATACCTAATCAGTATCATAGCTACAGCCTGAAGACCGTCACCGGCCTTCTCAGGGCAGCCGGCTTCAAGGATATCCGAATAGTGCGGCGAGACCCCGGCAACCCGCTGACCACCCTCTACATCGCCGCATAGTCCGGTCGGGAGGGCATGACGCCCGCGCACCTTCAAGGATGGCACTTTCTGGCCATCTGGCCAAGATCGCTCTCTACACACGACATTGGCGAACCGTTGGGCCGCGCGTGTGGAACAACCTCGTAGCATCGCGGGGCCGGCTCGGATTCCCGGCGTGGGCCCGCCCCCGCCATCAACGGAGCGCGAAGCGCTTCCACCTTGGACGATCACGTTCTATGCAGCACGCTATGCATATTCACCCCTTGATTACAGACAGTGCGACGCTCGCCAATCTCTGTGCCAGACTCTCGAACTCACCTTTCGTCACGGTCGACACCGAATTCATGCGCGAGAGCACCTATTGGCCGGATCTCTGCCTGATCCAGATCGCCAATAGCGAGGAAGCCGCCGCGATCGACCCGAAGGCCAGGGATATCGATCTGAAGCCCCTGCTCGACCTGATGACCGAGAATGACGAGGTGCTGAAGGTTTTCCACGCGGGTGGGCAGGATCTCGAAATCGTCCACAACCTGACCGGCAAGACCCCCTATCCGTTGTTCGACACCCAGGTGGCGGCGATGGCGATGGGGCTCGGCGAGCAAATCGGCTATTCGAACCTGGTCGAGACGCTGATCGGCGAGAAGCTCGACAAGGGTGCCCGCTTTACCGATTGGGCGCGCCGCCCACTCGACAAGCGGCAGATCGACTATGCGATCGGCGACGTCACCTATCTCGCCGAACTCTTTCCGAAAATGCTGGAGAGGCTGCGCAAGACGGGGCGCGGCGGCTGGCTCGACAATGAGATGGAGCGCCTCGGCGATCCCGCCAGCTATGCCAACTTGCCCGAGCTCGCCTGGACGCGCATCCGCATGCCCAGCCGTAAGCCCGAGGTGCTGGGCCGCCTCAAGGCCATCGCCGCCTGGCGCGAGCGCGAGGCCCGGTCGAAGAACCTGCCGCGCGGCCGCATCGCCAAGGACGAGACGATCGCCGACATGGCGTCGCATCCGCCGCGCGAGCAGAGCGATCTCGCTCGCGTGCGCGGCCTCTCGCCAAACTGGGCGCAAAACGACATCGGCGCGCGGCTGATGAATGCCATCGCCGAGGCGCAACCGCTGAGCGAGGCGGAGATGCCGCCACGCGAGGACCGCAAGCCGGGTCTGGGTAAGGAGGGCGCGCTGATCGCCGACCTCCTCAAGCTGCTGCTCAAGGTCCGCTCGCGCGATGCCGATGTCGCCCCGCGCCTGATCGCGCGCGCCGACGATCTCGAGCTGCTCGCCGCCGGGGTGCGCGATCTGCCGCTGCTCACGGGTTGGCGCAACGACATCTTCGGCAAGGATGCCCTGGCGCTGGTCGAAGGCCGGCTGGCGTTCAGCGTCCGCAACGGCAAGATGGTGATGTCGGCACTGGAGGCCGAGTAGCCCCACCACCTCGCTACGGTCAGACCCTCATCGAAACGTCACACCTTCCTGTTCGCCAGGAGGTAGCGCGCGCCGGCGATGCTCAGATGGGCATGGTCGAAATACAGCACGCCGGGGCCGGGCATATAGGCCGGGCATAGGCTCTCGCTGCACAGTCGCTGCGACGGCACGATCCGCGTGGCCCCGGTCGCTCGCGCGATCCGGTCGAGCCGCGCCGACACCATCGCGTCATGACGGTCGAAATCGGATCGTAGCTGGCCAAAGCTTGCGGGATCGCCGCCGCGCAGCCGCTCCATCGCCAGCGCGGTCGGCGCGACAAAGGGCATGCGCGGGATCGAATAGACCAGCGTCACCGCCTTGCCTGCCGCATGAAGCGCCCTTGCGGATCGCTCGACGCCGTCGAGCAGCGCCATTTGCTGCCGCGGCGAATCAACCATGAAGCCCTGATAATTCACCACCAGGACGATCTCGCGCAGGCGCCGGTCCGCTCGCAGCTCGTCGAGGCGGGCATCGTTATAGGCGACACAGGCGGGTCGATGCGGCGCGGTATAGCCGAGCGACGGTGGACAGCCCGACGCGGTAATCTGAAGCACCGAACGTTTCTCCGGCGCGAGCTTCTCCCCCATCGCCACAACCAGCTCTGCCCCGAAGCTATCGCCCCAGACCGCCACGCTCGGTGTCGCGGCCCGATCGCCAAAAGCGCACAAGCGATCATAGGCGATGACATCGTGCTCGCCCGAATGGCAGTGGGTTCGAAACCCGCTGCTGTCGCGCGCCGCCGCGACCATCGTCCGACCGAGCGGATCGAGCCGCTGGGGCAAGCCATTGCCGAGCACGACCACCGCAGCGACCGCCGCTGCCACCGCCATCGTCGCCGCACCGCCGATCAGGACCGGACGATGCGGCAGGCGCCATTGCAAAAGCGGGCGCTCGACATAGCGCCACGACGCCCAGGCCAGCGCCAGAGCGACGAGCATCGCCGCCACGGCCTCGGCCGAGGTGAGCGGTCGCAGCACGAGATAGCGCCCGAACACGAGCGCGGGCCAGTGCCAGAGATAGAGCGAGTAGGAGAGCGAGCCGATCAGCACCAACGGCGCGAAGCCGAGCATCCGCCCCGCCACCGACTCCTTCTCCTCGCCCGCGGCGATGATCAGCGCCGCGCCGATGCAGGGCGGCAGCGCAGCCAATCCGGGAAAGGGTTGCTTCTCCGACAGCAGCAGCAGCGAACCGCCGATCAGCAGCAGCCCAAGCAGCGACAAGGCATTGCGCGCGGCATCGTTGCCAATTTTGGGATGCGCGCCGACCGCGACGATCGCGCCGATCAGCAGTTCAAACGCGCGCGGCCAGGGATAGTAGAAGGCCCGCGAGGCATCGACGCCCAGTTCGCGCACGCTCCACGCCAGCGACAGGCCCGCAGCGGTCCACAGCAGCGCCGGCAGCCAATTCGGCCGGATACGCCACATCGCCAGCAGCGCCAGCGGGAAGACGAGGTAGAACTGCTCCTCCACCGCGAGCGACCAGGTGTGGAGCAGCGGCTTGAGTTCGGCCTGCCCGTCGAAATAGCCCGAGAGATTGTAGAAGAAGATGTTCGCGAAAAAGCCGATTGTCGCGAGGCAGGTCTTCGCCAGCTCACGCAATTCCGCGGGGGGCAGGAGGATCAGGCCGAGCAGCATCGATACGGCCAGCATCAGATAGAGCGCGGGAAAAAGCCGCTTGATCCGGCGCACGTAGAATCCAGCTATGCTGAATCGCTCCTCGCGCAACTCCGCATGGAGAATGCGGGTGATCAGATAGCCCGAGATGACGAAGAAGATGTCGACCCCGACAAAGCCGCCGGGCAGCAAGGCTGGAAAAGCATGAAAGAGAACAACGGGTAGCACGGCAAGCGCACGAAGACCCTGGATGTCGCGCCGGAAACGGTGCGCTTTGTCCATAGTTGCTCCCCACAGTGGCCCTCCCTCAACAGGGTCACAGCCGCGCGCACCGCTCAAGTCACTATCGATAAAGTGCCGGAAAAACGGGAGAAATGGATCAGTCTACGATGAACTGATGTCCGGCGCCGAAGGCCGACGCCAGCGTCTTGTGCCGCCGCTCGACCGACTCCCCGTAGAGGATCGCATTGTCGCGTTCGCAATGGAGTTCGAGCACTGAGCCGTTGAGCGCGAGCCGGCTACCGACCAGCGCATCGGCGACCCCGCCTGAAAAGCGCTGGCCAAGGCGTAGCGCATAGCCCCAGCGCTCGGCGATGATGATCTCCTGCGGTGAGCAGATGCTGCTGATAACCGGCACCATCCCCTGCCCGCCAAAGCTGGTCCACAGCGCATGCGCCATCATGCCCCGACCGCGCGAATCGATCCCGACCCAATTGCCGTGCAACGCTGTCTCGACACCGCGATCGGCGCGAAATTCCGGATGTGCGCGCCAGCCCACATCGGCGAGCAGACAGGTCGCGTGGCGGATCCGTGCGTCAGCCGGGCCCTCATGCTCGAACAGCGGTGCGATCCAGCGTTCGAGAAGATCGCCATGCTCGGGGAAGCGCCCCTGCCGGGCGCCCTCCTCGCGCGCCGAAGCGATCAGCGGGTCCTGCGCACGCTGATATTCGGACAGTTCGTCATAGAGCAGCCCTTCGCGCAGGCCGTAAGCCGAGACGATCAGCTCGCTCGACCCCAGGTTGCGGACGACGTGGCTGAGCAGCGAAGCCGCGCTCGCCAGGGTCGGGATACGCGCACCTGACAGGCCGACCACCTCGCGCAGCCGCTTGCGATCGAGATGCGCGAGGACACGGACGAGATGCTGCGCATTTTCGGGTGGCATCCAGTAGTGATGGACGATCGGCAGCGGATAACCGGTCAGATGCATGTCGAGCCGGGCGAGCGAGCGCCACGACCCGCCGACCATGTAGAAAGGCAGCCCCTGCCCGCGTCCTTTCCATCCGGTTTTCTCGATGGTCTTGGCGACCAGTGCGCCCAGTGCGCGGGGCCCCTTCGCCTTGACCGCGCCGATGCGGAGCACGCCGAGGGGAAAGGAGCTGGTCTCCCGTACCTTGCCGTCGATGACACGCGCCAGTTCGAGACTGCCGCCACCGAGATCGCCGACGATGCCGTTGGCCTGCGGAATAGAAGCGATCACGCCGAAGCCCGCCAGCCGCCCCTCGTCATCGCCCGACAGCAGCTCCACCGCGAGACCGAGGTCGAGCACGCGATCGATGAACAGCTTGCCATTGGCGGCGTCGCGCACCGCGGCGGTGGCAACCGTCCGCGGGTGCGGCACGCCCATCTGCTCGGACAATCGCTGGAAGCGCGCGAGCGTGGCGATCGCGCGGTCCATCGCGCCGGGGTCGAGTGCGCCATCGCGCGACACCCCCTTGCCGAGGCCCGCCATCACCTTCTCGTTGAACAACGCCGCCGGAACCCGCGCCGGGCCATCATAGATGACGAGGCGAATCGAGTTCGAGCCGATGTCGATGATCCCCATGCGGGTGTGGCCGGGCGCAGGGCTCTTGGCGCGGCGGAACATCGAGATAGCTGGCATGATGTTCCGCTGTAGCCGATTTCGGTGGTGGATCAAACGCCGCGAGAGTCGGTTGGTGCCTCGCCGGACTTCGTCTCATCCCGCGGAAAAGCGCCGCTTGCCGCACAGCATCGCTTCATGCGACGTCATGGCATGAACCGAAGTAATTTCATGGCGCCGGTACTAGCCGCTTGCGGTTTGCTCGTCATCGTTGCCGGGCTCATGCTTTGGCTGTTCCTTCCCACGCTCGACCTCCGGCTGTTCGAAGCGGCGCGATTGGCGAGCGACGGCGGGCTGGTGATCGCCTTCACCCGGCTCGGCGGCTTTGCGGTGCTGGCGCCGGTGGCGCTCGCGGTCACGGGTTGGTTGCTCGTCCGCCGCCGAACGGCGGAGGCGATATGGCTGTTCGCGACGATCCTGTCCGGTCGATTGGCGGTCGAGGGCCTCAAGCTGCTGTTCGAACGGACCCGTCCGCCGCTGTCCGGCCGGCTGGATATGGTGACGTCATGGAGCTTTCCCAGCGCCCATGCGGCTAACACGATGCTGACGCTGCTGGCGCTGGCCATACTGGCGCGGCGGCCTGCCTTCCTGCCGTTCGCGGTCGCGCTGGCATGCGTGATGGGATGGACCCGCATCGCTCTCGGCGTTCACTGGCCGGGCGACGTGCTGGGCGGGCTGGGGTTCGGCATGATCTGGACCGGCCTGGCGACGCGCTGGCTACCGGAACGCGCGCACTACTCTCCCGACTGAATCGCCATCCTGGCTTTCGCCGGTATGACGTGACCCGCTACGCCCCCCGCCGCAGCGACAGTTTCGGCACCTGCCCGCTCTGGCGCAACGCCGCCCCCCGCCCGGACAGCGACGGGTTGGTCATGAAATATCGGTGCAGGTTGAACGGACGCTTGCCCGGCACGATCCGCTCATATTCGCCATTGGGCAGCAGCTCCCAACTCTGCTCGTCGTCGATCAGGTTGGCGACCATCACCTGATCGAGGATCTGGGCATGGACGGTCGGGTTCTCGATCGGCAGCAGATATTCGACGCGCCGGTCGAAATTGCGCGGCATCCAGTCGGCC
This sequence comes from Sphingomonas sp. SRS2, assembly GCF_000971055.1. Lineage (GTDB taxonomy): Bacteria > Pseudomonadota > Alphaproteobacteria > Sphingomonadales > Sphingomonadaceae > Rhizorhabdus. The sequence goes on from NZ_LARW01000116.1 coordinate 23,110, forward strand.
GAGCTGATCAGCACCTTGGCGTTGCGGTTGGGCAGCGGGCCGCCATTGCCGAAGCACATCACCCGGCTATGCTCCAGGAACCGCCCGACGACGGACTTGACCCGGATATTCTCCGACAGGCCCGGAACGCCCGGCCGCAGGCAGCATATGCCACGAATGATGAGATCGATCTCCACCCCCGCCGCGCTGGCGCGATAGAGCTTTTCGATGATCGCGGGATCGACCAGCGAGTTCATCTTCACCCAGATCGCCGCCTCGCGCCCGTCTCGGGCATGGTCGATCTCGGCATCGATCAGCCGGCACAGCTCGTCGCGCATCCCATGGGGCGATATGGTGAGCTTCTGCAGGTCGGTCGGCTCGACATAGCCGGTGATATAGTTGAACAGCTGCGCGGCATCGTGACCCAGCCGCGGATCGGCGGTAAAGAAGCTCAGATCGGTATAGATCCGCGCCGTGATCGGGTGATAATTGCCTGTGCCGAAGTGACAGTAGGTCCGGTGGCCCTCCGCCTCGCGACGCACCACCATCGAGACTTTGGCGTGGGTCTTCCATTCGATGAAGCCATAGACGACCTGCACCCCGGCGCGCTCGAGCTGCGACGCCCACATCAGGTTCTGCTCTTCGTCGAAACGCGCTTTGAGCTCGACCACCGCCGTCACGGACTTGCCCGCCTCCGCCGCGTCGACCAGCGCGCGGATCACCGCCGACTGCTTGCCGGCGCGATAGAGCGTCTGCTTGATCGCGATGACATCGGGATCCATCGCCGCCTGGCGCAGGAAGGCGAGCACGACGTCGAACGTTTCATAGGGATGATGGACGATGATGTCCTTCGACCGGATCGCCGCGAAGCAATCCCCGCCATGCTCGCGCACCCGCTCCGGAAAACGCGGCGCGAAGGGCGTGAACTTCAGGTCGGGACGGTCCTCGTCGACCAGTTGTTCGAGGTCGGCGATACCCAGGAAATTGCCCGATTCGGTGATGAAGGCGTGTGCGCCGCTGATCTTGTCCTTCCACAGCGGTTCGAAGGACGAAGACATGCCGCCCTCTAGTTCCAGCCGGATCACCCGACCCCGCCGCCGCCGCTTGATCGCTGTGCGGTAATAGAGAACGAGATCCTCGGCCTCTTCCTCCACCTCGATATCGCTGTCGCGGATGATACGCAGGGCCCCCTGCCCACGCACCACATAGCCGGGAAAGAGCAGCCCGGTGAATCGCCGCACCAGCGTCTCGATCGCGACATAGCGCGCGCCGTCGCCCGGCATGCGTACGAATCGCGGCAAGGTCGACGGCACCATCAGCAGTTCGAATATCTGCTCGCCATCCGACTGCCGGGTCAGATCGAACAACAGGCTGAAACCCTTGTTCGGGATGAAGGGAAACGGATGGGCGGGATCGAGCGCCTGTGGCGTCAGCACCGCGAAGATATGATTGCGGAAATAGGTTTCGAGCCATTCGGCGTCGCGGCCTTCGATGTCGCCTTCTTCCAGCACGACGATGCCGACGGCGGCCAGCTCGTCATGGAGGCGATCCCAGACAAGTTGCTGATCGGCCATCAGCTGATCGGCGCGGCGGGTCGCCCCTTCGACCTGCTGGACGACGGTCAGGCCATCGGGCGACAGCGCCTCGACCCCTTCGAGCAATTGCCCCTTCAGACCAGCGAGCCTGACCATGAAGAACTCGTCGAGATTATTCCCCGAGATCGACAGAAAGCGAAGCCGTTCGAGCAAAGGATGCGCCTGGTTGCAGGCCTCGTCGAGCACACGCTGGTTGAAAGCGAGCCAGCTCAGTTCGCGGTTGAAATATCGGTCGCGCAGGGCGATCGGATCGGTCGGTGCGATGCCTCCGACCATATCTTCAACCTGCGCCGTCTGTTCGATCGATTCCATAAGCACCTACTATAGCAGCTTATAGTTATCTTCGGTGATACCTATTGTCGCAAGGGCCTCGCGCGCAACTTTCACGCTCACCGCCTTGCGCCGCGCCAGCGCCGCCTCGTCGAGCGCATCGACGATCCGCCCAACGCCGATATAGCTGCGCTCGATCCGCGGCACGACATAGCGGATCACCTCGGCAGGCGCGGCGAGGCCGCGTGCGTTGAGCAGCTTCTCGACCAGCCCGGCCATCAGCTGCATATCGGGCTCCTCGATCGCGATATGCGGGCTCGCCAGCAGCCGCGACTTGAGATCGGGCAGCTTTATCCGCCATTTCGCGGGCGGCAGATCTGCCGCCATCAGCAATGGCTTGCGATCGGCCTGCGCCGCGTTCCAGGCGTGGAACAGCTTTTCCTCGTCCTGAGCATCGGCATTGTCGACGAAGCGGCCGCCACTCTTCGCCGCGAATATCCGCCCGAGCAGGCTCCGCCCCGATTTACGCGGGCCCGTTAGTATCGTCGCCATCACCGGCCATAGCGACCAATGTTCGAGATGCTTCACCGCGATGCGATTGGCGTCGCTGATGATGAAGTCGCGCTCGTCTTCCTCAGCCGGCCACTGGAAAGGCAGCGCGATCTGATCGGTCATCGCGCGGGCTGGCTGCCGCGCCGGATGCGGACCCCGCCCGCGGCATCCTCGACCTGCCAGCCACGCGAGATCAGCGCCTCACGGAAGGCGGCGGGCGGACCCGAGAAGCTGACCCGGAAGATCGACGTGCCGCCGAGCGCCAAGCTGCCGGTCTGGACGGCCGTCACCCCCGCCATGCCGCGCAGCGCGGCTTCGTCGGCGCGCAGGGCAGCGGCATCCGGGGTTTCGGCCTGGACCATGATCGTCGATGTCGCCGCGACGGCGAGCTGGCTGAGCACATCCTCGATCGGCACTTCCTCGACGGGGGTCTCGATCACCAGCGATTTGTCGGCCCGGAACGCGCCTTCCTGCAACGCGCGCACATAGGCGGCGTCGATCCGCTCGATGCCGCGATCGAGCATCGCCGGCAACGCATCGCCATTTTCCGCGGTCAGCGCGAACTGGTCGATCACCGCGGCATCGGGGCCGTGCCGCGCGACGAAGCGGGCTAGTACCGGACCACCCGGCCATTGGCGGAAGAGGGTGACTTCGGGAACCACGATATCCGCCGCGCCATATTGGTCGAGCAGCATCCGCCACCAGCCGCGCCCCGGCCGCCGCGTCTGGGCGGCGTTGAGCAACACCGGGTCGGCCCCGGTGCCCGAAACGCGGACATAATCGATCGGACTGTTGTTCGAACGAAAGCGCGCCCAGGCCTTCTGCCATTCGGTGCGCGATTCGAAACTGACCGGGGTGCCGCCGCTCCACTGGATCGGGATCACCAGCATTGGCGCGGACCGGCGCATCGCGCCCTTCACGCCCAGCAATTCGCCCGCCCGTGCGCGGTCGAACAGCACGCCGAGGGTGGCGATATAACGATTGGGGCTGATCTGCTCACGCTCGACGACGATGCCGCCGCTGATCGAATCGAGAGTCGAATCGGGCAGGCCCGGCGCATTCTCCACCGGCTTGCCGTTGACCCTCGCCCACAGCATCTTCCAGCCCTTGCGCTGCGCCTCGCGCCAGCCGCCGCTGCGCGCCGCTTCAGCGTTGCGCGCCGCAACGTCGACCTTCACGCCAGACACTTCATAGCTGCCAGACCCATCGATCGGCGGCACGCCGCGCTCGTCGGCACGCTCCAGCTGCGCGAAGGCCAGTGCCGCCGCGAACAGCGTCACGCACAGAATCGACAGCGGTACGGGACGGAAAAGACGGTCTGCGAAGGTCACGATGTGCCTTTTGGCGACTTGGCCGTGGAAATCCAAGTCCGATATGTCTAGGGCGGCGTCCATGGTGAACAGCACGCACAATGAAGAGCCCTATACCTACGCCAAGGCCGGCGTGTCGATCGCGGCGGGCAACGCCCTCGTCAAGGCGATCGGGCCCCTCGCCAAATCGACGCGGAGGCCCGGCGCGGATGCCGATCTCGGCGGCTTCGGTGGCTTCTTCGACCTCAAGGCTGCGGGCTATAAGGATCCGCTGCTGGTCGCCGCCAATGACGGCGTCGGTACCAAGCTGAAGCTCGCGATCGACAGCGGACGGCATGACGGAGTCGGCATCGATCTCGTCGCCATGTGCGCCAACGACCTTATAGTCCAGGGCGCGGAGCCGCTGTTCTTCCTCGACTATTTCGCAACTGGCAAGCTCGACAACGGCGTTGCCGAGCGGGTGATCGCCGGCATCGCGGAAGGCTGCAAGCTCGCCGGCTGCGCGCTGATCGGTGGCGAAACCGCCGAGATGCCCGGCATGTACGCCGCCGGCGACTATGATCTGGCCGGCTTCTGCGTCGGCGCGGTCGAGCGCGAAGAGGCGCTGACCGGCAACCGGGTATCGGCCGGCGACGTCATCCTCAGCCTCGCCTCGTCGGGCGTGCATTCGAACGGCTTCTCGCTGGTCCGCCGCCTCGCCGCCGACAAGGGCTGGAAGCTCGACCGACCGGCCCTGTTCGATCAGGACGTACTGCTGATCGAGGCGCTGCTGGCGCCGACCCGCATCTATGTGAAGTCACTGCTGCCGCAGGTCCGCTCTGGCAAGGTGCGGGCGATGGCGCATATCACCGGCGGCGGCCTGCTCGAAAATATCCCCCGCGTGCTGCCCGAAGGCCTGCACGCGCATGTCGACGCCGACGGGTGGGAGCAGCCACGGCTGATGGCCTTCCTCCAGGCACAGGGCAATATCGAACCCGAAGAGATGGCGCGGACCTTCAACTGCGGCATCGGCATGGCGCTGATCGTCGCCGAAGGCGATGTCGCGGGCGTCACCAGCGCGCTCGAAGCCGCCGGAGAGACCGTGCTGCGCGTCGGCCATATCGCCGCGGGCGACAAGGGCTGCACCGTGACAGGCTCGACCGAAACGTGGAGCGCGCGGTCCGACTGGTCGGCGACGCATCTGGGGTGATGCTCAACCTTCCCGTCGCCCCGGCGGAGGCCGGGGCCGTCATCGCTGGTAAATCGACGTTGCCCCAAGGGCATGGCGGCCCCGGCCTCCGCCGGGGCGACGGCATATGACCAAAGCCCCTCTCGGCATCCTGATTTCGGGGCGCGGCAGCAACATGGCGCGACTGATCGAGGCTGCGCGGGCGGACGACTGCCCCTATGAGGTCGTGCTGGTCGCCTCGAACAATCCCGAGGCCGCCGGCCTCGCCACCGCGCGAAATGCCGGCATCGCCACCTTCGCGCACAGCCACAAGGGCCTGCCCCGCGCCGAGTTCGACATGATCATGGATGGGGCGCTACGCGACGCCGGGGTCCGCTATATCGCACTCGCGGGCTATATGCGGATATTGAGCGACGCCTTCGTCACCGGCTGGACGGGACGGATGCTCAACATCCACCCCTCGCTGCTGCCGCTCTACAAGGGCCTCGACACCCATGGCCGGGCGATAACGGCGGGCGATGCGGAGGGCGGATGCTCGGTCCATCTCGTCACCCCCGAACTTGACGATGGCCGGGTGATCGCCCAGGCGCGCGTTCCGATCCTGCCCGGCGATACCGCCGACAGTCTCGCCGCCCGCGTTCTCGTCGAAGAGCACCGGCTTTATCCCGAGGCGCTGGCCGCCTATATCCGGGATCATGGCTGACGAAGTTTCCGAAGGCGCGATGCGCCGGCGCTGGGTGCGATGGCTGACGCTGGCGGAGATATTGGGCGTCGCCGCCCTGCTCATCTCCGCGCTGACCCTGTGGAACAACTATAGCGAGCGCCGCGCGGGCGAGGAAAGTCGCACCGCCGAGGACCGCAAGGCAAGCACCCGCGCCCGCGCGCTCGTGCTCAAGGCGACTCGTGAGAAGGATGGCGACCGGCTGGCGCTTACTGCCGGGTCGGCCGACCAGATCATCCAGGGCCAGACGATCGCCTTTCCAAAGGCGCTGGGCGTCGACCCCGTCGACAGCACCGATCCGCGCATCGAAGCGAGCTGGTTCGCCGATGGCCTGAAACAGGCCCGCCATGACGCCGGTGAGGAGGAACGCGTGCGCGGCGATGCGCGCCTGCCGGTCGCCATCACCACCCGCTTCACCGTCAACGGCGACCTCGCCGAAGATGTGACGCTGTACGATGTCGGCTACACGACCGAGAGCGGGGGTCTGCTCGGCGGCACCTCGATCAAATTGCGCGGACTGTCGCTGATCGGGCGGAGCAGCGCCAAGGCCGCCCCGGGGCGCATCGACGCGCTGTGGAAGGCCCGGCATAAAGGGAAAAGCTGATGGCGGCGGCCGATCCTCGGCAGGTCCACGCCCGGATCGGCAAGCTGGCGATGGCGTTGCCGCAGGTCGAGGAGAAGCTATCGCATGGTTCGCCCTGCTGGCGGGTCGCCGACAAGCGGATGTTCGCTTACTTCTGGCACAATCATCATGGCGACGAACGCACGGCCCTCCTGATCAAGGCGAGCGGGATCGAGGAGCAGGAGATGCTCATCGAGATGGACCCTGAAGTCTATTTCAAGCCGCCCTATCTCGGCCCGTCGGGCTGGGTCGGCCTGAGGCTCGACCAGCCCGATACCGACTGGGAGCTTGTCGAACATCGTTTGCGCGAAAGCTGGCGGCTGAATGCACCGGCGAAGTTGGTGGCGATGCTGGAATTCTGAAGTGTAGCGCGCGCTACAGGTCCATGCCGAAGATCAGATCGTTGAACGTCGCGTCGCCAATCTGGAAGGTGCGGGTCCCGATCAGGTCGCAGCCGATCCGCCGGTAGAAGGCGATCGCGCTCGCATTTTCGGAATAGACGCCGATCAGGAAACGGCGCTTGCCCATCGCGCGGGCATAGCCGATCGTCTGCTCGATCAACCGCCGGCCAAGGCCGCCCCCCTGCCATTTGGACAGGAGGTAAATGCGCCGCAGCTCGATATCTTCGGGCTTCAGCTCGATCGGCAGGTCGGGCGTAGTGAGCAGCGCATAGCCGACCGGAACGCCCGTCACGGGCATCTCGGCGATCCATATGGCGGCATCGGGGTGGCGGGCGAAGCCGCGCCAGGCATCGAAGCTGTTCTTCGCGCCGTTATGCGCGACCATGTCGGTGATGCCGATCATGTGCGCATAGGTTTCGAGGAAGGTCGCCGCGCCGATCATGCTCAGCGCGGCGGCATCATCCAGCCCCGCTCGTCGGATGACGATGGCGGGGCTTTCCATTTTTAGCCGACGATCTCTTCCGGCTTGAAGAAATAGGCGATCTCGATCGCCGCATTTTCCAGGCTGTCCGACCCATGGACGGTGTTCGCCTCGATCGACTCCGCGAACTCCTTGCGGATCGTGCCGGCATCGGCGTTGGCGGGGTTGGTCGCGCCCATGACTTCGCGGTTGCGAGCCATGGCGTTTTCGCCTTCGAGGACCTGGACCACGACCGGGCCCGAGATCATGAAGCTGACCAGCTCGCCGAAGAAGGGCCGTTCCTTATGGACGGCGTAGAAACCCTCGGCCTGTTCCTTGGTCATGTGGATGCGCTTGGAAGCGACGACGCGCAGGCCCGCCTCCTCGAGCTTGGCCGTGACAGCGCCGGTAAGGTTGCGACGCGTGGCGTCGGGCTTGATAATCGAAAAGGTACGTTCGGTCGCCATGGCCGAGCGGCTCCATATCTTGAGTTTCGTTGGAAGATGGGCGCGCCTTTAGAACGTGCGCTGCGATATGGCAAGGCGCGCGGGTCATGGCGCGTCCGCCGTTATTCCTGGGTTCAGCTTGGCCGGCCCATTGTCCACACTGGTCGAGTCCCGTGCGGGCCGGCCGGGTAAGGAGGATGAAATGCGTAAGATCTTCAAGGGACTTGCCGTTGCGCTGGCGTTCACCAGCGTAGTGGCGGCGTCGGTTCCGGCCGAAGCACGACGCGGCGATGACCGACATGGCTATCGTGGCGATCATCGCGGCTGGGACGGCAATCGCGGCTGGCGCGGCGATCGCCATGATCGTGGATATCGCTATGATCGTGGATATCGCGGCTATTATGGCGGCCGCGGCTATTATAGTCCGCGCCGCTACTATTATGCGCCGCGCTATGGCTATGGCTATGGATATGGTTATGGCCATCCCCGCTATCGCTATCATGGTCATCGCCACGGCGATGATGCCCTGATCGCGGGCATTGCGGGTCTGGCGATCGGCGCCGCGATCGCATCAAGCAACGACTACTGAACCACTCTCCGGCGATGCATCCAGCCTTGGCCGATATGGCCTCGGCATCGCCGGAAATGCCTGGCTGCCCCGACACCCTCTGATCCCGCGCCCGATCGCGCGACATACCTAATTTATTCTCCCGCCGTCACAGACTCTTGTGTCTCGCGCTGGTGCGGTGCAACATTGCGTGAAACTGTATCCACATTATACAGCCGCAATTTCCACCACCCGCGAACATCAAGAGGTTCATGATGGCCCGCCCGATCCGCCGCCTGCTCGTCGCCAACCGGTCGGAAATCGCGATTCGGGTCTTCCGCGCGGCGACCGAACTCGGCATCACCACGGTCGCCATCTATGCCGAGGAGGACAAACTGTCGCTCCACCGCTTCAAAGCGGACGAGGCCTATCATCTCGGCGACGGCGTCGGCCCGATCGCGGCCTATCTCGACTATCAGCGGATCATCGACATCGCGGTGAAGGCGAAGGTCGACGCGATCCATCCGGGCTATGGCTTCCTGTCCGAAAACCCGGATTTCGCCGAGGCCTGCGCCGCGGCGGGGATCATCTTCATCGGCCCCTCCCCCAATACGATGCGCCAGCTGGGCGACAAGGTCTCGGCGCGCCACATCGCCGAGCAGGCCAAGGTGCCGGTGGTGCCCGCAACCGAACCGCTGCCCGACGACGAGGACGAGATCGCGAAGCTTGCCGCGAAGGTCGGCTATCCGCTGATGCTCAAGGCGAGTTGGGGCGGCGGCGGGCGCGGGATGCGGCCGATCGAGAATGAGTCCCAGCTCATCGAATCGGTACGCTCGGGCAAGCGCGAGGCCAAGGCCGCCTTTGGCCGCGACGAGGTCTATCTCGAAAAGCTGATCCGCCGCGCCCGCCATGTCGAGGTCCAGCTGCTTGGCGACAGCCACGGCAATCTCTTCCACCTGTTCGAGCGCGACTGCTCCATCCAGCGCCGCAACCAGAAAGTGATCGAACGGGCGCCCGCCCCCTATCTCGACGAGGCGACCCGTATCGCGCTGTGCGGCGCGGCGATCCGCATCGGCGAAGTGACCGGCTATTGCGGCGCGGGCACGGTCGAATTTCTGATGGATGAGACCGACGGGGCCTTCTACTTCATCGAGGTCAATCCGCGCATTCAGGTCGAGCATACCGTCACCGAGACCGTCACGGGCATCGATATCGTCAAGGCGCAGATCAAGATCGCCGAGGGTGGCCGGTTAGGCCTTACCGAAGAAACGGGCGTGCCGCCACAGGCCGATATCCGCCTGAACGGCCATGCCCTTCAGTGCCGGATCACCACCGAGGATCCCGAGAATAGTTTCATTCCCGACTATGGCCGGATTACTGCCTATCGCGGCGCTTTCGGCTATGGCATCCGGGTCGATGGCGGCACCGCCTATTCTGGCGCGGTCGTCACCCGCCATTATGATCCGCTGCTGGAAAAGATCACCGCCTGGGCCCCGACTTCGGACGAGGTGGTGGCCCGCATGGTTCGTGCGCTCCGTGAATATCGCATCCGTGGCGTCGCGACGAACCTCAACTTTGTCGAGAATGTGCTGACCCATCCGGATTTCCGGGCGAACCGCTACACCACCAAATTTATCGATGACACGCCCGAACTTCTCGCCCCCGCCCAGCGCCAGGACCGCGCGACCCGGCTGCTGCGCTACATCGCCGATGTCACCGTCAACGGCCATCCCGACGTCACGGGCCGCGCGAAGCCGCCCGCCTCGGCACGCCCGCCCAAGGCCCCAAGGCCGGTCGCCAAACCCGCGCCGGGCACTCGCCAAATCTTCGAGCGCGACGGCGCAGCCGGCCTCGCCCGTTGGATGCGTTCGCAAAGTCAGGCGCTGATCACCGACACGACGATGCGCGACGCGCACCAGTCGCTGCTCGCGACGCGGATGCGCTCGGCCGACATGATCGCGGTGGCGGAAACCTATGCCACCGGCCTGCCCCAACTGTTCAGTCTCGAATGCTGGGGCGGCGCCACCTTCGACGTATCGATGCGCTTCCTGCAGGAAGACCCGTGGGAACGCCTCGCCGCGATTCGTGATCGCGCGCCCAATCTTCTCACCCAGATGCTGCTGCGCGGCGCGAACGGGGTCGGCTACACCAATTATCCCGACAACGTCGTCCGGCATTTCATTGCCCAGGCGGCGCAGGGCATCGATATCTTCCGCATCTTCGACTGCCTTAACTGGGTCGAGAATATGCGTGTCGCCATCGACGCCGTGGTCGAAAGCGGAAAAATCGCCGAAGGAGCGCTCTGCTATACCGGCGATATCCTCGATCCCAATCGCGCCAAATACAGCCTGGCTTATTATGTCGATCTCGCCCGCCAGCTCGAAGCCGCCGGCTGTCACATCCTCGCGATCAAGGACATGGCCGGCTTGCTCAAGCCCGCCGCCGCGACCGTGCTGGTCAGGGCGCTGCGCGACGCGACAGATATGCCGATCCACCTTCACACCCATGACACGTCGGGCGCGGCGGCAGCGACGCTGCTTGCCGCGATCGACGCCGGGGTCGATGCGGTCGACGCCGCGATCGACGCTATGTCGGGCACAACCTCGCAACCCTGCCTCGGCTCGGTGGTCGAGGCGCTGCGCCACACGCCGCGCGACACCGGCCTCGACGGCAGGACGATCCGCGAGCTGAGCTTCTACTGGGAAGCGGTGCGCACTCAGTACACCGCCTTCGAAAGCGACCTGAAATCGGGAGCTTCCGAAGTCTATCTGCACGAGATGCCCGGCGGCCAGTTCACCAACTTGCGCGAACAGGCACGCAGCCTTGGCCTCGAAACCCGCTGGCATGAGGTCGCGCGCGCCTATCATGACGCCAACATGCTGTTCGGCGACATCGTCAAGGTCACCCCCTCGTCCAAGGTGGTCGGCGACATGGCGCTGATGATGGTCGCGCAGGACCTCGCCCCAGAGGACGTGCTCGATCCGGCGCAGGACATCGCCTTTCCCGGATCGGTGGTGGAAATGCTGCGCGGCGACCTGGGCCAGCCGCCGGGCGGGTGGCCCGAGGCGATCTCGAAGCGCGTTCTAGGCGACGAAAAACCCTATACCGATCGGCCTGCCGCCCTGCTGCCGCCGGTCGATCTCGCCGCGACCCGCAAGACCGCCGAGGAACAATGCGGCCGCCCGCTCAGCGAACAGGAATTCGCCAGCTATCTGATGTACCCCAAGGTTTTCGCGGGCTTCGCCGAGGCGCAGCGCCAATATGGCCCGGTGGCCGCACTGCCTACGCCGATCTATTTCTATGGCATGTCGCCCGGCGACGAGATCACGGTCGAGATCGATCAGGGCAAGTCGCTGGTCGTCACGCTGCAGGCGATCGGCGACACCGAAGAGGACGGCAGCGTCCGCCTGTTCTTTGAGCTGAATGGTCAGCCGCGGATCATCACCATGGCCAACCGCCGCGCCAGCGCGACGAGGCCTCAGCGGCGTGTCGCGGACCCGGCCAATGACGGCCATGTCGCGGCCCCCATGCCGGGCGTCGTCTCGACCGTGAACACTGCGGCGGGCCAGCACGTCGAGGAAGGCCAGCTGCTGCTGACGCTGGAGGCGATGAAGATGGAAGTCTCGGTCTTCGCAAAGAAGGCGGGCACGGTGGCTGAGCTGACCGTCGCCCCCGGACAATCGGTCGACGCGAAGGACCTTCTGGCGGTCTTGAGCTGAAACAGCGCGACCCTATAATCGTCATGCTGACCATGTTCAGCATGACGCTCTATTTTCAAAGGCTTGATCATGTCCTCTCCCAGCCCGTGGCAGCATCATCGCAAAGCCGGCATCGCCGACGATATTGATTTCGAGAGCAACGGGCAGGAGCTCCAGTTTGTCGAGATCGAGCTCGATCCCGGCGAGAGCGCGGTCGCCGAAGCCGGGGCGCTGGTCTGGAAGGATGCGCCGATCGGCATGACCACCGTGTTCGGCGACGGCAGCGGCGGCAGCGACAACGGCTTCATGGGCAAGCTGCTTGGCGCAGGTAAAAGGCTGATCACCGGGGAAAGCCTGTTTACCACCGTCTTCACCCATAACGGTCATGGCAAGGCGCGGGTCGCCTTTGCTTCCCCTACCCCCGGCGCGATCCTGCCGCTGCGGCTGGGCGATTATGGCGGCAGCATCATCTGCCAGAAGGATAGCTTCCTTGCCGCCGCCAAGGGCGTTTCGATCGGCGTCCATTTCCAGCGCAAGGTAATGACCGGCCTGTTCGGCGGCGAAGGCTTCATCATGCAGCGGCTCGACGGCGACGGCTGGGTGTTCGTGCAGATGGGCGGCACCGTCGTCGAGCGCGAGCTGGCGGCGGGTCAGGAACTCCACGTCGATACCGGCTGCCTCGCGGCCTACACGCCCAGCGTCGAGTTCGATCTCGTCGCCGCCGGCGGGGTGAAGAGCGTGTTCTTCGGTGGCGAGGGACTGTTCTTCGCGCGGCTAACCGGTCCCGGCAAGGTCTGGATCCAGTCGCTGCCCTTCTCGCGCCTGGCCGGCCGCATGCTCGCCGCGGCGGGCAGCCGGGGCGGCCAGAATCGGGGCGAAGGATCGGTGCTCGGCGGCCTCGGTGATCTCATCGGCGGCAATAACTGACCGCTTTTCCGGTCTGGGGGGATTGAATCGGCGCGGGGTCTGACGGATTATCGTTCCGTAAGCTGAGAGGATCGCGCCATGGACACAACCGAGAATCGAAAATTTCGCGAGTCCGTCGATCTGTTAGGCCTGCGCGCGCAAGTGACCGCCGTCGGCTTCGTCCAGCTCGCAGTCGAACTGAAGCAGGCCGGCATTCTCGACGAGGCGGCGCTGGGCAGAATAAAGGATGCCATTTGTGGCGATCTCATGCTGTCGAGGCCGGCCGCGGTCAACCGGGAGGAATATGAGCGCTCGATTCGTCGGCGGCTGGACGCTCTATTTCAGGGAAGAGAACCCGTTGGGAAAACTCCTCCGGGATTCCTGCCGCAATCCGCCGCGTGAATTTTGTTGCAATGCAGCACCAACCCGGCGCTACTCATGATGTACGATCACAACGGAGCCACAAGGCCTCACCCGCGTGCGGCCCCATCGTTGCTTCACAATTGTAATATATTTGAACTATGAATTTCTTGTTCAGCGCTCGGTAAAAACTAATGTAGGTTAATCCACGGTTCATCAGGCTATAGATGAACCGATCACCTACCCGATAGGCTGTCATATACAGTCGACTTCCTACATTTTTAATAATCTAGCTAAGGGATTCTACGGAACCTCTGAGCTTATATGTGGTTTTACCTAGCAGTCGATGGTGCACCCATCGTCGGCTTGTAACAGGGAACCCATCGGTCACCGCCCCCCGACTGATGGGTTCTTTGATTCCACGTTGCATTGCGAGAGGATTATGAACGATTGGTTCGCCCGGCGTATTGCCGCGACGTTGCCGGCTGCCGACGCCATGTCGCGCCGAAGCAAAGCCGTCCGGGGAGCGCTGGAAAAATTCCATTGCCGTGACCGCGCGATGAAGTTCCTCAATATGCCGGATCCGTCGCATGGGGGCATGCGCCCTATCGATATCGCCGCTCGCGACGAGCATGGGCTTCAAACCGTGCTCGATCAGTTGCGAGCCGATTTACGACCGTGCCAATGACGGTCCGCCTTTCCTCCGAAACGCGCCCTGATGCGAACCGAAAGACGGGCATATGGCGCGCGTCATGATTGCCGCGGCCCTGCTGGCATCGTTTTCGTCGGGCTGTCCGGCATCGGCCCGGGTGCCTGACCGCCCCCCCTCGCCTTCGGCAATCGCCGACAGCGAACCTCGCGCGCGTATCCGCGCCGATACCATGTCCAATGGTCTGTCGCGAAATGCCTTCACGCTATGGCGAAAGAACAATGCTGATCTTGCCGGAATATCGCGACGCGATCGCGATCGGCCGGATCGATCATCTGATGATTTCGCGACCGCGGATGTGAACCGGGACCGGTTGATATCGCCCGCCGAACTCGCCGACTGGATTTCTTCACGACACCCGGCCCCCGTCCGCAAGCCACGTACGCCGCCCGGTAGCTGACGAGCTGCGCCAGCCGATGACTACCGCAGGACAATATTAAATCTTGCCTGACCTGACCGACAGGATTCTCCTGAACCTCTCCAAACGTACTGATACGGATGTTCCACTACTCGTCGCACGGCCGAAGACGCGTCGGCGCTCCAGCGTGACAGCTGCGCGGTGATCCAGCAGCTTCGGCAGGCTCAGCAGGGCCGCAAGCGCGGCCAGGGGAACGCGTAATATCGGAAAGCTGAATTGGAGGAGCCATCGGCGATGGGTCCACAGGCCATCACGCGCCTCATCGTCCCCCAGTTTGATATCGCCCGCAAGCCGTTGCATCGAAACGAGAACCGCGTCGAACGCCATCCGCACCAGCGGCGTTCCGCAGGCATTTCGCAACCAGCGCCGGTCGGTCGCGCTGACTTCCGATGCCAGCGCCCTGAGGTCGATCAGGTGCCTCAGGTCGAATCCGCCGCGCCAGAAGCCGCCGTCATGAAACTGGTCGTGCAGCAGCAGATAGAAGATCTGGCTCGCGGCATCCGGCACCAGGATCGACCGGCCGTTCAGACTAATCTCGCGGCGCCGCATCGCCAGTTCGGGAGTCTCGCTAAGCCCCGGAGGGCCGGGCGGGCGCTGATGAAGATCTATGTAGCCGGGATCGCCTGGCCGGCCGAGTTCGGCAACGACATGAACCTCCGCGCCTTGATAGCGTGCGGCCAGGCCGAAGCCCGCGCTCGACAACGCCGTCAGCGCCGCATCCACCTCGGCAGGCTCGACCAGAAGGTCGATGTCGCTCAGCATCCGGTCGAACGGCTGGTCCTCGGGCCATGTTGCCCGGCGGGCCGCGCCCTTCAACAGGGTCGGCACGATATTGACCGCCGTCAGCGCTGCCACCGCATCGTCCAGCGCTCTCCAGAGGCGCCTGTTCCGTTCGCGATTCCGCTGGCGCACATCCTCGAGAAATTCCGCCACATCGATTGGCAGAAGATTACGATGGCCTTCCAGGGCCGCCGTCAGTTGCGGCGTAACGAGGCTCTGATTGGCCAGCGCGAGCACATCTTCCCATCGGCAGTCGGCCGGCGGATCTCCACGGAGACAGGCCATGAGCTGGCGAAGCGCCCGGGCCCTACGCATGCACCGTTTCGCGCAGCAGGCGAACCGCCCCCGCCAGGTCCGAATAGATCAGCCGGCGGCAGGATATCCCCGAAAGCCGGTCAACCAGCGCCCGCAACGCGTCTCCTTGCAGATAATGGCGCGCCGAGAAGGCGCCCTGCAGCAATTCCCCCAGAAAACTGAGCGGCTCGATCGGCTCCAGCGTCGCAACCGCGCCTTCGCGTCGTGCGAGCAGGACGCCCCAACCAAGCCGTTCGATCTTTGGGCGAATCCAGCCTTCGATGGGTAGATATCGCACCTTCTGTCCGTCCCGGCGGATATGAACCGGCAGGCTCGACAGCCGGGGGACATAGTCGTGCAGGAGCGTCCATGCCCCGGACTTCGATGCCGGACTGAAGCTCACCCCCTCAAACCCGTGCCGGGGCGACACCCGGACGACGTCGTCCGCCGCATAGCCCCAACCTTCGGCCGCCAGCGCGACCGAAAGCGTCGTCTTGCCGGCGCCCGGTGGCCCGGACAGCAATATCCCCCGATTGTCCTGCGCCAGCAGCGCGGCATGGACGATAAAGCTGCTCCCATCGGTCGACTTGGCCAGCCGGTCGGTCAGCAGAGCCTTGATTTCAGGAATGATACGGTCGGCGGGAAACATCCCGATCACGGCGTCCTCGAACAACAGGAAATATTGGCCCGCCTCGGCCATCACCGCTACAACCGGCGCACGGACATCCGGTATCGTAATGAACTGCGCGAACAGCGAATGGATGATGCCGGCCAGAGGGTCCGACGCGCCGGCATGAATATCCAGCCGGCATTCGAATGCCCCGATCCGGAGGCTTAGCCGGGCACCAGGTACGTCGTGCGATGCGGACACCAGACCGCGCGGCGTCAGCAGCCCCGCTATGACCCATCCGCGGATCGCCTCGGTCACGAAATCCTGAGCATGGCGTCGCGCGATACCGGAGCGGACGAGACTGTCCTCCACCGCCTGAGCGCTGTCTCCCGCCGCCAGCGCGCGCCAGATCGCCGCGGCGCTATCATTCAGCTCGAAAAGTTGTTGCAATCGTTCGCTGAACAGGACCGATCGTTCGCCGACGGCGAAGCAAAGCACATCGGGCGCCGGCTCCATCCGCCGCTGGAGGATCGAGCCACTCTGGCGGACGCCGCTTTCCCGGAACTCGACTCCCATCACGCTCCCCCCATCGCGGCGAGCAGCGCCGGGTCGCGGCGATAGATGTCGGGATAGAAGACGATCCCGTCCTCCGTCGGCGCGGCGGTAAGATAGGCGATGTACACCGGTGTGGCGCGGGGAAGATCGACGCGCTGGTCGGGCCGGGCACGATCGGGAAGTTCCCGTCCCAGCAGCCATCTCGTCACCCGCTCGGCGTCTTCCAGCCGGATGCACCCGGCGCTGAGCCACCGCTGCTCCTGCCCGAACAGCGAACGCTCCGGCGTATCGTGCAAGTAAATGCCGAGTTCGTTGGGCAGCATGAACTTCACCCGGCCCATCTCGTTCCCGCCGCCCGGCCGTTGGCGCACGCGCAGGCTGACATCGCCCCGCGCGACGGCGCGCCAGTTGACCGCGCGCGGATCGAGGCGATGCGGCGCTTCGCTCCAGTCGGACAGCAGTTCGAGATTCCGTGAGGCGACATAAGCCGGTCCCCGGCGCAGGACATGCGGCGCCAGCCGGTCGCGGACCAGATCGACGGGCACGTTCCAATAGGGATTGAACACGGCATAGCGGATGTTGCCCGCCATCGCCGGGGTCTGCATGGCGGGGGAACCCGCGACGATGCGCATCGTCGACCGGATCTCGCCACCCTCGACGATCGATAGCCGGGCAGCGGCGATGTTTGCGAACAGCAGCCGGCCATCGAACGAAGTCGGCAGCGCCCTGGCCCGCTCCAGATTGGCGCGGATCAGCCGCTCATAATGGGCAGCGCCGCGATTGAGGGCGGCGATGGTCGCGGCATCGGCCCGGCCCGTGACCGGCAGGCCGTGCACCGTCTGGAATGTTTCGACTGCCGAGGCCAGCGCCGCATCGAACGGCATGCCGGTCGTGGCGGGCAGCCCCAGCCGCTGTCGCAAGGCCGATACCCGCCCCCCCTGCGCGCCGGTTGCGAGCATCGCTCCTTCGGTGATCCGGGTCTGCGGCAGGCGGGACCATGTCGCGCGATAGCTTGCGAGACGCTGACGGAGGGCATCGTAAATGGGGTTCACCCGGTCGATCACGTCGAGATAGCGGCGGCGCGAGGGCGCACGCGCCACTTCCTCCAGGACGCCCGCGGAATCCGACGGCGGCGCCAGCGCGGGATCGAGCCACGCGAGGCGCGCTGGCGCAACGCTATGGTGGAGGCGCCGCCGATAATCGCTCAGCGACAGCGACAGCAGCAGCTCCGCCCGCGCGACATCGCCCACATCGCCACTGCGTGCTGCGCCGATCGCGGCGGAAAGCCCGCTCCGCCGTTCGGGGATAGTCCGGGCGATCCGGTCCGCGAGTAACCGCGCTTCGGGAATGAGGCGCGCCCTCGGCCGCAGCAGCCAATGTCCGGCGGACTCGGACCAGAGCGGCTCGAAATCCCGGCTGCGATAGAAGGCCTCGACTGCCGCCGGAGCATCGCGGACTTCACCGGCCAGCGCCGACCGCAACGGCGATCCCTCATGATCGGCGGAACGCTGGCTCCAGAACAGCAACGCCATGACAGCCAGGAGCAAGAACGGCGCGACGAGGCGCGACATCCTGTGCGAAGGGAGCCGCCACGACCCGGTCGGCGAGCGCCAGGCCGCTGCGGGCATGGCTCAGCCGCGCTCGCCGGCCATGGCGATCATGCGAACTCGGGTTTTGGGAGCAGCCAATGCGCGCGGCGACGCGCCGCCGCCGCCCGCCGCCGGCATGCTGGCGACCGGCGCGGGTGCGGCCCCGCCGCCGCCGACCGGGCCGATACCCGATGGTGGAACGGCAGCCACACCGGTCGGCTGATCGAAATAGGGGTAGTTTATGTTGGGAGAGGACGGGCCACCCCCTCCTCCGCCGCCGCCGCCGCCGGGGCCTGGACCGGGGTAGCTGTCACCC
>NZ_LARW01000117.1 GCF_000971055.1 Sphingomonas sp. SRS2
ACCGGAAGTAGAGCCACACCACATGGCTGATGATCTCCCGAGGGTAGCGGAAACCGCGGTAAAGTTGAGAACCTGTCATCTCATCATTTTATCGAGGCGCGGCCGGCTGTGGCAACTTGACAATGCCGGTACGGACAGCGTGACGGTCTGGGTGGCGGCCCAGACGGGGGCAACAACGGCGGCGAGGGCGAGGGAGGCAAACAGTTTCTTCATGGTGAACTCCGATCAGTAGAAAAATGGCATGACGTAGGGAAATCCGAGCGCGACCAGAACCAGCGCGGCCACGATCCAGAAAATGAGCTTGTAAGTAGCTCGCACTTGGGGAATCGCGCAGACCTCACCCGGTTTGCAGGCCGCTGCCTGCCGGTAGATGCGCCGCCAGGCGAAGAACAACGCCACCAGCGCCACGCCGATAAAGATGGGGCGATAGGGTTCCAACACCGCCAAGTTGCCGATCCAAGCGCCGCTGAACCCCAAGGCGATCAGAACCAACGGCCCGAGGCAGCAAGCCGAGGCGAGGATGGCGGCAAGCCCTCCAGTGAAGAGCGCGCCGCGCCCGGTTTTTGGTTCAGACATGCGCTTGTCCTTTCGAATTGAAATTGGATAGCGTAACCTTACTTCCGTACTCATGTACGGAGTCAAGCGATATGGAAAACAATTTGGAGAACCTGACCATTGGCGTTTTCGCCAAGGCGGCCGGGGTCAATGTGGAGACCATCCGTTTCTATCAGCGCAAGGGCTTGTTGCTGGAGCCTGACAAGCCCTATGGCAGCATCCGCCGCTATGGCGAGGCGGATGTAACGCGGGTGCGCTTCGTGAAATCAGCCCAGCGGCTGGGCTTCAGCCTGGATGAGATCGCCGAGCTGCTGCGGCTGGAGGATGGCACCCATTGCGAGGAAGCCAGCAGTCTGGCCGAGCACAAGCTCAAGGACGTGCGCGAGAAAATGGCTGACCTGGCGCGCATGGAGGCCGTGCTGTCTGAGTTGGTGTGCGCCTGCCATGCGCGAAGGGGGAACGTTTCCTGCCCGCTGATCGCGTCACTACAGGGTGGAGCAAGCTTGGCAGGTTCGGCTATGCCTTAGCGTGCTTTATTTTCCGTTTTCTGAGACGACCCCTATTTGAGCCAGTCGGCCACTTTCGCCCGACCTGCCTTAGTGCGGGCCAGAGCGCGTGGCGTCTTGTGGCCGAGAGCCGGAACCGGCTCATCGAGCGTTTTCGCATATTCACGGGTCAGCATGTCGTGAACGATGCGCTCCATTTCGTGCGGTGGGATAGCCCAGAATACCGCCCATGCCGTGCGTCTCCCAAACGGTCGATTGCGGGAGGGCTGCGCCGATCGCGGCCGGGATCGCCGAAATGGCCTATTAAGTGTCCCAAAACCGTCTCTTGTTTCCTTCTCCGAAATCCGACTAGGTAGCGTCGAGTTTTCGGAGAAGGCCTTTGCTCGTCGGCTATGCGCGCGTGTCCACCAGGGACCAGTCCCCTGCCCTACAACTCAATGCGCTCCGCGAAGCCGGGTGTGAGAAGGTGTTCACCGAAAAGGCATCGGGCGCGCAGCGCGATCGGCCGGAATTGCGGGCTGCGCTCGATTATCTCCGCGCTGGCGACACGCTGGCGGTGTGGAAGCTCGACCGGCTCGCGCGCTCAGTCCGGCAGCTCGTGGAGACGGCCGAAGATCTCGCCAAGCGCGAGATCGGCCTTAGGGTGCTCACCCAGGCGATCGACACCACCAGCCCCGGCGGGCGGCTTGTTTTCCATGTCTTTGCGGCCGTGGCGGAGTTCGAGCGCGAGCTGACCTTGGAGCGTACCCACGCCGGGCTTGCCCAGGCCAAAGCATTGGGACGGCGCGGCGGGCGTAAGCCTGCGATGGGGCCGGCCGAGATCAAGCGGGCCAAGGCGATGCTCGCAGACCCGACCATTACCGTTGAAGAGGTGGCGTCGCAGCTCGGGGTACAGCCATCGACGCTCTACCGGCACATACCGGGCGGGCGCAGCTCGCTTAGCCAGCCAGGCTAGTCGGAGGCCGTCGTTCGACGGCCGAGTCTTTGCCCCACCCACACAACCCTTGGGCCGAACCTACGGCCCGGCAATCAGGCGAACAGGTCGCCGATCGCGCGAAGCCGGAAGGCGTTGCGCCAACGGCGCCGACGATGTTCGCTGGCGTCATGGACCATGTGGCAACGCTGACAGAGCGCTGCCAGGTTGCGCGGCCCGTTGTCGCCGGGATCATGGTTCAGGTGCGCGCTGGCGAGGACAACGCGCGTAACCCGCACATGGGCGGGCGGGTCGATGCCGGCGAACCCCGGCTGTGCTAGCGCCAGCTCGTCCGGCTTTAGCAGGTAGCGAAGCCCCCTGCCCTTCCCGTCACGCCAGCGTGTCGCGTCCTCGTCCCACCAGACGCCATTCCCTAAGTGCAGCACGTCGCGGCCGTGCGGGCGTCGGCAATGCTCGCAACGTCCCTTGGCGCGACGAAACCGGATTATGTCGGACAACTCGCGCCAGTCGATCGGATAGAGCCAGCGATGTTCGCGCGCGATCGGCATGATGATTCTATGAGTCAGCCGGGAGCGGAACGAAAGCGAAAACTTCGATTTACGCCCCTACTCGCCTACAAACCTTCATAGTGTCACAGGCGGAAAGGTCAGTAGTGCAGAATTATGCCGCTGCGAATTTGCGCGGCCGACCACCCTTACGACCGTTGGCGCGCGAGGCTGCGACCTTGACGGCCGTGCGGGAGCGACCCCCTTCCGCGCCGAGCTGGCGCGCCATCCATTGCTTCGAGCCGAACACGCCCTGGAGCAGCGCGGGAACGTAGAGGTCCGCATCAAGCTTAGGCCAGTGCAGCCCCAAGCCCGCTGGGCTGACTTCAATTTCAGCAAGGTTGTCGGGTGACGCATCGGCCAGTCCTTCCGCGAGCCGCGTCGGAAACGTCAGCTCGACTCCGGTATTGAGCGCGACCACGACCCGCGACCGGCGACGATCGTAGCGGGCGGACACGGCATGGCCGGCGGCGCGGATTGTTTCCATGCGCGCTTCCGCTTGCGCCAGCTCCTGCTCAGTAATCGCCATGTATCGTCCTCCATTCCGCGCATAACGTCGGCACCAGCTCGACCAGCGCCGCTTCGATCCGATTTACGTCCGGCACCTTGAACCCGTAGCTGTCCCGCAGTTCGGGCGGACCATCGGGACAGTTGAGGTTGAACACCGCCTCGCCTTCCGCGCCCTTCACATGGACATGCGCCGGACGATGATCGTTGGGCCAGATCACGACCCGCAGGCCACCGATGCGATAGACGACGGGCATGGGCCAACATATCAGAAACCCAAGCGCTAGGGAATAGTTGCATGGCGAGCGCGTCCCTTGCGGGACCGCGCTATCTCCGCTGCGCTCCGACCGAGCCGCTTACGGCGTCTCGGCGCTGGCGCGTGACGATCGCTCGCGCAAGAAGATGCGAAGGGTCTTTCCTTCACGCTCAATAACCTTCATAGTGTAACAGGTAAGAGGGCGAGAAGGGGCGAAGGTGCAAATCTACTCACTTATCAGCCAGAAGGGCGGGGCGGGTAAAAGCACCCTTGCCCGTCAGCTCGCGGTCCTCGCGGGCGGGATGGAGCCTAGCTTTATCATCGACCGCGACCCGCAGCGCACGACGACAAAATGGTGGACGCGGCGCGAGCAGATCGAACCGCCCTTTGAACGCCCCGAGCTGGTCGACCTAGACGGCATCACCTTGACCGACGCGGCCAAGAGCCTTCGCCGCAAGCCCGAGGGCGCGCTGTTCATCGACACGCGCCCCGCCGTCGAAGAGCCGGAGGCCGAGGCGGCGCGCGTGGCGGACTTGGTGATTGTGCCGGTGCGGCCTTCTCCCGACGACCTTGAGGCGGTCGGCGAGACGTTGAAGATATTGCGTCGTCTCGACCAGCGCGCGGTCGTCATCGTCAACGCAGCGAAGAACGATTCCCGCGCGACCGCGGCGCGCGCCGCGCTGTCGCGATACCCGGTCCCGGTTTGCCCGACCCACTTATCCGATCGCACCGTGTATCTGGACGCCTCGCTTGAGGGGAGGGGCGTGACGGAAATGCGCGGCCAGGCGGCGCGCGACGCGGCCGACGAGCTGCGGCAGGTTTGGAGCTGGATTCAGGAGATACGACATGAGCAGTAAGCGCACCGGGCGCGCGCTCGCCGACGTAATGGGCGAGCTGGACGAGGAGCCGATCGCGGCCCCGATCGCCGCGACGACGGCCGACGCCCCGCCCGGTCGGGACAGCGCGTCGCCGGCAATCGTGCCGATCAACGTGCAAGTCACCCCGCGCGACCGCAGGCGGCTTCGCCAGCTTAGCCTCGACACGGGGCTTAGCTTGCAGAAGCTAGGGCATGAGGCGTGGAACCGGCTGCTGGAGGCGCGCGGGCTAGAGCCGCTAGAGGCGGTCGCCGCCAGCGTGCCGAGCGGCCGATCGCGCCGCTAACCTTGGAGCCTTTATGACTAAGAAGGGCAGAAGGAAAGAAGGCGAGTTTACCGGCGTGCTGGACCAGCTCGACCTGTTCGTGACGTTGCCGGGCGACATACCGACCCACGACGAACAGGAAATGATGGAGCGGCCGTTTTTTAGCCTCTCCAAGCAGCGCCGCAGCGAGCCGATCGACTACTCGGTTCAAAACGGCACCACGACCGTCACCGTCAACGTCACGGCTCCGGCCGAGATCGGCATCGCGACCATCTGGGATTGCGACATACTGATATGGGCGGTGTCGCAGCTCCGGGCGGCTAAGGCGGCGGGGCAACCGACGACGCCGCACTTCCACGTCCCGCTCTACGAGCTGCTACGTGGGATCGACCGGCCGACTGGGGGCGACGAGTATCGCCGGATCGTGGAGGCGCTTGAGCGTTTGAGCGCCACCCTGATCCGCACCAACATCCGCCAGGGCAAGAAGAAGCGCCCCGAAGGTTTCCACTGGATCGAGCGCTACTCGGCACCGACCGACGACTTGGGGCGATCGACCGGCGTCGAGTTCACCATATCCGATTGGCTCTACGAGGGCGTGCTGACCGACCGCCTCGTGCTCGGCATCGACAGGGCCTATTTTAAGCTGACTGGCGGGATTGAACGGTGGCTTTACCGCGTCGTGCGGAAGCATGGCGGACATCAGGCGGCGGGTTGGGCCTTCACCATGAAGCAGCTCCATCACAAAAGCGGCAGCACCCAGCGCCTTGCCGACTTCGCCAAGGAGTTGCGGATTGCAGTCGAGCGGCAGCGGCTACCCGGCTATTGGCTGGAATTGGTGAGGAACGATGAAGGTGAGGAGGTTCTCAACTTCACAGAGCGGTGCCAGCTCTCGACCGACCATCCAGGCTTTCAGTTCAAGCGCCTTCCACGCCCCCCGATGGGGTTCCCGGCCGACTGAATGTCAGGGGCCAAAACCCCGATAGTGACCAAGCTCCGACTATCGGGGGAATGGCCCCTGCGAATCACGGGGTTTTGGCCCCGCGAATCACGGGGTTTTGGCCCCCGAAACAGCCGCTAACCCTTTGACACTACAGACCTAAAACGCTCCGTAAGAGTCTTAAACCTCCTATTATATAGGAGATTCTTCTTAATGACTTGGGCCTGTGGATAACCCAAATCGATCAACCCAATCGGGGGCCAAAACCCCGATAGCAGACGCTACAACAAACCGCAGTGCGATCGACCAAGGGAGAAAGACCAATGGAATCAGCCTGTGGCCGATGCGCTTTCGCTTCGTGCCGCCTTCGGCGTCACAGAGGCGGCGCAAGCGCCGCTTGCTAGGCGGGAAAGAAATAGGGCGGGTGGCGACAGAATCGCTCGCTACAGCCGCCCAGGCGCGTTGTCAGGGCAGGAGAGGGGTTTGCGGGTAGTTCGAGGGTGCTCGACCATCGCGAGTGTCCCCAGGAGGCTTAAATCAGGCCGGATCGAACAGGCCGGCGAACTCGCGCTGATCGTAGTAGCGGATTTTCTCTACTGCGAGCGGGTGTTCACCCTGGCGCAGCAGCAGGAGCTGGTCGGGCCGCATCCGCATGATTTGGCCTAGTCGGCCCGAAGCTGCGATTTCGGCCAAGTCGGAGAACGTTTTGGGAACGTGGCATTCGGTATTGACGATGGAAATCATGGGAGAGGACAGTTCGCTCCATCATAGGGAGTGGGTTGATGGATCGGAGTATTTCGGGCGGGGATTTGATCGGACGATGGAGCCTGAGCTTTGCCGATATTGATTTTGTAAATTCGAAGCCGGCCCTGACGCGCCTCGGCCTCGCCGCGCAGCTGAAATTCTTCGCTTCCCTGGGGTTTTTCGCGACCGATCCCGGCTCAATCCCTACCGATGGCCTCTCGTATCTGGCCGAGCAACTCGGTGTCGAGGCTGGCGAGATAGCTGGTTATGACTTTTCCAGTCGGACAGCACGACGGCATTGTGCGGAGATCCTGATCCATCTTGGATATCACCGCATGAAGCGGGTGGATCGCGAGCAATTGACGGAATGGATTGCTGGCGAGCTGTGCCCGGGCGGCCAGTCGATCAATGCCATGCTTGAGCATGTTTTCCTGTGGTGCCGGGACCGGCGTATTTATGGGCCGTCGCGCAAGGAGCTTGAACGTGTCGTTCGCTCACAACGGCAAGATTATCTGGACACCTGGCTGATCGGAGCCAGTGACCGGCTTTCGTCAGATGCGGTGGCGTTATTGGAAGCCTCGCTTGCCGATCCGGACAGCTTGACCGGATTCAACAGGATGAAGGGTGACGCCGGACAGGCAACGCTCGACAACATTCTCGACGTGACCGAGAAACTCGCCTTTATCCAGAGACTTGATCTTCCCCATGATCTCCTGACGGCTACGGGCAAGCCATGGGTCGATCAGATTGTTCGCCGCGTTGCCGGTGAAAAGGCCTCGGAGATGCGCCGGCATGCGCCGGCGCGACAGCTCGGCCTTTATGCGATTTATCTAATGTCGCGGGAGGCGCAACTCACTGACGCGATGATCGACCTGCTGATCGAAACCGTTCACAAGATCGGAACGCGCTCGAAACGCAAGGTGGTGGGCGATATCGCGAAAGACATCGAGCGGGTCTATGGAAAGGAGCGCTTGCTGGTCGAGATCGCCAGCGCCTCGATCAATGAACCATCGGGGCGCATCTGCGATGTCATTTTCCCGATCGCCGGTAAGGACAGGCTGGCGGCGATCGTCAAGGAGAGCCATGCGAAGGGCGCTCTGGACCGGCGCATCTACAAGGTGATGCGTGGTTCCTGGGCCAATCATTACCGGCGCATGCTGCCAAGCCTGCTTTCCGTACTTGGGTTCCGGTCGAACAACGCGGTGTGGCGGCCGGTCCTGGCGGCCCTCGACTGGATCAGGAGCAAGGTGGATGGCGGATGCCGCTTCGTGCCATTGCAGGATGTTCCGATCGATGAGGTGATTCCGGCGAGATGGCGCAGTTCCGTCATTGATGAAGAGGGGCGCGTAAACCGGATCAGTTATGAGCTTTGTGTCCTCGCGCAACTGCGCGATCGCATCCGTTCTAAGGAAATCTGGGTTGTCGGGG
>NZ_LARW01000118.1 GCF_000971055.1 Sphingomonas sp. SRS2
ATGCAGGCGGAGGTGAGCAGCAACAGCGCGACGATTGCCGGCGTGGTCGAGCGGGAGGTCAGCAAGGCCATGTCGGTCTGTTAGCAGTCTTGGCTGACTATGCCACCCTTCGCATCAGCGCTTTGAGAACAGTTTGCCGCAGGACGGCAATATGATCATGCGGGGCGCAGCTCGGTGAGTCCGCCCATATAGGGAAGCAGCGCCTCCGGGATCGCCACGGAGCCATCTGCGCGCTGATAATTCTCGAGCACCGCGACGAGCGTGCGGCCGACCGCGAGACCCGAGCCGTTGAGGGTGTGGACGAAGCGAGTGCCCTTGCTTTCGCCCGTCGGCCGATAGCGCGCGTTCATGCGCCGCGCCTGGAAGTCGCCGCAGTTGGAGATGCTGCTGATCTCGCGATAACAGGCCTGGCCCGGCAGCCACACTTCGAGGTCGAAGGTCTTGCGCGCGGTGAAGCCCATGTCGCCGGTACACAGCATCACCCGGCGATAGGGCAGGGCCAGCTCTTCGAGAATGGCCTCGGCGGCGCGGGTCATCTCGGCGTGGACGGCATCCGATTGTTCGGGGGTCGTGATCGCGACCAGCTCGACCTTCTCGAACTGGTGCTGACGGATCAGGCCGCGCGTGTCGCGCCCAGCTGCGCCGGCTTCCGACCGGAAGCACTGGGTCAGCGCGGTGAACTTCAGTGGCAGCTCCGTTTCACCCAATATCTGCTCGCGCACCATGTTGGTCAGGCTGACCTCGGCGGTGGGGATCAGCCAGCGGCCGTCGGTGGTCTGGAACAGATCCTCGGCGAACTTCGGAAGCTGGCCGGTGCCGAACACCGCCTCGTCCCGCACCAGCAGTGGCGGGATCACCTCGGTGAAGCCGGCGGCGGTCTGGCGATCGAGCATGAACGCGCCCAGCGCGCGCTGGAGCCGGGCGATCCCGCCCTTGAGCACGGCGAAGCGCGCCCCCGATATCAGCGCGGCGGATTCGAAATCGAGCCCTAGCGGTCCGGCGAAATCGGGATGTTCGCGGGCGACGAAATCGAAGCTCGGCGGATTGCCCCAACGGTGCTGCTCGACATTGCCGCTTTCGTCCGCACCCTCGGGCACGTCATCGGCCGGGAGGTTCGGGATCGCCGCGAGCGCCGACTGAAATGCCGCGTCCACTTCGCTTCCCTCGGCTTCGAGCGCAGGCATCTTCTCCTTGAGCGCCGCCACCTCGGCCATCAGCGTCGCTGCGGTCGCCTCATCCTTTTGCGCCTTGGCCTGGCCGATCGCCTTGGAGGCATCGTTGCGGCGCGCCTGCGCGACCTGCAATTCGGTGGTGATCGCCCGGCGGCGCTCGTCGAGCGCGAGCAGGGAAGGGGACATCGGCGCCACGCCGCGGCGGCGCAGAGCGGCGTCGAAGGCGGTGGGTTCGTCGCGGATCAGGCGGATATCGTGCATCGCCGCCCTATGGCCTCGATGCGCGAGCCACGCAACCGCCCGCACCAACCATCGAAGCGCGATGAGGTTGCGCGCCTGAGACGAATTGACGGTCGTTTCGCCCCGCCCGGGGCGCGATCCATCGAAACGGACTGGAACCGGCACGCGCCTTTGTGCGTCATTCTCTCGACTGACCCAAAGAGGAGTATCGATGTGACTTTGCGAACTGCTTTTCTTGCTACTGCTTTGCTGACGGCCGGTGTGGCCGCGCCGGCCTTCGCTCAGGGCGCTCCTGCGGCAGCCGCTCCGGCGAAAGCCAATGTCACGGCGGGAGCGGCGGTGATGGACGCCAAGGGCGGTGCGGTCGGCACCATTGCGTCGGTTACGGGCGATATGGCGGTGATCGACACCGGTGTCGTCAAGGCCAGTGTTCCGACTTCAGCCTTCGCGCAGAGCGATAAGGGGCTGCTGATCGGCATGACCAAGGTGGAGCTCGAGGCCGCTGCGCAGGGTGCCGCGGCCAGCGCTCAGCAGCAGTTTCTGGCGTCCCTGAAGCCCGGCACGGCCGTGAGCGATCAGAATGGCGGCGCTGTCGGCACCATCGAAGCTGTCGAAGGCGATCTCGTCACCCTGGCGACTCCGAACGCAAAGGCCAAACTGCCCAAAAGCGCAATTGCCCAGGGTCCAAACGGCCCGATAATTGGCATGACCCAGGCACAACTAGAAGCTGCGGCCAAGGGGAGCGCGCCGCCGGCCGGCTGAGCCATCCCGAATAATCCCCAAGTTTCTGCGCCCGCGCACAGGTTCGCACCTTGTGCGTGGGCGTCGTGCTGTCTATAGCCCGCGGCGGGCGACCAGCGGCACCGGCATGTAGGCCGGCGCGGCAGTCGAGGCAAAGCGGAGAGTCGGATGGCATCGTCGCTGAGTGGTGTTTTTGATGGTCGGGAACCGGTGAACGTGTCTGCGACAAATCTCGACGGTTACACACCATCACCGGACGAGCCTTTCATGAATGATCGGCAACTCGCCTATTTCAAGGCCAAGTTGCTCATGTGGAAGGAGTCGATTCTCAAGGAATCGGCCGGGACACTGCAACAACTTCAGGTTGATTCACTGCGCGAACCCGACCTTACCGACCGCGCGTCGAGCGAGACCGACTGGTCGATCGAACTGCGCACCCGCGACCGGCAGCGCAAGCTCATCTCTAAGATCGACGCTGCGTTGCGCCGGATCGAAGAAGGCGAATACGGCTATTGCGAAGTTACTGGCGAGCCGATCTCGCTGGGCCGCCTCGAAGCCCGCCCGATCGCCACGATGACGGTTGAGGCGCAAGAGCGCCATGAGCGTAACGAGAAGGTCAGCCGCGAGGAATAGTCTGCCAGCCTTCGCCGGCAGGATGTTCAGGCTATTATATCGGGGATCAGCATATCCTCCAGCTGCGTGACCTCGTCCTTCAGTCGCAGCTTGCGCTTCTTGATCCGGGCAATCTGAAGCTGGTCGATCGCGGGCGCGGACAGCAGGGCTTCGATGGCCGCATCCAGGTCGCCATGTTCCTGCCGGAGCAGTTCGATTCGCCGCGCAATGATTTCATGGTCCAATCGACTCGCTCCGCACCCGCTACTGCCGCGCGCCAATCTAGCGGCAGAGAGCACCGACGCTCAAGTCGCGAAGCGCCTGGACGTCAAACAGGTGCGTTTCCCGACCGTCACGGCCAATCGTGTTCAACATCGGATCAACCCTGTTTTTGGACGAGACAGGTGATGCAAATCGTGATTTATTGATCGGCCCAGTCGGAGTGAAAGGAGACAGCCTAGATGTTGACTACCCACTCGAACGCAATGCTCGCGAAGCACGCCGGGATCGAAGCCCGGATCGCAGCGGAGTCTCGACGGCCTGCACCGGATACGGTGCTGATCAGCCAACTGAAGAAGCAGAAATTGAGGATCAAGGAAGCCCTCGCGCGCCTCTGATCATTAACGCCACCCAAGGGGATTGAGGGTCAGTCGATCCTCAATCCAGGGCGGCGGATTTTCCCGATATCGACAATTTTACGCAGATGGTCGTCGGTCTTGGCGACGACGGGCTGGCGCGCGCGCTTGGGATCGATGGTCTCTCCGAAGGTGATTCCCATCCGGCCATCGCGGACCCATATGATTTCCCCCGCGACGATGCCGATCCCGCGCAGGCCGATCTCGACGCTCGCGCCAAGGTCATAGTCGACCTGCGAATCGGCCATCAGTCCGGTCGAGGACAGGTTACGGACGCGAATCGGCTGCGTCTGGCGTGCATAGTCGCCCGCCGCCTTGATCGTACCCATGAGCAGCAGGCTGTCGCGCTGCCGCGTCCGCTTTCCCTGTTGCACCGACTGCTGTTCTATGGCCCCGGACATCTTGCTTCCTCGGTTGGAATATCCCGCGAGGATTAGACTTTAGAATGATGTAGTTCGGGTTAAGCGCTGCGCGAAAAACAGGCAGTTAGGGCGATTTTCGCGGGATTATCGCTCGATGCACATGGCGATGCCCATGCCCCCGCCGATGCACAGCGTAACCAGGCCCTTTTTCGCGTCACGGCGCGCCATCTCATACAGCAGAGTGGTCAGCACGCGCGCGCCCGACGCACCGATCGGATGGCCGATCGCGATCGCGCCGCCATTGACGTTGACGACATCGCCATTCCAGCCGAGTTCCTTGCCGACCGCCAGCGCCTGCGCCGCAAAGGCTTCGTTTGCTTCGATCAGGTCGAGATCGGAAAGCGCCCATCCGGCCTTTTCCAGGGCGAGCTTGCTGGCGGGGGCGGGGCCGATGCCCATGATCGAAGGATCTACCCCGCAGGTCGCCCAGCTGGCGATCCGGCCAAGTATCGGGCTGCCGCGCGTTGCCGCATCCTCGGCGGACATCAGCACGAGCGCGGCCGCGCCGTCATTGATCCCGCTGGCGTTGGCGGCGGTGACGGTGCCGTCCTTCTTGAACGCCGGCTTCAGCCCGGCCATTGCATCGATTGTCGCGCCGGCGCGGATATATTCGTCCTGGTCGACGATGGTGTCGCCCTTGCGGCCTTTGATGGTGATGGGGACGATCTCCGCCGCAAAGCGGCCCGCAGCCTGCGCGGCCTCCGCCTTGTTCTGGCTGGCGACTGCGAAGCTGTCCTGCTCCGCGCGGCCGATCTGATATTTCTCGGCCAGATTCTCGGCGGTGATACCCATATGATAGCCGTTGAACACATCGGTCAGACCATCGACGATCATTGTGTCGACCAGCGAGACGTCGCCCATCTTGGCGCCCGCGCGTAAGGCCTTGGCGTGGACCGACAGCGACATATTCTCCTGTCCGCCCGCGACGACGATACGGGCATCGCCGCACTTTATCGCCTGCGCGGCAAGCGCGACGGCGCGCAGTCCGGATCCGCAGACCTGATTGATGCCGAAAGCGGTCGCCTCTTTAGGGATGCCCGCGTTTATCGCCGCCTGCCGGGCCGGGTTCTGGCCCTGTCCCGCGGAGAGAACCTGGCCGAGAATGACCTCCTGGACGTCGGCGGCATCGACGCCGGCCTGCGCAAGGGCGGCGACGATCGCCTGCTGACCGAGAACATGGGCAGGGGTCGTGGCGAAGGCGCCGAGGAAGCTGCCTACCGCAGTGCGCTTGGCTCCGGTGATCACGATGTCGGTCATGCTCGCTCCTGCTCGATATTGCGTATGCGAACGGCGTTGCGGAACTGCTTTCGCCGACTCACGCTGTGATTTTGGATGGCCGACCTATCAGGAGTCCCGCAGTTGCGAAAGCCATGACACGAGGCTGGACCATAGCGACGCGGGGGCTTTTCTCCCCACCACCATGCCGACATGACCTTCAGCGAGTTCGATACGCTCGCCGCCGGGCCATGCGCTCGCCGCCGGCGTGATCCGGTCGGTTGTCGAGACGATGTTGAGCAGCGGCATTTTCAGCGCCGACGGATCTATGGTGCGGTCGCCGACCTTCCATTCGCCCGCGCCGCTCGCATTGCCGGCCATGAGCGATTCCATGAGTTCGCGTCCGGCGGCCAGCGTCAGCGGTGGCCCGTCATTTGCCCAATCTTCGACGGCGATATAATTCTGCCCTTCGGCGCTGAGGGGGTCCTTGCCGGCAAACTGTTCGAACTTTGCCACGGTCCGCGCCGGATCGATCCGCCAGAATATCTGTTGCAGCACTTCCGCAGGCAGCAGGCCGAAATTTTCGGCGATCGATTCCGCAGCGCGCCAGATTCCGAGGAGATCGTTTCGCGTCTGCGAAGGAAATCCGCCAAAATCCCATGGCGTGGCAATGAGGATCAGCGCTTTGGGCGGGTGCAGCATTGCCGCTGCGATGCTCATCGTTCCACCCAGGCAATATCCCGCCAGAACGGCGTGCTTGCCGAGCAGGTCGAGCGCCGGGACGATATAGCTCTCGGCATGGCCGCTCACGCTCAGGTTGCGTTCGGTTGCGTCGGGCGTTCCCCAGTCGAGCAGCACCGGATCGGCGCCGCGCGCGGCAAGGCCCCGCATCATCGAGTTTTCCGAGGTCAGGTCGAGAATCTCGGACCCGTTGATCAGCGATGGCACGAACAGGACGGGGCTGCCTCCCGCGCCGTAGCTGCGCAGCGAAACCCGGCCGATACGCGCGATTACTGGAGGCAAAGGCGGCCGTGGTTGGCGCGGTGCGGCCTGATATGCCTTCAGCCCGGCGAGCGCGGTTCGCATCCTGGCGGGTTCCGCAGCAGTTTCGTTGCGCAGCATATCGAGGAACAGGGGGAGCGGCCGCGGTCTGTGTTGCGGCGCGGAAAGATTTGATGCTATGCTGTCTGCAACATTTGTCGGCAGGTGGGGTATCATGGCGAAATCATCGGACGGCTCCGGAACGGTTATCATCAAGAAATACGCTAATCGCCGGCTGTATAATACTGAAACATCGAGCTACATCACGCTGGACCATCTTGCGGCGATGACGCGCGAAGGGCGCGATTTCAAGGTTATCGACGCGAAGACCGAAGAGGACATCACCCACAATGTCCTGACGCAGATCATCATGGAAGAAGAAACCCGCGGACAGACGATGCTTCCCGTCAGCTTCTTGCGCCAACTGATCTCGCTCTACGGCGATTCCATGCAGTCGATGGTCCCGCAATATCTCGAAGCGTCGATGGATGCGTTCCGTCGCAATCAGACGCAGTTTCGTCAGGCGATGGAAGGGGCTTTTGCCGGAGGTCCTTTCGCCGAGATCGCCAAGCGCAACATGGAGATGTTCGAAGCGGCGGCCAGCGCGTTCAAGCCCACGCCGGGCAGCCCCGCAGCGACGACGGGCGCCGCCGCGACGACCGGCGCAACTCCGCCGCGTACCGAAGTCGACGCGCTGAAGGCGCAGCTTGCCGCCATGCAGGAGCAGATCGACAAGCTGAAGTGACGTTCGGAGAGGCTTTGGCCTCTCCCGAACGCCATTCATATCAGGGTTTCGCGAATTTGAGCGTTACCCGGTCGCTTTCGCCGATCGCCTGATATTTCGTGCGGTCGACGTCGCCGAGCTTGAGCGTCGGCGGCAATGTCCAGACGCCGTCTGGCCAGTCATGCGTATCCTTCGGATTGGCATTGATCTCTGACTCGCCAACCAGCTTGAAGCCTGCGGCGGTCGCAAGTTTTATGATCGTCGACTTCTTTAGATAGCCGCTCTTCTTTTCCAGCGCGCTATCCTTGCTCTCGGGCAGGCGATGGTCGACCACGCCCAATATGCCGCCCGGCTTCAGCGCTGCATAGAAGTCGGCAAAGGCCTTCGCCGCCACCGCATCGCCATTCATCATCAAATTGTGCACGTTGCGGAAGGTCAGTACACGGTCGGCGGTACCGGCGGGAAAGGTCGAAGCTTCGGTCGCGCTGAATGGAACGAGCTCGACCGCTCCGAACCGGTCCTTGTTCTTTTCCAGCATGGCCTTGACCGGGGCGAGACTGCGCTCGGATGATGGCGGCATCGCGACATAGCGGCCCTTGCCACGCAGTGCGGGCGCCAGGATCTCGGTATACCAGCCGCCGCCCGGATAATATTCGATCACGGTCTGCTCGGGCTTAACGTCGAAGAAGGCCAGCGTTTCGGCAGGATGGCGATAGACATCCCGGGCGCGGTTGGCCTCGCTGCGCTGGGGATCGGCGATGGCCTTGGCGATCGCGGGATCGACCTTGGCCGCCGCGGCGGGGGCGGCGGGGGCTATCGCTATGAATGCGGCGGCGGTGGCAAGAAACATGTGGCGCAACGAAGCTCTCCCGATATGGAACATCCGCGTAATGATGACGGAGATCGCGCAAGGTGCAATCGGATTACGCATGGCCGACGCTGTCGTTCGTCGCACTGGCGCTACTGTCCGTCGCGGCGGACTGGTGGCGCCACCGCCGGCGCGAGGCTGATCGCATCTGGGGAAGGGCAGGGTGGATGCCCTGGCCGCTGATATCGGTGCTGTCGCTGGTTGCCGCAGCCTATTGCGCGGCACTGTGGATCAAAGGCGTGTGACCGACCCGGATCAGAGGCAGGCTTCAAGCAGGGGCTGGTCGAATCCGAACTGCCGGGCCTTTTCGATCGAATAGGGGCGCAGGCCGGACGAGACATAGTCGCCGACGATCTTCCCTTCCGAATCCTCGGCGTGATATTCGAACTTGAACAGCTCCTGCGTGATGATCACGGGGCCTTCCATGCCGAGCACTTCGGTAATGCTCGTCACGCGGCGGGAGCCGTCGCGCAGGCGCTTGACCTGAACGATCATGTCGACCGAGTCGGCGATCTGCTTCGAGATCGCTTCCTTCGGCACCTTGATGTCCGACATCATCACCATGTTCTCCATGCGCGCCAGCGCCTCGCGCGGGCTGTTGGAGTGGAGGGTGCACATCGAGCCGTCATGGCCGGTATTCATCGCCGCGAGCATGTCGAAACACTCGCTGCCGCGAATTTCGCCGAGGATGATCCGGTCGGGACGCATACGCAGCGCGTTGACGACGAGATCGCGGATCGAGATCTGGCCCTGACCCTCGAGGTTGGCGGGGCGGGTTTCGAGCGGGAGCCAGTGCGGCTGCTGCAGCCGCAATTCGGCGGCATCCTCGATCGTGATCACGCGCTCGCCGGGGTCGATCATCTTTGACAGCGCATTGAGCATTGTCGTCTTGCCCGAGCCGGTGCCGCCGGAGATGACGACGTTGAACCGGCTCGCGCCCGCGATCTTGAGCAGCGTCGCCATCTTCTCGCTCATCGATCCGCCGCGCGCCATCAGGTCTAGCGTGATCGGCTTGGACGAGAATTTACGGATGGAGATCGCGGTGCCGCGCAGTGACAGCGGCGGCACGATCACGTTGACGCGGCTACCGTCGAGCAAACGGGCATCTGCGAGCGGCGTGGTCTGATCGACGCGGCGGCCGACCTTGGACACGATCCGCTGGGCGATCTGGAACAGATGCTCCTCATCGCGGAAATTGATCTTGGCGAGTTCAAGCTTGCCCTTGCGCTCGACATAAGTCTGGTTCGGGCCGTTGATCATGATGTCGGTGATCAGCGGATCGGCGAGCAGTTCCTCAAGCGGCCCGAGCCCGAGCAACTCGTCGACCAGCACCTTTTCGAGTGCGAACTGCTCGCGTCGGTTGAGAGTGATGCGCAGTTCGGCAAGCACCTCACCGATAATCGGCCGAAATTCCTCGGCCAGCTCGTCCTTGCTTAGCGAGGCGGCGGCTTCCGGATCGACGCGCTCGAGCAAGCGGGGAAGCACCTGCTCCTTGATCTTGTGGATAGAGGCTTCGAAACCTTCGACCCTAGAGTTGCCGGCGTCGCCCGAGGCGGCCTCACGGATAGCGAGCCGCGCCATTGCGTCGGCGTGCTTCGGCAATGCGACATCATTCTCGTCGACATTGATGGGATCGTCGAAGCTCGGCATTCCCGCGAACGGATCGGAGCCGGACAGCGGCACAGCATCGAGAGGCGGGAATTGCAGTCCACCGGTCAGCGGTCCGGGCGCGGTATCGCCCTGCATCGGCCGGGCCACGCCAAAAGCGGGCTTCGCGCCGTGCGTCATCGATCCACGCTTGCCGAAAGCACTCATCGCAAACTCTTCTCCGGGCGGCCAAACCTCGACCGAACAGGATTGCAGTAACGCGAAAGCCCTCAGAAACGGTTAACTCGCCATTTGCCGCTTCACGGGTTGAGCAGCCCAGGGATTGTTGCTGACATGGTTGCCCGCGGCATGATCCGGGGCGGATCGATCAAGGCGATTAAGACGATCAAGACCATCTCGATGGTGGTCAGGGACGGCGTCATCTATTGTCCCGGCGGGTTTGCCTTTATTCGGGATCAAACCGTTCGTCGGTGAACCCAGGGTAACGCTGCCGAAGTGATCAGATGAAATCGGCGACTGTGATCGCGGCGGGGTCGGCAAAACCGTTCAGCTCGAAGGCTTCGATCGCCGCGGACGCGCTCACATCGTAGAAAATATAGGTGTCGTCGCCGACCTTAAGGGCGGCGACATCTGTGAAGCCGGACCGGGCGTCAAGAAGCTGCTGCGCGCTGACTGCGGCCGGGCCCAGCGTAGTGAAGGCGCTGCCTTGCAGCACCGCGCTTGGCAGACCGAGTCCCATATGGATGCGGTCGATGCCATCGGCGAAGTCGGTGATTGAGTCGGTAAGGTCGGCTCCAACGCCATTGTTGGTGAAGCTCGCTTCGCCGCCGGCGAAATTGAAGACATCGGCATCGCCGCCGCCCATCAAGGTATCGAGGCCGGTTCCTCCGCTCAGCGTGTCCGCGCCGAGGTCGCCAAGCAGGACGTCATTGCCTGCGCCGCCGATGATGCTGTCGCCGCCTTGTCCGCCGCGCAGTGAATCATTGCCCTCGCCGCCGTCGATGCTGTCGTTGCCGAGATTGCCGTTGACGGTGTCGTTACCGGACCCACCCTGGATATTGTCGTTGCCTTGGCCGCCCTGGATGCGATCGAACCCGTCGCCGCCATTGAGCCGGTCGTCGCCGGCATTGCCCTGAATATAATCGCCGCCCGCACCGCCGTTAATGGTATCGGCGCCATCGCCGGGCACCGCGACGGTGCCGCCGCCGTACAGATGATCGTTGCCTGCGCCGCCGGTTATCGAGTCCGCGCCAGCGCCACCCAGAATGTTGTCGCTGTTGTCGTTCGCCACGATTGTGTCCGCGCCTGCGCCGGTGACGACCGTGTCGATGCGTGTGCCATAGGCGATAGCGAGGTTGTTGGTCAGCCCGGCGACGCTGCTGAAAGCGCCGTCGGTCATGTTGACGTTGGATGCCGTCGAAAAGCCCGACAGGTCGAGCGTGTTGCCGACGCCCTTGTTCCACAGGGTCACGATCGGCTTTGCGTTCACCGTGAAGTCGAAATAGTCGGCGATTGCGCCCTTAATATTGCTGTGGAAGCCATAGGTCTGGCCTCCCGCCAGCGGC
The DNA here is from genome assembly GCF_000971055.1 of Sphingomonas sp. SRS2. GTDB lineage: Bacteria > Pseudomonadota > Alphaproteobacteria > Sphingomonadales > Sphingomonadaceae > Rhizorhabdus. Next base: position 10,844 of record NZ_LARW01000118.1, read on the forward strand.
GTGTTGACCGCCACGCCATAGACGCGCTGGATCGCGACGATATCGAGCGGCATCCACGTCGTCGGCACATTGCCGTAGCGAAAGCCGTCGCTGCTCTGGCTGCTGCCCCAGCTATGCCTGATGCCGGTGCTGGTGTCGGTCTCGTCGTTATAGGACATGATCGACCACGCGGACGAATCATAGGCGGTGTACGGGCTCTCATCGATGCCGGCGCCGCTGTCATAGGGCCCCGCATGGCCGAGACCCAGGACATGGCCGATCTCGTGGAGCATCGTCATCCACGGATAGCCGCCCATCTCTGTGAAGCTGCCGCCCAGCGGGCCGAAGGCGTCGGCGCTGGCGTCGATGGCGAGATGGCCACTTGAGGCGACGCCAAGCAGGGAGGAGCCGACCGAGGTGGGCCAGAATCGGTCCTGGCCACCCGATGCGGTGTCATCGTCGGCGCGCTTGATGGTGAAACGGGCGGTTCCCGCGGTGCTTTCGACGAAGGTGACGTTGGCGACCGCCGACCAAAGCTTCATCGACGAGACAAAGGCCTCGCGCTCGACCACGGTCCAGTTCGACGCGGCGTCGAAGACATAGTTGATGGTCGCGCCGCTGCCCGGTGCGCCGCTGCCCCATTTCGCCGCATAGGTGTCTAGGCCGTAGGTGGCCGGGCTATCGTCATTCCAGGTCCAGAAACTCTGGGCCGCGACAATGCCTCCGGCGGTAATCCCCGACAAATAGGTGACTTGGTTGAGTTGCTCGGTGTTCAAGGCGGTCATTGGCCGGCAATTAAGCACGAATCCGTTAACGTTGCCTGTGTGCTCATCTGAGCATCGGTTATTCGGCGCGTTCTTGCCACAGGTCGTCGCTGTCATGAGCAATGGTGGGAACATTACTGAACGCAACTTATAGGTTGCATGTTTAGCGCCATAGCCTAAATAGCAACCAGGAGGTTGCCCATATGCCTAATAGCATCGAACGTGAGATACAGCTCAGTGCATCCGTCGAGCGTGTCTGGCGCGCGCTGACCGATCATCGCGAGTTCGGCGAATGGTTCCGGGTCAGGCTCGACGGGCCTTTCGCGGTTGGCGAGATGAGCAGCGGCCATATCACCCATGAGGGCTTTGAGCATGTTCGCTGGAATGCCCGCACCGTGGCTATGGAGGAGCCTTATCGCTTCGCCTTCACCTGGCATCCTTACGCCGTGGATCCTGCGATCGATTATTCGGCGGAGGAGCCGACGCTCGTCGAGTTCCGGCTCGAATCGCGCGACGGTGGAACACATCTGACGATCACCGAGTCCGGTTTCGACAGGGTGCCCGCCTACCGCCGCGATGAAGCGCTGCGCATGAACGGCGGTGGCTGGACGGCGCAGATTGCGAACATCCGGATCCATGTCGATGGCTGACGCGGCAAGGACAGGCGATCCTGCGCCAATCTTCGCGGCGCTCGGCGACCGGACCCGGCTATCGCTGCTGATGACGCTGAGCGACGGAGCTACCCGTTCAATCACGATGCTGTCGGCTGACACCAGCCTGACCCGCCAGGCCGTTACCAAGCATCTGCGCGTCTTGCAGGAGGCAGGTCTGGTCGAGAGTATCCGGCAGGGGCGGGAGAGCCGCTTCGCCTGCCGCCCCGTGCCGCTCGACGAGGCGCGCGCCTATCTCGATCGGGTTGCCCGGCAATGGGACGATGCGTTGGGCCGGCTCAAGGATTTCGTCGAGGACTGACAAAAAAGGCCCGGCCGCTGGAGCGGTCCGGGCCATTCTTCAGCCGATATGCAGGAGGATCAGGCTTCGGTTGCCTGTTCCGCCAGTACCGTCAGGCCCTTCTCGTTGACTTCAGCGAAGCCGCCCTCGACCTGAATGCGCGCCGAGACCGTGTTGGGCCCCGAATAGATCGCAAGCTCGCCCGGACGGACCACGGACATGAACGGTGCGTGTCCCGCCAGCACGCCGAAGTCGCCCTCGGTGCCGGGCACCACCACCATATAGACTTCCTCCGAGCGGAGGAGCTTTTCGGGGGTGACGAGTTCGAAGTGCAGATCTGCCATGATCAATCCTGTTTCGCTGCGAGGGCAAGGTCGAACGCCGTGGTGGCCTTTTCGAACTTGTCCCGGCAGCCGGTGTTGCAGAAGCCGACGACCTGCCCCTTGTAGAGGGTCAGCGAGTCTGCCGAGATCGGATCACCCGACCAGGGGCAGAGTTCGTTGACCGCGTCCCCGAGGCGCAGGCCATTCGTCATCAGGCCGCTTCAGCAGCCAGCTTCTTGGCCTTCTCGACGACTTCGTCGATGCCGCCGACCATGTAGAAGGCGGCTTCCGGCAGATGGTCATACTCGCCTTCGACGACCGCCTTGAACGACTTCACGGTGTCCTCGATCGAGACGAACTTGCCGCTGATGCCGGTGAAGACCTCGGCGACGTGGAACGGCTGCGACAGGAAGCGCTGGATCTTGCGGGCGCGCTGCACGGTGAGCTTATCCTCTTCGGAAAGCTCGTCCATGCCGAGGATCGCGATGATGTCCTGCAGCGACTTGTACTTCTGCAGCGTCTCCTGGACGGCGCGGGCGGTCTCGTAATGCTCCTGGCCGACGATACGCGGTTCGAGCATGCGCGAGGTGGAGTCGAGCGGATCGACCGCCGGGTAGATGCCCAGCTCCGAAATCGCGCGGTTGAGGTTGGTGGTCGCGTCCAAGTGGGCGAAGGACGTGGCCGGCGCCGGATCGGTAAGATCGTCGGCAGGCACGTAGATCGCCTGCACCGAGGTGATCGAACCCTTGTTGGTGGAGGTGATGCGCTCCTGCAGCGCGCCCATGTCGGTCGACAGGGTCGGCTGATAGCCCACCGCCGAAGGAATACGGCCAAGCAACGCCGACACTTCCGAACCCGCCTGAGTGAAGCGGAAGATATTGTCGACGAAGAACAGCACGTCCTGGCCTTCGACATCGCGGAAATATTCGGCGATCGTCAGACCCGACAGCGCAACGCGCGCACGGGCGCCTGGCGGCTCGTTCATCTGACCGAACACCAGGGCGACCTTCGAACCCTCGGGGGTCGGATTGCCGTCGGCATCCTTGGCGATCACGCCCGCGTCGAGGAACTCGTGATAGAGATCGTTACCCTCGCGGGTACGCTCGCCGACGCCTGCGAACACCGAGGTGCCGCCATGGCCCTTGGCGATGTTGTTGATCAACTCCTGGATGAGCACGGTCTTGCCCACGCCGGCGCCGCCGAAAAGGCCGATCTTGCCGCCCTTCGCGTAAGGCGCGAGCAGGTCGATGACCTTGATGCCGGTGACGAGGATGCTCGCGTCCGTCGACTGATCGACGAACAGCGGGGCCTCTGCATGGATCGGTGCGGTCTGGGTCGCGTTGACCGGTCCGCGCTCGTCGATCGGCTCACCGATCACGTTGAGGATGCGGCCGAGCGTCATCGGGCCGACCGGCACGCGGATTTGCGAGCCGGTGTCGGTGACTTCCTGGCCACGGGTCAGGCCGTCGGTGGCGTCCATCGCGATCGTGCGGACGGTGCCCTCGCCGAGGTGCTGAGCGACTTCGAGAACAAGGCGGTTGCCGTTGTTCGAAGTCTCGAGCGCGTTCAGGATCGCGGGAAGCTCGCCATCGAAGCTGACGTCGACGACGGCGCCGATGACCTGCGAGATGCGGCCGACGCTCTTCGGGCCGGTGCTCGTGGGGGTGGTGGGGGCTTTAGCCATGGTCTGTTTCCTGCCTCTGATCTTTTACAGCGCTTCGGCGCCAGTCCTTCGATGTGCTACAGCGCTTCCGCGCCAGCGATAATTTCAATAAGCTCGGTGGTGATCGCGGCCTGACGGGTCCGGTTGTACTGGATCGTCAGCTTGTTGATCATCTCGCCGGCATTGCGGGTCGCGTTGTCCATCGCGGTCATGCGGCTGCCCTGCTCGGACGCGGCATTCTCCAGCATCGCGCGGAACAGCTGGACCGCGATGTTGCGCGGCAGCAGTTCGGCGAGGATTTCCTCCTCGTCGGGCTCATATTCGACCGCAGCCGAGGCCCCCGCCGTCTCAGCACCGCTGGCCGGCGTGAGCGGGACGGGAATGATCTGGATTTCCGTCGGATCCTGAACCAGCGCCGACTGGAACTTCGCGAAGAACAGGTGAGCGACATCGAACTCGCCTGCCGCATAGCGTGCGATCAGGTCTTCGGACACGACATGCGCGTCGGAGAAGGCGACGTTCTTGATGTGGGTCTGGTCGACCTGATGGACGATCTTGCCGGGGAAGAGGCGCTGGATGACCGCACGGCCCTTCTTGCCGATCAGATAGAACTTCACCGTCTTGCCCTGCGCGATCAGGCTCTCGGCCGCCTTGCGCGCGGCGCGGACGATGTTGGTGTTGAACGCACCGGCGAGGCCGCGCTCCGAGGTCGCGACGACGAGCAGGTGGACCTGATCGTTGCCGGTGCCCGCGAGAAGCTTCGGGCTCTGCGGGCCAACCGTCACCTTCGACGCCAGGCTCGACATGACCGCGTCGAGACGTTCGGCATAGGGACGCCCGGCCTCCGCCGCCATCTGCGCACGGCGCAGCTTGGCTGCGGCGACCATCTTCATCGCCTTGGTAATCTTCTGGGTCGACTTCACCGAAGTGATGCGGACCTTGAGGGCCTTGAGACTTGCCATCTAGTCTTGTCTCTTCTGTCCTGCTCCACCCGATCCGAAAATCGGGTGAAGGATCCGTATGTTAGGCGAAGGTCTTCACGAACGCTTCGAGCGCCGACTTCAGTGCGGCGGTCGAGTCCGCCGAGAGGTCCTTGCTGTCGCGGATCGCGGTGAGAACCTTGGCGTGCTTCGAGCGCATTTCGGCGAGGAAGCCGGCTTCGAAGCGCGTCACGTCCCTGGTCGGAATGGTATCGAGATAGCCATTCACGCCGGCGAAGATCGACGCGACCTGCTCTTCGAAGGGCAGGGGCTGGAATTGCGGCTGCTTGAGTAGCTCGGTCAGGCGCGCTCCGCGGTTCAGCAGGCGCTGGGTCGAGGCGTCGAGGTCCGAGCCGAACTGCGCGAAGGCAGCCATTTCGCGATACTGGGCGAGCTCGAGCTTGATCGAACCGGCGACCTTCTTCATCGCCTTGGTCTGCGCGGCGGAGCCGACGCGCGACACCGACAGGCCGACGTTGATGGCCGGACGGACGCCCTGATAAAACAGGTCGGTTTCAAGGAAGATCTGCCCGTCGGTGATCGAGATCACGTTGGTCGGAATGTAGGCCGAGACGTCGCCCGCCTGGGTTTCGATGATCGGCAGCGCGGTCAGCGAGCCGTTGCCATTGGCGTCGTTCAGCTTGGCGGCGCGCTCCAGCAGGCGGCTGTGGAGATAGAACACGTCGCCCGGATAGGCTTCGCGGCCCGGCGGGCGACGCAGCAGCAGCGACATCTGGCGGTAAGCGACGGCTTGCTTCGACAGATCGTCATAGACGATCAGCGCGTGCATGCCGTTGTCGCGAAAATATTCGCCCATCGTCACGCCGGTGTAGGGTGCGAGATACTGAAGCGGGGCGGGATCGGACGCGGTCGCGGCAACCACGATCGAATATTCCATTGCGCCATTTTCTTCGAGCGTCTTGACGAGCTGCGCCACGGTCGAGCGCTTCTGGCCGATCGCGACATAGACGCAATACAGCTTCTTGTTCTCGTCGTCGCCGGCATTGGCGGTCTTCTGGTTGATGAAGGTGTCGATTGCGACGGCCGACTTGCCGGTCTGGCGATCACCAATGATCAGCTCGCGCTGGCCGCGGCCGACGGGCACGAGCGCGTCGAGCGCCTTGAGGCCGGTCTGCACCGGCTCATGGACCGACTTGCGCGGGATGATACCGGGCGCCTTGACCTCGACGCGGCTGCGCTCGGTCGTGGCGAGCGGGCCCTTGCCGTCGATCGGATTGCCGAGGCCGTCGACCACGCGGCCGAGCAGACCCTTGCCGATCGGAACGTCGACGATCGTGCCGGTGCGCTTGACGACATCGCCTTCCTTGATCTGGGCGTCCGAGCCGAAGATCACGGCGCCGACATTGTCGGCCTCGAGGTTGAGGGCCATGCCCTTGATGCCGTTGGAGAATTCGATCATCTCACCGGCCTGGACATTGTCGAGGCCGTGGATGCGGGCGATGCCGTCGCCGACCGACAGCACCCGACCGACCTCGGAGACCTGTGCTTCGGTGCCGAAGCTGGCGATCTGGTCGCGGATGACCTTGGAGATTTCTGCGGCGCGGATGTCCATGTTCAGCCTTTCATCGCAATCGCGAGGGTGTTCAGTTTGGAGCGGATGGAACCGTCGATCTGGCGCGAGCCGATCTTGACGATCAGTCCGCCGAGGATCGAGGGATCCACGGTGAGCTCGACCGCGACTTCGCGGGCGAGCTCGGTCTTGAGCTTGGCTTTCAGCGCCTTGACCTGGGTGGCCGTGAGCGGATGGGCCGAGGTGACTTCGGCGGTGGTCTCGCCACGATGCGCGGCGGCGAGCTGGCCGAAAGCGCGAATCGTGGCGCCAAGCTGGCCGAGGCGGCGGTTCTGCGCGAGCACGCCGAGGAATTTGGTGGTGAGGGGGTCGATGCCCATTACCGATGCGGCGGCGGCAACCGCTTTGGTCGCCTGAGCGCGTGAGACGACTGGGCTGGTCGTCAACTTACGAAGATCGTCCGAATCGGCGAGTGCGGCCTTAAGCGTCGCAAGACTTGCCGAAACGGCGTCTAGCGCCTTCTCGTCACGGGCCAGTCCGAACAGCGCGGTCGCATAGCGTCCGCTGAGGCTAGCCTGAATACCGCCGGAATTCTCCACGCGCGTCTAATCCCCCAAATGGATTTAGCCCCATGCGGAAAAGGGGGCGCCGAGGCGTCCCCGCATGGGTCGCGGGCCGGTTAGCAGGGGTGTCCGGATGATGCAAGGCGGGAAGGGAACAAGAAACGGTAACGTGTCGGATAGTGCAAATCATGGCCCCGGCAGAGCCCGGAGCCGCTCCGCTATCGAGGAATGGCTGCTGCTGAAGCCTTTGCCGGTCTCCTTCCCGCCGGGCGGCAAATCTCCGCAGAATCAGAAAGCCGGACCTCACGGCCCGGCTTTCCTCTTCCGATCGGATGATCGGGCTGGCGATGTCAGGCGGCGGCCTTGGCCGGCTCTGCGTCGATCACCGGGCTGGGCTCGATGCCGTCGATCGCGATGCGCCGCGGCTTTTTGTGCTCGGGGATCTCGCGGACCAGCTCGACATTGAGCAGGCCGTTGTCATAGCCAGCGGCAGTCACCTTGATGGTGTCGGCCAGCTGGAAACGGCGCTCGAACGCGCGCTTGGCGATGCCACGGTGCAGGAACTCGCGCTGCTCGCCATCGTTCGCTTCGCCGGCGCGGCCGATGATGATCAGCATATTATCCTGGACGGTGACGTCGATCTCGTCGCGGGTGAAGCCGGCCAGCGCCATCTGTATGCGATAGGCGCCGTCGCCCGTCTTCTCGATATTATAGGGCGGGTAGCTGTCGCTCTCGCCACGGGTGAAATCGACGAGGCGATTGAGGTTCTCGAAGCCGATCGAGGACCGGAGGAGGGGAGCGAAATCAAGAGTACGCATGGGTCCGTTTCCTTGCAAAAGCGATGTTGACCTTGTCGGCCCGCGGAACATCCGCCGGGCCTGCCATGCCGCCCCGATTGGCGACGGCTGACGGCAGGCGAGATAGGAAGGGCCGTGCATCGTTCAAGAGGGGCATGCAGCGGTTCGTTGACGGACGGGGTTTGCCCGCCTAACCGGAGCCGATGGTTGCCTATCTCGAATTCGAAAAGCCGATCGCCGAGCTGCAGGCGCGCATCGCCGAACTCCGTTCGACCGCCCATGCCGGATCGCTGGATATCGGAAGCGAGGTCTCCAAGCTGGAGGCCAAGTCCGACAAGCTCCTGCGCGATACCTATTCCAAATTGACGCCGTGGCAGAAGACCCAGGTCGCTCGCCATCCTGAGCGACCGCATTTCAAGGATTATGTGGCGGGTTTCATCAGCGACTTCATGCCGCTGGCCGGCGACCGCGCCTTTGCCGACGATCAGGCGATCATTGGCGGGCTCGGCCGGCTCGGCGACCGCAGAGTTGTCGTTATCGGCCACGAGAAGGGCGACGACACCGCTTCGCGCATCCGGCACAATTTCGGCATGGCCAAGCCCGAGGGCTATCGCAAGGCGATCCGCCTGATGGCGCTGGCCGATCGCTTTGGCCTGCCCGTGGTCAGCCTCGTCGATACGTCCGGCGCCTTTCCCGGCATTCAGGCGGAAGAGCGTGGCCAGGCAGAGGCGATAGCCCGTTCGACCGAAGCCTGTCTCGCGCTCGGCGTACCAATGGTAGCGGCGATCGTCGGCGAAGGCGGATCGGGCGGCGCGATCGCGGTTGCCGCCGCCAACAAGGTGCTGATGTTCGAACATGCCGTCTATTCGGTGATCTCGCCTGAGGGCTGCGCGTCGATCCTGTGGCGCACCGGCGACAAGGCCGCCGAAGCCGCCGAGGCGATGAAGGTCACTGCCGCCGATCTTCAGCGCCTTGGCGTGGTCGATCGTGTGGTTCCCGAGCCGATGGGCGGAGCGCATCGCGATCCCGCAGCCGCGATCGCCGCGCTGGGCGCCGCGATCGGTGAGGAGCTCGACAAACTCGCCGGCAAGAAGCCGGCGACGATCCGCGCTGCGCGGCGCGACAAATTCCTCGCGATCGGCTGATTTCGGTTCGGGAACGATCCCATCCCTTACGGATCGAAAAGCGGATGATCCTCTCCGCGCTGCCGCTATAGTCCGCCCTGTTAAGGGGAGGGATGCATGCGGAAATGGCTGTTGGCGACGGTGGGCTCTCTGGCGGTTCTGTCGGCCACGCAGCTGGCGGCGGCTCCGGCCCAGAAAATGTCTGCGGCCGACAGGAAGCAGGGCGAGCTTAATCACCCCGGTCTGCTGCGCGACTATGGCGGCGCGATGAGTGGGCCTGCGGCCGATTTCGCGACCCGCGTCGGTCGCCGCGTCGCCGTTCAGTCAGGCTTGTCTTCCGACGGCGAGGATTTCACCGTCACCCTGCTAGATTCGACCGAGGTGATTTCGTAACGGAACCGTTCAGGTCGCTGCTGCTTTATGGCAGGGATCGGGAGAAACACATGAAGACCGCAATATTCGCAACCTGCCTCTTTGCCGCCGCGCCGACCATGGCGCTGGCGCAGGCGCAGGCGCAGGCAATATCCGCCAGCGACAAAAGGGCGGGGTCCGAAGCGCATCCTCAGCTTGTCCAGCAATTCGGCGGCGCGATGAAGGGGCCGGCGGCGGACTATGTGACCCGCGTCGGCCGCAAGATCGCGGTCCAGTCGGGTCTCTCCAATTCGGAGCGGGACTTTACCGTCACCCTGCTCGATTCGCCGGTCAACAACGCCTTCGCGATCCCAGGCGGCTATGTTTACGTCACGCGCGGCCTGCTTGCGCTGATGAATGATGAGGCCGAACTGGCCTCGGTGCTCGGACACGAGGTCGGCCATGTCGCCGCGCGCCATTCCGCCAAGCGCCAGCAGACCAACACGATCGCTCAGGTGCTCGCCGGTGTCGTCGGCGCTGTCGCGGGCAATAGCGGGCTCGGCGATCTGGTCGGCCGCGGCGCCGGACTCGGCGCGGACCTGATCACCAAGGGCTTTTCGCGCACGCAGGAATATCAGGCGGACGATCTGGGCGTGCGTTATCTGGCGAACGCCGGATATGATCCGCTCGGCTCTGCCGACATGCTGGGTATACTCGGCGCGCAGCAAAGTCTGGAGTCGCGGATAAGCGGGCAGCGCTCTGGCCTGCCAAGCTGGGCGAGCACCCATCCCAATTCCGCGGACAGGGTGAAGCGCGCCCGCGACAAAGCCAGCAAGACCGGCGCGGCCGGGCGCGGCCAGCGCAACCGTGATGCACTTCTCGATGCGGTGGATGGACTGACCTGGGGCGACAACCCCGACAAGGGTTATGTCGAGGGCCGCGAGTTCAGGCTCCCGGTTCAGCGTCTCGCCTTCACCGTTCCCACCGGCTACACGATCAACAATGCCGACGACGCGGTCACGATCAGCGGATCCGGCGGGCAGGCCAGCTTTAGCGGCGGCAAGGCCGGAATGGGCGGCCTCGACGACTATATCAGCCAGATATTCTCGGGCCTTGGCGGCAATATCCGCTATGGCCAGATCCAAAGCGGCAAGGCCAAGGGTGTCGACTTCCGCTACGCTTTCGGTGGGGCCAGCAGCAATGCCGGGCAGGTTGATGTCGGCGTCTTCGCCTATCGGCCCGACAATGGCGCGGCCGCGTATCATTTCGTGACTATAACGCGGTCGGGGCAGGGTATTGGTCCCTTTGCGCCGCTGGTGGAAAGCATGCGACGGATGAGCGCTGCCGAAGCGTCCGGCATCAAGCCGCTCAAGGTTCGGGTCGTTCGGGTGAAGGCTGGCGACACGGCCGCAAGCCTGGCGAAGCTGATGGCCTTCCCGGACAATCCCCTCGAACGCTTCCTCGTCCTCAACGGCATGCAGCGCGGCGACACCGTCAGGACCGGCGATCGGGTCAAACTGGTGGTGAGATAGGAGAACGCAAAAAAAAGCGGCGGACTTTCGTCCGCCGCCCGTTCAAGCCAGCCTTCAGCCGTTGAAAGGCTTAGCTTAGCTTGCCTTCATGTTGGTGGAGACGTTGTTGAACGTCTTCTGGAGCTGGTTGCCGAGGCTCGTCATCGCTGTGATCGCGGCGACGGCGATGAGGGCAGCGATCAGGCCATATTCGATAGCCGTGGCGCCCTTGTTGTTCTTCAGCAGCTTTGCAACAAACTTCATAACTCTAACTCCCGCTTCCCGATTTCGGGTGGTAACTCCGGCCCGGCTGGCCTGTAACCATGGGCCAACGATTGCTTTCTACAGTCAGAGTTACTGTTAAACGGTTAACGGCAGTCGCGATTCTCACATCCCGACCTCAGCTGGCCGAAACCTTGTTGGAGATATCGGTCCAGCGGCCGCGCACAGAGTCGCCCAGCGCCATCACGCCAGTCATCAACGCGAGGAAGATAAGTGCCAGTATCAGGCCATATTCCACGGCTGTAGCGCCGTTCTCATCGCGGAAAAGGGCGCGGAAGCATGCGCGCCGGCGGGGGCCTCTCATATAATATTCCTTCGGCGCGACAGGGCCGTCGCCCATATCGCTTTGATCTGCAGATGCTTATTACGTAGGCGTCTCAGATTAAAAAAGCGCTAAGGGCCTAATACTTATGGATAAGGGGAAGCCCTTAATCGTCGTCGCGGCGGCATTGATCGACGGCGATGGCCGCATCCTCGTGCAACAAAGGCCGCAGGGAAAGGCGATGGCCGGACTGTGGGAATTCCCCGGCGGCAAGGTCGAGGAGGGTGAACTGCCCGAGGCCGCGCTGATCCGCGAATTGCATGAGGAATTGGGCATCGATGTCCAGCAGGCATGCCTCGCACCAGCCTGCTTCGCCAGCGAATCGCTTGGCGAACGGCATATGATCCTGCTCGTTTACATCTGCCGCAAATGGCGGGGGATTCCCCAGGCGCTCGAGGCACCCGCCATCAAATGGCTGCGCCCGCTCGATCTTCATGCACTGGATATGCCGCCGGCGGACAAGCCGCTGATCGGCTTGCTCGATGCGCTAATCTAGGTCAGCGCGAGAAGGCGCTGCTGCCTTCGATCAGGTTCATGCGCACCCCCTTCATCCGGCCCGCCGAAATATCCCCCAGCAGGTCGAGCACGGGCGAAGGATCGGTGCCCGGCGAAAGCGTGAACAGCAACAAATCACCGCAGGGGCGCAGCGACAGCCGGGCCTTGGCGAATCTCTGCCGGATCACGCGCAGCCCGTCGCTATCGCCCGAGAAAACCATGACGTCATCCGCGGAAGCCGCCCCGCATGCCCTGGCCGCGTTGGGAATGAGAAGCTGGAGCCTGCGGCCAGACGGAAGCGCTGCCCCATAAGCGGTATCGAGCTCCTGCAGAGTCGCGGCGGCTTCGGCATGGAGCGCCCGCATCTGCGGATCGTCCGAGCCGGCGGTGCCATCGATGACCTGGCGAAGCAGTGCGGCCGCACCCTCGATCTTGTCCGGGTCGCCATTTGCGCGGGAAGGCAGCGCCATCAGCTGCGCCATCGGGATCAGCGTGCTCAATGTGATCGGTGCGTTCGCACCAAGCTTCGCGATGCGAATCCGATAGGCCGTCTGATAGTCGACGTCGGTCGAGAGGCGGGGGTTCTCCGGGCGCAATAGCCGTTCCAGCTCGGCCCGGCGCACGAGCGCTGTGGCGACCTCGACATGATCGTTGCCAAGCAGCAGCCGATAGGCATCCACGCCGCGAGACAGATAGTCGAGCGAGGCTTCGATCGCAGCGCGCTGCTCCACGCTCGCGGTGGCGCCATAGAGTTCTACGCCGAACGCCTCGATCAGGTCAGCCCGGGCTAGCGGGGCCTTCTGCGCGGCAAGCTTGCGATCCAGCGATCGTTGCGCCTCCTTGAGCCGCCCCTTCCTCGCAAGTGCTATCTGATCCTTGACCAGCAACTTCATTCGCGCGCCATCGAGACGGGGACGCTCCTCCGCCGGAAAATCGGCGGCCGACGCTGCGGCATTGGCCGCGACCAGAATGAAGAGGAGCGCCGATCCGGCGGCGTTGCGCATGGCTAAGCAGGTGAAGACGGGTTGGGCCCTTGCATTCGGCGATGATGATCAGCGGCGCTGGGGCTGTCCACCGCGAAGTGTGAGGCCGCGCGCCGCGAGGCAAGGCCCCGCGGCGAAGGGGCCCCCTCGTCAGGCTTCGGGTTTTTCGAATGCCACCGAAATCTGCAGCGGAACGGTATCGGGCACCAGCGGGATGGCGTAGCTCACGCCGAAATCGCTGCGCTTGATCGTCGTCGTCGCGTCGAAGCCGACGGTGCGTTTGCCCATCATCGTGCCCGCGCCGACGAAGACCGCGTCGAGCACCACCGGCTTCGTGACGCCCTTGATCGTCAGATTGCCGCTAATACGGGCGGTCTTGCCGCTGGCGCGGATCGAGGTCGATTCGAAACGGGCCGTAGGATATTTTGCGGCGTCGAAAAAGTCCGCGCCCAGCAGATGCTCGTCGAGCTTCGTGGAAGTGGTCATGACGCGCTTGATCGGAATTTCGATCGACACTTTCGCCTTCGCGGGCGCCTTGGGATCGATAGTCATCGATCCGGTCACATCGCCGAAGATGCCGCGATATGTGCTGAAGCCGAGGTGGTTCACCGTGAAGGCCACCTGGCTGTGTCCCGGATCAACGGTGTAGGTGCCAGCCGTGACGCGGCGGACGTCGGAGGTCCCCGGCGGCGTCTGCGGCATCTCCTGCGCGATGACGGGGAGGGCGGTGGCCAGATACAGACCGGTGATCAGGGCAGGCAGGCTCTTCATGGTCTTCGTCTCCCGACATGAGAAAGGCGGCAGACTTGCGCCCACCGCCTCTCATGAACAAGCCAATAAGCCGAAACGATGCGTTTCGGTCGGGCGCCGGGTCAGTTCTTGGTCTTGTCGACCAGCTGGTTCTTGCCAATCCACGGCATCATCGCGCGCAATTCGTTGCCGACCTTCTCGATCGGATGCTCTGCAACGAGCTTGCGGCTAGCCTTCAGTTCGGGCTGGCCGGCACGGTTGTCGAGAACGAAGCGCTTTACGAACTTGCCCTTCTGAATGTCGTCGAGGACGCGCTTCATCTCGGCTTTGGTCTCGTCGGTGATGATCCGCGGACCCGTGTGGATGTCACCATATTCGGCAGTGTTCGAGATCGAGTAGCGCATGTTGGCGATGCCGCCCTCATACATCAGGTCGACAATCAGCTTCACCTCGTGAAGGCACTCGAAATAAGCCATTTCCGGAGCGTAGCCCGCCTCGGTCAGCGTTTCGAAGCCTGCCATGATGAGGTGGCTGAGGCCACCGCACAGCACGGCCTGTTCGCCGAACAGGTCGGTCTCGCACTCTTCCTTGAACGTCGTCTCGATGACGCCCGAACGGCCGCCGCCGACCGCGCTGGCATAGGACAGGGCGATGTCGTGCGCGTTGCCGCTGGCATCCTGCGCGATCGCGATCAGGCAGGGGACGCCGCCGCCGCGCTGATATTCGGAACGCACGGTGTGGCCCGGGCCCTTGGGTGCGATCATGAACACGTCGATGTCGGCGCGAGGCTCGATCAGACCAAAATGGACGTTGAGGCCGTGTGCGAAGGCGAGCGCCGCGCCGGGCTTCATATTTGCCGCGAGGTCGTCATTGTAGATCGCTGCCTGATGCTCGTCGGGCGCAAGGATCATGATGATGTCGGCCCACTTCGCCGCTTCCGCGTTCGACAGCACCTTGAAGCCGGCGTCTTCGGCCTTCTTCGCGGTGGCCGAACCAGCGCGCAGCGCCACGGCGACTTCGGCTACGCCCGAATCGCGCAGGTTCTGCGCATGAGCATGACCCTGGCTGCCATAGCCGAGGATGGCGACCTTCTTGGTCTTGATGAGGCCGATATCGGCATCACGATCATAATAGACGCGCATATTCTTTGCTTCCCTATCGCGCGGCCGGACATCCTTGTTGCGGGAACGGCCCTTTGGTTGAAATTCGTGGTCGCCCCCTACCGGGCGGGGGCTCGTCCGTCGAGCCTGCTTTAACGTGAGGGCCCTAAAGCGCCTCTTTGCCGCGGGCGATCGCCGCGACACCGGTACGTGCGACCTCGACCAGGCCGACCTCGCGCATCAGCTCGAGGAACTTGTCGATCTTGTCGCTGCCGCCGGTCACTTCGAAGATGAAGCTGGTGATGGTCGAATCGACCACACGGGCGCGGTAGACCTCGGCGAGGCGCAGCGCCTCGATCCGGTGATCGCCGGAGCCCACCACCTTTACGAGCGCCAACTCGCGCTCGACATGCGGGCCCAGCGCGGTCAGGTCGGTGACGCGGTGGACCGGGATCATCCGGTCGAGTTGCGCCACGACCTGCTCGATCACCTCGAGGGTGGCGGTGGTAACGATCGTGATGCGGCTGATCTTCTCGTCTTCGGTGATGTCGGCCACCGTAAGGCTTTCGATATTATAGCCGCGCGCGGAGAACAGGCCGGCGATCCTGGCGAGGATACCAGACTCATTGTCGACGGTCACGGACAGCGTATGCCGCTCGGTAGCTTGCTCTTTGATATGCATGTCTTTTCTCTGCTCGAGGGGTAGGGAGATCAGACGAGGGCCTTGGCCTCGTCATCCATCTCACCGACCACATCATCGGCTTCTAGGATCATGTCGGTGTGCGCCGCGCCGCTGGGGATCATCGGGAAGCAATTGGCGAGCTTTGCCACCCGGCAATCGACGATCACCGGACCGTCATGCTCGATCATCGCGGCGATGCCGGCTTCGAGGTCGGCGGGATCGTCGATCCGCACGCCCTTCCAGCCATAGGCCTCGGCCAGCTTGACGAAATCGGGCAGGGCGTCGCTGTACGATTCCGAATAGCGTCCGGCATAGGTGAGGTCCTGCCACTGCCGCACCATTCCCATATATTCATTGTTGAGGATGAATATCTTGACCGGCAGGCGGTACTGGGTCGCGGTGCCGAGTTCCTGGATGTTCATCTGGATCGACGCCTCGCCGGCGATGTCGATCACCAGGGCGTTGGGGTTGCCCAGTTGCGCGCCGATCGCGGCGGGCAGGCCATAGCCCATCGTGCCGAGTCCGCCCGAGGTGAGCCACTTGTTCGGCCCCTCGAAATCGAAATGCTGCGCGGCCCACATCTGGTGCTGGCCGACCTCGGTGGTGATGATCGGCTTCTTTGCATGGGTCGCCTCCCACAGCTTGCGGATTGCAAGCTGTGGCATGATCTCCTTGGTCGAGACCGGGATTTTCAGGCATTTCTTCGCGCGCCACCCGTCGATCTGGGCGAGCCAGGGCGCGAGATCCTGTGGCTGATGCTGACGCGCCTTCCACAGCTTGATCATATCCTCCATCGCACGGCCGACGTCGCCGACGATGCCAAGGTCGACGCGCACCGTCTTGTTGATCGACGAACGATCGATATCGATGTGGATCTTCTTGGAATGCGGCGAAAAGGCGTCGAGGCGGCCCGTCACCCGGTCGTCGAACCGCGCGCCGAGGCAGATGATCAAATCGGCCTTGTTCATCGCCATATTGGCTTCATATGTGCCGTGCATGCCCAACATGCCGAGCCACTGCGGGCTCGATGCCGGGAAAGCGCCCAGGCCCATCAGCGTCGACGTTACCGGTGCACCGGTGATCCGCGCCAGGTCGCGCAGGATCTGGCTGGCCACAGGGCCCGAATTGATAATGCCGCCGCCGGTATAGAGGATCGGTCGCTCGGCTGCCGCGATCATCTCCACCGCGGCTTCGATCAGCTTGGTGTCGGCCTTGCTGGCGGGTCGGTAGCCCTTGTGGGGCAACGACTGGATCGAAGGCTTGCGATAGCTTGCGGCCGCGACCTGCACGTCCTTGGGCAGGTCGACCACGACCGGACCGGGCCGGCCGGATGTCGCTATGTGAAATGCCTCGTGGATCACGTCGCCGAGTTGGGCCGGGTCCTTCACCAGATAATTATGCTTGGTGCAGTGGCGGGTGATGCCCACCGTATCGCATTCCTGGAAGGCGTCGGTACCGATCAGCGGCGTGCCAACCTGGCCGGTCAGCACCACCAGCGGGATGGAGTCCATCAGCGCGTCGGCAATGCCGGTAACGGCGTTGGTCGCGCCCGGGCCCGATGTTACCAGCACGACGCCGGACTTGCCGGTCGAACGCGCATAGCCTTCGGCGGCATGCACTGCCCCGGCCTCATGGCGCACCAGGATGTGACGGATACGCTTCTGCTTGAACAGCGCATCATAGATCGGAAGGACCGCGCCGCCAGGGTAGCCGAAGACGACCTCGACGCCGAGATCCGTCAGCGCCTGCAGCAATATATCGGCTCCGGTCATCTCGGCGGTCATGATCACTTCCTCTTGTGCGCCGCAGCGCTTCGTTTGAAGCTGGCTGCCCTATCGGTAACAAACTACTCTGTCAACGCCATATAACGTAATTTAATTGCAAATTCTTCAATATTATTGTCATCGAGTTGCGCCTCGCTTCGTAACCAGTCGGCGGGCAGCTGGTGGCGGAACCAGGTATATTGGCGTTTGGCATATTGCCGCGTAGCGGCCTGGGCACGCTCCACCATGTCTACGCGCAGGGTGTTTCCCTCGCACCAGTCGATAATGTCGCGCACGCCGATCGCCCGCATCGCCGGCAGGCTTGGGTCGAGCTGGCGCGTGCGCAACGCCTCGACCTCCTCGATAGCGCCCTGCGCCAGCATTGTTTCGAAGCGGGCGTTGCAGCGGGCATAAAGCCACTCGCGCGGCGGCAGCAGGATCGCCGGCGCGATCGAGACCTGGTCGATAATTCCACCGCTAAGTTCCTGCTGCCAAACGGATAAAGACCGCCCGGTCGAGCGGATCACCTCCAGCGCGCGGCTGATCCGGGTGATGTCCTGCGGCTTGAGCCGGGCGGCGGTTTCGGGGTCTTCGCGGCGCAGCATGACCGCGGCCCGGCCAACCGACATCGCGCGCACTTCGGCGCGGATCGCCGGGTCGATTTCGGGAACCGGCGCGATGCCGTACAGCAGGGTGCGCATATAAAGACCGGTTCCGCCGACGATGATCGGAAGCTGGCCGGCATCTTGCGCCAACGCGATCTCGTGGCGGGCATCCTCGGCCCAGTCGGCCGCCGTGCAGGCGGTTGCCGCGTCGCGATAGCCGAACAGCCGGTGCGGCGCGCGCGCCATTTCCGTTTCGTCAGGGCGGGCCGAAAGGATGCGTAAATCGGCATAGACCTGACTCGCATCGGCATTGATGACGACGCCGTTGGCGATTTCCGCCAGCCGGACCGCCAATGCGGACTTGCCGCTAGCGGTTGGCCCCGCAATAAGCGCGATCGATTTCTTGGATGGGGAAGCATTTGTGTTCATCGCGACGCTGATAGCATCGGAAACGCTGGAAGCGGGCGATATTTCGGCTGCCGCCGATCGACTCGCGTCAGCAGGGGCGGATAATGGCGGATCACACTGGATCGAACCCGGAATCGCGTGCGATCTGCGCTTCCAAGGCGATCCCGCGGCTGCACGGGCGGCGTTGGAGAACGCCTTCGCCGGGGTCGACGTCGTCGTCCAGCGGGAGGCGGACCGCCGCCGACGCATGCTCGTCGCCGACATGGATTCTACGATGATCACGATCGAGTGCATCGACGAACTCGCCGACTATGCCGGTATAAAGCCGCAGATCGCGGAGATCACCGAGCGCGCGATGCGAGGCGAGCTCGATTTCGAGGGCGCCCTCGACGCTCGGGTCATGCTGCTCAAGGGCCTCGATGCCGCCGTGATCGATCGCTGCCATGCCGAGCGCGTGGTGATCATGGGCGGCGCGCGCGAACTGGTCCGCACGATGCGCGCGAGCGGGGCGGACTGTTATCTCGTCTCCGGCGGCTTCACCCTGTTCGCGGATCGCGTCGCCGCCGAGATCGGCTTTACCGGCGCGCTGTCGAACGTCCTTGAATTCACCGATGGCAAGCTGTCGGGCAGGGTCGGCCGTCCGATCATCGGTGCGGCGGCCAAGCGCGAGACGCTGCTCGCCGAAGCGGCTGCGCATGGCCTGACGGCGGAGCAATGCCTTGCCGTCGGCGACGGCGCGAACGACATTCCGATGATCGAGGCGGCGGGACTGGGCGTCGCCTATCATGCGAAGCCCAGGACGGCGGCGGCTGCGGCCGCGCGGATCGATCATGGCGATCTGACCGCCCTACTTTACGCGCAGGGCTATGCGCGTCGGGATTGGGTGTTGGAAGTCTAGGGGTTGTGGGGATTCATCGCGAGTTGATGACGGCTGCGGCGAGGTAGATCATTGCGGAGAAGCTTAGATCGGTTTTGCAGGCGCGCATGGCGATGCGCTTGAACTCTTTGAGTTTGCAGAAGAA
>NZ_LARW01000119.1 GCF_000971055.1 Sphingomonas sp. SRS2
GGCAGGGGTGGGGCCTCATCGCGCGGATCAGGCCGGCGATCGGCCACCACCCCGGAACAGCCTTAACGAACGCTCTTGCGCTGGATCAGGTTGACGATCGCCAGCAGCACGACCGCACCGACGAAGGCGATCAGCAGCCCGGTCAGCGAAAAGCTCTGCACGCTCCCGCGAATCCCGAACAGCGGGCCGGACAGCGCGTTGCCGATCAGCGACCCGACGCAACCCACCACGATGTTCCAGAATATCCCCATCGAGGCATTACGGCCCATCACGATGCTGGCCAGCCAGCCGGCGATGCCCCCGACGATGAGTGCGATAATCCATCCCATGACAACTCTCCTGTTCTCGGTTGATGGGATCGAGACGATTCGCCGCTCTCATTGTTCCGCGCGGCCAATGAAATGCGATGGCGAACATGATCGGGGGGGGGGAGATGGCGCAGTGGCTTCAGGCGGCCTTCCGCTGCTTCACGCGACCTGCCAGTGCTTCAGGCGACCTGAACATCGAAGGCGAACCACACCCCTTCGCCATGATCGTGGACCTGCACCTGCCGGTCGCTGACCTTGACCGAATGATGGCCCGATGACGCCCGGTCATAACCGCTCGCCGTCATCCCATCGATCACCAGCGACACATAGGCCTTGTCCCCGGCATCATATATCTCGGGCAGGGTGCCGCCGAACTTCGCCGATCGGTCGCCGTCGAAACCCTGCAGGCTCTCGCCCCGTGCCTCCGCGGCGATCCGCAGATGCTTTCCGGCGGCATGATCGTACAGCCCCGCCACCTTCTTGCCGGTGATGAAGGCATAGGCCGCCGCCGCGACCATCGCTCGTATATGTGGTGTCATCGCGCCACCTGGCACCGGCGCGATCGGGAAAGCAAGCCGTCTCGCGCCGGCGCCGGCGAGATCGGCCGCGCCTCACTCCATCTGCAGATGGCGCAGCGGCGCCTCGAACGACGCCGCATAGCCGGCCGCGCCATAATCCTCGTGGATAGCGCCGCCTCCGCCCAGCCCCATCGCGATCAGCTTCGCGCCGAAGCTCTTCTGCGCGGGGGCGATGGCCGGCGGCCCGCCACGCTCGGTCCATGACAGCGTCAGCACCTCGTCGCCCGCCTCCCCGCTTATGTCCCACGCGACCGTCACATGCCCGCTGTCGTTGGACAGCGCCCCGTATTTCACCGCGTTGCTGCCCAGTTCGTGGAGGAGCATCGACGTCGTGATCGCCCCTTTCGGCCCCAGCGCGGCCGCCGGCCCGGATATAGTGAAGCGGTGCGCCGCCCCGTGCCGCGCCATGCTGCTTTTGACGACGGTCATCATGTCGGCATTGGCCCATTGCTTGCGCTGCAACAGCTCATGCGCCTCGGTCAGCGCGTTCAGCCGGTTCTGGAAGGATTCGACCGGCCCCCGGCTGGGCACCGCGCGCAAGGTCTGGCTCGCCAGGCCATGGATCATCGCCAGCGTCTGGTTCAGCCGCTCGGTGAGCAGCTCGTTCAGCTGCCGCCGCTCGGCATCCTCTTCCATCCGCCGGATCATCGCATAGCGAAGCTCCAGCTGCGCGATCACCTGCCGCGCCAGCGTCGCCAGCACCGCCTGCTGGTCGGGGGTCAGCCCCTCGGGCCGCGGCTCATGATCGATCACGCACAACATGCCGATCACCTCGCCATGCGGCGCGATCAGCGGCGCCCCGGCATAGAAGCGGATATGCGGATCCTCGCTCACCAGCGTGTTGTCCGCGGTGCGCGGGTCGGCGCTCAGGTCGGGGATCACCAGCATGTCGGTCTTGCCCAGGCCCAGCTTGCACACCGATTGGTCGATCGGCGTCTCCTGCACCTCCAGTCCGACTCGCGCCTTGAACCATTGCCGGTCGGTCTCGACCAGGCTGACCAGCGATATCGGCGCATTGCACAGCGCCGCCGCCAGCTGCACGATATCGTCGAAATTGGGCTCTGGCGGCGTATCCAGCACCATATAGTCGGAAAGCGCCGCCAGCCG
Source organism: Sphingomonas sp. SRS2 (assembly GCF_000971055.1). Classification (GTDB taxonomy): domain Bacteria; phylum Pseudomonadota; class Alphaproteobacteria; order Sphingomonadales; family Sphingomonadaceae; genus Rhizorhabdus. Next base: position 1,994 of record NZ_LARW01000119.1, read on the forward strand.
CGCCTTGTCGTACAGCGGAGCATCCAATTGACCGGGCATATCGTCTCCCATCGGGTCGCCGCGCCGTGCAGCGCCGGTGCGGTCCCCTATGTCATAGGACGCCCTAACACACCGTCAACGCCGGGAATTTACCCGTCTCCGGCCGCTCGCCGCGGCTGCACGACCGGGCGATCGGCGGCGCACTGCTTATGCGCCGGGCCGCAAGCACTTCAGCCGCGACAGCACGTCGGGATCGTTGATCCTGCGATACCGCGCCTCGACGATGCTGAAGACGCCGAACAGCACGAAGCCGGCGGCGACGAGGATGCGGAGCCCTTCCGGCAACGCGGCCATCGCCTGGCCGGTCCCGGCCGCTTCGGCTGCGCTGGCATGCCGCGCGGCGTTCCACAGGAACCAGCCGACGATCATGAACACCACGCCGCGCGCCGCATAACCCGCGCGTCCGGTCCACGCGATCCACGCCTTGTCCGCAACCCTGCGGTCGAGATGCTTCAGAAAGCCCAGCTTCACCGCCTTGATCAGCTGGAACAGCCCGGTCGCGACAATCGCGATCGCCGCCACGGTCAGCAACAGCTCGCCCGCCGGCAGGCTGAGCGCCGCCGACGCCCCCTCACTGGCCCCGCCACCGCCGGCCCCGCCGCCGCCGCCGCCTGAACCAGCGCCGCCCGATGACGAGCCAGAGGCCCCACCCATCGCCAGCCGCGCCGAATATATGCTCAGCGCGATATGGATCAGCCCGCTGATCGCGCCGCCGATGCGGATCGCGACCCCCTTCGCCTCGGCGCCGTGGCCCTCGGTATCGATCAGCGCCTCGCTAAGCCGCCAGATCCCATAGGCCAGGAAACCGATCGCCATCAGCGCCAGCCCGAACTGCCCCGCGCCACTGCGCAGGAAGGCCAGCGCATCCTCATTATCCACCGCGCCGCCGGTGCGCAGCGCGAGATAGCCGATCACGATGTAGAGTATGCCCCGCGCGGCAAAACCGACCCGCGTCAGAGTTTCCAGATTGCCGACACTGACCAAGGCTTCTCTCCCGAAATTTCGGGCAGAACGACCGGGCCGCCACCGCCGTTCCCCACCGCGCCCCGCGGCCTAGCGATTACATGGGCGTCAGGCGGCCTGGACGTGGAAGGCAAACCAGGCGCGCTGGCCATGATCATGGAGGTGGACCTGCCGGTCGGTGACGGTCAGCGAATAGTGGCCCGACGCCGCCCGGTCACAACCGCTCGCCGTCATACCCCTGCAGATGCTCGCCCTGCGCCTCTGCCGCGATCCGCGGATGCTTGCCGGCGGCATGATCATAAAACCCCGCTGTCTTGCCTGTGATGAAGGCATAGGCGGCCGCAGCCGGCTCGCCGACAGCACGCAAGACGTCTAGAGGATCGGGGCCAAGCACATCATGCGCCTCGACAAGTTGGACCTCAGGCAAGATCACAGGGGGACCGGCCGTGTCAGATCGAGGACGACGATAGCGACCCGGCCTTTCCCGACCGCCTTGCTTGTCGCTTCCAGCGCCGCTCTTAGCTCGCCGGGTGTACTCGGCTTCGGCGTACCATTCGGAGGAGATTGCAGCGCCGCGCCCTTACCAAACCACAGTACGGCGTAAATTCCACGATCGGCGCGCCAGTCGTTGACGTAGAGGTGCTCGAGCTGCGCATCGGCGGCCGTCCACAGCTTGGGATGCCACTGGCCCTTGACCTCAATGGGCACAATAAGGTCGCGAGCAGGCGCTTGCGCTTGCTATGCGTATCGGTACGTCGGCAAAGCCAGCGTGCCGCCAAATACTCGCCGATACGACGGTGAGAGTAAGTAGAGCCCCGTGCGCTTACGGAAAACAGCCTCGTACCGATTACGCGATCGAGCGAATTGCCGGCTAGCGCTTCGACTTCGGCGAATGGCAATTCGCCGTCGTCAACGTTCGATATGGCCGTCTCGGGAGCAATGCGGCTGCTTCCCGTCAGCAGCAACGCAGCGAACGCCGCGCCTGCCGTATCGAGCGCAAGCGCTGCGGACAGCTCGATTTTGCCGTCCTTGTGTTCTCGCCGAAGCTGCTCGGTCGCGAGTTCGAGGAGTCTGCTACTCGTACGCGGTAGTTCCTGATTCTTCGGTAAGGCCGCGATCAGTTTCAATGTCTGCGGATTGCCGAGGAAATCGAGCTGATACCTGTCGAAGTGATTGAGCAGCGCGTCGGCCCCCAATTCATCGCCCGTCCAACCTATGAGTAATGCGCGCTGCTGATCACGTTCGAGCGGGTCAAGGTGCAGCTCAAGCGGCGGTGCTGCATACTGCTCGCGGATTGCTCCGACCGCAGTCGCGGCACGCCAATCTGCGATTCGGCATGAGAGAACGAAGCGCGGATAACCTGCCGCCCCGAGTTTCTGAAGGACGAGATCAACCGCATCTCCTTCGCTTGCCGCCGCGACTTCGTCGAGAGCATCGATCACGAGAGTCTGCGCATTCCCAAGCAGGCTACGCGGGTCGTGGCGGTTAATTAACTGGCGCGCGGTGCAACTGGCCGCTTCCGGGGCACGTGCGAGGGCTTCCAGCAGGCTGGTCTTGCCCATGCCCGGTTCGCCGAGAACAACGATACAATCGGCAAGGCCAAGCAATTCATCCTGTGTAACACGCTCCTGCTTGAGGTCGCGCGTATGATACCAAAGGGTGCGGGGAAGGAAGTCGCTCACAACTCTTCCTTGCAGATCGAATCCTTACGGGCAACGACGGTGCAGTCAGTCCGTACGTTGAAGAGCTCCGCATCCGGTTGAACCAATCTAGCTCTGGGCGCTCGACTTTGATCTGGACAAACGGCCGCTTCCAGACTCTCGAAACGGCAGAGATTGGGCGAAAAGCTGCCGCCAGCTGCAGATGACCAGATAAATGTTCTCTATTTGTTCTTGTATTCCACCCCCACTGCTGCTACACACGCCGGCCCCGGCGAAAGGCACGAGATGAACGAAATGCGCACGCCCAAGGCGCAGAACCGCAAGCCCGCCAAGATCGGCGCGGTCGAGCCGATGGCGCAGCTGAGCGATATGCTGATGACGCAGGCGCTCACCCTTGATGGGATGTTCGCTGAACTGGTCGGGCATGCCGCGAGCAATCTGCCGCAATATCCGCTGACCGGGGAGCGTTTCGCACGGCTCGCATTGCGGGCGCAGTCGAATTGCAGTGCGTCGCTGGTGGCGATGGCCAAGGCGCAGAAGGCGTTGCGGCCTGCGCAGGACGACGCCGCCGAATGATCGGCATGGCCGGGGCGGGCGGCCCGGCTGACGAAAACCTACAGGCCCGATCCGAACCCAAAGCCCCCGAACCCCTCTCGCTCGCCACCGCGCCACGCTGCGGCGCGCGCACCCGCTCGGGCGCGCCATGCCGGTCGCCCGCTGTCGGCGGTGTCGGGCGTTGCCGCATGCATGGCGGCAAGGGCAGCGGCGCGCCGCGCGGCAATCGCAATGCCTGGAAACATGGCTGGCACTCGGCCCGGGTGCGGGAGATCGCCGCCTATGTCCGCGCGACCGGGCCTGCATCCGCGCGCCTTATGAGCGGGCAGGGGGAGCGGGCCGAAAAAGAAAAACATGAAAAACGCGACAACAACCCTATGCAACGGCACATCCCGTCCGTTTCGGATACCGGTCCGCCCGACAGCGCCCGTTCAGCTTCGCCGGCTACAGGAACTTTTCGCGAGAGCGGCAGTCTTGGGGCTGGCGGTCTTGCACCGCAGGCGAAACGAACGGTAACGGGTTCTTATGAGCGACCGGCACGCATGATCGACAGACGGCAAAGCATCGCGCTGCTCGGCGCGCTTCTGGCATTCGGCGGCGAGGCGCTCGCGGCGCGGCCCCGGTCGGCGGCCCGCGCGTCGGGCGGCGGCCAATCCTTTTCGTGGGACTGGCTCCGCGCCCATGCCGCGACCCTGGCGCGGGGCAAGGCGCGGCCGCTGCCGCAGCCCGATCCGCGCGCCCATGCGGTCGATTATGACGCCGCGAATCGGATCAGCTTCCGCCCCGATCGCGCCATTTTCCCGGATGACGGCTATTCGGTCCGCCTCTTCCCGATCGGCCGCTATGCCGCCTCGCCCGTCCAGATTTCGGTCGTGGAGAATGGCCGCGCCCACCCGATCGAGCATAGCGAGGAGATGTTCGCGGTCGCGCCGGGAGAAGGCCCCGCGCCCGCCATCGTCCCCGGCATCTCGGGCTTCCGGGTGATGAACAAGGGCGGGGTGGGGGACTGGCTCGCCTTTCAGGGCGCATCCTATTTCCGCTCGGCGGGCGAACTGCATCAATATGGTCTGTCGGCGCGCGGGCTGGCGATCGATACCGGGATCGACGGGCGCGAGGAATTTCCGGTCTTCACCAGCTTCTGGCTCGAACGGGGCGCGGCAGGGGCGCCTGACGGCAAGCAGGGCGACGGGCTCACCGTCTATGCGCTGCTCGAAGGGCCCAGCGTCACCGGCGCCTATCGCTTCGTCAATCGCGACGGCAAGGGCGGCATGACCCAGGATGTCTCGATGGCGCTCTTCCTGCGCCGCGACGTCGCCCGGCTCGGCATCGCCCCGCTTACCAGCATGTTCTGGTATGACGAGGGCAATCCGGCGCAGCGGATCGACTGGCGGCCCGAGATCCACGATTCGGATGGCCTGCTGATCCACAACCGCGCCGGCGAGCGCATCTGGCGCCCGCTCGGCAATCCGCCGCGCCCGACCCTCAACAGCTTTGCCGATGAGAAGGGCGCGAGCGCCTTCGGCCTGTTTCAGCGCGACCGCAATTTCGATCATTATCAGGATGACGGCGTCTATTATCACAAGCGCCCCAGCCTGTGGGTCGAGCCTCAGGGCGATTGGGGCCCCGGCGCGGTGGGGCTCTACGAGATACCGACCAGCCGCGAGACCGACGACAATATCGTCGCCTTCTGGACCCCCGATCGCCCCGCCCGCGCGGGAAGCCGCTTCGCCTTCAACTACCGGCTGCGCTGGATCGCTGGAGAACCCGTCGCGCCTTCGCTCGCGCGGGTGATCGATCGCTGGACGGGCACCGCGGGCCGTCCCGGCACCGATCCGATCCCCAATGCGCGGCGGCTGGTCGTCGATTTCGAAGGGCCCGCACTCAAGGGGCTCGATCGCGGCTCGGGCGTCACCGCCTCGGTCACGCTCGATCGCGGCAGGCTGATCTCGGCCGATTGCTATCCGGTGGTGGGCCAGCCGAACCGCTGGCGGCTGATCGTCGACACGACGCGGACCGACCAGCCCGCCAACCTCCGCGCCACCCTCGAACGCGGCGGCGCGGCGCTGAGCGAGACCCTGATCCATCAATTTTACGGGAGGGGTGCGTAGATGCGCTCGCCTCTCCCACGGGCTCATTCCAAGGAGCGACTGAGGCTCGGCACGGCCCTGCTCACGCCCCCGCCCCAATCCGTCATGCCTGCGCAGGCTGGCATCTCAGGAGGGCGGTTCAGGAGGGCGGCGCGCTCCTTCATCGCACGAGAGGCCGGCCTGCACTGGCATGAAAATTGGGGCTGGGGTGAAATGCGTCTCAGCAATTCCTATGTGCGGCGCGGCGAAATCCTGCCATCTGTCGGGGCGTTGGGGCAGCTTGACGCAAACGGCAGCATGGCCTGGCGAATCTCTGCCATGAGCAGCGGCCATCAACGCGAGAATTGAAATTTGTACCGGGTTGACAACACCATAGAGGATGCTCCTTCGCCACGCTCCGGCCCTCCGGCGCACGGCGATCTGCCGCCCGAAGCGCCGCTGGCAATGCCGGTGCAGGATCTCGCCCGCGCACCCGCCGGCATGGCGAAGGATGCGGTCGCTTATGTCGGGCCGCTGTTCCAGCGCCGCCTGTTCCTGATCGTCGGCAGCTTCCTGTTCGGGCTGCTCGCCGCGCAGGAAATGTTCACCCCGCTCCAGTCGGACGGGATCGACTGGATCGACGCGGGCTTCTTCCTGCTGTTCTTCGGCCTGTTCGCCTGGATCGCCTTCGGCTTCCTCAACGCGGTCGCCGGGCTGTTCGTGCTGCTCGGGCGCGGGCCGGTGATGCCGTCGCCATCGGGCGACCTCACCCTGCCTACCGCGCGTACCGCGGTGCTGATGCCGATATATAATGAGGATGTCGGCGCGGTCTTCCGCCGCCTGCGTACGATGGTCGAGTCGATCGACAGGATCGGCGCGGCGGACAGCTTCGACTTCTTCATCCTTAGCGACTCGCACGAGCGCGCCTTCGCCCGCGAATATGTCGCCTTCCGCCGGCTGCGCGACGAAAGCCGCGCCCGCGTCTATTATCGTCGGCGCGAACGCAACACCGCGCGCAAGCCCGGCAATATCGCCGAGTGGGTCCGCCGTTTCGGCGCGGCCTATGATCATATGCTGGTCCTCGACGCCGACAGTCTGATGACCGGCGCGGCGATGGTCCGCCTCGCCACCGCGATCGAGGCGCGCCCCACCATCGGCCTGCTGCAGACGGTGCCGCAATTGATCAACGGCCAGACGATGTTCGCGCGCTGGCATCAGTTCGCCTCGGCGGTCTACGGACCGGTCGCCTCTGCCGGCCTGCGCTGGTGGTCGGGAACCGAAGCGACCTTCTGGGGCCATAATGCGATCGTGCGGGTCAGGGCCTTCGCCGAAAGCTGCGGCCTGCCCGAGCTCCGCGAGGACAGCCTGCTCGGCGGCCACATCATGAGCCATGACATGGTCGAGGCAGCGCTGCTGCGCCGGCGCGGCTGGGCGGTGCACATGGTGAACCTGTCCGAAGGCTCCTACGAGGAATTTCCGCCGACGATGATCGATCATTCGGTCCGCGACCGGCGCTGGTGCCAGGGCAATCTCCAGCATCTCCGCCTGCTCGACGCCGCCGGGCTGCATTGGGTCAGCCGGCTTCAGCTGTTCATGGGCGCGTCGGCCTATCTTACCTCGCCGCTGTGGCTGCTCCTGCTCGGCGCGGCGATCTTCGAGCAGCTGCGCGCCAATTTCGACGGCTTCGTGCTGATCTCCTCGGGCTGGCTGCTCGGCCTCACCCTGCTGATGCTGTTCGGCCCCAAGCTGATGGGCCTGATTGCGCTCACCCAGGACCGCGAGTTGCGCCGGCAGCTTGGCGGGTGGGGCAGCATCGTCAAGGGCACGTTGCTCGAAACCGTCACCGCGATCGTCACCGCGCCGGTCATCATGCTCACCCAGACGATCGCGATCATCGACATCCTGCGCGGGCGGCAAAGCGGCTGGCTGCCCCAGCGCCGCGAGGTCGAAGGGCTCGATTTCGGCGAGGTCACCCGCTTCTACGCCTGGCATCTCGCGCTCGGCGCGGTGCTGATGACCGCGATCGCGATCGGCATCGACGGCACGATTTGGTCGCTTCCCGTCGCGGTCGGGCTGATGATGACGCCCGTCACCGTCTGGGTCACGTCGCGCGCCGACATGGGCGACTGGCTCGTCCGCCGCGGCTTCTTCGTCTCTCCCGCCGACCATCGCCGTTTCGAGGAAGGGCCGGAGGCCGTCGCCGAACTGGCGCTGGAACCAAGCTTCGTGATTGCGCGTGGGTAAATCCTCCCCGGCATGGGGAGGGGGACCGCGAAGCGGGGGAGGGGGCTATCCTCCCCGCCACCTACGCTGCATGTCGCTTTCCACCCCCTCCACCATCCTGCGGATGGTCCCCCTCCCCGTCCCGGGGAGGATCACCCAATTGCCTCCGGCCACCCCCCGGCCTACACAGCCGTAATGAACCTGTTGGGACGCAAGGTCGGGCTGGACGAGCCCCTGTTCATCATCGCGGGCCCCTGCGTGATCGAGTCCGAGGCGCTGGTGCTGGGCGTCGCCGAGCGGCTGAAGGCGATATCCGAGCGGCTGGGGATGCTGATCGTCTTCAAAAGCTCGTTCGACAAGGCGAACCGCAGCTCGAACGCCTCCTTCCGAGGCCCCGGCGTCGACGAAGGCCTGCGCATCCTCGAAAAGGTCCGCGCCGAGACCGGCCTGCCGCTTCTCACCGACGTCCATGACGCCGAACAGGTCCGCGCGGCGGCGCAGGTCGTCGATATCGTCCAGACCCCCGCCTTCCTCGCCCGGCAGACCGATCTGATCGAAGCCGCGGGCGCGTGCGGCAAGGTCGCCAATATCAAGAAGGCGCAGTTCATGGCGCCCGCCGACATGAAGCAGGTCGTCGCCAAGGCGCGCGCCGCGGCCGAGGCGGCGGGGCAGGCGCCTGCGATCCTGGTCACCGAGCGCGGCACCTCCTTCGGCTACAACAATCTCGTCACCGATCTGCGCGGCCTGGTGATCATGCGCGACACCGGCTGCCCGGTCGTCTTCGACGCCACCCACTCGGTCCAGCTGCCGGGCGCGCAGGGCACCTCGTCAGGCGGGCAGCGCGAGTTCGTTCCCGTCCTTGCGCGCGGCGCAGTCGCGGTCGGCATCGCCGGCCTCTTCATGGAAACCCACCCCGATCCCGCGACGGCGCTGTCCGACGGCCCCAACGCCTGGCCGCTCGACCGCCTCGAACCGCTGCTGGCGGAACTCCAGTCGCTCGACGCCCACGGCATCGACGCGCGCCGCCGCTGGCCGGATCAGGCCTGAGCCATGACCTTGTCGTACATCGCCGACAGCCGCGCCCGATAGGCTTCGTCGCTGAACTTCGCCGCCTGCGCCGGGGCGGCGGCCGACAGCCTTGCCCCCACCGCCGGGTCACCATCGATCGCCCGCATCGCGCCGGCGATCGCGCCGGCGTCATAGGGGTCGACGAGCAGCCCGGCCTCGCCGACCACCTCGGGCAGCGAACTGACTGTCGACGAGATCACCGGCGTCCCCAGCCGGATCGCCTCGAGCGCGGGCAGGCCGAAGCCTTCGTAGAGCGACGGGAACAGCACCGCTTTCGCCCCGCGCGCCAGCCGCAGCAGCATTTCGCGCGGCAGATAGTCGAGCTGAACCAGCCCCTTCGCCGATGCCTCGCCATAGAGCGAGATGCCATTGTCGGCGAAGATCCGCGCTTCCTGCTCGGTCCCCCAATGCCGCGCCCCGACGATGACCAGCGGCGTGTCGCTCTGGATGGTCAGATAGGCCTCGATGATCCGCGCCAGGTTCTTCTTGGGATCGAGTGCGCCGAAGAACAGGAAGTAGCCGCGCTGCTTCAGGCCGAACATCCCCTCGACGACCCGCGCGTCTTCAGCGGGATCGCGCGCGAGCAGGTCTTCGGGCACCGGCGCGGTCTGATAGCTGTTGCTCACCCTGTCGGCCGACACCGACGGGAACAGCGCGAGAATATCGTCACGGCTCGATTCGGAGACGGTGCAGACATGATCGCCCTGCGTGACGCACAACTCGATCAGCCGGTGGTAGAGCTGCTTATTGTCGAGCGTCGTGTAAGGAAGCTTGAGCGGCACCAGATCGTGCAGCGTATAGATGTTGCGCGCACCCTCCAGCCGGACGGGGATCGGGTAGGTCCAGTGCATGATCGCAGGCGGATCGGGAATGCGCAGCGTCAGGAAACTGCCGCTGCGCCGCAGCCGCTTGTCGGCGATGTCGAACAGGCCAGAACTGCTGACGATACGATCGAAGGCAGGGAGACGATCGGCGAACGCCTGCTTCTCGACCGCGCCGGTCATCGGCACGTCGACGCCATGAACCGGAAGAAGCGAGCGGAACCACTCGCGCCGCATCCGGCGCTTGTGCTGCCTGCGCGTTTCGGGCGGGCGCTCCTTGCCGACCTGGTCGAAGAAGAGGACCTCGCGCACATCCGCCTTCGGCCCGACATCTACCCCGAACAATCCCAGCGTCTCATGGCCGAGATCGCGGACCGTCTGCGTCAGACCGAACCCATAGGTGGCGACGCCCGTGCCGCGCGGCATGGCGAGATTGAAACCGTCGATTCCGATAGTGAGCCTGGTCATCGCGATCCGCTTAGCCTGCCGGCGCGTTGCGGTCGAGGAGCCGGCGGTGGACCTGGTCGAGGCGTGCCGCGAAGGCGGTCGTGGTGAAATGCTCTCCGCGAGCCCGCCCTGCCTTTGACAGGCTCGCCCGCAGGTCGTCGCCGGCAAGGCGCGCGATCTGGGCAGTCAGATCGGGGACCGAAAGCGGATCGGCGAGCAGCGCCGCGCCGCCGGCCACCTCTTCGGCGGCCCCGCCGCGAGCGGTCAGCACCGGCGTGCCGAGTTGCATCGCCTCGACGATCGGAAGACCGAAGCCCTCGGTGATCGTGGGGAAGAGCAGCGCGCGGGCATTGGCCATCAGGCTCATGAGGGTTGAGCGGTCGACATAGGGCAGGCGGATCACGAACGCACTGGAGTCGAGGAACTGCGTGATCTCGTCAGCGCGCCACCCATCGGGGCCGGCAATGACGAGCGGGAAGGCGGCGCGGCTTTCGCGATATGCCTGGAGCAGTCGGACGAGATTTTTGCGCGGCTCGATGCTGCCCGCAAACAGCATGTAACGGCCAGCCTCCAGCCCTGCGGGCAGCGGGGCGATGCCGGGCTCGACCGCAAGGCCGGGCAGACAGGCGCTGATGATGCCCGGATCGCAGCCGAGGGCGGTCATGATGTCGCGGCGAGCGGCTTCGGATACCGTCAGTATGTGCTGGGCGCTTTCGGCAAGCGCAGCGAGCAAGCGGCGATGGCGCGAAGGATCGATCTGGCTGAGTGCGGGATGGGTGATGGGGATGGCGTCGTGGACGGTGTAGATGTTGATCCAGCCCTCGATTCGGATCGGCAGCGGATAAGTCCAGTGGATGATCCCGGTTTCCCCCGGGGCGACGAGCCGCAGCAATGTGCCGTGACGATCGAAGTGTACCTGGGCGAGACGGAAGATGTCGCGCGCGCGCAGTGTGTGATCATGTCGGTGGAGCCTGCGCGGCCGATCGATCAGCGCATCGGTCCAACGCGTCCAGCGCGAGACAGGATGCGCGCGCGCCATCGGCCGGGCGCAGCTGGGATCGGCAATCCTGAGCGGATCGCTGCCCGTGCGGGCGAGGGCTGTCAGCAGCGCATGCGCATAGGTGGCGACGCCGGTGCCTTCCCGTGCAAGCATGCGCGCATCGATCGCGAAGGTGGTATTTTGCGTTTGGCCAGCCATCGTCTATGTAGAATCGCATCGCAGCACGGGCGCACAGCGTCCAGCATTTTATGGTTCGATGCGGTGAGGTTTGGAGAAGCTGTTCGATGATCCGGTTCGAAGATGTTTCGAAAACCTACCATATCCGGAAGTTCCAGAAGCAGGTGTTCAGTAATCTGAGCTTCACTGTCCGCCGCGGCGAGAGCATCGGTATCTGCGGGGCCAACGGCGCGGGAAAGTCCACTCTGATGCGGCTGATCGCCGGAGTCGAACACCCGACATCGGGCAAGGTAACGCGCGAGATGACGACCAGCTGGCCGATTGGTCTGTCCAGCTGCTTCCAGCCGGGTATGACGGGCAGCGACAATGTCCGCTTCATTGCCCGCATCTATCGTCAGCCCGAGGAGGAGGTTCTCGCCTATGTCGAGGATTTCGCTCAGCTCGGTCCGTATTTTCATCAGCCGGTGCGGACCTATTCGTCCGGCATGTCGAGCCGGCTCGCCTTTGGCACATCGCTGGCGATCAATTTCGATTGCTATCTCGTCGACGAAGTCACCGGCGCGGGCGATGAGCGCTTCCGCAAGCGCTCGCATGAGGAGCTGTACAAGCGGCGGGAATCGGGCACGCTGATAATGGTGTCGCACGATCCGCACACGCTGGAGCAATATTGCGACCGGGGCGCTGTGCTCTACGGCGGCAACCTGACCTTCTACGACACCGTCGCCGAAGCCAGCGAAGTCCATCATGGGCTGCAGATGCGCGCGGCGTGACGCACGGGGCTTCTCATCACTTGCATATCGGTGGATTTGGGCTTGACGTGGGGACGCCTCGCGCGCTTCTCGCCAAGCCACAGATTTGCCTCGATTGTCGATATAGGGTCGTTCATGCAATCCAGTAATTCCGCCCGCTTCAAAGTGACCGGCGCGCTGTCGATGCTCGCTTTCATTCTATCGGGCTGCGCTGCCCTGCCGTCGAGCGGCCCGACCGGTCGACAGGTCATTCGTGGCGCCGAAGATCCTGATGCGGCGCTAAAATTCGCGGTGGTCGATCTGGACGGCGCTGCTTTCCAGAAGCTTCTGGCGGCGCCGCCGACAGGCCGGGCCATCGGCCAGCTCGCCGCGCTCGCGCGAGAGGGGCGGGTCGACCGCATCGCGCCAGGCGATGCGCTTCAGGTCAACATCTATGAAGTCGGCATGACATTGTTCGGCAATAGCACGCAGAGTACGACGTCAGGGCTCGGCAGCAATGCCGCGCTGACATCGCCCGATACGGTCGATCCGACCGTGCGCTCACAACCGGTCAATATCGTCACCGTCGCGTCGGACGGGACAATCCGGCTTCCCTATGTCGGGCGGCTGATGGTGGCGGGATCGACCGCCTATGACGTCCAGCGGATGATCGAACAGGCGCTGCACGGCAAATCGCAGAGTCCGCAGGCGATGGTTACGGTGGTGAACAGCCCCGGCAACAGCATCTATCTGATCGGCGACGTGAACCGGTCCGGGCGTGTACCGCTCACCGCCGCGCGCGAGCGGCTGCTCGATGCGGTGGCGACGGCGGGTGGCTCGAAGACGAGCAGCGCCGATACGCTGATCCGCCTGACCCGCGGTGGACAGAGCGCCGAAATGCGGCTGGGCGATATCCGCGCCGGCAGCAGCGACGATCTGACGCTGCTGCCCGGCGACCGTGTCGAGTTGGTTTATCAGCCACGCAGCTTCAGCGCGTTCGGGGCCACGCCCAGAGTGTCGCAGGTCAATTTCGATGCGCCGGGCGTGTCTTTGGCCGAGGCGCTGGCGCGGGTCGGCGGCCCCAATGACGTTCAGGCCGATCCCCGCTCGGTCTTCCTGTTCCGCTATGACGCTGCGGCGATCGCGGCGGGCGAGCCGCCGGTCATCTATCGTCTCAATCTGATGAAGCCGGAGAGCTATATCATCGCGCAGAACTTTCCGATGCGCGACAAGGACCTGATCTACATCGCCAATTCGGCGGCGAATCCGGTCAGCAAGTTCGTGGGCATCCTGAACCAGCTGTTCGCCCCGCTGCTGACGGCGCGCGTGCTGACCAAGAATAACTGATTCGCGGGTTTTCGGCGCCAGGGGCCGCCCATTTTTCGGGGCTTTTCTGGTCGTTCGCGAGAAAAAATAGGGTGATTACAAAAGAGCTTGACGCCCTGTAGGGCTTTGACTAGAAGCGCCCCTCACCGGCGGTTACGAGACGGTTTATCCGGTTCGTTTCCAGGCCATTTATCTGATCGTCAACGCGATCTCCCTAGGCTCACAAGGTCTGGGTGGTAATTGGCTGTCTGGTATCTTTCTCATTGTTGGAATGATGAAGGGACATGTGGGCGGCGGCTCCGGTTTCTGGCGGCTTCAAGGCGTCGGAGGATCGGTTAAAGCTAAGTCGTTCCATGTCCTAATATGCAAAACACTTTGTGT
>NZ_LARW01000012.1 GCF_000971055.1 Sphingomonas sp. SRS2
CTAGGGTCCGGACCCATAAATGGGATTCCCACGGCGGCTCGGATGTGATTCAGGCTCTGCGACAGCAGGAGCGTGGATTTGAGCGAGTTTTGGTTGAGTGAACAGCAGTTCGAGCGGCTTCGGCCATTGCTTCCGGATAAGGTGCGCGGGGTCGCCCGTGTCGATGACCGGCGCGTGATCAGTGGGATCATTCATGTGGTCAGATCGGGCGGACGCTGGGTCGATGCTCCGGCCTGCTACGGGCCGAGGAAGACGCTCTATAACCGGTTCGTGCGATGGGCGGCGGCGGGCGTTTGGCAGGACTTGTTTGTCACCCTGGCGGCGGCGGGTGGCCCGCCGGCCGAGGTTCTAATCGATAGCACCCACATGAAGGCGCACCGCTCGGCGGGCGGCGGAAAAGGGGGGCGCTCCTCCAGGCGATCGGGATCAGCCGGGGTGGTCGCAACAGCAAGCTCCACGCGCTCACCGACGGCGAAGGCCGACCGCTCCGCTTCCTCCTGACCGGCGGCCAGGTGGCTGATTGCCGCGCAGCAGATGTTCTGCTCATTGATCTTGCGCCGCGCACCATCGTGCTTGGCGACAAGGCCTATGACAGCAACGCGATCCGCGATCTGATCGAACGCCAGGGCGCGGTCCCCAACATCCCGTCCAAGACCAATCGGCGCTGGAAAAGCTGCTTCTCGAAGACGCTCTACAGGGGCCGCAATGCCGTTGAGCGCATGTTCTGCCGCCTCAAGGACTATCGCCGTATCGCCACCCGCTACGACAAACTCGCCACCAATTTCCTTGGCGCTATCTACCTCGCCGCAGCCGTCACATGGTGGTTATGAGTCCCGACCCTAG
>NZ_LARW01000120.1 GCF_000971055.1 Sphingomonas sp. SRS2
TTCTCCCCTCCCCTTCAGGGGAGGGGCCGGGGGTGGGGGCTATCCGCTGGGTCGGCCCAAGAGGTGAGCCCCCACTCCAACCCCTCCCCTGAAGGGGAGGGGCTTGTCTGCACAGGGGTTGAGATTCAATCGTGATCCAGACCATCGCCTTCTATCTGTTCGCCACGCTGGTGATCGCCTCCGCGGTGCTCACCATCCTGGCGCGCAATCCGGTCCACAGCGTGCTGTGGCTGATCCTCGCCTTCTTCAACGCGGCAGGCCTGATGGTCCTCGTCGGGGCCGAGTTCATCGCGATGCTGCTGGTCATCGTCTATGTCGGCGCGGTCGCGGTGCTGTTCCTGTTCGTGGTGATGATGCTCGACATCGATTTCGCCGAGCTGCGCGCTGGCTTTGCCCAATATCTGCCGTTCGGCGTGCTGCTGGTGATCGTGCTGGCCGCCGAGATGATCTTCGCGATCGGGGCATGGAGCGCCGGCGGGATCGACATGGCGACGCGTGTCGCGCCGACGCCCGAGGGCGTCTCGAACATCGAAGCGATCGGCACGCTGATCTACACGCGCTATCTCTATATCTTCGAAGGCGCGGGGCTCGTCCTGCTCGTCGCGCTGATCGGGGCGATCGTCCTCACCCACCGCACCCGTGGCGGCGTGAAGGCGCAGAACGTCTCCGCACAGAACCAGCGCCGCCCCGAGGACGCGACCCGCAACGTCAAACCGGCCGTCGGGCAGGGGGTTGAGCTATGATCGGGCTCCAGCATTATCTGGTCGTCTCGGCGATCCTGTTCGCGATGGGGGTGTTCGGCATCTTCCTGAACCGGAAGAACGTGATCATCATCCTGATGGCGATCGAGCTGATCCTGCTGTCGGTGAACATCAACCTCGTCGCCTTCTCGGCCTATCTCGGCGATCTGGTGGGACAGGTCTTCGCGATGTTCGTGCTGACCGTCGCGGCGGGCGAAGCGGCGATCGGTCTGGCGATCCTCGTCATCTATTTCCGCGGCCGTGGCACGATCGCGGTCGACGACATCAACCGGATGAAGGGGTGATGGTGTCCATCCTCCTCGTCGCCCCGGCGAAGGCCGGGGCCGCCACGAATATTAGCGCGCGCTCACCTCTGGCGGCCCCGGCCTCCGCCGGGGCGACGATTGGGGAAGCAGGGGCAATCCTCGCATGATCACGCTCATCGTTTTCCTGCCGCTGCTCGCGGCGATCGTCGCCGGACTCGGCAATCGCCTGATCGGCAACGTGCCGGCCAAGGTCATCACGACCGGCGCGCTGTTCGCGTCCTGCGCGATGAGCTGGCCGATCTTCATCGGTTTCATGAGCGGCGAGCTGACCGCGCATGTCCATCCGGTGCTGACCTTCATCCAGTCGGGCGATCTCTCGGTCGACTGGGCGCTGCGCGTCGATACGCTGACGGCGGTGATGCTGGTGGTGGTGACGAGCGTGTCGAGCCTCGTCCATCTCTACAGCTGGGGCTATATGGCCGAAGACCCCAGCCAGCCCCGCTTCTTCGCCTATCTGTCGCTGTTCACCTTCGCGATGCTGATGCTCGTGACGTCGGACAGCCTCGTCCAGATGTTCTTCGGCTGGGAAGGCGTCGGCCTCGCCTCCTATCTGCTGATCGGCTTCTGGTACCACAAGCCCAGCGCCAACGCCGCCGCGATTAAGGCTTTCGTGGTCAACCGCGTCGGCGATTTCGGCTTCTCGCTCGGCATCTTCGGCACCTTCCTGGTGTTCGGCACCGTCTCGATTCCCGAAATCCTCGCCGCCGCCCCGGCTTATGCCGATGCGTCGATCGGATTCCTCGGCGCGCGCGTCGACCTGATGACGCTGCTCTGCCTGCTGTTGTTCGTCGGCGCGATGGGCAAGTCGGCGCAGCTCGGCCTGCACACCTGGCTCCCCGATGCGATGGAAGGCCCGACCCCGGTGTCGGCGCTGATCCACGCCGCGACGATGGTGACGGCGGGCGTGTTCATGGTCTGCCGCCTGTCGCCGATGTTCGAGGTCAGCCAGACCGCGATGCATGTCGTCACCTTCGTCGGCGCGGCGACGGCGCTGTTCGCGGCGACGGTCGGCACGACCCAGACCGACATCAAGCGCGTCATCGCCTATTCGACCTGTTCGCAGCTCGGCTATATGTTCATGGCCGCCGGCGTCGGCGCTTATGGCGCGGCAATGTTCCACCTGTTCACCCACGCCTTCTTCAAGGCGCTGCTCTTCCTGGGTGCGGGATCGGTGATCCACGCGATGCACCATGAGCAGGATATGCGCTATTATGGCGGCCTGCGGAAACATATCCCGATCACCTATTGGGGGATGATGGCGGGCACGCTCGCGATCACCGGCGTCGGTGTTCTTGGCGTGGCCGGCTTCGCGGGCTTCTATTCGAAGGATGCCATCATCGAGGCGGCTTTCGCCAGCGGAACCAGCTCGGGCGGCATCGCCTTCGCGGTCGCGGTGTTCGCGGCGCTGCTGACAAGCTTCTATTCGTGGCGGCTCGTCTTCCTCACCTTCTTCGGCAAGCCCCGCTGGGCGGGCTCGGAGCATATCCAGCATGCGGTGCATGACGCACATGGTCATGATCATGACGCGCCCGCCGACGAGGATGCCGGCCACGATCCGCACGCGCATGATACGCACGGCCACGCTCATGGCCACGCGCTCGAAGGCGACGCCGGCTATCATCCGCACGAAAGCCCGCCGGCGATGCTGATCCCTCTGGTCATTCTGTCGATCGGGGCGATCTTCGCAGGCTATGTCTGGGCGCCCTATTTCATCGACTCGCACCATGGCGGCGCGTTCTGGGCCGGAAGCATCGCCTTCAACGAGCATCTGATGCACGCCATGCATGAAGTGCCGTTGTGGGTGAAGCTGTCGGCGACGGTGGTGATGATCACCGGGTTCGTGATCGCGGTCTGGGCTTATATCCTCGACACGACGGTACCCGCGCGCTTCACCGCGCAGTTCCGGGTGCTCTACGATTTCCTGCTCAACAAATGGTATTTCGATCAGCTCTATCACGTGCTGTTCGTCATACCGGCCTTCTGGCTCGGCCGCTTCTTCTGGAAGAAGGGCGACCAGGGCACGATCGACCGCTTCGGCCCGAACGGCATCGCCGCGCTGGTCGCCGGCAGCGGAGTCTGGGCGCGCAAGGCGCAGTCGGGCTATCTCTATACTTATGCGCTGGTGATGCTGCTCGGCCTCGCCGCCGCCGCGACCTGGGCGATGGTGGGCTGACATGATGGGCTTTCCGATCCTTACCCTGATGGTCGCGCTGCCGCTGCTGGCGGCGATGGCCTGTCTGTTCACCGGTGCGCGCGGCGCACGCTGGATCGCGCTGGTCGCGACCCTGCTCGATCTCGCGCTCGGTATCCTGCTGTGGACGAACTACGAAATCGGCGGCCCGCAATGGCAGTTCACCGAGCATGTCGACCTGTTCGGGCGTTTCGCCTGGGCCCTCGGCATCGACGGGATCGCGCTGCTGCTGATCGCGCTGTCGGTGTTCCTGATGCCGATCTGCATCGCCGCGTCATGGGAGGCGATCGAAAAGCGCGTCCCCGAATATATGGCCGCGTTCCTGCTGATGGAATCGCTGATGATCGGCGTGTTCGCGGCGCAGGATCTGTTCCTGTTCTACATCTTCTTCGAAGCCGGCCTGATCCCGATGTACCTGATCATCGGCATCTGGGGCGGCGCGGACCGGATCTACGCCAGCTATAAATTCTTCCTCTACACGCTGCTCGGATCGGTGCTGATGCTGATCGCGATGCTGTGGATGGCGAATGAGGCGGGAACCACCGATATCCCGACCCTGATGGCGTACGACTTCCCGGCCGATGCGCAGACCTGGCTGTTCCTCGCCTTCTTCGCCAGCTTCGCGGTGAAGATGCCGATGTGGCCGGTCCATACCTGGCTGCCCGACGCGCACGTCCAGGCGCCGACCGCGGGATCGGTGATCCTCGCGGGCGTGCTGCTCAAGATGGGCGGCTATGGCTTCATCCGCTTCTCGCTGCCGATGTTCCCGATCGCCTCCAGCGAGCTGATGTGGCTGGTGATGGGCCTGTCGATGGTCGCTGTCGTCGTCACCTCGCTGATCGCGCTGGTGCAGGAGGACATGAAGAAGCTGATCGCCTATTCGTCGGTCGCGCACATGGCCTTCGTCACGATCGGCCTGTTCGCCTTCAACCGGCAGGGGATCGAAGGCGCGCTGATGGTCATGCTCGGCCATGGCCTCGTCTCGGGTGCGCTGTTCCTGTGCGTCGGCGTGATCTACGACCGGCTGCACACGCGGGAGATCGGGCGCTATGGTGGACTGTCGAACAACATGCCCAAATATGCGCTGCTGTTCCTGCTTTTCACCATGGCTTCGGTCGGTCTGCCCGGCACCAGCAATTTCGTCGGCGAATTCCTCGCCCTGATCGGCGCGTATGAGATTTCGTCCTGGGTCGCCTTCGTCGCGACCACCGGCATCATCACCGGCGCGGCCTATATGCTCTATCTCTACGCACGGGTCTGCTACGGCGCGTCGCGCAATGCCGATGCGGCGGCGATGCCCGATCTGACCCCGCGCGAACTGGCGCTGCTCGTCCCGATCGCGGCCGGCGTGCTGTGGATGGGCGTCTATCCCGAAAGCTTCCTCGCACCGATGCGCAACGATGTCGGCGCGGTCCTAGCCCGGCTCGCGCCCGCCGCGCCGCAGAGCGACGCCAAGGTCGCGATCGGCCATCCCAAACCAGCCTCTTCAGCGCATGCGGAGGCGCACCACTGATGTCGATGACCGCCTCCCTCGCGCTCACCATGCCCGAGCTGATCCTGTCGATCGGCGCGATGGCGCTGCTGATGGTCGCCGCCTTTGGCGGTGACGGCCTCAGCCGCGCGATCGGCTGGGGTGCGGTCGCGCTGTTCGCCGCCGCCAGCTTCTCGCTGCTCGGCCCCGCCGGAAACGGCGGCCCGGGCTTCGATGGCCTCTATATCGCCGACAGCTTCGCGGCCTTCGCCAAGCTGCTCATCTATATCGCCGCGGCGGTATCGGTGATCATCGCGCCGGGCTTTTTCGCCCGCGCCGGCGCATTGCGCGCCGAATATCCGATCCTGATCCTGTTCTCTGCGGTCGGCATGGGGATGATGGTGTCGGCGTCCGACCTGCTGACCCTCTATGTCGGGCTCGAGCTTCAGTCGTTGTCGGCCTATGTGCTCGCCAGCTTCATGCGCCGCGACAACCGATCCGCCGAAGCGGGGCTCAAATATTTCGTCCTCGGAGCGCTTGCCTCGGGCATCCTGCTCTACGGCATCTCGCTGCTCTACGGCTTCACCGGCACGACGATGTTCGCCGGCATCTCGGACGCGCTCGGCAAAAGCCTCGCTTCGGGCGGCATCACCACCGGCCAGCTGTTCGGCATGGTCTTCGTCCTCGCCGGGCTCGCCTTCAAGATCTCGGCGGTGCCGTTCCATATGTGGACGCCCGACGTCTATGAGGGCGCGCCGACCCCGGTCACGGCCTTCTTCGCCTCGGCCCCGAAGGTCGCGGGCATGGCGCTGCTGATGCGCGTCACGGTCGATGCGATGGGATCGGGCACCGATGCCTGGCGGCAGATCGTGATCTTCTCGGCGCTCGCTTCCACCATTCTCGGCGGCGTCGCCGCGATCGGGCAGGTGAACATCAAGCGGCTGCTCGCCTATTCGTCGATCAACAATGTCGGCTTCGCGCTGTTCGGCCTCGCCGCCGGCACGCCGGAGGGCGTTGCGGGCACGCTGACCTATATGGCGGTCTATGTCGCTATGACGCTCGGCAGCTTCCTCTGCGTGCTGCAGATGCGCGACGCGAGCGGCGAGCCGGTCGAGACGATTGCCAGCCTGTCGGGTCTGTCGCGCAGCCGGCCCGGCCTTGCCGCCGCGCTCGCTATCTTCATGTTCAGCCTTGCCGGCATTCCGCCGCTGTTCGGCTTCTGGCCCAAATTCCTGGTGTTCGACGCGCTCGTCCGCAACGGCTTCTGGCCGCTGGCGATGATCGGCATCGCCACCTCGGTGATCGGAGCCTTCTATTATCTGAAGATCGTCAAGACGATGTATTTCGACGATCCCGCCCCCGAATATGCGCCCGCTGCGTCGAAGCTGGAAGGCGGGCTGATCACGCTGTCGGCGCTGGCGGTTTCGCCGCTTGGCTATCTGGCGATCCCGCTGCTCGACGCCACCAGCATGGCGGCGGCGCGGTCGCTCTTTTAGGTATATTCCGCCCCAGTACGGGGAGGGGAACCATGCGAAGCATGGTGGAGGGAGGCCGCGGCGAACGAACCGGTTCGATGCGGCCCGTGGAGGGCGACCCCCTCCACCAGCCAGCGGCTGGTCCCCCTCCCCGTGCCGGGGAGGAATGATTGATCCGCCACGTCGCCACCACCGCGTCGACCAATGACGACATGGCGGCGCTTGCCCGCGAGGGCGCGCCGGAGGGGACGTGGCTGCGCGCCGATGCCCAGGCGGGCGGCCGCGGGCGGCAGGGGCGGTCATGGGTGTCGCCGCCTGGCAATCTCTACGCATCGACGCTGGTGCGCCGGATGGCGGGCGATCCCGCCGCGCCGAGCCTCGCGCTGGTCGCGGCGGTCGCGCTCGACGCGCTGCTCCAGGGCTGGCTGAGCCCCGACCGGCTAATGATCAAATGGCCCAACGACCTTTTGGCCGACGGTGCGAAGATATCGGGGATATTGCTGGAGGGCGTCGACGACGCGGTGGTGGTCGGCATCGGGGTCAACCTCGCCCACCATCCCAAGGAGATCGATCGTCCCGCGACCAGTCTGGCGGCGCTCGGCCTGTCTGCGCCCGATCCGGGCGACTTCGCCGAGGAACTGGCGGCCAGCTTTGCGGCGTGGCTCGCGCGCTGGCGAGGCGAGGGCCTGGGCGTCGTGCTGGCGCGCTGGCAGGCGCGGGCGCATCCAAGGGGCACTGCGCTCAGCGCGCGCGCGGCGGATGGCGCGCTGGACGGACTGTACGAGGGCCTCGACGGTCATGGCGCTCTGCGCCTGAAAACGTCCGACGGGCAGGTCCATCTTGTGCACGCAGGCGATGTTTTCCTGCTATAGCGCGCGCGAACCAACGGGATTCGACCGACCATGCTGCTTGCGATCGACGCAGGGAATACCAATATCGTCTTCGCGCTGCTTGACGGCGGCGCGATCAAGGCGCGTTGGCGGATCGCGACCGACGCGCGCCGCACCGCCGATGAATATGCGGTCTGGCTGCATCAGCTCCTCCTGCTCGAAGGCTATGACCGCAAGGATGTCGACGCGGTGATCATCGCCACGGTGGTGCCGCGCGCGCTCCACAATCTGGAAGTGCTCGCATCGAAATATTTCGGAGTCGATGCGCTGGTGGCGGGGCGCGGGCCGGTCGAATGGGGGATCACCCTCGACGTCGACGAGCCGCAGAGCGTGGGCGCGGACCGCGCGGTCAATGTGATCGCGGCGCACAAGCTCTATCCCGGCGACCTGATCGTCATCGACTTCGGTACCGCGACGACCTTTGACGTGGTCGATTATTCGGGGGCGTATAAGGGTGGGATCATCGCGCCGGGGATCAACCTGTCGCTCGATGCGCTGGTCGCGGCTGCGGCCAAGCTGCCCCGCATCGCGATCGAGGCTCCGGAAAGCGGCAGCGTCGTCGGGCGGACCACGCAGGACCAGATGCTGATCGGCATCTATTTCGGCTATGTCGCGATGATCGAGGGTCTGGTCGCGCGGATGAAGGCCGAGGTCGGCCGCCCGATGAAGGTCGTTGCCACCGGCGGCCTCGCCACATTGTTCGAACGCCATAGCGGCGCGTTCGACGCCATCGAGCCCGATCTGACGATCCAGGGGCTCGGCATATTATACCGGCGCCACAAGGGCGCGAAATAACAGAAGAATTGGACAAATTTTTACGTGACAAAACCCGGCAACGAACTGCTCTTCCTGGCGCTTGGCGGCTCCGGCGAGATCGGGATGAACGTCAATCTCTACGGCACCCAGGGCAAATGGGTGATGGTCGATCTCGGCCTGACCTTTGCCGATCCCGGATATCCGGGCGTCGACCTGATCCTGCCCGACCTGTCCTTCATCGAGGAGCGCGCCGACGACCTGCTCGGCGTGGTGTTGACCCATGGTCATGAGGACCATATCGGCGCGATTCCCTATCTCGCCACCGATCTCGGCGTGCCGCTCTATGCGACGCCGTTCACCGCCGAGCTGATCCGCCTCAAGCTCGAGGAAGAGGGCATCGTCGACAAGGTGAAGCTCAACATCATCGAGAATGAGGGCAGCTTCCAGCTCGGCCCGTTCGGCTTCACCTATGTGCCGCTCGCCCATTCGATCCCCGAAGGCAACGCGCTGCTGATCGAGACGCCCTATGGCAACATCTTCCACACCGGCGACTGGAAGATCGACGCCGAGCCGCTGCTCGGCATTCCTTCCACCGCGGAGGAGCTGACCGCGATCGGCGACAAGGGCATCCTCGCGCTGGTTTGCGACTCGACCAACGTCTTCAACGAGGAGGCTTCGGGCTCCGAGGCCGATGTCCGCCGCGGGCTCGACGAGGTGATCGGCGCGTGCAAGGCGCGCGTGCTGGTGACGACCTTCGCGTCGAACGCGGCACGGCTCCAGACCCTGGGTGAGGTCGCGAAGGACACCGGACGCAAGCTGTGTGTCGCGGGCCGCTCGCTCGACCGGATCATCCGCGTCGCCAAGGCGAGCGGCTATCTGAAGGATTTCCCGCCGACGATCGACGTCGAGGAGGCGATGAAGCTGCCACGCCGCGAGGTGATGATTATCGCCACCGGCGGCCAGGGCGAGGCGCGCGCCGCGCTGTCGCGGATCGCCTTCGACAGCCATCCGATCAAGCTGTCGGCGGACGATACCGTCGTCTTCTCGTCGAAGCAGATCCCCGGCAACGAACTCGCGATCGGCCGTATCCAGAACGCGCTCGCGGCGAAGGGGGTCGAGATGATCACCGAGCGCCAGGCCGAGGTCCATGTCTCGGGTCATCCGGGCCGCCCCGACCTGAAGGCGATGTATGGCTGGATACGCCCCGACACGATCCTGCCGGTTCATGGCGAACTGCGCCACATGGCCGAGCAGGCGCGCTTCGCCAAGGGGCTGGGGGTGCCGCACGGCATCGTCCAGACCAACGGCACCGTCGTCCGTCTCGCCCCGGATGGCCCGCGCGCGATCGGTCAGGAGCGGGTCGGGCGGCTCGTTCTCGATGGCGACGTCATCCTGCCGGCGGACGGCACCACGATCAACGAACGCCGCCGCGCCGCCCAATATGGCGTGATCGGCGTGACCGTCGCCGTGGATGGCAAGGGCCAGCTCAGGGGCGAACCCGCGATCCTGCTTCAGGGCCTGCCAGTCGAAGAGGACAAGGAAGACTTTCTCGACGAGGCGCGCGATGCCGCCGCCAATGCGGTCGCCAAGGGCGGCAAGGACCAGACCAAGCTGCGCGAGTCGATCCGCCTCGCGGTGCGCCGCCGCGCCACTGCCTGGACCGGCAAGAAGCCGGTGGTCGAAGTCTCGATCATCCGGGTTTGAGCTAAACGCGTAAAGCCCCTCTCCATGAGGGATGGGCCGGGGTAGGGTCTCCAATCAGGCGTCCTGCACGAGGATGGGCCCCTACCGCTTCCCCCGGAAGGGGAGGGAGAAGGAAATGTCATGAAGTTTACCTCGATCCTCGCCATCTACCTGATCTTCTGGTGGGGCTGCCTGTTCCTGGTGCTGCCCTTCCGGCTACGCAGCAGCATGGAGCCCGAGGCGCACGTCCCCGGCCAGGCCGAGAGCGCGACTCCGCGTTTTTCGGTGGGCCGTACCGTGCTGTGGACGACGATCGTCTCCGCGGCGGCGTTCGGGCTCTATTATATCAACTATGTGAATGGCTGGGTGACGATCGAGGCATTCGACCTGACGCGGCTGCGCGGCTGAGTTCGTTTCACGCTGCCGGTTTTGCCGACGCGATATCGTCGGAAAGCCTTACACATCCTGGCATGAAGCCGCTGCCTGCGGACGGCACTGCACTGTAAAGCCCCGAAAAATAGGATCTGGTCCGATTCTTGCTGATAGCATGACGGTAAGAGTTGCTTATCAGATCGCGGATTAAGACGTCCGCGAAACGGTGTGTGGGGACACGGCGATGTTGAAGTTCAGGAATGGCCTCGTTCGCGTGGCGATCCTCGCCGCGGCGGCATGGTGTTCGACCGGTGCGTCGGCGGCCACGATCATCGGGACGCTGAACAGCTTCGGGGCGGGTGACACGATCACCCTCCATGCCGTGCGGCCTAACGGCACATCCTTCGCCACGCAGGTGCGCAACGGCATCTCGACCTTCACCCAGACGGGCGGCACCTCGCCGATCGATCTGGTCGGGCCGACCGCCAGCACCTACTTCGGCTTCTGCGTCGAGCCCTATGAGGATATCGCGCTGAACGCGAATTACAGCTTCACCGTCGATCCGGTGGCGCAGGCGGCAAAGAGCAGCATCGCCGGCGGAATCGGCGGGGCCAAGGCATTGCAGATCGCCCAGCTGTTCGGCAACTACGCCCCCAATCTCGCCGCCCCGATGACCGCTATCCAGGCTTCGGCGTTGCAGGTCGCGCTGTGGGAGATCGTCAGCGAGCTATCGACCAACCCGTTCGACGTCACGAGCGGCAACACCTATTTCAGCACCCCCGGCGGCGCCAACACCGTGCAGGTGATGAATCTGGCGCAGAGCTATCTGAGCTATGTGAGCACGGCCGGCTCCTCGGCGCCGCAGGCGCAGGGGCTGACGGCCCTCACGATCAACGGCAATCAGGATTTCATCGGCCAGGTCGTGAGCACCGCGCCCGAGCCGGCGAGCTGGCTGATGATGATCGTCGGTTTCGGGCTTATAGGCCATATGCTGCGGAGCCGCCGCGGCCGCCCGTCGGCGGACCGGCTGGCGCGGGCCTGATCCTTAAAGCCCGGAGTCCGGTCCCCCTATGCGGACGCCGTATCCGCGGCTCCTGCCTTTTCAGCTGTGCTGAAACAAAGGCTACGGTCGCGCCGCCTTCCGGGCTTTCGGCGCGAAGGTGTCGCCGAAGAAGTCCCCGGCATACCAGAGCGGCGGGGTATCGGCGTCAGCCATGGCGCGCATGATGCGGTAATTCGCCTCGGCGAAGCGCGCGCCTGATTTCCAGTCGATCTTCTGGTTCATGTCGTCGTCCGGATGGTGATAGGCGCCGCTCAGGAACTTGCCCCAATGCTTGTCGCCGCCATTGCCGAAGCCGGTGGCGAGGAACACCGCGGGGACGCCCTGCTTCACGAACATATAATGGTCCGAACGGACGAAGATGCTCTCCTGTGGCATCGGATCGGGCGACAGCGTGAGCCCCATCGGTTCGATCGCCTTCGCCACGATAGGGCCCAGGGTCGAATGGTCCGCACCGAAGGCGGTGACATCGGTGAAACGGTAGAGGAGCAGCGGCATGTCGAGATCGACATTGCCGACGATCGAGGCGATCGGGACCGAGGGGTGGCGCGCATAATAGTCCGCGCCGATCAGCCCCTTCTCTTCGCCGGTGGTGGCGATGAAGATCAGCGAGCGGCGCGGGCGCGACGCCGCCGTCGCGCTGGCGCGCGCGACCTCGAGCATCGTTGCGACCCCGGCGGCATTGTCCAGCGCGCCATTGTTGATCAGGTCAACCCCCGGCTTGTCGCCGGGCTTCGCCGCGACCAGGCCGATATGGTCGAGATGCGCCGACAGGACGACATATTCGTCCCTCAGTTTCGGATCGGAGCCCGGCAGGATCGCGACGACATTGGGGCTGGTGACGCGCTTGGTGACGCTCTCGTTCTGGATGCGGATGCGGGTCTTGAGGTTGAACCCCCTGGGCCGCCCGCCGTCGCTGTCGGCCACCGCGCGGATCGCGTCGAGCGTCTGCGGCGCACCTGCGAAGGCGGCGCGCGCGGCCGGATCGTTGAGCGATGCGGTGACGCGGATCTTCGGGGCCTCGTCGAACGCCTTGCCGTCCGCGCCGACCCACGCGAAGTCGGGCTCGTCGGCGAACTGGACCGAACGTTGCCATGGGCGCGTCTTGTTCGACAGCAGGGTGCCGATGGAGACCATCGCGATCGCGCCATGGGCCTGTGCCGCCTGCCGCTTGGTCGCGCCGAGATGCGCGGCCTCCTCGCTCGGCATCCCCTTGGGGAAACCGCGTAGCGCCACCACGACCTTCCCCTTCACGTCGAGCCCGGCATAGTCGTTGATGCCGAGCTTATTCTCGATGCCATAGCCGACGAAGACCATCGGCGCGGCGATATCGAGCGAGGGCTCGTTCGGGCTGAGGCCGACCAACACCTCGGTCGCGTGCTTCCAACTCGCCTCCGCGCCGCCCGGTCCGCTGATCGTCACGGTGCCCGGCGTTGCGCCCGGATTCGTCTGTTGCAGGGTGATGCGCTGAAAATAGCCGCCCTCGTCGCCGGCGGGCTTGAGGCCGAGTTCGGCGAAGCGGCTGGCGACATAGCGGGCGGTGATTTCATGCCCGACGCTTCCGGTGTCACGCCCTTCGAACAGGTCGTCGGCGAGGAAGCGGACGGTCGCTTCGACCCGCTCGGCGGTGAAGACGGGCGTGTCGGCGGACTGCGCGGCGATCGGTGACGCGACCAGAGCGAAGATGGCGATCGCGCCCGATGCGAATTTCATGGGGAAGGGCCTTTGGCGTGATGTGACTGGGCCGAAAATTACCAGCGGTTCGGGTGATGTCGAGTCTTAAGGCGGTGAGACAGTGAAGGTCACGTGGCCCGGTAGGAGGCCCCCGGTGCGACGCGTGGCGATCACCGCCGCAGCAGGAAAACCGCATGTTCGGCGCGCAGGTTCGCCGCCGCGTCACCGCACCGGCGGGTGCCGGTCAGGAACCAGGCCTGCTCCACGGTGATGCCCCGCTCCTTCACGAAGGCGCGGAAATCGTCGATCGTAAGCTGGTGGATATTCTGGGTCGCATACCAGCTGACCGGTAGCGCCGGGGTGACGGGCATGCGTCCGCCCCAGGCGAGGCTGAGCCGCACCCGCCAATAGGCGAAATTGGGGAAAGACACGAAGGCGTGGCGGCCGATCCGCATCAATTCGGTCAGCACCTGATCGGGCGCGCGCGCGGTCTGCAGCGTCTGGCTGAGGATCGCATAGTCGAAGGCGTTATCGGGATAGTTGACCAGATCGGTGTCGGCGTCGCCCTGCACCACCGAAAGGCCGCGGCCAACCGCGAGGCTGACATTGGCCGGATCGATCTCGATCCCGCGCGCGTCGCATTGTTTGGCGCGCAATACGTCCATCAACTCGCCGTCGCCGCAGCCGACATCGAGCACGCGCGATCCCGCGCCGATATGATCGGCGATGATCGCGAGATCGGGGCGAAGGCCGTTCATGCGTTTTCCCCCGCGCGCAGGAACCCGTCGACGACGCGGTTGAGGTCTGGCACGTCGAGCAGGAAGGCGTCATGGCCAAAGGGCGAGCTGAGTTCGACGAAGCTTACCGGCGCGCCCGCGGCGTTGAGCGCATGGACGATCGCGCGCGATTCGGCGGTTGGATAGAGCCAGTCGGTATCGAAGCTGACCAGGCAGAAGCGAGTCGCCTTGTCGAAAGCGTTGGCAAGCAGCCCGCCATGTTCCTCGGCGAGGTCGAAATAGTCCATCGCCCGGGTGATGTAGAGATAGCTGTTCGCATCGAAGCGGTCGACGAAGCTGATCCCCTGATGGCGCAGATAGGATTCGATCTGGAAATCGGCGTCGAAGCCGAAGCTTTTTGCGCCGTCCTGCTTGCCCGGCCGCGCCTGAAGCCGGCGGCCGAATTTCTCGGTCAGCCCGGCTTCGGACAGATAGGTGATGTGCGCCGCCATCCGCGCGACCGCGAGGCCGGCGGCGGGAGGATCGTTGTCGGCATAATAGTCGCCGCGATTCCATTTCGGATCGGCCATGATCGCCTGGCGGCCGACTTCGTGAAAGGCGATGTTCTGCGCCGAATGCCGCGCCGCCGTGGCGATCGCCACCGCCGATCGGACCCGGTCGGGATAGGTCGCCGCCCATTCGAGCACCTGCATGCCGCCCATCGATCCGCCAACGACCGCGCTCAACATCCCGACGCCGAGATGATCGAGCAGCATCGCCTGCGCGCGCACCATGTCGCGGATGGTGATGACCGGGAAGCGCATCGCGAAGGGCGCGTCCTTCTTCGGATCGATCGAGGCGGGGCCCGAACTGCCGAGGCAGCTTCCCAGCACATTGGCGCAGACGATGAAGTGACGCGCCGGATCGATCGGCCTGCCCGTGCCGACCATCCGCGTCCACCACCCCGGCTTGCCGGTGCGCGGGTGGACCGAGGCGACATGCTGATCACCGGTCAGCGCATGGCAGATCAGGATCGCGTTCGACCGGTCGGCGTTCAGCGCGCCATAGGTCTCATAGGCAATCTCGACCGGCGCGAGGCGCGCGCCTCCATCCAGCCGCAATGGGCCGGCCAATGTCACGGAACGGGCAAGGCCGAAGCGGCTGTCGTCGATCATGGGAGGAGGGGGAATAGGGCCTGTGCGCATAGGCTGCAATGCCCGTCGTCACAGGTTCCGATGGTCGGGGAGACAGGATTCGAACCTGCGACCCCCTGGTCCCAAACCAGGTGCGCTACCAGCCTGCGCCACTCCCCGACGCGGCGCCGCTATAGGCAGATGTTCGGGCAAGTACAAATGCTGGTTTTCGATTTCGCCAGATCTGCCCCGCTTTGCATCAGCGCAACACCTAATCGCCCGCCTCCCGCATGAGGGCCCGCCTCCTTAACGCCGCCCCAAAGCCGCACTGAGCATAGCCGGACCGGTGCGGCGCAGACGGCAGCGGCGAGAGCAGGGCGAAGAGAGGCGAATGAGGCGGACGCGGGTGGAAAGCATGGCGGGTGGTGCCGCGCAGGGACGATTTTCAGCAAGGCTTGGCGAACGCCGGCTTCGGGCTTAGCTGTGGTTGCGGAGGGTATGCGCCATGAAGCTCTACAGCTATTTCCGGTCGTCGGCGGCCTATCGAGTGCGGATCGCGCTCAATCTCAAGGGGCTCGCGGCTGAGCAGGAGGCGGTCCATCTGCTGCGCAAGGAGGCGCTGCCCGCCTATCGCGCCGAGCATAATCCCCAGGGGCTGATCCCCGCGCTCGACAGCGATGACGGCTTCTTCGTCCAGTCGATCGCGATAATGGAATATCTCGAGGAGCGTTATCCCGATCCGCCGCTATTGCCACAGGGCTTCGCGCCGCGCGTCTATGTCCGCGCGGCGGCGCAGCTGATCGCCTGCGACATCCATCCGCTCGCGAATCTGCGGGTGCTGCGCTATCTCAAGCGGGAGATGGGGCACGAGCAGGAGGCGATCGATGGCTGGTACCGCCATTGGGTCGAGGACGGTTTCACAAGGCTCGAAGCCTATCTCTCCGCCGAGGGACGTAGCGGCCGCTACATATATGGCGACAGCCCGACGATCGCCGATTGCTGCCTTGTCCCGCAGATGTTCAACGCGCGCCGCCTTAATTGCGACATCGCAGCTTTCCCGACCCTCGTCGCGATCGATGCGAACTGCGCCGCGCTGGACGCCTTCCAGCGCGCGCACCCATCGGTGCAGCCCGACGCGGAGTGAATCCGCGCGTGCTCAGAAGGTAAACTGGACGAAGACGCGCGGCGCCGAATCCGGCCCATCGCCGCGCAGCCGGGCAAGCCAGGCCAGGCCGATCTCGACCTCGAATTCCTCGCCATATTCATGTTCGAAGGTCAGGCTGGGCCCAGCATAATGCCGCCCCCTCGGCGCGGCCGCGGCATCGCCCGACAGGCGCGCGGCCTGGCCCGACGCCTCGACGCCAAGCCAGAGGCCGGCGAACATCGTCTGGACCGACGCCGAATAGGCGAGGCCGGTGCCGCGGTCGCCATCGTCGCGGCTATGGCGGAGGATGGCGTTGCCTTGCAGCCACCAGCGCGGCGTTTTCACTTCGCCGATCGCGCGGGCCTCCAGCCGCGTAAGATCGCCATGGCGGTTGATCGCAGCCGAGCCCATCAGGCCGAAGCCGAGGGGTTGCGTATCGGGGTCGGTAAAGCGCCAGAGCGCGAGCGCGGCGACACTCTCGAATTCGAGGCCATGGCGCGGCCCCTCGAATTCGACCTCGCCACCCAGCGCCAGCTGATCGGTCAGGCCGGTGAGAAGTTCGAACTCCTGCTCGCCGTCGCCGTCGAATGCGCCGAACCATTCGGCCTCCCATTCGCCGGCCTCGGGTTCGAGCTGGGCGATCGATTCGATACCGGCCTGAGCGGGGGCCGCTGCGAGCATGATCGCCCCCGCCAGCGTCAGAACGCGACCGCGCATAATATCTCCCCCCACGGTCGCCACCGGCATATCGGTCCGCCAATGCAGGTAAGCGATAATCCATGAGCAGCGCGATGAAATGGTCCAAGGACCACAGTCTTCCTGGACCAGGATACGCGACGCCGGCCCGATCCGGGCGCTCGACATGACAGAA
The DNA here is from genome assembly GCF_000971055.1 of Sphingomonas sp. SRS2. Classification (GTDB taxonomy): domain Bacteria; phylum Pseudomonadota; class Alphaproteobacteria; order Sphingomonadales; family Sphingomonadaceae; genus Rhizorhabdus. The sequence continues at coordinate 16,503 of NZ_LARW01000120.1, forward strand.
GGATAGAAGCGAAAATGGTCGGGGAGAGAGGATTCGAACCTCCGGCCCCTGCCTCCCGAAGGCACATCTTGCGCCGTATTACGGCGCTTTTCGGCGTTAGCTTAGCCGAAATGCACGTGAACAAGCCCGGAACATAAGGTGAATAAAGCGGATTGACACCGGAGTTACACCGGAGCAAATTTTGCGCATGCCCAGCCGCGATTCTCTCGGACGGTTCGCCCGTCGCCCCGATCCGCCGGTGAAGCCGAAGCCGAAGACCTGGCATCGTGTCACGGTCCGGTTGCCGAGGCTGTTCAAGCCGCGCGGGCCGTGGCGGGAATCGCGCGGTGACGCCGAGCAGGACGCCGTCGCCGCCGGGCTGGGTCACTTCGACCGACGCGAGCAGAAAATCATTCTGCCTGTGCCGGCCGAGATCCAGACGACCGTATCGATGCACCGGCCGCCGGACTGACGGCCAGCCGAACGAAGGACGACGACATGACGACAGCAACCTTGGTGCGGCGGCACCAGGGCGTGCAGATGCGCGCCCGAGACTATTGTGATGGCGATACCGAGGAGCAGGTCCTGTTCCACGGCGAGCTGGTAGACGCGATCGCGGCGGCGCGCGCGTTGCCCCTCGCCGAGCGGCGCGACGTGACCCTGGAAACCGACGAGAACTTCTATGGCCCAGCCGATTTCGATCATCTGACTGTGCAAGGCCTGCCGCTCCGCACGCTGGAGATGGCGCACGGTAGCATGTGGATCCGCGTCACCGTCGCGGCGCTGGAGCAGCTGCGCGGCGATCTGTCCCGCATGGCCCCGCCGATGTCGATCATCACCGAGCGGCTGGACGAGGTGCAGGCCATCGTGCGGCGGAAGCAGACTGCCGGCGAGATCGCCGACGAGTCGGACGGCCGGCGGGTGATGACGATCGACGTCGCCGACCTCGCACCCTCGACATGATCGTCGACGAGCGCCTGCGCCCGGTCATTCGCGCGATCTATGAATATGTCGACGACACGAACTATGCCGTTGACTTTGTCCTCGCCGAGCGGCGCCGGACGCCAGCTTATCTGAACGCGGAGGCGGCGGCGAAGATCGTCGCCAGCGCGGTCATCACGGTCAGTCGTACCGCCATCAGGCTCTGAACCAATGCCCAGCGTGCGCGAGCATCTTATATTCAAGGCGCTGGCGGCATTGCAGGAGGTGCGCGAGGCGAGCGTTGCCCGCCCGATCGAACCCACCTGGCCGATCCGGTTCTGCCTTGCGTACCTCTATAGCCAGAGCGGCGGTGATCGCTCGCCCTATGATTACTTCTGGAGGGAGATGGGCAACGTCCACCCGGTATCGACCGACGGTGGCAGCTACATGCGCCATATGGAGCTGGGGCGTGCGCTCAGCAGCATCATGGCCCGGCTGGGGTTCCACGACACGGCGCGGACAGCGGCTTGCCTTCGGAAGGCCCATTCGGCTGGCGCGGTCGACGCATTCTGGGCCGAAGTGCAGAAGCAACTGGACGACGGTCGCCCCATGCCAACCCCTCGCTTCAAGAGGGGATAAAAATGTGTATTTATTTGCGCAGTGGGGTTGACGGCCCCACCCGTCGTGTGTAGATATATGTGCATGGAACGGGATAGCAAAAAGATCATCAAGCGCCTCACCGACGAGGGTTACGAACTCGTCTCGGTGAAGGGCTCGCACCATAAGCTCCGCAAGGGCAACGTGACGGTGATCGTTCCCCACCCCAAGCGGGATTTGCCAACCGGCACCGCCCGCAGCATCGCAAAGACAGTGGGGTGGCTCTAGGGCCACCCCGGACGGAGGATCGATATGAAGTACTTTTACGCCGTCGTGCATAAGGATGCCGACAGCGCCTATGGCGTCAACTTTCCCGATCTGCCCGGCTGTCACTCGGCGGCCGACGATCTGGACGATGTTCTGCCTAACGCGATCGAAGCGATGGACCTCTGGCTTGAGGATCAGGCCGAACCCGACGCCAGCAGCGTTGCAACGGTCCGTGAAGCCGCCGCCGCCGATCTGGCCGATGGTGCATTTCTGATCGCCGTGCCGCGCATGACGGTCAGCGGCAAGGTGACACGCGTCAATTTGTCGCTGGATATGGGGACTCTGGCGGCGATTGATGCGGCGGCGACCGCGCGCAAGCTGACCCGTAGCGCATTTCTCGCCGAGGCGGCGCGGAACGAGATCCAGGGGCGGCACTGATGCGCCTGATCATTCCCAGCCGATGATATACCCGTCGACGACGATCGGTTGAAACTCCGGCTGCTGCCAGTCGACGCGCTGGTTGCGGCGCTTGACCCATTGGTACATGGGCCAGCGATAGAGCACCGAGACGCCCCGCGCCCTCATGGCGCGGTAGAAGATCGCATCGGCGCGCCGCTTGTCGGGAAATGCCAGCTGCTGCTGACACAGCCAGTCGTGCAGGAAGGCTGGGACGAGTGCCTTCGGCTTGAGCAGCCAGAACGCCGCCGACAGGGCGAACCATGCCCCGGCCGGCGCGAAGACCCAGACCGGCGCGCCGAGCGCCCACAGGGCCACCGCAGCCGCGCCGATCGCAAGGATCGCGAAGCGCAACCAGGTCGGCCAGCTGACGCCATCGCTGCGCCAGCCGGTCGGGACCGTGTAGCGCGCGCCGTCGTCGTCTTCGAAGATCAGCGGCCCGGAGGCCCGATATTCGGTTTTGCCGTTCGGGCGCTTGCCCACGGCTGGCAGGGCGGGCGTTGCGAGGAAGCGGGCCATTACCGACCCTCCGTCACTTTGCTGGCCGCCTTCGCCTGGCGTTCGCGCTCGGCCGCGATCAGGCCGATCAGTTGCAGCCGGATCTCGCCGCCGATCGTCAACACGTCGAGCGTGCCGGCGAGGCATTGCCCGCCGTCGAGGCTACCGTCCGCTTTCCGTGGCAGATTCGGGAACTCGCGCGGCGTCGTCAGCAGATTGGCCGGCAAGTCCACGGTTGGCATTGGCGACGGCGCGGTCGAGCAGGCGGACGCCGTCAGCATCAACGCAAGGAGTGCGATAGATCGGGCGAAGGATGATGGGTGCAGCATCATGGCGGATGGTGTCACTTTCTGTGGATTGCGCGTTGCGGGCCTCGGTCACGCGCCCGTTGAGGATGTCGATCGCTTTGCGGCCCTTCTCGATCGCGGCGGTGGCTTTCATCATCACTTTGGCCTCGATCGCGAGCTGATGATCGATGCCGGTGGAGCGGCCGTAGAAGAAAGCCCCGGTGACCGAGCCGACGAAGATCGCCCCGGCGCCGAGCAGAGCCCAGGGGTTGAGGCCGAACATCATGGCTTGGCCTCCTGGGCAGTGACGGCGGTTGTCGTGGTCGTGGTGATGACAGGCTGGGCAGGTTCGTCGCCGCCGCTGACGTCGAGTCCGTCCCGGCTCAGCTTCACCGATCGCTTGTTGATCGCGAGGCCGAGCGAGATCAGGACGAGAAGGGAGCCCGCGAGCGAGAGCATCAGGGCCTTGCCGAGCAGGCCGATGCGCAGTTCGGCGGTGCTAACCGGCCATTCGCCCAGCCAGAGGATGGCCACGACCGCGGCAGCGAATCCCGTCAGCGCGATCGACCCACCCACGCTGGCCGCGAGCGCTATGAACGCGCGCAGATCTCGGGCTGGCCAAGCGGGCAGGTTCATCGAACCAGCTCGAAGTGCGGACCATCGGTCTCGCCCTTCTCCTCATATTTGCCGTCCTCATCCCAATCCTTGCCCCAGCGGACGCGGATGCCGAGACGCTTGGCCGTCGCCAGGACGTGCTTTGCCAGCGCGGTGAAGCGGGCGTGATTATTCCAATCGATCGGATAGGGGGCGAGATCGACGGCCCGGCCGCCGGTTGGGCGGGCCTTGTGGGGGCTGTTGAACGGGTCGCTCAGCCACGTCACCTTAGCGGCGCGGGGCTGGGCATAGCGGGCCGGCACGCCCTTCGCCTCGCATTGGATCGCGGTGCGGCCCTTGCCATAGTTGATCATCATCTGCTCGGGCGTCCGAACGCCCTCCAGCACCATGAAATCCAGCTCCGGCGGCGCGGTAGCGGCGGCTTCAAGCACGACCTTGCGCATGTCGGGATCGAGCCCGTCCATGCGCGATTGCGACGTTTTCCCCAATACGATGCTCATGCTGCTTCTCCGGAGGGTTTGAGAGGGGATTTGGCGGTCGCCATAATCTTGGCGCTGCGGATCGTTGCCGCCTCCGCGCGCTCGGCTTCTTCGAGTTCGATGAGGCGTTGGCGCATCTTCGCAGCGTGTTCGGCCGCCTTCTCTGGAGCCGCTTCAATCAGGTCGAGCATGCCGTAGAGGATCTGCTTCGTGCCGCGCGTCGCATGGCGCTGAAGCCCCAGCTCGGCCTCATGCGAGGCGCGCTCGAACGCCAATATCTGTTCGTAGCGGTCGCGAATGCCGTCGATGCTCTTCTCAAGCGTCCCCACTCGGTCGCTCAACCGGGTGATCTCTTCCTTTTGCGCCTGGATAACGCTCTCGAACTCGGTGACGCGCACCTTTCGCAGCGGCACCCATTGACGAACAAGCACGCCGATCAGGGCGAAGGCAGACGTCCAAGCCCCTGCCGCTGTCCACGAAAAGCCGGTTGTGACAGGAATCGGTACGACGTCGGCCATCGATGTTCTCCGGGCATAAAAAAGGCCCGCGCAACGGCGGGCGAAGTCAGCGATGGCGGGCCGGTCAGGCGGCGATCAGTTCGAAGATGCTGTACGAGCAGCTGTAATCGGCGGAGGTCGAGCTGATCTCGAACGCCGCCGCGTCTGGGTAAGTCGCGCGATCCGGATATAGATAGCTGTGAAGATTGTTTGTCTGATCGGCGGCAGCGGGCGCAGAATAGGCGCGAATCGTGCTGGGTATCGAGACGCTGTTCACCTTCACGACGGGCGCGACCACAAGCGAGTTTGGGTCGATCCGAGTGGCGATAAGCAGCCCACCATGTCCAGCGGCCTTCGCGAAGCCGGCAACCGCTTTGCTGATCCCCGCTGAACCACTCAGCCTCTGCGTGATCGACATGACATTGCGAAGGACGATGACCGAGAATGGGCGCGTTGCATCCGAAACGGCGAAGGTCTTCGCCATGTCGGTTTCCTGAAGCACTCTATAGCCAATCAGCCCCAAGCTATTGAACCCTGCGAGCATAGTCGGCCCGATCGTGACGGCCATGTCGCCTGCCAAAGCAAGGCCGGTGTTCGGGCGCCAGCTCGATCGCCCCTCGATCGCCTCGATCAATCGACCGTCATAGGCGGCGCGACCGAACATCACCATGCGATTTGCCAGCATCAGGCCACCGCCCCGCCATAGGAGCCGTATACCGTGCTGCCGACCTTCCACAGCGTGATGATGCCAGATCCGCTCGTCGGCAGCGTGGGTGCGGTACCACCAACCCAGACGACACCGATCGTCGACCATGTTACTGCATAGGCGGTGCCGTCGGCGATCATCAGCATGACGCTTTCGCCCGCTTGGAAGCTCGATGCCGTCGGCGTCCGGTTCGCACCGAGCGTCCAGGTCTGAATAGATCCATTGCTGGGATCGATATCGACCGAGGCGCCATCGACGATCGCAAAGATATCCTCCTTGATCGCGCCCGTTATGGTGGGATCGGTGAGTGTCTTGTTGGCGAGCGTCTGGCTTCCGCTCAACGTCACGTCGCCGCCGGCCGTCAGCGGTGCCCAGTTCGTCGTATCGGCCGATGGGTCGGTCGTGCCGCCGCCGGCGACCTTGCGGCGATAGCTCAGTGACGTGATTGGCGAGATCGTCACGATGTCGATGGCATAGGTCGTGCCGCTGACCCAGCGCTGGGCATTAGCCGACGAAGCAGACGTAGCCGCAGCGGACGCTGCCGTTGCTGCGTTCAACGTCACGGCGGCCGCCAGTCCGTCGAGATAGGCGGCCTGCGCGTTCATCTCCAGCACCATCCCGGGCAGCGCAGCGAGCAGCGCGTCGATCGAATCTGAGAATACCGACGGTGCGGCCGAACGGGACGGCGCGTCGGGCAAAGGCGTGATCATGGGATACGACATTAGGTCAGCCCTTCGACTTGGATGGAGCAGGCGGAGTTGGCGGAGTTTGAAAGGACGATGCTGAAGTCCTTGAAAAAGCCGTAGACCACCGTCTCGAGGCGGTTTTCATCGCCGATGAACACGGTCGGCGTGTCGCGGATCGCGGTGAGCAGCTTTTTCGCGGCGTACACCTTGCTGGTCTCGATCGTGACGTCATAGTCGGCGCGATCGTTGAAGGCGCGCGGCACGATGACGAAGCTGCCAAACTCGTCCCGATCCTTCTTCGAGTAGGATTGGATGCCAACGCTCGTGCCGAAGTTGGCCTCGCCGATCTGCTTCAGCTTGCCGAGCACTATCTCACCGACCCGGGCATCCTCGACGCCCGCGGCGATCGTGATCTCGATTTCGGCTTGCCCGTACGCGGGCAGGTCTACGAGCAACACGTCGGGGCGCAGCACGATCTCGTCGAAGAAGTAATTATAATAGTCGACGATCCCGCTATTGTCCTGCAGATCCATGCTCACGCTGTAGACTTGGCCGGCGATCGGATCGGTCATTGTGACCATCATGTCAGAGCCATAGAGCCCGAAAAACGCTATCGCGTTCACGACCGTGCCGGGCGCGATACGGTAAACGATCGTCCCGGGATTGGCCGTCTCACTGCTGATCCTGCCGTCGAAAGCCTTCCAGCGATTGGCCGGGCCAAGGTCGAGCCAGGTGGCGGGCTCGGCCGCGGCGCCGATATCTGGCTGCGCGGTGGTCGAGGGTGCTGCGATCACCTCATAGATGCGGTGGCCGAATATCTTCTGGACGCCGGTCGCATATGTGCCCGCGCTCCAAAGGGCGGCATCGGTTTCCGGCACATTGGTTTCAAGCACCACTGTAGGGTCACCCCTCGGGTCGGCGGTCACATACGCCTGCGCTCGGAAATCGAGCGATAGCGAACCATATTCGAGCAGCGGCGCTCCCGGCTCGATGGCGATGGGCTGGATGATTTTCATAGGGCCTCAGTCGAACCAGACGCGAAACGGGTTCGCGGGCTGGGGGATCGTCACGCCGTCTAGCGCGCTGACTTCGGCTTCCGTTGGCTCCCGCAATAGCCGCAGATTGGCATGATAGCCCGCGACCGTCTCGGTGACCGGCATGCCATCGCCGTCGATCTCTCCGGTCGGCCGCCATAGCGTCGAAATCCGGGTGAGCAGTATATCCGATTGGACCGGCCGGCCGTCGCCGTCGATAAGCCCGGCATCCCACAATACGGCATCCAGGGAATCTCGATCGTCCGCGCGCAGGTAGATGTCCGTGGTCATACCGAAAGCGCCTGAAGGCGGGTGTTGGAAAGCCGTTCGGGAAAATAACGGATCGACCGGATATGGCCGTTGAGCACGGTCGCGCCACCGACGCCGGCACCGATCATCATTCGATCGACCGCCGGCAGCGTCACGGCGGTGGCAGATACCGCCGCGCCGCCGTTGAGCGATGCGGCCATATCATTCGCGGCATAGGCATAGGCCAGTAGATGGCGCTCGCCAGAAATCGGATTGCCTGCGTCCAGCACGCCCTGGTTGACGTTCCCGGCCGTGACGCCCACTTGACTGAACTCGCCAGGCTGAAAGCTGAAGCGGTTGTTGTTAGACCCGTCATTGACGGAGCAGAGGAAGCGGTTTGCAGCTGACGGAGTGAAGTCGAAGACGAACGTGCCCTCGACGGGGTTGAACCAGCTGGAGAAGCTGGCGCCCGTCACGGGCGCGCTGTCGGCCGAGCGCGTTACCTGCGATCCCGCCGTCGGAATGTAGGACGTGGAAAGTGAGCCAGCCTCGATCTGCGCGCCCCACACATAGACCGTGCCGGTGCCCGCGGCGCTGTCGGGATAGAGATAATATCGGTGAGCCGTTGTCGTCGCATCTGATGTAATGGCGATCGACACGCGATACCAATTGCCCCCGGCCGGATCGAAACGCGCGCCGGTGGCGCTGCCGCTGACGCTGGACTGCGATGGAACGCCGCCGCTCCATGAAATCACTAACAACCCTTCAAAATTCGCTGCAGTTACATCGTACAGCCCGATCGTCGAATGTGCCGATGATCCTGCCTTTACGTAGATTGACAGTCGATACTGAGTTGCCGCGGTCAGGGTCACGGCCTGATAGACACTGGCATTTACATTGCTGCCCGGCGTGATCATGTCACCTGCGCTGGTGCCGTCCGGGCACGTCGTGCCGTTTGCCGTAACGGTCGTCGATGCGGCGGTCCACGTCGTGTCGAACTCCGCCGAGCGCAGGAGCAGATTGGTGCGCTGCTCCTCGATAAGCAGGCCCTTGGCCTCCAGGGTGGCCGGGTCATAGTCGAAGCGCGGATTGTTGGTGGTGACCGTCTCAATCAAGCCCGCTGCGTTGACCCGCGTGCCCGACGACCCGCGCGTGAAGGTGATGATGTCGGCGAAGGCAACATTTGGCATCAGGCGGCCCTCTCTTCTGGCATCCCGTCACCTTCCCACTTGTCCAGCGTGGTCGCGGAGCGCTGCGCATATTTGGCGATCTGATAGAGGTCGGGGCGAAGCGCCTCGGCGGTAGCGCGACCGATTTCCTCGGCCGACGGGCCGCCCCCCAGCATGCCCGCTGTCTGGCCCGCGCTGTAGATCCGGCTCGGGCCAGTATATTCCAGCTCCGGGCCTTCCTCGCCCACAACGCGCCATCCGCCGCGGTGAGCGCCGCCTGCGGCGAAGCCGGGCAACCCGCGCGCCCAGCCCATCAGGTCCGCCACCTTCGAATTGTCGTTCGCTACCCGGGCCGCAGCTTGTGCTGCCATGATCGCTGCCTGCGCGTCGGTGGTGGCCTTCTGAGCTAGCGCCGATACTTGGACGAGGGCGGCGAGCAGCTGCGCGCCGGTCTGTTTCTGCACAGCGATCAGGTCGGCGAACCCGGCGGACGTGATATCGCGGATCAGGTCGTCCCGCTCGGCCTTCGCAGCCTCATAGGCGGCAGCAGCCTCGGCGAACGTCACCTGCTTGTCGGTCAGCTCGGCGAACTGTGCCATCTGCATCCGCGCGACGTCGGCGGCGGCCTTGGCGCTCTGCATATCTGCGAGCAGCGCCTCGATCGACGCGGCCTTGGTGTCGATGGCCTGCAACGACGCGATCTGCTTCTCGATGGCCGCCGCCTGCCGCTCCATGGCGGTGCCACGCCCCTCGGCGGCGGCGGCTGCCTTATCAGCCTCGGCGCGGATCCGCCCGAGCTCGCGCATCATTGAAACCCGGTCGGTCGCCCCAGCGACGACGGACTTCGCGAGTGCATCGCCGACACCAGGCAGCGCCTCGAGCGCGGCGAGATCCTTGCCGCCCTGCGCCCGCGCCGCCAGAGCATCGAACTGGGCGCGGAGGTTGGCGCCGCTGGCCTGGCCGAAGATGCCGGCGGAAAACTCGCGCAGCTTCCCAGCGGCACTGCTCAGTGCGGCGATATCCGATCGCAACGTCGACAGCGTGTCCCCCAGCTTGGCCGCGACCGCGTCATTATAGGCGCTGATCGCAGCCGCTTCGCGCGACAGGACATTGTCATATTCCGCCATGAGGGCGGCGCCGGTTTCCCTATCGCGCGAGACAAGCATTGCGTCGGACGCGATCGGCGTCAGGGCAGTTGTGCGGCCCATCGCCCCGATAGTCTTCTCCGAATAGCCGTTGCCCCAGAGATCGACGCAGCCGACCTGGCCGGACATCCATTCGTAAGGCGACTGTTCGGCGTTGGGGCTGTCGTGAAGCAGGCGATAGAGCCAGTGGTCGGTATCTTCCCGCCGAGCGGTGGAACCATCCTTCCGAAAGATATTGATCGGCATCGATCCGACGACGCGGGAGCGCAGGCGAACGCAGGCCCAAGCGGTGGATAGGCCCAGAACGCTGGCGGGCGTGACGCTGCCGACGCGCGGATCCCCGTTCGGCCAGTACCGGCCGCTCTGCCCATCGCGCCCGGAAAGTTTCGCCCGGCCGAATCCGAGCCAGTCCATTAGGCCCCAAGCCATCAGGCGGTGGCCTTCATGGCTGCGATGAAATCATCAACGCCACCGCCTGCCGCCTCGGGGTTGCGCGACATCAGCATGACCGCATTGAAGAAGGCGATCAGCGGGTCGATCTTTGCCTTTCCGGCGATTTGCTTCGTGATGACCACGGCATTACCCCGCTGTTCGGCCTTCGCGTTGCCGGCGCACCAGTCCATCAAGGGCTGGTCGGCATGAAGGATCGTCTTGTCTTTGAGCTTTCGCTCGCTGCCGATATGGGGTAGCCGGTCGGGCGACAAGCTGGCGCGCTATCAGGAAGAGATCGAGGCCAACCCGCTCATGGCGAAGTCGCTGATCGACCAGCCTGATACGTTCGAACGATCGATTCCGGTCTTCACCTATGAAGGTGCCGACATCATCGAATGCGCATGCGAGGAGCTGGGCTGGCCCAACGTCACGCACGACGGCCGGATGATGTATGAAAACAGTTTCACGCCGGATCGCGCCCAAGCCCTCCGCTGGGCGATCAAGTCCGCTCGCTCCGGTATAGAAGCCTGGGCGACCAATGTCGCCGAACGAACGGCGGCACTGATCGAGGCGCGCACGCATCTCGCCCGTCGGCAGGGTGATCTGCGTACCCTGCTGTCGCGCGAGGCGGCATGACCGACGTCGACCTATTCGGTCAGCCGACGATGCAACGCGACGCGATCTTCGTCGGCGGGAAGTCTGACAGCAAGCCGCGCGCGGCTACGCGCCGAAATCTTCAGGGGAGTGAGGTTTGCTAAGCCAATCGAGAGACATCTGCGACATCCATCCGCTAAATGTTTCGGGATCAACCGCCGTTATGAATATGGTTGAGCCTTCAGACTGAAGCGGCCGAAGTTGAGTATACAATTGTTGGGAACTCATGGTCGTATAGACCAGATATTGATAGCCGTGGAAACGTAGCCAGTCCTTGCACCGGCCTAGTACAGCCTGAACCTTGTCGTGATCCAACTCAGGATCCCAACTGAACGAAATCAGCACATAACCGGCGCTCATCGCTTACCCTCGGTAGGGCTGACCAGCCCCGGCCGATTGTCCGCAGGCGGCAAAGTATTCTTAGCCTGTTCTTCTAACCGGCGATATTCCAGAAACTCGGCTCCTTCGAGCATAGCTTGTGCCGGGTTACGCTCAGCATAAGCTTGCGTCGATTTTACCCACCACGCGCATAGTCCGGTCGCCGCTGCGCCGGCGAGCATCAACGCGACATTGAGCGTGGCGCTCTCGCCCAAGCGGCAAACGACAACGATCCAGACCCCTACGGTTGCGATCGTCGCGTGACTCGTTTTCGCAACAACGCCCTTGCCAAGCTTCACCTCGCGGCCAGCTTGAAGAACTCTGTTGAGAGTAACGGAGGGATCTTCGTCTGACACGCACCCGGAATAACCGGCTGTTCTCCCGCCGTCCAGCCGGACTGACGCCGGGGGGCGTTTGACCCGCCCTATTTGAAGCCGCAGCCGTCCGACTAGCTTTGTCGCGGCGGCATGGATACGAAACGGGAGGCGATCGCTGGCCATTTCAGGGGGTTTCTGATGCAAGATCGGTTTCAGACACAGTTGATGCAACATCCGCTCATGATAGCGGGCATGCTGTTCGCTGCAGCTACCGGAGCGATGGGGTTCGCGTCGTTAGCACCAGATACATACGAGGTACCGGCCGCGCCGGCAGTCCGGGAAGACGTTGGCCCGGAGCTCGCGCAGCTCCGGGCTGATATGGTGCAGTTGGAGCGGAGCCTCGCGCGCGCGCCCGCTGCGCCCTCGCCCGATAATGCCGCCGTTCGGAAGGATGTCGCGCTGCTCCGAGAACGCCTCGGTTCCATCGAGGCACGTCAGCGCGCGATTGAGCGAGTGATAATTGCAAGCCCCGCAAAGTCATTAGAGTTACCAATGATGCGAAAGGACATCGCGGATCTGAGGGCATCTCGCGAGCGAGAAGCAACCTATTTCTCCCAAAGCATCGATCGTATTTACGATTTCAACAAATGGTTCTTGGGGGGCATCGTGATCAGCTTGATGCTGATGGCTCTTGATCGCTTCTTTGGTGGGCGCGGTCGCCTGGGTTGACCGGCCGCGCAAAGATTTTGATCGGCGCGCGAGTTTTTATGCCTTCTTGCGATTGTAGAGCCCCGAAAAACTCGGGCGCATTACCCGAGATTTGTTCGCTACCATCGTGTCATAAGCGCTGCGTTCGGTGTCGGAGATCGTGCCGTCGACGATCTTCCCGATAAGGTCTTCGACCTTCCGATCTCGCGAATATCCGGCCCGAAAATTGGATTGCTGCTTCACATCGCTCATATGCCAAGCGCCTCCTGAACACACCTTGAATCGAAACGGAATCGCACGCAACCAATTTCGCATGGCGCGAAATGTTCCAAGGTTGCGGGCCGGTAGCGGCTATCCCCGCTGACGGCAAGCGATTGCCAGAGCCGCCATCGCCGCAAGTGCCCTGACGACTTCGACGGGCTGGATTCCGAAAGCCTGATCCGGTGCGAAATGATCGACCTTGTCATTCGTTGCCGACACTACCCCCCACGGCGTGTCGACCCCGTCGACTTGGATTGGGACCGCGGCCATGGAGCGATAACGGATGACATCGCCAGGCTTCGAAACATTGGCAGCCGAACCGAAGACCGCGCGGAGGCCGGGCGTTTGAAGATCTGGCACGACGACCTCATCTAGGTTTGCATAGCAAGATCCTGCTATGCCGGTGCCAGCCTCCCAGGACCTCGCGTCCACGATAGAACATTCAATAGCTCGCACCTGGGCTATGCAGCGCAACATCGTCCGACCGTCGACTTCCTCGGCGCGATAGACGCAGACAGTCCATATGTCGGCTTGGGCGAAGCCCATCGCGATCGGAATGGACCGTCGGCAGGCATCGATCATGCGCTCGACCAAGGCTGCATCTGTAAGAGCCGCTACGCTGATACCGCGCTCGATCACGCCGCGAGCGAGGTCCATGACCTGATAGAGGCCGACCATCTTAGTAAATTCGCTATCGAAGCTGTCGAGGTATGACAGGCTGTCTTCCACGTCGCGAGCATGTTCGATCGCGCCGTGGGCAATCCTCAACTCCTCTGAGGCATCGTCATCGACTATCGCAGACCAAATTGCGCCAATAGCGACGATTGCCGTCGCGCCGATACCAGCAAGCTGCCAGCCGGTCGGCCCAGTCGCGGCGAACTCCGCGAATTGCGCCACCCCAGCGACGGCCGCCGCCCCGATCACCAGAACAAAGCGGACGATGCGAGAAGTCACTTTTGCACGAGTCAGGCGGCGGCCGATCGTCGCTATAAGCTGCTTGGAGTGTTGCTTCGAATCCATGCCCAAAGGCCCCTAGCCCGGGCTGCGCGATGCGTCTGCCCCCGCAACGATATACGGGCGCCGACAAGGAACGTCCAGTTTGGCACCGGACTGACACCGGAATAAGGAAATGCCGTGAGGGTCTGAAACCTAGAGAAATCCGTGGTCGGGGAGAGAGGATTCGAACCTCCGGCCCCTGCCTCCCGAAGGCAGTGCTCTACCAGGCTGAGCTACTCCCCGACGGAGATCCGGTCGTTTTCTGTGGCTCGGGAGCCGACCGGATTGAGCCAAGTCGGGGCCCTATAGGGGGGCGGCCGATTCCATGCAAGAGGGTCTGCTCGCAGATCGCCGCTCGCTTGCGCGGTTGTCTGGCGGTCGTGGAATAGGCTCTAGGCAGCGGCGGCGCGCGGCGCCTTTCGGGCGATCGTCACCGCCATCAGCGCCGCTAGAATGCCGAACGCGCCGGCGATGGTGAAGGCGAGCAGATAGCTTCCGGTCTCTGCACGGATCAGGCCCGCGCCGAAGGCTGCGATCGCGGCGCCGATCTGGTGGCCGGTCATGATCCAGCCGAAGACGATCGGCGCCTTTGCCTCGCCGAAATGCCGGTTGGCCAGCGCCATGGTCGGCGGCACCGTGGCGATCCAGTCGAGCCCATAGAAGACCGCGAACAGCAGCAGGCCGGTCGGCTGGAAATCGAGCGCCGGCAGCGCCATCAGCGAGATGCCGCGCAGTGCATAATAGATGAACAGCAGCTTGCGAGGATCATAGCGGTCGGTCAGCCAGCCAGAGGCGGTGGTGCCGACAAGGTCGAACAGGCCCATCAGCGAGAGCAGCCCCGCCGCCTGCACCGGCGAGATGCCGTTGTCGCCGCAATAGGCGATCAAATGGGTGCCGACGAGGCCGTTGGTGGTGAGACCGCAGATCAGGAACGTCCCGAACAGCATCCAGAACATCGGCGTCCGCGCCGCGGCGACCAGCGTATCGATAGCCAGCATCGCCCCGCGCGGGTGAGCGGGGGCGGGCGTGCCCGCCGCCTCGCCATAACGGACCGTGCCGATCGCGGCGGGGCTTTCCGGCATCAGCAGCCACACGACGGGTATCAGGAACAGGGTGACTATGCCGACGGTCAGCGCGACCGGGGTCCAGGCGCCGTTGCGGGTCAGCCAGGCCATGATCGGCAGGAAGACCAGCGCTCCGGTTGCGGTGCTTGCGGTGAGCAGGCCCATCATCAGGCCGCGCCGCGCCGCGAACCAGCGGTTGACGATCGTCGCGCCGAGCACGGGGGCTATCGCGCCGGTACCGATCCCCGACACCACGCCCCAGCTGAGGATATAGTGCCAGCTTTCGGTCATCCACAGGCTGGCGAGGGTCGATGTGGCCATCAGCGCCAGCGCCCATAACATCGTCCGGCGCACGCCGAAGCTCTGCATCAGCGCGGCCGCGAAGGGCCCGCTCAACCCGTAGAGGAAGATGCCGACCGCCGCCGCGAAGGAGATCGTCGCACGGTCCCAGCCGAAGGCGAGTTCGAGCGGCACGATCATCACGCTCGGCGCCGATCGTAGCGCCGCCGCAACCAGCAGCGTCACGAATGTGACCGCGATGACGATGAAGGCGTATTTCTGGCCAGAGGCGCGGCGATGAAGCATTACGGGCAGGTACCGATCGGTACGCAAGGGTGCAACCCCATATTTGTCCGCCACCCCAGCCCGTCGCTGGAGCTTCGCGTAAAGGCTTCCAGTCTTCTCTAGTCATTCCTGCGAAGGCGCGAATCCAAAAAAGTGTGGCGTACTAAGCCGAATGTGCCGTCGTCCATGGATCCCCCTTTGCGCAGGACGACGGTCGTCCAATTGAAAAGGCCCCGCCATTTCTGACGGGGCCCTCAATCAATATCGCTGTGGACGGAGCTTCAGGCCGCCTTGGCCTTCTTCGCCGCCTCGATCGCTTCGAGAACGATCTGGCGGGCTTCGTCGGCATCGCCCCACTTGCCGATCCGCACCCACTTCTTGGGTTCGAGATCCTTATAGTGGGTGAAGAAATGCTCGATCTGCTGCATCACGATCTCGGGCAGATCGTCCTTCTCGCCAACATTCGAATAATAGGGGAAGGTGCCGTCCACCGGCACGGTCAGCAGCTTCTCATCACCGCCGGCCTCGTCCTCCAGCTTCAGGACCGCGATCGGGCGGACGCGAACGACGCAGCCCGGCACGAACGGCGAGCGCGCAACGACCAGCGCGTCGAGCGCGTCGCCATCGGGCGACAGCGTGTGCGGCACGAAGCCGTAATTGCAAGGATAACGCATCGGCGTGTGCAGGATGCGATCGACGAACAACGCGCCCGACTTCTTGTCGAACTCATATTTCACCGGTTCGCCGCCGACGGGCACTTCGATGATGACGTTGAGGCTGTTGGGCGGATCGTCGCCCACGGGGATGAGGTCGATATTCATGGCCGGGCCTTTATGCTGCACCGCAAGGAATGCCAAGCCGTAAAGCGGCCGATCCGGCGGATTTCCGCGATGGAACGGATTGGTGCGCGTCAAGCTTTCCTCTCCCCGCAAAATTGCTTTAAGGGCGCGACGATGAGCAAGATCGAAACACCGCGTCCGATCCGGGGCACGCAGGACATGCTGGGCGAGCAGGCGCTGCGGTTCGGTCATGTCGTCGAGACCTTCGACCGGGTGCGCCGCCTGTACGGTTTCGGACGTGTCGAGGTGCCGGTGTTCGAGCCGACCGCGGTGTTCGCCCGCTCGTTGGGCGAGACCACCGACGTCGTGTCCAAGGAGATGTACAGCTTCGAGGATCGCGGCGGCGATTCGGTGACGCTGCGTCCCGAGTTCACCGCCGGGCTGTGCCGCGCCTATCTGACCGAGGGCTGGCAGCAGCATATCCCGCTCAAGATCGCGACCCACGGGCCGCTGTTCCGCTATGAGCGCCCGCAAAAGGGCCGCTACCGCCAGTTCCACCAGCTCGACGCCGAGGTGATCGGCTCGGCTGAACCGCAGGCCGATGTCGAGTTGCTCGCATTGGCCGACCAGCTGCTGCGCGAACTGGGGGTGTCGGACGGGGTGACGCTGACGCTCAACACGCTGGGCGACGGCGAGACGCGCGATGCCTGGCGCGCGGCGCTGGTCGCGCATTTCGAGAAGCATAGAGGCGAATTGTCCGAGGACAGCATCGAGCGCCTTGCCAAAAATCCGCTGCGCATCCTCGATTCGAAGGACCCGCGCGACCGGCCGGTCGCCGACGCCGCCCCCGAGATCGACGCCTATCTGTCGGCCGAGGCGGGCGCCTTCTTCGAGGCGGTGACGAAGGGGCTCGAAGCCGCCGGCATCGCCTGGACCCGCAACGCCCGGCTGGTGCGCGGGCTCGACTATTATCGCCACACCGCGTTCGAGTTCGTCACCGACCGGCTCGGTGCGCAGGGCACGGTGCTCGGCGGCGGCCGCTATGACGGGCTGATCGAGACGCTGGGCGGGCCGCCCACCCCGGCGGTCGGCTGGGCGGCGGGGATCGAGCGGCTGGCGATGCTGATCGACGCGCCCGATCCCGAGCGGATCGACGTCGCGGTGGTGCCGATGGGCGAAGCGGCACAGGGGGTCGCGACGAGCATCCTCGCCGATCTGCGCCGCGCAGGAATCGCCGCCGACATGGCCTATAAGGGCAATATGAAGAAGCGGATGCAGAAGGCTGATGCTTCGGGTGCGCTCTGGGCGGTGATCATCGGCGACGACGAGGTCGCGAAGGGCGAGGTCGGGCTCAAGCATCTGTCCGATCAGACACAGCGATGGGTGCGGATCGACGCGCTGGTCGAAACGCTGAGGGTCTGACGCGCATGGCAGGCATTACATCGGCGCGGATCGCGCAGATCGAGGCGCGGCGCGACGAGTTGCAGGCGCTGATGTCACGCGGCGACCTGCCGTCGGACCAGTTCGTCCAGCTGTCGAAGGATTACGCCGAGATCGAGCCGGTCGCGGTGGCGGCGGGCGAGGTGCGCCGGCTGCGCGCCGAGCTCGAGGTGCTGCGCGGCCTTGCCGACGATGAAGGCAGCGATGCCGACATGCGCCAGATGGCGGCCGAGGAACTGGACGATATCCGTGGTAAACTCCCCGATGCGGAACGCGATCTGGCGCTCAGGTTGCTGCCGCGCGACGCCGCCGACGAGCGATCGGCGATGCTCGAAATCCGCGCGGGAACGGGCGGCGACGAGGCGGCGCTGTTCGCCGGCGATCTGTTTCGCATGTATCAGCGTTATGCCGAGGACCGCGGCTGGCGGGTCGAGCTGATCTCGGCAAGCGCGGCGGACATGGGCGGCTATAAGGAAGTCGTCGCTGGCGTCACCGGCGCGGGGGTGTTCGCGCGGCTGAAGTTCGAAAGCGGGGTCCACCGCGTCCAGCGCGTCCCCGTCACCGAATCGGGCGGGCGTATCCACACATCGGCGGCAACGGTGGCGGTGCTGCCCGAGGCCGAGGAGGTCGACGTCCAGATCGACGAGGCGAAGGATCTGCGGATCGATGTCTATCGCTCGTCGGGACCTGGCGGCCAGTCGGTCAACACCACCGACAGCGCGGTGCGGATCACCCATCTGCCTACCGGCCTGGTCGTGATCCAGCAGGACGAGAAGTCGCAGCACAAGAACAAGGCCAAGGCGCTCAAGGTGCTGCGGACCCGCCTCTATGAACAGGAGCGCGAGCGGCTGGCGAGTGCGCGGGCGGGCGCGCGCAAGTCGATGGTCGGATCTGGCGATCGCTCAGAGCGGATCCGCACCTATAATTTCCCGCAAGGGCGCGTTACCGATCACCGCATCAATCTGACCTTGCACCGCCTGTCCGAGATCCTCGAAGGGCCCGGTCTCGAGGAACTGATCGGCGCGTTGATTGCGGAAGACGAGGCCGAGCGCCTCGCGCAGCTGGATGGCTGAGAAGGTTCGCGCCGCGCTGGCGCGGGCTGCCGCCTCATTGTCGGCGACGAGCGACACTGCCCGGCTGGATGCCGAGCTGCTGATGGCCCACGCGCTTGGGGTCGATCGCGGCGTCATGCTGCTCGGCTGGCAGGATATGACGGCGCCCGGGGACTTCGACGCGCTGGTCGCGCGCCGCGGCGCCCATGAACCTGTCGCCTATATAATAGGTCATCGCGACTTCTGGACGATCAGCCTCGATGTCGGGCCCGGGGTGCTGATCCCGCGCCCCGACAGCGAGACGCTGATCGAGGCGGCGGTCAGGCATTTCGGGAAGGCCGGCCCGGCGCGGATACTCGATCTCGGCACCGGCTCGGGCGCGCTGCTGCTGGCGGCGCTCGCCGAATGGCCGAAGGCGACCGGCCTTGGCGTCGACCGGTCGCCGGCGGCGGTGCATGTCGCGCTCGCCAATGCCGCTCGGCTCGGACTGCTCGGTCGCGCTGCGATCCGCCAGGGGGACTGGGGCGAGGGGATCGGCGAGCGTTTCGATCTGCTGCTGTGCAACCCACCCTATATCGAAGGGCATGCCGATCTGCCGCCCGATGTGGCCCGTTTCGAACCGGCCTCGGCGTTGTTCGCGGGCCCCGACGGACTGGACGATTACCGCCGGTTGGCGCCGCAGATCGCCCGGCTGCTCGCGCCCGGCGGGCTTGCCGCGATCGAGATCGGGGCGGACCAGGCGATGGCGGTGCTCGCGCTGTTCGCCGATACTGGCCTCGCCGGGACGGTGGCGCGCGATCTGGCCGGACGCGACCGGGCGATAATCATCGCCGCCTGATCCTTTTGTCGCACGAGCACATATTGTGCTTGGAAATTGCGGAGCGACATCCTACATCGTGACTATGGAACGGGCCTGGGATGCGTATGCGCACCCGCCCGATGCTACGACCTCCAATGGCAGGGGCGCCACTTTCTGGGCGACCATGACGTGTGGCGGATGCGGGCCATTTAGGTCCCGCACCTGTGGCGGCGTGCATCTTACTTATTGGGGCGATTCGGCCCCTGAGGGCTCCGGGGTGGTCCCGGTGTAGGGAGTGGTGAACCGATACCACCAGTGACGAGGACATCGGAAAGTTGATCAATAATCGGCAAAACGGCCGCCGTCGCGGTCGTGGCGGTGGTCAGGGTGCGCCCCGGCCCAATGGCTCGAATGGTGGCCAGGATCGTGGCAACCGCATCGACAATCGTGCGCGCGGCAACGCCGCCCAGCTCCATGAGAAATACAAGGCGCTGGCGCGGGACGCGCAGATGCAGGGCGATCGCGTCAACACCGAATATTATCTCCAGTTCGCGGATCATTATTTCCGGGTGCTGGCGGAGAGCCGTTCGCGTTTCGAGGATCAGCAGCCGCGTCCGCGCCGCGACGATTATCAGAACCAGTCCGACGACGATTATGGCGATGAGGGCGATCGCGCCGGCCATGACGAGCAACGCCAGTCGCCCGAGCCTATCTTCGCGATGCGCGAGACCAGCGCCCAGCGCGATTTCGGCGATGGCGACGCGCCCGACGGCAATCGCGCCGAACGACCGGAGCGCGCCGAGCGTTCGGAGCGGCCCTATCGTGCCGAACGTAACGAGCGGCCGGAGCGTGCCGAACGATCAGAGCGTGTCGAGCGTCCAGAGCGTGCCGAGCGGTCGGATCGCGTTGCGCGGCCGGACCGTGCCGAACGATCGGAGCGCGTCGAGCATCAGGAGCGCCCGGAGCGTCCCGAACCCGTGGAGCAAGAGGATCGCCGTCCGCGCCGTGGCCGCCCGCCGCGCAGCGAGCAGCGCCATGACGCCCCTGCCGCCGAGCAGGGCGTCGAGGCCCGCGCTGCGGAAAGCCGCCCCGTCGAAGTCGCCGCACCCGCCGAGGAGGCTCCTCAGCCGCGTCGCCGTGGCCGCCCGCCCAAGGCGCAGCCCACCGAGCAGATCGAGGTTGATCGCCTGCCGCCGTCCTTCTCGCTGAAGCCGACGCCGAAGGATGGCGATGCCGAGAAGCCGCGCACCCGCGCGCGCAAGCCACGTGGCGAGCCCGCGGCGATCTGATCCGGTCAGAATATATTTAGGGAAGGGCGGCTCTTGGGCCGCCCTTTTCATTTGGGAGGAGTGTCCTCGTCGATCTGGCCGACATCCTCGTCATGGCCGCTGCCCGAGCTGAGGAAGATCAGCCCCATCAGCGCGCCCGCGAGCAGCACGGAGAAGGCCACACCCGCGCTGGTGGCGATCACCACGGCGACAGTGAGCGGCGATCCTTCCAGCCTGAGCCACAGCAGTGCGGCCGCGACCGCCAGTATCGCCGTGGCGATCACCCAGCGCATGATCCAGCGATAACGCGCCCAGGCATGGGCCGCCGAAACGGGATCGGAAAGGCGATTGCGTCGTTTTGTCATGGCTTCCCTTTGCGACGGGAAAGTGGGAGTATCAACCCGTGGAGACCCCGTCATTTCCCGCCATCGGCGTGGAAGAAGAAACAGGCTCCCCGATGCAGCCCGGCGGTCCAGCAGCCGGGATAATGGGGGAAGGAGGCCGAATATGACGATCGCGGCAATACTTCATAGACGTGGCGACAACAGCGTCATCAGCGTGGCGCCCGACATGCCCGTGAACGACGTGCTTGCGCTGCTCGCCGACAAGCGGATCGGTGCAGTGCCGGTGATCGAGGGCGAGCGATTGGTTGGTATCATGTCGGAACGCGACATGATCTACGGCATCCGCCGCGACGGACCGGCGTTTCTCGAACGGCCGGTGCACGAGGCGATGACCAGGGCGGTCATCACGGTGGATAGCGCCACCTCCCCACTCGAGGCGCTGGCGATGATGACCCAGCGGCGCATCCGCCATCTGCCGGTGGTCGATGGCGGGGTGCTGGTCGGCTTCGTGTCGATCGGCGATCTCGTCAAGGTCCGGATCGAGCGGATCGAGAGCGAAGCCGCGGCGATGCGCGAATATATCCAGACCGCCTGACGAAAAAACAGGCGGTTACAACGGGTTGATTGTGGACGCGCCTGTGCCTGCCTGATTCGGGCGAGAGCTTGATTCGCGTCTGGCCGCCCCCATATCGGTGATGCCGGCGGGACGAAGAGCCCGGAAAATCGGGCTCAAATCGCGCCGTATTTTTTTTGTAATTTTGTTGTTGACCGGTAGGGGCCTCGCCCATAGAAGCCCCTCCACCGACGGCGGCGACGCGGTTTAGACCGAGCCTCCACCGTTACTTTCCGGATCGTTAGATCGATCACCCGAAGAGTTCATTCTTGGGGCAAGGAAGGTTTTCGGGTCTTTCTCATTGTTGGAATGATGAAGGGACATGTGGGCGGCGGCTCCGGTTTCTGGCGGCTTCAAGGCGTCGGAGGATCGGTTAAAGCTAAGTCGTTCCATGTCCTAATATGCAAAACACTTTGTGT
>NZ_LARW01000121.1 GCF_000971055.1 Sphingomonas sp. SRS2
GCGGTGGAGGGGGCGGGCGGCAATTGCTGCGGCCCGAGGTCGCCGCTGCCGTAAGTTACGTCGCACGATGAGCTTGCCTGAAGTGATGCTTTGGCAGCAGCTACGCGGCGGCAAAGCCGGTGCGAAGTTTCGGCGTCAGCATCCGCTGGGCTCTTATATTGCCGACTTTTATTGTGCTGCCGCCCGGCTGGCGATTGAGATTGACGGCGAAGCGCATGACCGTGCGGGACAGGTCGAACGCGATCAGGGGCGAGATGCCTTTCTGAAAGAGAATGGATATCAGGTGCTGAGAGTGTCTGCTGCGGATGTGATGAAAGCGCCCGAGATGGTGTTGGCTGGGATTGTCGCCAGACTTGAAGAGCTGGTGCGGGTGGGGGGGGCCCTCCACCGCTCCGCGGTTCCCCTCCCCGCAAGCGGGGAGGATTTTCGATGACCGATTTCCTGCTCGAACTCCTCTCCGAGGAAATCCCGGCGCGCATGCAGGAGAAGGCTTCGGCCGATCTCGCGCGCCTGTTTTCCGACGAACTCGCCAAGGCAGGGCTCAGGCCCGACAGCCTCACCAGCTTCGTCACGCCCCGCCGCCTTGCGCTGATCGCGCGCGGGCTGCCGGTCGAGACGGCAGCGGTGTCGGAAGAGACCAAGGGACCGAAGGTCGGCGCGCCGCCACAGGCGCTCGAGGGTTTCCTGCGCAAGACTGGCCTCACCGCCGATCAGCTCGTCGAGCGCGACGGCACGTTGTTCGCCCTGGTCGAGAAGCCCGGCCGCGCGACCGCCGCCGTGCTGGCCGAGGCGATTCCCGCGATCGTCCGCGCCTTCCCTTGGCCTAAGTCGATGCGCTGGGGCGTCGCCTCGCAATCGACCTCGGCGCTGCGCTGGGTCCGCCCTCTTCAGGGCGTGATCGCACTGCTCGGTGACGATGTCGTCCCGTTCGAAATCGACGGAATCGCGAGCGGCGCGGCGACCGTCGGCCATCGCTTCCACCATCCGGGCATCATCACCATCGGCAATGCCGATGACTATGAGGCCAAGTTGCGCGCATGCCATGTCATCGTCGATCACGCCGAACGCCGCGACATTATCCGCGCCCGCGCGACCGAGCTCGCCAGCGAGGCGGGGCTCTCGGTGGTGCCGGACGAAGGGCTGGTCGCGGAGAATGCCGGGCTGACCGAATGGCCGGTGCCGCTGCTCGGCCATTTCGATCCGGCCTTCCTCGAAGTTCCGCGTGAGGTGATCCAGCTCACGCTGCGCACCAACCAGAAATATTTCGTGCTCAACGACGCAGCGGGCAAGCTCGCCCCGGCCTTCATCTGCACCGCGAACATCACCGCGAAGGATGGCGGCGTCGGCATCGTCGCGGGCAACGGCAAGGTGCTCGCGGCGCGGCTGTCGGACGCGAAGTTCTTCTGGGAGCAGGACCTGAAACTTCGGCTGGAGGACTATCTTCCCAAGCTGGAATCGATGCTTTTTTACGAAGGCATGGGCACGCTGCGCGCCAAGGCGGATCGGATTGCCGATCTCGCCGCCTGGATCGCCGAGGCCTATTTTCCCGAACGTGACCCGGAGACCGCGCGCCGTGCAGGCCTGTTGGCGAAGGCGGACCTCGCTACGGCCATGGTGGGCGAGTTTCCCGAACTTCAGGGCATCATGGGCGGCTATTACGCCGAACGGGGCGGCGAGAAGCCCGGTTCGGTCTCGGCGCTCCAGCAGCAATATGTCGGTACGGTCGAAGGTTGCATCCCGGCCTGCGTCGCGCTAGCCGACCGCATCGATACGCTCGTCGCGTTTTTTGCACGTGGCATCAAGCCTACCGGGTCCAAGGACCCGTTCGCGCTTCGCCGAGCGGCGTTGCAGATCATCCAGACTATCCTCGCCAACGGTACCAGGATGAAGCTGTCGGCGACGATCGCACAGGCCAAGAGCGTCCAGGGTAACGACGCGCTGGACAGCGCCGAACTTCTGGATTTCTTCGCCGACCGCCTCAAGGTCCAGCAGCGCGAGGCGGGCGTCCGGCACGACCTGATCGACGCGGTATTCGCGCTGGGCGGAGAGGATGATCTCGTCCGATTGCTCGCACGGGTCAACGCGCTCCAGGCGTTCGTCGAGACCGAGGATGGCGCCAATCTGCTAGCGGGTTACAAGCGCGCCGCCAATATCCTAAGGAAAGAGGGCGGGGTGCCCGCCGACGTTCCCACGCAGCCTGACTACGAGCCCGAACCCGCCGAAGCTGCCCTGAAATCAGCGCTTGAAAGCGCCGAACCGCGCGTGAAGGCGGCGATCGAGGCCGAGGATTTCGCGGCGGCAATGTCGGCGCTCGCTTCGCTACGCGGACCAATCGACGCGTTTTTCGACAAGGTCATCGTCAACGACCCTATCGCCGAGAAAAGAAACGCTCGCCTCGCCCTGCTTGAAAAAATCCGTGTTGCGGCGCACAATGTCGCCGACTTCTCGAAAATAGAAGGCTGATTCGATTGCCGCGCCCCCGATAGAGGGGCGGGTCGTGATAGGGAAAGTGACGGCTTGATGACGACGCAATATGTCTATCGTTTCGGCGGCGGTGTTTCGGATGGCGGCAAGGGCGACCGGAACCTGCTCGGCGGCAAGGGCGCCAATCTCGCGGAGATGGCCTCGATCGGCCTGCCGGTCCCCCCGGGGTTCACCATCTCGACCGAGATGTGCCAGACCTATTATGACGAAGGTCAGGTCTTCCCAGATAGCCTGAAGTCCGAAGTTGCGATGGGCATCGCCCATATCGAGGCGATCACCAACAAGAAGTTCGGCGTCGCGGCTGATCCGCTGCTCGTCTCAGTCCGCTCGGGCGCGCGCGCCTCGATGCCAGGCATGATGGACACCGTCCTCAACCTCGGCCTCAACGACGAGACCGTGGTCGGCCTGGCCACGGTATCGGGCGATCCGCGCTTCGCCTGGGACAGCTATCGCCGCTTCATTCAGATGTATTCGGACGTTGTCCTTGAACTCGATCACAGCGCCTTCGAGGAAGCGCTCGAAATCGCCAAGGAGGACAAGGGCTATAATCTCGATACCGAGATGACCGCCGACGACTGGCAGGGGCTGGTCAAGCGCTACCAGGAACTCGTCGTCGAGATGTGGGACAAGCCTTTCCCGCAGGATGTGCATGAGCAGCTCTGGGGCGCGATCGGCGCGGTGTTCGGATCGTGGCAGTCCGAGCGCGCCAAGGTCTACCGCCGCCTGAACGACATTCCCGCTGCCTGGGGCACCGCCGTCAATGTCCAGGCGATGGTGTTTGGGAACATGGGCGAGACCTCGGCCACTGGCGTCGCCTTCACGCGCGACCCGGCCAAGGGCGACCGCGCTTATTATGGCGAGTTCCTGATCAATGCGCAGGGCGAGGATGTTGTCGCCGGCATCCGCACCCCGCAATATCTGACCAAGACCGCGCGCGAGACCGCCGGGGCCAAGCCGGCGTCGATGGAAGAGGCGCTGCCCGAGGTCTATGGCCAACTCGCCAAGGTGTTCGACCTGCTTGAAACCCATTATCGCGACATGCAGGATATCGAGTTCACGGTGCAGCAGGGCAAGCTCTGGATGCTCCAGACCCGCTCGGGTAAGCGCACCGCGAAGGCCGCGCTCAAGATCGCGGTCGACATGGCCAATGAAGGCCTGATCACCGAGGAAGAGGCTGTCGCCCGTGTCGATCCTTCGGCGCTCGATCAGCTGCTCCATCCGACGCTCGATCCCACCGCGCATCGCGATGTGATCGCCAAGGGCCTGCCCGCCTCGCCGGGCGCGGCCTCGGGCCTTGTCGTGTTCGATGCCGAGACCGCCGCCGAGCGCGCCGAGCTGGGCGATGCGGTGATCCTGGTCCGCACCGAGACCAGTCCCGAAGACATTCACGGCATGCACGCGGCGCGCGGTATCCTGACCGCGCGCGGCGGCATGACCAGCCACGCTGCGGTGGTCGCCCGCGGCATGGGCAGGCCCTGCGTGTCGGGCGTCGGTAATCTGGCGATCGACGTCAAGGCGAAGATATTCCGTGTCGCCGGCCGCGAAGTGCGCGAAGGCGACATCATCACCATCGACGGAGCGACCGGCGAGGTGATGATCGGCGCGGTGCCGACCGTTCAGCCCGAGCTGGCGGGCGATTTCGGGATATTGATGGAGTGGGCCGACAAGGTCCGCCGCCTCAAGGTCCGCGCCAATGCGGAGACCCCGCTCGACTGCAAGACCGCGCGCATCTTCGGCGCCGAGGGTGTCGGTCTGTGTCGCACGGAGCATATGTTCTTCGATGCGAACCGCATCACCGCGGTGCGCCAGATGATCCTGGCCGAGGACGAGAAGGGCCGACGCGTCGCGCTGGAAAAGCTGCTTCCCGAGCAGCGCGCCGACTTCACCGAGATTTTCGAGATCATGGCTGGCCTGCCGGTCACGATCCGTCTGCTCGATCCGCCGCTCCACGAATTCCTGCCCCATGAGGAGGAGGAATTCGCCGAGGTGGCGGCAGCGACCGGCATCGGCGTCGAGGCGCTGCGCCGCCGCGCCGCCGAACTGCACGAGTTCAATCCGATGCTCGGCCATCGCGGCTGCCGCCTCGGCGTCACCTATCCCGAAATCTACGAGATGCAGGCGCGCGCGATCTTCGAGGCGGCGTGCGACGTCGCCGAGAAGTCGGGCAACGCTCCGATCCCCGAGGTGATGGTGCCGCTGGTAGCGACCCGCCGCGAACTCGAACTGATGAAGGCGGTGATCGACAAGGCGGCCCAGGCCGTTTTCGCCGAGAAGGGCCGGACGCTCGACTATCTGGTCGGCACCATGATCGAACTGCCGCGCGCCGCGCTCAAGGCAGGCGAGATCGCCGAGGTCGGCGAGTTCTTCTCCTTCGGCACCAACGACCTGACCCAAACCACATTGGGCGTCAGCCGCGACGATGCCGGTCGCTTCCTGACGACCTATGTCGACAAGGGCATCTACGCCAAGGACCCGTTCGTCAGTCTCGATATCGAAGGGGTCGGGGAATTGGTCCAACTGGCGGTCGAGCGCGGACGCAAGACCCGTCCCGACATCAAGCTCGGCATCTGCGGCGAGCATGGCGGTGACCCTGCGTCGATCGCCTTCTGTGAAGCGACCGGGCTCGATTATGTCTCGGCCTCGCCCTATCGCGTGCCGATTGCCCGCCTCGCGGCGGCGCAGGCCGCATTGAAGGCGAAGAACGGCTGAACACGGCGTCAGCCCCGCGGAATCCGGGATCTCGCTACCTTGGTCCGGCGGAAGCCGGCAAGGTGGCATGAGATTCCCGCTTTCGCTGGAATGACGAAAAGGGGGCGTTAGGGTGGGGCGGCCATGACCTCCCCCCGACCCGCCGACCCTTCCCGCCGCATCCGATCGATCGATGCGCTGCGCGGCGTTGCGCTGTGCGGCATCTTGCTGATCAACATCTTCGACATGGGCGGGCCGATCGCGATGGACCGGCCGTTGACCTTGCCCACGTCCGGCGATCCCGATTGGCAGGTCTGGACCGTTACGCAGATATTCATCGCCGGAACGATGCGCGGACTGTTCTCGATGCTGTTCGGGATCGGTCTGTTGATCTTCATCGGCGATGGGCGCGCGCGCGCCGGCCTGTATCTGCGCCGGTTGGTCCTGCTGCTCCTGTTCGGTGTCATCGACAGTACGCTGCTGCTCTGGCCGGGGGACATATTGGTCATCTACGCGCTGGCCGGCGTTGCAGTGCTGATCCTTCATCGCCTCAAGCCTGCACAACTCGCGTCGGCGGCGGTGGTGATCCTGCTGTTGTTGTCGGCCTGGGCCGCCCACGAGGCCTGGGGCCTATCCCCCGGGGATACGGTTTATTCGCCGGAGATGATGGCGCGCGAGGGCGCGGCGCGGCTCGGAACCTACTGGCAGAGCCTGGATTATATGACGCGTGTCAGCCGGACGTGGACGCTGAATGTCGTCAGCTTCCGCTGGATCGGCGACGCCGCAGCCTTCATGCTGATCGGCATGCTGCTCTATCGGAAGGGCGTGTTCGACGCATCCTTCGACCTGGCCGCGCTGAGAAGCATGCTGCGCTACGGCTATACGATCGGATTGGGCTTTCGCCTCCTTCACACCGGGCTGATCCTGGCCAATGATGGCGCGCCGACGCCCCTGAGCGCCCTGATTGACCAACCGGGGAGGTTGGCGATGACGCTCGGCCATGTCGGCCTGTTCCTGCTGCTGTGGCGGCAGGGGGCATGGCCATGGGTGATGGCGCGGCTGGCCACGATGGGGCGGATGGCGCTGACCCTGTATCTCGGCCAGAGTCTGATCGCCGCATGGGTATTTTCCGGGTTCGGCCTAGGTCTGTGGGATCGCCTGTCTTGGCCGCAGCTTTGGCTGCTTGCGGCTGCGATACTGGTCGTCCAGGCGGCATTTTCGGCCTTCTGGTTTCACGCTTTCCGCTTCGGCCCCGCCGAATGGCTGTGGCGCTGGGGGACGTACGGGAAAAGGCCCTGACGCTATGCGCCGCTCCGGCAGTGGCCGGGCCTTCGCAATACTATTCGATCGGTCGCTGCAAGGCCCTATACCGGCCCCGGCCTATGCCGGGTCGACCGGTGTCACGGATTAGGCGAACATCCTGGCGTGATCGTCGAATTTGCCCTTGCGCAGCATCTCGGCCTGTTCGCGCCAGCGCTCGTCCTCGATGGTGCCGGGCGCAATACCCAAACGGCCTTCGAGCGCCGCTTCCTCGGTCGATGACAGGGCGATGATCTCGGCATAGCGATGGATGCCAAGTTCGTTGAGCTTGATTTCGCCGCCGCGGCCGACGCCGAAGATCAACGCCAGGTCATCGCGCTGGCCGGAGGCGGCGGCAGCGATAGACCCCGCCGTGTCGCCATAGCTCAGCGGGCGGTTCTTCTCGAGTTGAGCGATGCGATCATTGGCAGCCGCGGCGCGGGCGATATGGCCGTCGCGCTCCTGCTCGAGCGCGATCCGCCGGTCGCGTTCGCCTTCCAGTTCCGCCAGCTTCGCCGTCAGGCGATCACGTTCGGTATCGCCGGCAATCCGCGCCGCGCGTTCCTGTTCATAACCCTTGCGCCATTTTCGGCCGCCGGACAGCGTAAACAATCCGAGGAACCAGCCGAGAATAAGGACCAGCGCGAGGATGACCCACTGGTTGGTGGTGAAATCCGGCATGAGAGCCTCCCAATATGATGGAAGGTTAAACCGTTACGGGGGCCAGACGTTCCCCCGCGGCGGTTCAGCTCATGACGTTATCCTTGATCGAGCAGGCCGCCGGCCCGAGGATCACGATGAAGAGCACGGGCAGGATGAACAGGATCAGCGGCACGGTCATGATCGCGGGCAGGCGCGCGGCCTTTTCTTCGGCGCGCATCATGCGTTCGTGGCGAAATTCCGCCGAGAGCACGCGCAGCGCGGCGGCGAGCGGGGTGCCGTATTTCTCCGTCTGGACCATCGTCGTGACGACGCCGCGGATCGAGTCGAGATTGACGCGCTGCGCCAGATTTTCGAAGGCCTGACGACGATCGGTGAGGAAGCCAAGCTCGATAGCGGTGAGGGCGAACTCGTCGCCCAGTTCGGGATAGGCCTTGGCAAGCTCGCGCGAGACACGGTTGAACGCCATGTCCACCGACAAGCCGGCCTCGGCGCAGATCACCAGCAGGTCGAGCGCGTCAGGTAACGCCTTGCGGATTGCGTGCTGCCGCTTGGTGATCAGGTTCTTAACATAAACGTCGGGGGCCTTGTAACTCGCCAGCAACGACACGGCGACGATCATATATTTCTTGAGGGCGCCCGCATCGGGAAACCAGTTCAGCAGATAGACACCGATTGCGGCGGTGCCGCCGATCATGATCGGCGCCACCAGCCGAAAGAAGATCACGGTGATCGCCGCGTCCTTGGTGCGGATGCCGGCGCGCGACAGGTTGAGCGAAGCGGTCTTGAGTTGCGAATCCTGGAGCATCTTCATGCTGCCGAGGAACACCTTCATCCGGGTGATCGAGACGCTAGCCTTCTTCTCCATCTTCGCGCGGCGGCGCGTCTTGGAGGCGGCGACGCCGGCCTTGAGCTGCTCGCGACGATCGTTCAGCGCGCGCACCCGCCGCGCCATCGGGTCGCGTGCGACCGACTTCACGATGCTATGGCCGACGATCAGGATGATGATCGCGGTGGTCAGCGCGATGCCGATCGACAGCAGCGTGCTGAAGAACTGAGGGGTGACTGCGTGTTCCATCGCCTCAGATCTCGAAGTTGATCATCTGGCGCATGATGTAGGCGCCGATGGACATCCAGACCATGCCACCCATGCCCGCGATGATGAGCCGCTGGTCGGTGAAGAAGCTGGCCATATAGGTCGGGCTGATGAAGCTGATCAGCCCGAAGACGATGAAGGGCAGCGCGCCGATGATATAGGCAGACGCCTTGGATTCGGACGACATCGCCGAAATCTTGAGCTTCATCTGCATGCGCTTGCGCAACACTTCGGACAGGTTGGACAGGGTCTCGGCGAGATTGCCGCCGGTCTCCCGCTGGATCGCAAGGGTGATGACGAAGAACTGGAACTCGGCCGTGCCCAGCCGGTCGGCAGTTTCCTGCAAAGCCGCCTCCAGCGTGCGTCCGATCCTCATGCGGTCCGACACCGCCTGGAACTCGCTGCCTACCGGACCTTCGATCTCGGATGCGATCGCGCCCATCGTCTCAGCGACGGGGAGCCCGGCGCGCAGGCCCCGAACCAGAAGCTCGATCGCATCGGGAAAGCGCATCACGAATTGCGCGATACGGCGCTTGCCAAGGAAGTTGAGGAGCATCGGCGGCAGCGCGAGACCCGCAGCCACGCCGAAGATCAGCGCCATCCACATCGGCAGGCCGACGAGCGTGAATCCGATGAAGGGCACCGCCGCAGCGATACCCGATCCGATGAAGTAATTCTGGACCGACCATTTCTTGCCGGCTGCCTCCACCTTGCGGCTGATATCGGCCGGATCGGGCAGGACTCGGGTGAGAAGCGTCTTTTCCTTGCGGACCGTCGCCGCGCGGCTGGCCAGCAGCTTGCGGACCTGCTCGTTGACGACCGGCTCGCCGCTGACATTGTGCCGGCCGCGCACGGCGGTAAGCCGCTTCGCGAAGGCGCGCTGCGCCGGCGGCCGGGCGAGCACGAAGAAGAACATGGTCATGACCACCGCCATGACCAGCATGAACATCGCGGTCAGCATGAGGCTATGACCACCGGTGCGATCACTTCTTCGCGATTTTCGACTTGGGTGCGAAGATCGCGCTCAGTTCGTCGAGCAGAGAATTTTTCTTCTTCTCGCCGGCATGCGGATCGTCATTGACCAGCGAGAGCAGTTTTTCGGACAGCTGCGCCAGGCCTTGGCCGAGCTTCGAGCTCTTGCCCGCTTCGGCGACCGGCTTGCCCAGCTTGGCGGCGTTGACCGCCTGCTTATGGTCGTAGGGCAGCATGAAATCGATCTCGCGTTCGATCGAGTTCTCGAAATCCTTGCGGCTGATCTCGGTCAGGCTGGGATGCACCCGGTTTGCAACGACCAGCACGCCAGCCTGCGGCGCGTTGTTCTTCAGCCAGGCGAGGATGCGGATCGTATCGCGGGTCGCGGCGAGGGTCAGATCGACCACCAGCACCACCGACTGGACGTCGTGGAACAGGTGGGGATGCTGGACCATCATGCCGCGCGGCACATCGACGACGGTGCACTCGAAGGCGCCCTTCATCTCGTCCTGCAGCTGAAAATAGGCGCCGCCATCGGTGAGGATCGGGTTATTGATCGGGGCCTCGGCCGACAGCACCGATAGCTTGTCGTTGGCCTTGACCAGCGCACGTTCCAGAAACAGGCCGTCGATACGGGCCGGATTGTCGATCGCGTCGGTCAGGCCGCGGCCGGGCTCGAGGTCGAGCGACAACGCGCCGGTGCCGAAATGGACGTCGAGGTCGAGCAGGGCAGTCGTATGGCCGCCATTCTCACCCATCAGCCAGGCGATCGAGGAAGCGACGGTCGACGCGCCGACGCCGCCACGCACGCCGATGACGGCGGTCATCAGGTGGATCGCATCCTCGACCGTCATGCCGTAGCGCGGACCCATCAGCATCATCTGTGCCTGGGCGAGCGAATCGCGGATCTGGTCGGCGGTGAAGGGCTTGAGCAGATAATCCTGGATGCCGCTGTTGAGCAGCTCGCGATACAGGCGGACATCATTGGTATTGCCCGCCGCGATCACGATCGTGCCCGGCTCGCACACTTCGGCGAGCGAGTTGACGTCGCTCAGCGGGTCGGGGGAATC
This sequence comes from Sphingomonas sp. SRS2, assembly GCF_000971055.1. Taxonomy (GTDB): domain Bacteria; phylum Pseudomonadota; class Alphaproteobacteria; order Sphingomonadales; family Sphingomonadaceae; genus Rhizorhabdus. Next base: position 10,270 of record NZ_LARW01000121.1, read on the forward strand.
GGCGAGGTCGACGAACAGGATCGTCGGGCTGGCGGAAACCGACAGCGACTGTACCGCGCCGCGCAGGCCGCCCTTGTTGACCGATTCGGGCGCCCAGCCGAGCTCGAACACCAGCGGCTTCAGCAGTTCCGAACTGCTGTCGTCGCAGACATAGGCCGCGAAGGGGTTTCGGGTCTGGGCCTTGGGATTGAAGGGGGCGTTCATCAATTGCCTCCCTTGGTGGCTTCGAGCTTCAGGCCGGCCTTCGACGTCGGGTCGGCATTGCGCCACACCTTGATCGCCTTGGCGGCGGTATCTGCGTTTGGAGGGCCAGCCTCACGGCCGCGCACCAAATCCTCGGGATTTGCCACCATGGCCGCGAGGGTCGAGTTGATCGCACAACCATAGTTGGACGAGGCCGCTGCGGTGAAATTGGGCTGCGAAGCCTGACTGTAATCAGGGCAGCCGGAGACGGTCGCGGTGGAACGGCTGACGACGATCCGGGCATAGCCGGGGGCGATCGCACCCTCGGTCACCGGAGCGCCAGGGCTGACGAACAGGCCATAGTCACCGACGATTGCCGCGATATCCCGGTTGGAACCGGTGCCGCTGGCACTTCCATCAATGCTGATACGATCGCCATAGGCCAGACCTATCGCATCGAACCATTGATGGACGCGCGTGCCCTCGGCGGGATCGAGGCCGTTGCCGGGAACGTCGAAGACATAGTCGCTACGCTGGACGACCGGCTGATGAACGGAATCTACGCCGCGGTTGAACCGGTCGGCATGCGCTGCGCCGAACGGCAGAGCGATCGCAACCAAAGCGAGAAGGATGGGGCGGGTCATTGAGCTCTCCATCATGCGATCAGTTCAGCGAGAAGCCGGCGTCGGGAACCGGCGCCTTGGACTTGGAGGGGGCGGCGGACGACGCCCGGCCGGTTGGAGTGATCGTCTTCGGCGGCCCCGGGACCGGCCCCGGGGTCGGCTCGCCCGATCTGCCCATGAAAGTCTGGCCTGCGATGATCCGCTCGCCATCGGTAGCCCCGCGCAGGCCGGTGGTCGGCAGCGCAATCTGGTTCGACGACACCGGCTTCACCAGATAGGGAGTAACAACGATCATCAGCTCGGTCTCGTTGCGCTTGAAGCCGTTCGAACGGAAGAGCGCGCCGAGCACTGGCAGGTCGCCAAGAAAGGGAGCCTTGTCGACCGTGCTGTTCTGCCCGTTCGTCATCAACCCGCCGATCATGAACGCTTGGCCGGAGCCCAGCTCGACCGTGGTTTCGGCGCGGCGCGTGGTGATACCCGGAACGGTGAAGCCGTTGAGACGCACCGAGCCGGCGTCCGTCAGCTGCGACACTTCCGGCCGTACGCGGATCGAGATGCGACCGTCGCCCAGCACCGTCGGAGTAAATGACAGGCTGACGCCATATTGCTTGAACTCGACGGAGACCGAGCCGAAGCCCTGCGACAACGGGATCGGGATTTCGCCGCCGGCCAGGAAGCTGGCGGTCTCGCCCGACATCGCGGTCAGATTCGGCTGCGCGAGCGTCGAGACGAGGCCGTCGGCTTCGGCCAGATCGATCGCCGCGGCGAGATCCATGCCCAGGAATTTGCCCATCAGGCCGATCGAGGTACCCGAACCGGCGCCCTTGCCGAGAGTCTTGAGGTCGTAGAGCGTGCCCGGGCCGGTCACAAACTGGCCGGTCATCGTGTTGAACGGCAGTGAGAGCGAACCGGTCGGAAGATTGTACAGCGACGATGCGTCGACCATCGGAAAGGTGTTGGGCAGATTGCCGATCGTGCCGAAATTGCGGCCCTGGGCGATACCGAACAGAAAGCCTCCGGTGGTGTCGCGGTTGAGCAGGTTGACGCCGATCGTCTTGGCAAACTCGCGGCTGACCTCGGCGATCTTGACGTGCAGGCTGACCTGCAGCGGCACCGCTGACTTGATCCGGTTGACGACCTGCGTTTCCTTGCCGACGAACTGTTCGACCAGCTTCTGCGCTTCTTCGATGTCGCTCGGCGCCGCGGCCGTTCCGGTCAGCAGAACGATGCCGTTCATCGTGGTCGCGGTGATCGCGGCCTCGGGCATGGCGAGCTTGAGCATCGTATCGACACTGGTAATGTTCGTGCCGACGCGGACGATCGAGGACCAGACGGTGTTGCCACTCTTGTCTGTGGCATAGACCGCGGTCTCGCCCGCACCCTTGCCGAAGACATAGAGCTGGTTCGACGAGCGGACCTGAACATCGGCAATCTTGTCGTCAGCGACGAACAAGTCGGTCATCGCGGCGGGCAGGGTGATCAGCTGGCCTTCGCCGATCGACAGCGTGGTCGTCACGCTCGGCTTGCCGGCCGACGCGGTGCGCACGCCCTTGACGGTGCGGGTGGCTGCGGCAGCCGAGGCGATCGGCGCGAACGCGACCGCTCCGCTGAGCGCGCCGAGCAGCGCCTGTTTCGCAAAGTTACGCATACTTACTTGGCTCCGGCCGGAGAAACGGTGGTGGTGCCGCCGCGCGAGACCCGGACAACCGGGCCGCTCGGCGCGCTGGAGCCGGGCGCTGCGGGCGCATCGGCGCCGGGCTTGGCGGGGACGCTCGATCGCTGATAGCGCGAGACGTCTGCGCCTACGGTGTAGGTGGTATTGGTGCCGATCGGGCGCGAGGCGATCTCGAGCAGCATCTGCCGCTCCGCCTTCGGATCGCTGTCGGCGGGGAGCTTGACCTCGCCATTGGCGATCCGCTCCTCAAGTTCGGCGCGGTCGTCGGCGATCGAGCGGAGCGCGAGCGACAGTTGCCCAATCGTTTGCGCAACCGCGATCTTCTCGGCGATCTTCGGCGTCGCTTCCAGGGTGACGTTCGACGTGTTGGCGACGACGGTCTTGCCTTCCTCGTCGACGGTCTTGTCGGTGCGCTGGTCGGCGGCGAGGACGCGGATGTTGCGGATGATCGTCTCGGCGGCCTTCAGTGCGGGGCCATCGCCGCCACCGGGCACTTCCTGCGTCAGCATCAGGTCGACGCGGTCGCCGGGGAAGACGAAGCCGGCGACGCCCGACTGGGCCGATACCGAGATAGTGACGGCGCGCATGCCCGGGCCGAGCGCCGCCGCCAGAAAGCCGCGGTCGCCGGGCTTGACGAGCGAGCCCTGCGTGACCGGCGCGCCGGCGGTGATCGCATAGCGTACAACCGCGCCGTTGAGCGTGGCGAGATCGGCCTCGCCCTTCACATAATAGGTCTTGCCGACGAGTTCTGCGGGCCAGCGCTGATAGCGGAAGCTTTCGGGGCCGATGATCGTGCCGACGGGCAGTGGCCGGATCGCAACGGCGACCTCTGGACCGGTCGGCTGTGGCGCGGCCGCGACCGGGGCGGCCTCCGCCTCGCTCTTGCCACCCAAAAAGCCGCGCACGACGACTGCCGATATGCCCGCCATCACGAGGGCCATGATCAACAGCAGCAACTTCCTCGCATCCATCGTTTCAGACCCACCTTGGCCCGGTCAGGGGCTTACAAAAACGCAAAGGCCCGCACGGACCCTTGCCACCCCTATGCAACAGACGTGGTTAACAAGCCGTTTGCGATGACCCACAGCCCGCCGATCGCGATCGCGACGCCATAAGGCACTTCGGGCCGCGCGGCGTTTGGCCGCCAACGCGCGCGGATCAGCAGGAAGGCTGTGATCACGCCCCCGGCCAGCGCCATCACCGTCAGCATGATCATTAGCGCATTGAATGGCAGCCAAAGCGCCAGCGCCGCGATCATCTTCACGTCGCCGCCGCCCATCATCTTGAGCATGAACAACAGGGCGAAGATGACGAAAAGGCCCAGTGCGACGGCTATTCTGAGCGCGACATCCGGCCACAGGCTCTCGCCCGCCACATACCAGAAGCCGATCGCGAGCAGGGCGATTGTCGCGTTCAGCTCGTTCGATATGGTCCGCGTCTTGATGTCGGTCCACGCCGCCATGAGCAGCAGCACCGCCAGCATGATGCCGAAAATGTCAGGAAGTTGAACGTTCATGGTTAAGCAGGCTAGACGGCACGCCTTACCAAAACCTAAACGCAGACCATGAACGGAACGATCATCTCGGCCGATATCGCAATCGTCGGCGCGGGGATGGCGGGGGCCAGCCTCGCTGCGGAGATCGGCGATGCGGCGCGGGTCGTCCTGATCGAAGGCGAGGACCAGCCCGGATATCACAGCACCGGACGATCGGCTGCCTTCTGGCAGGAAACCTATGGCGGTCCGGCGGTGCAACCGCTCACCAGCGCGTCACGCACCTATCTCGCCGATAACGGCTTTCTGTCGGCTCGCGGCGCCGTCCATGTGGGCGCGGGCGTGGAGGGCGTGGCGGCGATCGACGCGATACTGCACGCTTATGGCGCGGCGGTGCAGCTTCGGCGGCTCGACCCGGCCGAATTGTCGGCGCGGGTACCGGGCCTGCGGCCGGGCGTGACGGAGGGGCTCGCGGAACCGAGTTGCCGCGATATCGATGTCGCGGGTCTGCATGCCCATTATCTCAGCCGGGCGAAGCGCGCCGGCGCAATCTTGCTGACCGACGCGCGCGTTGAGGCGATCCACCGTGAGGGCGATCTGTGGCGGCTCGACACGCGCGCCGGGCAGGTAAATGCCCCGCTGATCGTCAACGCCGCGGGGGCTTGGGCCGGCGGCATCGCGGCTCTGGCTGGCGCACAGCCGATCGATATTCAGCCCTATCGCCGCACGGTGATCCAGCTCGAGGTCGATCCGCCCGCCACCGCAAGTTTGCCTCTGGTCATGGACGCTGCCGAGACCTTCTATTTCAAGCCCGAAGCAGGGGGACGCATCTGGTTGTCGCCACATGACGAGACGCTGACCCCGCCGTGCGACGCCGCGCCGGAAGAACTCGACATCGCGGTTGCGATCGATCGCTTCGAAAAGACCGTCGACTGGCGCGTGGTGCGCCGCGAACGGGCCTGGGCGGGGCTGCGCAGCTTCGCGCCCGATCGCGTGCCGGTCTACGGCTTCGATCGCCGCGCACCCGGTTTCTTCTGGTTTGCGGGGCAGGGCGGCTTCGGCATCCAGACGGCGCCTGCTGCGGCGATGATCGCTTCCGCGCTCCTTCTCGGGCGCCCGTTGCCTGCCGCGGTCGGACATATCGATCCGGCTGTCTATGATCCGTGCAGGTTCGGACAGTCATGATCAGGCGTCGGAGCGGCGTTGCGGTTCGTTAGAAGAAAGTCCTGGATCTAGAAGACAATCAGCCGGTCTTCGTCGGAAGCAGCGAGCAGCCCGACCGGCCCCTGCGCTTCGATGCGAAAGTCGAGCTCAGCTAGATCGATTGCGGCAAGCGCCAGGCCGCTCTGGCACACGCTGATCGCCACGCCTAGCGACAGTGCTTCATCGAATATCTGCGCCAGTGTCGGCAGGCCGGCCTTCGCGCGTGCCGCGTCGCCCGGTGCTTCGGGTGACCGTGCGAGCAATGAAACCGCGCCTTCATGGAGATGCAGCTTCACCGATCTACCAGCCGCCGCGCCTGCCGCCGCATAGGTCAGCGCGGCGTGGAGCCGGTCGCCGTCGGCTGTCGCGACGAGCAGGGTCAGCCCGCGCATCGGCAGCCCGGGTCCTTGGGCACGCTAATCGTGCGGAATCGGAAGACGAGCGCATCGACCAGCAGCAGCTTGCCCGCAGGATCGTCACCATAGCCGGTAAGCGCGCGGATCGCCTCCATCGCGCCGAGACTGCCCATCACCCCGGTGAGCGCCCCGAGCACGCCCTGGTCGGCGCAGCTGACGTCCGACCGATCTGGATCGTCCCCCACGAGGCAGCGATAGCAAGGCTTGTCCGCCTGCCATCCGCGCCAGACGCCAAGCTGTCCGTCGAACTGGCCCACCGCCGCCGAAACCAGCGGGATGCGCAGCCGGGTCGCGGCGTCGGATATGGCGAGACGCGTGCCGAAATTATCGCAACCGTCGAGGATCAGGTCCGCACCGTCGAGCAACGCGTCGGCAGTATCGGCGTCGATCCGCACCGTGACGGGCTCGACGGCCACATCGGGGTTCATCGCCGCGACCCGCTCGGCGGCGACCTCGGCTTTGGGCCGGCCGATATCGGCGGTGCCGAACAGGGTCTGGCGCTGGAGATTGGAAAGGTCGACGATATCGTCGTCGATCACCCGCAGCCGGCCCACGCCCGCGGCCGCGAGATACTGGATCGCCGGAGAGCCGATCCCGCCCGCGCCTATCAGCACGACCGTTGCGTCTAGCAAGGCCCGTTGACCCGCGCCGCCGATCTCCTTCAGGATGATGTGGCGGGCGTAGCGGTCGAGTTGGCGGTCGGTCAGGGACATGGACGTTGCTTACCTTACCCCATCATTCGCGCAAAAGCCCGAATCCATGGGCAGTGGTGCGTTCAGGGTTCCAGCGGTCCGTGACCGTGGATTTCCGCTTTCGCGGGAATGGCGAAGAGGGCGACTAACGCCCCGTTGATCCAAACCCGCCCGCCCCACGCGCGGTCTCGTCCAGCTCGTCGACCTCGGCGAAGGCCGCGCGCTGAACGGCGGCGGGTACGAGCTGCGCGATGCGCTCGCCGCGCTTCACATCGAACGGGTCGCTGCCGAGATTGGCGAGGATCACCTTCACCTCACCGCGATAATCGGCATCGATCGTGCCCGGCGTGTTGAGACAGGTAATGCCGTTCTTCAGCGCGAGGCCCGAGCGAGGACGGACCTGAACCTCATAGCCTTCGGGTATCGCGATTGCGAAGCCGGTCGCGACCGCATGGCGCGCGCCGGGGGCGAGGGTCACGTCTTCCGCCGCGACGATGTCGAGCCCGGCGGCATGGGCGGTGGCATAAGCGGGAAGCGGCAGGCCGGCACCATGATCTAGGCGCTTCATTCGTATCGAAATCTCAGGAGAAGGCATCGGTGATCCTTGCGGCAAGGCGGTGGGCAACCTGGGCCTTGGGGAGATTCTCCCAGCTTTCGACCCCGTCGCGGGTGACGAGATGGACGCTGTTGCTGTCGCCGCCCATCACGTCTCCGGAAACATCATTGGCGACGATCCAGTCGGCGTCCTTGCGGATGCGCTTGGCGACGGCATGGTCGACGACCTGCTCGGTCTCGGCGGCGAAGCCGATCAGCAAGCGGGGGCGGCGCGGGTTGGCCGCGAGCCCGGCGAGGATGTCGGGGTTCTCGGCGAGCGCCAGCGTGGGTGGCGTGCCGGAACCGTCTTTCTTGATCTTCTGCCCAGCGGACATATCAGCCCGCCAGTCGGCCACGGCGGCGACCATCACCGCGACATCGGCAGGCAGCGCCGCCTCGACCGCCGCCGCCATCTCGCGCGCGCTTTCGACATCGATGCGGTGCACGCCGGCCGGGGTGGCAAGGCTTACCGGCCCCGATACCAGCGTTACCCGCGCACCCAGCGCCGCCAGCGCTTCGGCGATCGCATAGCCCTGTTTGCCCGACGATCGATTGGCGATGTAGCGCACCGGATCGATCGGCTCATGCGTAGGCCCCGCCGTCACCAGCACATGCCGACCGGCGAGCGCGCCGCCTTTGATACCCGCGGCAGGCGCGACGCGGGGCGCTTCGAGGAGCTTTTCCATTTCGCCCCAGATGAACGGCGGCTCGGGCAACCGGCCCGGGCCGAACTCGCCGCACGCCATCGCGCCATCGTCGGGATCGAGGACCGTGACGCTATCGGCGCGCAATCGCGCGACGTTGCGCTGGGTCGCGGCGTGAAGCCACATCCGGACGTTCATCGCGGGCACCGCGAGCACCGGCTTGTCGGTAGCGAGCAGCAGGGTGGTGGCGAGATCGTCGGCAATCCCGGCGGCCATCTTCGCCATCAGGTCGGCAGTGGCGGGACAGACGACGACCAGATCGGCCTCACGGCTCAGCTGGATATGGCCCATCTCGGTCTCGTTCTTGAGGTCCCACAGGCTGGTGTGGACCTCCTGCTCGCTCAGCGCGGCGAGGCTCATCGGCGTGACGAAATGCTGCGCCCCCTCGGTCAGCACGCACCGCACGCTGCCGCCACCCTTGCGGATCAGCCGAACCAGCTCGCACGCCTTATAGGCGGCGATGCCGCCGCCGATGATGAGCAGGATGCGAGGGGCGATCATCTGCTTAGCTTAGAAGCAGCGCCGCTGCGACGCCAGCGGTCCCCGCAAGCAGCGCGACCACCGCATAGCGCCAGCCCGTGTTGATCCGGATCACCTGCACTTCGCGGAGCGGCGGGGGCGGGGGGGCGCCGCCGGGGGCGGGGAATTGCGCTTCGATCCGGCGGATCAGATCGGGCAGGCCGGCAAGCGTCTTCACATCGTCGACGATGCGGTCGGCAAGCCAGGCTTCGGGGCCGAGCTCCGAGCGGATCCACTCCTGCACGAAGGGCCCCGACGTTTCCCACATGTTGAGATCGGGATCGAGCGCGGTCGCGACGCCCTCCACCATCACCATCGTTTTCTGGAGGAGCAGCAGGTGCGGCTGGGTCTGCATGTCGAAATCGCGGGTTATCGCGAACAGGCCGTCAAGCATCTGTCCAATCGAGATGTCCTTGGCGGCGAGACCGCGGATCGGTTCGCCGACGGCACGCAGCGCCGTGGTGAACTCACCGACATTGTGATGCGGGGGAACATAGCCCGCCTCGAAATGGATCTCGGCAACACGCTTGTAATTGCCGGTGATCAGCCCGTGGAGGATTTCGGCGAGCCAGACGCGCGCGCGCCGGTCGATCCGGCCCATGATGCCGAAGTCGATCGCCGCGATCCGGCCGTCGGGCAGCGCGAACAGATTGCCCTGGTGGAGATCGGCATGGAAGAAGCCGTCGGCGATGGCCTGGCGCAGGAAGGCCTGGACGAGCAGCGCGCCGAGCGCTTTGCCGTCATGGCCCGCCTGGAGCAGCCCGGCGCGGTCGGCCAGCTTGACGCCGTCGATCCACTCCATTGTCATCACGCGGCGCGCGGTGCGGTTCCAGTCGATCTGGGGCACGACGAAGCCCGGCACCGCAGCCATATTCTCCGCCAGTTCGGACGCCGAAGCGGCTTCCCGGCGCAGGTCGAGTTCGCGCGCGGTCCACTGGCGGAAGGTGGCGATGACGAGCCGGGGCCGCAGCCGCGCGACTTCGCCGCCCATCGTCTCGGCGTGCGCGGCGGCCCATTCATAGGTCTCGATCGCGCGCGCGAATTCGTCCTCGATACCGGGGCGCAACACCTTGACAGCGACGGTGCGCCCTTCAGTCGTCACGGCGCGATGGACCTGCGCGATCGACGCCGCGCCGATCGCGACTTCCTCGAAGGATGAGAACATCGCTTCGAGCGGTTTGCCGAGACTCTGCTCGATCGCGGCACGAATCGCCGGGAAGGGAGCGGGGGGCACCGCGTCCTGCAGCCGGAACAGCTCGGCCGCGGCCTGCTCGCCGACCAGATCGGGACGGGTGGCCAGCGCCTGGCCAAGCTTGATCGCGGCGGGGCCGATCGCCTCGAAGGCTTCGGCATAGGCCGGCTGTTTCGGAACACGTGCACCAAAGCGGGCGAGCCTGACGAGCCGGCGCACCTGCGGCGGGGTCAGCGGATCGCGCTCGATCCCCCGTAGCGCGCCGTGACGCGCCAGCGTGCGGCCCCAGCGCAGCAGCCGCCAGACATGGGTGACGCTGCTGGTCAAATCTTCCAGCCGCTATGGATCGCGACAAGGCCGCCGAGCATCGGCTCGACCCGCGTCTGGACGAAGCCCGCCGCCGCGATCTCGGCCTTGAACGCGTCCATCGTCGGGAAGCGGCGGATCGACTCGATCAGATAGCGATAGCTCTCCTCGTCGCCGGCCAGCAGCTTGCCGAGCTTGGGGACAAGCTTGTGCGAATAGACGTCATAGGCCTCCTTGAAGCCGGGCCACAGCGTCGTCGAGAATTCGAGGCAGAAGAAGCGGCCGCCACGCTTCAGCACGCGATGCGCCTCCGCCAGCGCCTGCGCGCGATGGGTGACGTTGCGGATGCCGAAGGCGATCGTATAGGCATCGAAGCTTTTCGCGTCGAAGCTCAGCGTTTCGGCATTCTGCACCGACCAGTCGAGCCCGTCGATCCGCTTCTTGGCCGCGCGCTCCTTGCCGACTTCGAGCATCGCCGGGTTGATGTCCGACACGATCACCTTCGCGCCGGATTTGGCGAGGCGGAAGGCGATGTCGCCGGTGCCGCCAGCCACGTCGAGGATGGTTTCCCCGGCGCGCGGCTTCACCAGACGCACGAAGCGATCCTTCCACAGCCGATGCAGCCCGCCCGACATCGCGTCGTTCATCAGATCGTAGCGGCTCGCCACGCTGCGGAAGACCTCGCCGACCCTGGCGGTCTTCTCGTCGGGGGAGACCTCGGTGTAGCCGAAGGAAACTGTTTCGCTCATGGGGGACGCTCTAGCGTCAGCTTGTTCGGGCCGCAAACCATGTCTCACCCCCAATATCGTCATTCCGGCGAAAGCTGTGATCTCTCCGCCTCGTTCGACGAAGGGAAATGAGATCCGGCTTTCGCTGGGAACGGCTGTGAGCTAGGTCCGAACCCATGCCCGAGCTTCCCGAAGTCGAAACCACCGTTCGTGGCCTGGAGCCTGCGCTAAAGGGCCATCGCCTGACGCGGGTCGAGACGCGGCGCGCCGATCTGCGGCGCCCCTTTCCCGCCGATCTGCGCCAGCGGATGACCGGGGCGACCGTCACAGGACTGGGCCGCCGCGCCAAATATGGGCTGATCGAGACCGACCGTGACGATGTCATGATCTTCCACCTCGGCATGTCGGGGCGATGGCGGGTCGACCCGTCGGAAGTCGGCACGCATGACCATCTGATTCTCGAGACCGATGAAGGGCGGGTGCTGGCGCTGTGCGATCCGCGCCGGTTCGGATCGGTCGACCTGGTTCGCAAGGACGAACTGGACGACTTCCCGGCCTTCAAGGCTCTGGGCCCGGAGCCGCTGGGCGACGGCCTTTCGGGCGGGTACCTTGCCCAGGCGCTCGACGGGCGCTCCGCGCCGATCAAGGCGATGCTGCTCGACCAGCGGATCGTCGCCGGGCTCGGTAACATATATGTATGCGAGGCGCTGCACATGACCGGGATCGCGCCGACCACTCCGGCGGGCAGGATCGCACGCAAGACGCTCGACCGGCTGGTCGATTCGATTCGCGAGGTTCTGGCGGCTGCGATCGAGGCGGGCGGCTCGTCCTTGCGCGACTATGCCCGTCCGGACGGCGAGCTGGGCTATTTCGCCAAGCAGTGGCGGGTCTATGGCCGTGAGGGCGAATCCTGCCATTGCGGCGCCACCGTCGCGCGGCGGGTCGATGGCGGCCGATCGACCTTTTACTGCCCGAAGTGCCAGAAATAGGGGCTTTCGGAGGTTGACCCGACAGCCAAGTCTATGTATTGGCCCGGCCTTCCCGACGTGGACTAAGTGTCACGCCGTTTTTAGTCATTATTAGCTAGGGTTTGAACGAGCATGGCGAATACGCCCCAAGCAAAGAAGCGCATCCGTCGCAACGACCGCCGCGCCGAGATCAACGGCGCCCGGGTCAGCCGGATCCGTACCTTTGTGAAGAAGGTCGAGTCCGCGCTCGCCACCGGCGATAAGACCGCAGCCACGGCCGCGCTCGCCGCTGCCCAGCCCGAGATGTTCCGTGGCGTGTCGAAGGGCATCGTTCACAAGAACACCGCTTCGCGCAAGTTTTCGCGCCTGACCAAGCGCATCGCCGCCCTCGGCTGATCGCTTCAGGCTTGCAGGTTACAAGAGCCCGCCGGCAGCAATGCCGGCGGGCTCTTGTCATATATGGGTCATTAAAACGTAACCCTCGGAATTAGTTTGATTCGTTGTAAGCGACCTTCTTAAGATACTGTAAAATAACGATAAAAATAATTTGATCGGGAGAGGCCCGGCTTACCGCCTGTCAAGCCATATTGCGGGGCAGTTACAAAATAGATGCTCTTGATCCGCGTCGCGGCTTCTTCATAGAGTGGCTTCAACGGCTGGTGCGCGATTCTGTCGAAACCGGCCTCAGTTTGATTTCATGAATGGGGTCCGGAGGTCTGTCCTTCGGAAAGGGGAGGGCGTTGCCCTTCAGCTCTGGCAATTGCGGGGGAGCGGCCATGTGGCCGTTCGGGAAGGAAGCGGCGTGTCTGAAGACATTGGCGGGTTGGACATGAATGGCGCGCCGTCGATCGGCAGCGTTGATGTCGCTCTCGCCCAGGCCTGGGAAACGATCCGGGCCGGACTTCGCCGCAGCATCGGCGTGCGCACCTTCGACGGCTGGCTGAAACCGCTGGCGCTGGGCGATTGCGATCTCGCCGTCGGCACGCTGCGCCTTGTCGCGCCCAGCGAGTTCATGGCCAATTGGGTCACCACCCATTTCATCGAGCATCTCCTCCATGGCTGGCGCGCGCTGCTCCCGCAGATTCGCAGCGTCTCGATCGTGGCGGCCTCCGGCCTCGATCGTCCGGTGATGTTCTCCGCCGACGCGGCCGCGGTCGTGGACGCTCCGGAGGAAGCGCCGGCCGCCGAACCCGAGATTCGCTGCGGCACCCCGCTCGAAGCGCGCTACACGTTCGACAGCTTCGTCGTCGGCAAGGCGAATGAGGTGGCGTATAACGCCGCCCGCACGCTGGCCGAGGGCGGCAAGCTGGTTTTCAATCCGCTCTTCCTCCATGGCGGCACCGGGCTGGGCAAGACCCACCTGATGCACGCAATCGGCCATGAATATCTGGCGCGCCATCCGGGCGCCAAGGTCGTCTATATGTCGGCTGAGAAGTTCATGTTCGAGTTCGTCTCGGCGATGCGGGCGAAGGACACCTACAGCTTCAAGGCGCGGCTGCGCGCCGCCGACCTGCTGATGATCGACGACGTTCAGTTCATCGCGGGCAAGGAATCGACCCAGGAAGAATTCTTCCACACGATGAACGAGCTGATCTCCGCGGGCCGCCGCCTCGTGATCAGCGCCGATCGCAGCCCGCAGGATCTCGACGGGATCGAGAGCCGCATCCTCTCGCGCCTGTCCTGGGGGCTCGTCGCCGACGTCAACCCGGCCGATTTCGAGCTGCGTCTCAACATCCTGACCCGCAAGCTGCAAGGCATGCCGCAGGCCGATGTGCCGCAGGACGTGGTGATGTTCCTCGCGCGCCGGATCAGCGCGAACGTCCGCGAGCTCGAAGGTGCGCTCAATCGCGTCGTCGCCTATGCCGCGCTGTCGGGCAAGCCGGTCGATGTGGATTTCACCCAGGCGACCCTCGCCGATATCCTCCGCGCCAACCAGCGCCGGGTGACGATCGACGAGATCCAGCGCAAGGTCTCCGACCATTACCGCATCCGCCAGGCCGAGATGTCGAGCGCGCGCCGCGCCCGCGAAGTCGCCCGGCCGCGCCAGGTGGCGATGTACCTCGCCAAGCAGCTCACGCCGCGCTCGCTCCCCGAGATCGGCCGCCGCTTCGGCGGGCGCGATCACACGACGGTGATCCATGCGGTCAAGCAGATCGAAAAGCTTCGCGCGCTCGACGCCGAGCTCGACGCCGATGTGCGGCTGCTGATCCGTCAGCTGGAAGGCTGACCTTTGCGCGTCGCCCCGGCGGAGGCCGGGGCCGCCGCAAGATGTGCACACGGTCGAGGCAAGAGCCTGTTGCGGCCCGGCCTCCCGCCGGGGCGACGATCGGCTTCCGACTAAGAAAATTGAAATCGCGGTCCGCGCCGGGATGACGGGCGCGCGGGTTGGCCCTACATGGGGCGCATGTCGGCCACGCTCTACAACGCCACGATCCTCCGTCTCGCCACCAGCATCCCGCATCAGGACCGCCTCGCCGAACCGCAGGCGACGGTGTCGAAACGATCGCCGATCTGCGGTAGCCGGGTGACGGTGGATATCGTCATCGATGAGGCCGGCCGTATCGCCGCGCTGGGGCAGGAGGTGCGCGCCTGTGCGCTGGGCCAGGCGTCGGCGGCGCTGATGGGCGAGCATGCAATCGGGCGAAGTGCCGGGGAACTGGCCGCCGCACGCGATGCGCTGACGGCGTATCTGGCGGGCGAGCGCGATGATCCGGGCGACTGGCCGGGGCTCGACATCTTCGCGCCCGCGCGGCCGCATGCCGCGCGCCATCCCTCGATCCGGCTCGCGTTCGAGGCGGTCGCCGAAGCCGCGGCGCAGGCATGTGCCGGAAAGGCCCCGGAGTCGGCTCCATGAACGAGGCCGGCCATGCGACCCTGTTGCTGCGCGATGGCGTGCTGCTGCTCGGCGCGGCGATCGTCTTCGTCCTGCTGTTTCGCCGGCTCGGGCTGGGCGCCACGCTCGGCTATCTCGTCGCCGGCGCGCTGATCGGGCCGAAGGGACTGGCGCTGATCGGCGGCGCCGAATCGAAGCTCGGCATCGCCGAACTCGGCATCGTCCTGCTGCTGTTTCTCGTCGGTCTCGAGCTCAACCCCAACCGCCTGTGGCGGCTGCGACGCGACATTTTCGGCCTTGGCCTTGCCCAGGTCGCCGCCTGCGGCATCGCGATCACGGCGATCATCTATTACGGCACCAGCTTCAGCGGCGCGGCGGCGATCGCGCTGGGCCTGCCGCTGGCGCTGTCCTCGACCGCGCAGGTGCTGCCGATGCTCCGCTCCGCCGGACGGCTCAACACGCCGTCGGGCGAGCGCGCTTTCTCGGTGCTGCTGTTCCAGGATCTGTCGCTGATCCCGATGATCACGATCATCGCCGCCCTGTCGCGCACCCCGCCCGATGCGGGCACGCCGCCGGGCTGGCTGCTCGGCCTCTATACCGTCGGCGCGGTGATGGGACTGGTGCTCGCCGGGCGCTTCATCCTGAACCCGTTGTTCAAGCTGATCGGCCGGCTCGGCGAACGCGAGCTGTTCGTCGCGGCTGGCCTGTTCACCGTGCTAGCGAGCGCGGCGGTGATGGAGGCGCTGCACCTCTCGACTGCGCTGGGGGCCTTTATCGCGGGCGTGATGCTGGCGGACTCGCCCTATCGGCATGAGCTCGAGTCGGATGTCGAGCCGTTCCGCACCATATTGCTCGGCCTGTTCTTCATCGCGGTCGGCATGATGCTCGACCTTCAGGTCATCGCCGAGCGGCCGATCTTCGTGATCGTGATGGCGATCGCGGTGGTCGCGACCAAGACGCTGGTGATGTTCGGGATCGCGAAACTGTTCGGCGTACCGAACCGCGCGGCGTTCAGCTTCGGCCTGCTGCTCAGCCAGGGCGGCGAGTTCGCCTTCGTGCTGTTCACCCAGGCGCGCGACGCGCTGCTGATCGAGCCCGAGGCGGCCAGCCTGTTCGGTGCGATCGTCACCCTGTCGATGGCGACGACGCCGTTCCTGATGATGTTCTCGCGGCGATTCGTGACTGCCCCGTCGGGCAAGAAAGAGGAGCGGCCCGGGCCCGACGGCGGCGATACGCCGAGCGCGATCGTCGTCGGTTATGGGCGCTTCGGGCAGACGGTGTCGCAAATGCTGATGGCGTCGGGAACGCAGGTCAGCCTGATCGATCAGGATATCGAGATGATCGACATCGCGAAGAAGTTTGACGCGAAGGTCCATTATGGCGACGGCACCCGCGTCGATCTGCTTCGGCAGGCGGGGGCCGAACAGGTGCGGGCGATCATCTTCTGCGTCGATGGCGAACAATTGGGCAAGAAGCAGCTCCAGCCGATCCTGAATGCCTTCCCCAAAGCCGCGATCCTCGTCCGCGCTTTCGACCGGCGGCACATGATGGTGCTCGGCCAGCTCGACATCGCCGGCGCGGTGCGCGAGCTGTTCGAATCGGCGGTGCTGCTGGGCCGCGAGGCGCTGGAGGCGGTCGGCATCGGGGACGACAATGTCGACAAGATCGAAGCCGAATATCGGCGGCGCGACGGAAGCCGGCTGGAAGCACAGGTCGCGACCGGCGATCTCGCCGAGAAGCGCGACATGATGTTCACCCATGACCGGAGGCTCGAACTCGACGATGGGGAGAACCGTCAGCGATGAGCGGGGCAGCGATGGGAGCGGCAGAGACGATAGGCGCAGCGATGAGCAGGAGCGGAGATGACTAGGCGCGGGACGATGACGGGAAGCCCTCTGGCGGCGCTGCTCGCGCTGTCGGGCGCGGTCGCTGTGATGGCGGGCGCTTATGGCGCGCATGGCGCCACCGGCAAGGCCGCCGAGTGGCTGACCACCGGCGCGCATTATCAGATGATCCACGCGGTGGCCGGGCTCGTCGCGCTCGGCAAGGGCAGAGGACCCGCCGCGCTGTTCCTGCTCGGCGCGCTGCTGTTCTCGGGCACGCTCTACGCGATGGCGTTCGGCGGCCCGCGCTGGCTCGGCGCGGTCACGCCGCTGGGCGGCCTCGCGCTGATCCTCGGCTGGATGTGGCTCGCGATCGTCTTTCTGCGGGGGCGCTAGGAGCGGTTTCCGCGCAGAAGGCGGGCGATCGCCCGGACTTCGGCGGAATGTACGCCGTGTTTCCAGGCATTGCGATTGCCGCGTGGTGCTCCGCTGCCCTTGCCGCCGTGCATCCGGCACCGCGCCTTCTCGCTCGCCGCCCCACCCACCGCCGGTGACCGGCACGCCGCCCCCGACCGCGTCTTCGCTCCGCATCGCGGCGCTTTCGCCAGATTTTCCGGTTGCATGGGGTTGTTCGCTCGTTTTTGCATTTATTTTTTCCTGCGTGGGGAGGAGGGCTTTCATGCACGAAGCCGCGGCCTGGCTCCGGATCAGGCGAGCCATATCCTCCAGCGACGCGCGGGAGCGCGACTGTGCCCGCAAGGCCAGCCGCGCATAGACCCGCGCCGCCTGCGGCCATTCGACCCGATTTTCAGAGAAGCGCGTCGCCATCGCGGTGAAGATGGCGTCGAGGGAGAGCGCCTGCGCCATCAGAGCTTTGGCGACAAGACTCATGGGGTCGGCCGAACTGCTATGTTTACGCGAAGACCCTGCTGTGTCTGTCCGATGCGTTGTCTTGGCAGATTCGGGGAGGCGTGTGACGGAGGACAAACCCATATGCTCTGCCTCGATCCAAGTGGGGAAATCCTTTAGCAGAGCTGCCCCTGAAAAGGCGATTATGCACTTGACATACCACGGTCGTTACGGCATTGAGAATGCATGACGAACCTCACCGATCCGATCTTCACCAACGAAGAAGCAGCCCGCGCCCACTTTGAGGCGCTGCGTTGGCCCGATGGTCGCATGTGCCCCCATTGCGGCACGTTCGGTAATTCGACCCTCATGCAGGGCAAAACGACCCGCCCCGGCCTCTATAAGTGCAAGGATTGTCGCAAGCCCTTCACCGCCACGATGGGCACCGTTTACGAGCGTTCGCACATTCCGCTGCACAAATGGCTACTGGCGACGCATCTGCTCGTTTCGAGCAAGAAGGGCATGAGCGCCCACCAGCTTTTCCGGATGCTTGGCTTCGGCTCGTATCGCACCGCATGGTTCATGGCTCACCGTATCCGCGAAGCAATGCGCGCTGGTGAGCTTGAAACCCCGTTCGGCTCAGAGGGCGGCGCGGTCGAGGTTGACGAAACCTACATCGGGCAGCTGAAGGGCCACGATGTAAAGCAGAGCGGCGCACACAAGATGAAGGTCATCAGCCTTGTCGATCGCAATACCGGTCAGATTCGTTCTTATACCTTCGACCAGATGATCTCGACCTACGTTGAGCCCATCTGCCGCGCCAACATCGCCAAAGAAGCCCGCCTCATCACCGATGGCGCGCGCCTCTACAAGTACGTGGGCAAGTTCTTCAACAGCCATGAGAGCGTCGATCACTCGCGCGGCGAATATGCTCGCGGCGACGTGTTCACGAACACCGTTGAGGGCAGCTTCTCGATCTTCAAGCGCGGGATGAAGGGCGTCTATCAGCATTGCGGCGAGCAGCATCTGCACCGCTACCTTGCTGAGTTCGACTTCCGCTATTCCAACCGTACCGCGCTTGGGATCAACGATGGCGAGCGCGCTAAGCGGGCCATTGCTGGGGTCGTCGGCAAGCGGCTGACCTATCAACAAGCTGACCGGGGATACGCCAACTAAGGCACCCGGAAAGAAGCCCCGCAATCAGCGGTGGCGATCTAGGACCTAGCCTTCTTCTCAGGCTTCACGCGCGGTCGTGGTGGGGTGGCAAGCATTCGCTTGACCACCTCATCGCGCTGGCGCGCAACCGACTCTTCCGGCTCAACCTTGTCTGATATCTGTTCCATGGGGCAGGTAATAGCAGGTGAGTCGTGGGGATCAAAGAAGAGTGCGCCCTTAGGGCTAAGCGCATGCTCAGCGGCGACTTCCGCTTGGAGGATTTGCGCCGGATTTTCGATTTCTTTCGACAGTTTTGTCAATCGGCGTGCAAACGGGACCCCCGATAGGCGTCTAAAAGGGACCCCCTTGCGGGATCGGGTAACGTTGTTGTGAGGCGCCAGCTTGCGCTGAGCGCGGCGTAGGGAGGGCGTAGCCCGACCC
>NZ_LARW01000122.1 GCF_000971055.1 Sphingomonas sp. SRS2
TTCTTCTGCAAACTCAAAGAGTTCAAGCGCATCGCCATGCGCGCCTGCAAAACCGATCTAAGCTTCTCCGCAATGATCTACCTCGCCGCAGCCGTCATCAACTCGCGATGAATCCCCACAACCCCTAGAGTTTGTTTCACTTACGTGGAAGCGGGCCGGTACCGCCGTTTCAGCTTCGCTGAAACAAACTCTAACGGATGGGCTCGGTCACGATCCTGCGCTGTTCGGCCAGGCCCATCGACACCAGAACCGGTTCGCGCTCCTGACGCGCGCGGAAGTCGTCTCTGCTCGCCAGGGCCTGCCAGTCGGCGAGGATCAGCGACTGGGCGACCGCGCCGCCCAGCGTGGTGCCGGGCCCGGTGACGATGAACAGGTCGGGGGCGAACTCGCGAGCGGCGATGGCGATCGCGCGGGTGAAATCATAGGTCTCCACCACCTGCGTGCCGAGCGTATAGGCGCGCAGCGCCTCCCGGTCGGTGGCGCCCGGCCACCAGATCGCTCCCCGCCCATCGATCAGCGGCAACGCCGGATTGGCGAACATCTCGGCGGCCAGCATGTCCCGCCCCTGCGCGGCGACGGGAGCCATCAGCGGGGTGTGGAACGCGGCATGATTGCCGAGCCGCATCGGAAAGCGCTGCTGCACGGGTTCGACCGCAGTCTCGAACGCCGCGAGACCGGCCTCGTTGCCGGCCAGCACCAGCATGCCGCCGAGCTCGATCGACAAGTATAGGGCATGTCCGGGGGCAGCGGCGATATCGTCGACGAGCGCCAGGAGTTCGGCGCGCCGCGCGGGCTGCGGTCGCCAGTCTTCATCAACGAAGGGGTAGATAAGCTGGCCGCCGATCATCGCCTGCTGCATCAGCGTGCCCATGCTGTTGGCGACGCGGAAGCCATTTTCGGCGGATAGAGCGCCGGCGCAGGCCAGTGCCGAATACCAGCCCATTGAATTGCCGGTAACGGCAACGATGTCGATGCGCTCGCGGTCGATCGAGAGGAAATCGCCGAGCGTGGCGGCGAAGATCAATGCCGACGCATTGTCGCCGCGGGTGTGTTCCGCGAGCGAGAAGCGCTCGGACCCGTCGAGCTCGGCGATCGTCGCCTGGCCTGCCGCGCGCCGCTGCCTGTCGAACCCGGTCAGCAGGGCGGGGTCTGGAAAATGCCGCCCGACATAGCCCAGTTCGGACTTGTTATAGGTGCCCCGCCCCGGGCACACGACCACCGCCGTCGTCATCGGCCACCCCCCAGCAGATCGCGCGCGGCCGCGACGACCGCATCGACGGAGGGCATCGTCACGCCATAGGCCGGGCCGGTGGCGATGAAACTGTCCTCTGCGGTAAGTCGCGCATGGGGAACATCGGTGCGCTCGGTGAGCAGCGCCATCAAGGCTTCGGCGACCCCGCCGGTGCGGCGCGTCTCGTCGACGATGAGGATCTTCGCACAGCCCACGACCGCATCGACGATGGCGTCGTCGGGCAGCGGCGAGAGCCAGCGGATGTCCACCACCCGCGCGGCGATCCCCTCGCCCGCCAGCCGCTTCTGCGCCTGCCGCGCGAGATAGGCGCCGTTGCCGAAGGTCAGGATCGCCAGATCCTCGCCATCGCCATGCCGCCCGACCTCGCCCAGCGCGATCCGCTCCGACGGATCGGGATAGTGCATCAGCCAGCCGCCATCGCCCGCCTCGTGCAGGTCGCGCATCGGATAGAGCGCGATCGGCTCCAGGAAGACCACGAGCCGCTGCTCCTCACGCGCCAGGCGAACGCATTCGCGCAACATCATCGCCGCGTCCGCGCCATTGGATGGACAGGCGAGGATCAGGCCCGGAATGTCGCGCAGCACCGCAACCGAATTATCGTTGTGAAAATGTCCGCCAAAGCCCTTCTGATAGCCGAGCCCGGCAATGCGGACGACCATCGGGTTGCTGAACTGCCCCCTGGAGAAGAAGGGCAGCGTCGCCGCCTCGCCCCGCAACTGGTCCTCGGCATTGTGAAGATAGGCGAGAAACTGGATCTCCGGCAGGGGCACGAACCCGTTATGGGCCATGCCGATGGCGAGACCGAGGATCGATTGCTCGTCGAGCAGCGTATCGATCATCCGGGAGCTTCCGAAGCGGCTGCTGAGCTTCTGCGTCACGCCATAGACGCCGCCCTTGCGGCCGATATCCTCGCCCATCATCACGATCTCGCCATAAGCGAGCATGAGATCGGTCAACGCCCAGTTGATCAGTCGCGACATGATCTGGGGCGACTCCATCGCCTTCAGGTCGCCGCCAAATACCGCCGCGCGCGCATCGGGGGCCGGGCCATTGGCGAGCGTGCAGGACCGCGGCGGCGGGATGAGATGCTCCATCACCTCGGCGGCAGTGCCGAGCCGGGGACGCGTCACGGCCTGAGCGGCGACGCGTTCGACGCGCGCCTCGGTCTCCTGATAGATTGCCAGCGCATCGGCGGGCGCAAGCGCGCCGGCCTCCGACATCAGCCGCACCGCGTGGAGCAGCGGATCATGCGCCTCCTCGGCCTCCAGTTCCTCGCGCGCCATGTAGGTCGTCGGCATGTCGGCGCCGGCATGGCCGTAGAAACGCACGGTACGGATATGGAGGAAGGCGGGCTTGCGGCGCGTACGGACATAGTCCGCCGCTTCCAGCGCGACGCGGTAGGTATCGTAGATGTCGAGTCCGTCGCAGGCGAAATATTTGAGGCCGGGCCGGTTCGAGAAGGTGGCATCGATCCAGCCCCGGGGTGTCTTGGTGGAGATGCCGATGCCATTATCCTCGCACACGAACAGCAACGGCATCGGCAGCGACTGATAGGCGGTCCACTGCGCGGTGTTGAACGCGCCCTGCGCGGTCGAATGATTGGCCGATGCATCACCGAAGGAGCACATCACGATCGCGTGGTCGGACAGCGCCTTGTGCTCGGGCGGCTGGCGGCGGGCGAGGCCGATCGAATAAGCCGCGCCCACCGCCTTCGGCAGATGGCTGGCGATGGTCGACGTCTGCGGAGGGATGTTAAGCACCTTCGATCCCAGCACCTTGTGGCGACCGCCCGAGATCGGATCGTCCGAGGAACAAGCGAAGGACAGCAGCATGTCCCACAGGATCGACTGGCCGGGCACCTGGTTCGCGCGCTCGATCTGAAAGGCCGCGTCGCGGTAATGGAGGAAGGCCATATCCGCCGGCCGCAACGCGGCGGCAATGGCGGCCATGCCCTCATGGCCCGACGAGCCGATCGTATAGAAGCCCTGTCCCTTGGCCTGCATCGTCCGGCTCACCCGGTCGAGCGCGCGCGAAAGACAGGCCGAACGGAAGATCGACACCGCCTGCGCATCGGACAGCGGCCCGCCGGGGGCGCGTCCCTCCGGTAGCTGGTCCTGCGACACTCGCCGGAGGAAATTATCGTGGACGATCTGGACGCGGTCCATCTGGCTACCCCTAGAAGAAGGCTTGCAGACCAGTCTGGGCGCGGCCGAGGATCAGGGCATGGACATCGTGCGCGCCTTCATAGGTGTTCACCGTCTCGAGGTTCATCATGTGGCGCATCACCTGATACTCCTCGGAGATGCCGTTGCCGCCATGCATGTCGCGGGCCTGGCGGGCGATATCGAGCGCCTTACCGCAATTGTTGCGCTTGACGATCGAGACCATCTCCGGGGCCATGCGGCCCTCGTCGAACAGCCGGCCGACGCGCAGCGAGGCTTGCAGGCCCAGCGCGATCTCGGTCTGCATATCGGCGAGCTTCTTCTGGAAGAGCTGGGTCTGCGCCAGCGGCCGGCCGAACTGCTTGCGGTCGAGGCCATATTGCCGCGCGGCGTGCCAGCAGAATTCGGCGGCGCCCATCGCGCCCCAACTGATGCCGTAACGGGCGCGGTTGAGGCAGCCGAACGGTCCCTTCAACCCTTCGACATTAGGGAGCAGCGCATCCTCGCCGACCTCGACGCCGTCCATTACGACTTCACCGGTGATCGAGGCGCGCAGCGACAGCTTGCCGCCGATCTTGGGCGCCGAAAGCCCCTTCATGCCCTTTTCGAGGACGAAGCCGCGGATCTGGCCGCCATGCGCGTCCGACTTCGCCCAGATCACGAAGACGTCGGCGATCGGCGCGTTTGATATCCAGGTCTTCGATCCGCTGATCCGGTAGCCACCATCGATCTTCGCGGCGCGGGTCTTCATGCCGCCGGGATCGGAGCCGGCGTCGGGCTCGGTCAGGCCGAAACAGCCGATCCATTCGCCGGCGGCAAGCTTCGGCAGATATTTGCGCCGCTGATCCTCGGAACCATAGGCATAGATCGGATGCATGACGAGCGACGACTGCACCGACATCATCGAACGATAGCCCGAATCGACCCGTTCCACCTCACGCGCCACCAGGCCGTAGGAAACATAGCCGACGCCCGCGCCGCCATATTCCACCGGGATGGTAGACCCGAGCAGGCCCAGTTCGCCCAGTTCGCTGAAGATTGCCGGATCGGTCTGCTCCTCGCGAAAGGCTTCGATCACACGCGGCTGCAACTGCCCCTGCGCATAGTCGCGGGCGGCGTCACGGATCATCCGCTCCTCGTCGCTCAACTGGTCGTCGAGCAGAAAAGGATCGTCCCAGACGAATGAGCCGACCGGATTCGAGACGTCGCTTGTCATCAATTTACCCTCTGCATGACGGATTCAGTCGCGAGACCGGCGAAGTCCGCCGCGAAGGCGGAATCGCAATAGGCCGCAGAATATACTGTTCGGCGCAGAGTGATATCGATATCGAGGCATATAAATATTCAGAAAAGGAATATATGGCACGCGTCCTGC
The DNA here is from genome assembly GCF_000971055.1 of Sphingomonas sp. SRS2. Lineage (GTDB taxonomy): Bacteria > Pseudomonadota > Alphaproteobacteria > Sphingomonadales > Sphingomonadaceae > Rhizorhabdus. The sequence goes on from NZ_LARW01000122.1 coordinate 4,790, forward strand.
CGTCTCTTGTCGGACTCGAGGCGTTCGAGTCCACCGCGCGTCTCGGCAGCGTCTCGCGGGCGGCCGAGGAGCTCGGCCTGACGCAAGGCGTGGTGAGCCGCCACATCATCGCCCTTGAGCAGCGGCTCGGCGTGGCGCTGTTCGCGAGGCGAAGCAAGCGGCTGCATCTCACCGAAGCGGGAGCCGCCTATATCTCGGAAGTTCGGGCCGGCCTTGAAGGGCTCAAGGGCGCGACGACATCGCTGATGGCCAGCCGAGGCCATAGCGGCGCACTGTCCGTGGCGACCTTGCCGACATTCGGCGCGAGCTGGCTTGTGCCCCGGCTTTCCCGCTTCGCCGCGCGCTATCCCGACATCGCCATCACCCTGATCGGCCGCCCCGAGCCGTTCGACTTCGCCTTTGAGCGGGTCGATTGCGCCATCCATTTCGGCGGACCGGAATGGCCCGGAGCGGAGACCGACTATCTGTGTGGTGAAACCATGGTCGCGGTCGCCGCGCCCGAGCTCGCGGGGCGCGTGCGGACGCCCGAGGATCTTCTGACCATTCCGCTATTGCATATATCCTCCCGCGCCTTCGCCTGGCGGGAGTGGCTCGGTTCGGTCGGCGCCGCCGACCTGACCCTGAAGCCGCACTATACGGTCGACACCTTCTCAATGGCGCTGGAAGCGGTGCGCGCCAAATTGGCGGCAGCCATCCTCCCATCCTTCGTGGTCGAGGCGGAACTCGCCCGGGGCAGCCTGTCGACGATCTTCGGACCTGGAGTTGAAAGCTCTTCGGCCTATTATTTCGTCCGCCCGCGTCGCGACCGGGATCATTTTGCCGTGAAAGCCTTCGGTGCGTGGCTTCAACTGGAAGCGGGCGGGCGCGAAGCCGACGGCATGGGCGCCTTCCCGGCGGACCGTCTTCACAGGCCGGGATCGGATCGCTGGTCGCCACTCTGATAGTGCGATGAAGTCGGAGGCATGGAAACGGCCGGAATATGCCATCCAGCAGGCTATGACCTGATCTTGTCGAACACTGGACCAGCCCCCTCATAACCGATCCATAGTCATGACCACGGATCGGAACGCCTGGACTGGGCGGGTTGGAGCATACCCTCATTGCGACAGGCGCATCGATGATTGATTCGTACAGTAGATATCGCTCGGCAGCCCCCTCCAGGAGAATAAAAATGAATCTTCGTCACGCCATGATGGGAATTGTACTTCTGGGGGGAAATGCCTCTGCGGCCGGTACGTCTGAACAACCACCGAAAGATGTCATGGAGATTGTGCGGGAGGGGGAGATAAACTGGGCAGCGAGCCGTTTTGGCGCGCACCTGCCGATCGCCATTCTGGCCGGAGACCCGTCGAAGCCGGGTCCCTATGTCATGCGCGTGAAATTCGCTCCGGGCCACATGAGCAAGCCGCATTTCCACCGGGAAACGCGCTATGTCTTAGTGCTTAAGGGCACGTGGTGGGCGGGCTGGGGCCCATCCGGAGATCATGATGCGACCGTGCCGGTGCCGGCAGGTAGCTTCGCCATCCATCACGCCGACAAAATCCATTATGATGGAGCGAAGGACGAAGAAGTCGAGCTGCTGATCATGGGCACGGGTCCCAGCGGAATAACGGATGTGGACCCATCCGGGACTCCACTCAAGAAGTAAGAAGACCGCCATCGGCGTGGCACGACGCCGATGGCGGTCCGAAGCGAGCGCCCCGGTTTGGATGGATCGGCGATGGATTAATTGCTGGGGTCAGAGCAGAAAAATTATCCATCGCCTCGCTGCCCGAGTGCGACGCTGCTGCTGGAGTGGACGCCTCGCCTTGCGGTAACGCTATTACAGCCTGGCCCTATGTTCCGGAGAAAGGGAGCCGCACCACAAGGCGGCGTGTCCCTGCGCACTGCATCAGGCGTCGTGCTGCTCGAACGCCGTCTCCTGACGCGACGGGTCTGCGGCAGACGAGAGGGGCGCGGTTATGAGGTCCAAGGGGGCGGTAAGGCTATGGGTCGGAACGAGGCTGACCCGGGCCTGCCACGATCATGGCAGACCCGGGTCTTGACTGGCCCCGCTTCTATTTACCCGAAGCTCGCATCAACAAAACCGACGATCGATGCATCTACTCCGTCAATTTCATGTCGTCGCCGTTTTCCATCAGCGCCGCACTGAAAGCTGGAGAGCATATGTCCTTGGTGTCTGGATAGCGCTGAAAAATGGGCCATTTGCAAGCGTTGGGATCGTCGCAGAGAGGACCGACTTCTGGTTAGTGAGGTTTTTTCCGACCAGCGCGATTTCCCAGTTCTTGTCGGGGGGGCCTACCGCAACACGCAGGTTCACCAACCCATAGGCCTGGCGCTTCGGCGCATTGAATGAGGGAAGCTGGTGATACTGGCTTGAGCTGAAGTCGACGAAAGGATTCACATTAAGATCGAGCTTCGGTGACAGGGCCGTTTCGTAATATGCCGCCACGGTGCCGGTCCACTCCGGTGCGCGCACCGCGCGCGTGCCCGCCGGCGCGCCTGGAAACGCATCTACATTGATGGCGTCGGCGTACACCACGCCGCCTTGCAGGCGTACTCCGGGGAACGGCCGCCAATTCAAGCTCGTGTCGACGCCGCGCGTCCGAACCTTGACGTTGGTGATGACGTTGCCGATCGCGGTATTGATATTGTACTGAAAATCTTTGACCGTTGTATTGTACAGCGCGATGTCGAGCGACACGGTCCTGACAGGATGCAGCTTCACGCCGACTTCATAGGTGAGAGCCCGCTCGCCTTCAAACTCCGTGAGGGCAGGATTGGACGGAAGCGTCTGGAATCCGCCGCTCTTGCTGCCGCGCGATGCCGACGCATAGATGACGTTCCGGCTATCGAGGAAATATTGCGCCGATAGCGACCAATCGAGATTGCTCTCCTTGCGCGACAGGCTGAACTCGGGGAACGGCGCGAAGATCGCGGTGGCCGAGCCGGGACGCAATTCGGTGCGGAAGAAGCGCCCATCCTTCGTTTCGCGGGTGTAGCGGGCTCCAGCAGTAAGCTTCACCGCTTCAAGCGGACTGGCATTTACCTGCACGAAACCCGAATAGGAGTTCACATCCTGCTCGTAAAAGTGGTTCAAGGCGCCGGTACGCGGCCACGGCGCCTGAAAGTCGAGGACCTGGTCGACGCCCCATTTATTCCATAGATAATAAATGCCGGCGACATAGCTAAATGGTTTATCGGCTGGCGAGGACAGCCGTAATTCTTGCGAAAATAGCTCGTTCGGCTCGGTGACTTGAAAAGTGTACATGCTGGCGGCGGTGAAATCCAGATCGTTACGACGACGATCCTTCCAGTTCACATAAGCCGTCTGCGAACTCAGCGTGAAATCGCCGAGCTCATAAGTGGTTATGAGCGTCGCGCGATGGCTTTTCTGATTGTCATAGGGCGGGCGATCCGGATAGCCGTTGTAGGAGATCAACGGGCCTATCGCGAAATCCGTCTGGCCAATCGACGCGGCGAGCTGGCGAATGCTTACGCTTCCGGGAACTCCCAGCCCATCACGGATAAGATGGATGTTCTGGCCGGCTTCCTTATATTGATCGCGCTGGTAAATGAGCGTTGCCGATAGGCTCTCCGTCGGATCCCAGACGGCCACCATCCGCCCGCCCGCGACCTTGCGCGTAGGCTCGCGCACGCCGCGCAAGCGGTTACGAACATAGCCGCCTTCATTGTTATAATAACCTGCCAGGCGCACCCGCAAAGTGTCGCCGAGCGGGATGTCGACGCCTCCTTCAAGGCGCGTGCTGTTGAACTTGAACTCTTGGCTGGCAGTTATATCGAAACCGAAATCGTCGCCTGGACGGCGGCTCACGAAGCTGACAGCGCCCAAGGTGATGTTCTTGCCCAAAGTGGTCGATTGAGTGCCCTTGATCACCTCAATCCGGTCGACGTCGAAAATCGGCGAGACATAGTCGCGGGGATGGGCTGCATATACGCCGTCAAAAAAGCTGGCGACCGAAGCCTCGATCGAGAACACGGCGGTGTTCGAGCCCAAGCCCCGGATCGTCGGCGCCGCGGACCCGCCCAGTGCGTTATATAGCTGGAAGCCCGGCGTTATGCCGCTCAAATCCAATCCCGACCCCACGAGACGAGCGCTCAGCGCTTCGTCGGTCACGACGTTTACCGTAGCGGGCACCTCGGTGATGGTTTCGGACTGCCTGCGCGCAGTCACGATCAGCTCGTCGGACGGGTCCGTTTCTGCTGTTTCCGCTCTATCGGTAAGCACTTTGTCGCCTACGCGATCCTGGGCAACGGCCGGTGTGGCGAGCAAGAGCATTATAGTCGCGTGGGGAAGTACCTTAAAATGGTAGCAGTTCTTCTTTGCCATGCGCTTTCCCCTTTATTAGTTCTTTATTTTCAATAGAAATTTCTGCAACTTAATCTAATTGGCTAAGTTGATTGGCGCATTTATATTACAGAAAAAGATTATTT
>NZ_LARW01000123.1 GCF_000971055.1 Sphingomonas sp. SRS2
GTATATAAAGCGATATGTGCAAATTAAACATATACAATGGCAAATTATAAATTAAAATATCGTATGCCGACTTCTGATCGATATTAAAAAATTTAATGCTAAGGGCCGTAGATATTGGCGACGCTAAAATAGATAGCGCAAGGGTGCATAGGGAAAGGGATATGAGCGTGATGACCGGAAGATTCCTATAGGAATTCCCAGCTTCGTTCGCTGCGAAATATTGCGCAGCCTGGGTAAGCCCGAACGACAGGATCCGGGATGCGACGGCAATGGTCGCCATGATCGTGATCAGAAGGCCCAGTTCGGTCGGGCCCAACCAGCGGGCATTTATGACACTGACGAGAAAAGCGAGGACCGCCCCGACTATTCGATAGGCGCCGGAATGTATGGATTGCTTCCAGAAACTCATTTGCGGCGCAATCGCGTATACCGCCCGAGACCTTCCAGATATGCCACCATAAGAAACAGTAATACGATGGCGCTTGCATTTATCAACGTTGAACCATTGATGAAGAGTTCAACGCCCGTCGTATTCGCAAATATAAAAAACATGCTGAAACTGAACAGGAATCGATATCGGATCATTATAGGTTCAACCCGCGTAAGGATGAGATACACGATCCTGAAGATAAGTGCAGCATAGCCCAGGAAACCTATCACACCTCGCTCAACCAACACCGTTAGCACCTGATTGTGCATGCCGCTGAAACCGAACATGCCCCAAGTCGCCTCCCTGATGAGTTCGGGGGTCGCGCCGAGACCATGACCCATGATCGGAGCCATCGGAATGTAGGTCAGAGCATAGCCCCAGATGTCACCGCGACCGGTATCGGCAATTTCGGCCAAGTTGAAAACGAAGCCCGAACTGTCATTGCTTGCGATGTTGAGCCGGAGGAACCAGAAACCAGCGACCGAGTCATAGGTTTCTGGGAAAATCAGCGCAAACAATGCAAACGCGAGGGCAAGCGCGATTACCACGACCACCATCCTCACGCGTGCTCGCCCATTCGTGAACAAAATGCTGCCCAATAGCAAAGCCGCCGCGACCGCGAGCGCGCCACGCGAGAAGGAAATAACGAAAGTCGCAATGATCAGGCCATAGGCGACTGCCTGCCACCATATCTTCCAGCGCGGCACAGACTCCAGAAATAGAGGCCATATCAGCAGCACCAGCCCAATCACCGCATAGGAGCGTGCGCCAAACTGCAGCGCCGCCAGCGAATCTGTGTCTCTGAAGCTCAGCTCAAGAGGCATCAGCATCAGCGGCACGGCGCATTGCGCCAACACGGCAATGACCAGACAGTCTCGCATACGCGAACGCGTCATACCGCTCGCCTGAGCCTGTCGAGCAACATAGTGCACTACGACAGGATAATAGACATTTATAAATAATAATACAGAAACATTCGAAAGCTCAAAGCGATCATCAAGGCTTGCTACTATGAAGCTAGGAATATTACATAATATCCACAATATATATTCAATGCTTTGCTCACGACTGTAACGCAGTCCGGAAAAATGTAAAAGCAAAACACCAATGAATAGTGGAAGCAATTTGAAAAATATCGGATCAGGGTCGTAAATCAAGTAAAGTGATAGCTGATAAATGGGTAGCGCCGCTTCGACCAGGAGTACCCACAGGAGCATATTACCAAAGTCACGATAGAAGGTGGCGACCGTAGCGGAGGCTAACAGGACAAAAATTGCTGCCGTGCTGATCAAGGGATCGGGTGCGTCAGGGGAAAAAATGCGAATCAAAATCGTAATCGCTGTTGCCCCCACCAATAGGGCGAAAATGCGGGGCAAAAATGCGTATTTAAGCGAAAATCCGATACCATTGCCGTTAGTTGGCCCGGTCCCGGATTCAATGGCATTGCCTGCACGCATCAACCGACCTTTTCCGCCAGTGCGTTGCGGAAATCTGAAGCCGTGACTTGATCCCCGCCAACTATGCGTCCGATCTGCTCTACGATGAATGCGATGCTCCCGCTGGCAGGGCGATGGCAATAATATTCGAGCATCGAGTCCCGCGCGGCCCTCCCATCATCGGGATGGAGGAGGCATTCTTCCAAAGCAGATCGCAGTTGCGCTTTGGCTCGCACCATCCCGATTGTACCGGAAACATTGAGCGGGCGATAATGCGTATAATCATAATATCGCCGCACCGACCCGTAATAGTTCATGCGTTCGGGGACATCGTACGCAATATTGATCACCGGCCGCTGCGCAGCGAAGGCGTCCAGCGTCATCGTCGATGCGGTGGCTATGCAAAGTTCGCTGTGGCGCATCGTCGCCGCCAGTATCGCGATCTCGTCATCGGGAGGTGACCAATCGTAAAGGCTTTGCCCCGAACCCACCGAGGACGGAAATATCGTGACATTCCCTTCGGACAGGAGATGCGAATAGCGTTCTGCCCGATCCGCAGGATGGCATCGCACCAGCAAATGCACATCATGTCCGTCGTCGCTGCCCCTCAAGATCTCAAGGATGTCCGCTATAATCGCAGGGTCGCCGACTTCATGTCTTTCGCTGCATGTAGCGTACAGGATCACCCGACGAGACGGATCTATATCCAGCGATCGCAGGAAGGCTTCGCGAATGAAATGGGGCGGCTCAGGTTCACGATAGACGTCGAACTGAGGCACGCCCGCCAGCAGGACCCGGTTCGCCGGGATCGCCGGATAATAGGCCACGACCTCATCCTTCTGCTGCTGCCCCCATGCAAAGACCCAATCGGTCTTTTCCAAGATGCAACCCTTGGTTGAGAGATTATCCCAGCTGGGGATGATGGCGACCGCTGGCACACCCAGCCGTTGCAGGCTGCACTGCAGACGAATGTCGCGCGGGTCGAGTGGCGAGGCGTTCACGAACAGCGCGGGTCTGCGGCTCTCGTCAATCTGGACGCCTGGCTGGAACCGGCGCTCGATCGCCTCCAGCAAGCGAATCTGCCAGTGCCCGGCCAAAAGTCTGGCGAGGCGCCAAAGGACAGCGCGGGATCCCCGACCTATCGGTCCCGTCGCGCCCCCGATAAACTTGATCCGCGCCGTATTGAGGTCATGCGCCGCCTGTAGCGAGAGCTTCTTCAGACGACGGATCAGCGTCCAGACTGCACCCTCTCCTTCCGGAAGACTGACTATGCCCGCGACATCCCCCCGCTCGTAGAGCGTCTCGAAATAGCGGCGGAAATAGGAAGGGACCGCGACATGCACGTCGGCAAATGCGCCGAGTTCGCGCAGGATACCGGTGTGCTCGAAGTTGCGGATATGCCAGCCGGTGCTGATCGATATGAGGATAACGGGCTTCATGACAGCGGCAACCCGACGTCCTCTGCCAACCGCACCGCCTCCTCCCAATCCTCCGGCGAGTCCAGATTTACTGCGCGGTGCACCGTTTCGTAGGCGAGGCAGCGATTCCCATAGACCGAGCGGCCCTCAACCAGGGTTGCCCACCGGGTCACGTAAAACTGTCCGTTGCGGGTGTAGGCGGGCGGTATGTCTTGTCGCCGCGGAGCGATTGCGCCTTCGATCACTGGGGTCAGGGCCCCATCGACGACTTTCATTGCCCATTGCGGCGCGAAATGTGCGGGGATGCGTTCGACGCTAACGACCGAATCCGCCTGCGGATCGTCGCCCAGCATCCTGATAGCAGCCTCAACGTCCTGATCGCGCCGGAACGGCGCGGTAGGCTGCAGCAGGACGATCAGGTCCGGGGCCCAGCCGGCATCGGCCACCGCATGAATCGCGTGATCGAGCACGTCGAGCATCGGCGTTTCGTCGGCAGCGAGCGCGGCCGGGCGAAGGAAAGGCACCTCCGCTCCGAAACGTCGCCCGATATCCGCGATCTCTTCGCTGTCAGTGGTCAGGATGACTCTGTCAATCAGCTTGGTCCGTCTGGCGCAGCCGATAGCGTGCGCCAGAAGCGGAATGCCGTTCAACAGCCGGATATTCTTGCCCACTATCCCCTTGGAGCCCGCCCGCGCCGGTACGACTGCAAGAACGCGCGGCGGCCCCGTCCACGGATCGGATATCCGGCCAGCCGTCATCAAAAAGGCAGCATCTTGTGGAAGCGCAGCTCAACGCGGGCAAGGATGTCGGCGATCTGGGCGCCGGCGGTACCGTCGCCATAGATCAGGTCCTGCGCATGCCGCCCCTTGCCGCAATGGACCTCGATCGTCCGCAATATGTCGTCGCGGTCATAAGCCACATCCATCACATTCAGGCCCCGGTCCCGACCGACCTGGCGGTCGCCGATATTTATCGCGGGCACGCCGAGATAAGCGCACTCCCGGATCGCAACCGACGAATTGCCGACGATCGCGCGGCTGTTGCGCAGCAACCGTAGGAAATCCTGCGGTTCCATATTCTTGAAGAAATGGATATTTTCCGACCCAAATGCTTCGCGGAAGTAGCGTATTCCGCTGGAGGTGCCGTCGGATCCGGCATCGGTGTTCGGCCAGAAACACAGAGAGGGCAGGCCACAGGCGCGCACCGCGTGAAGCGTTTCCAAGATATGATCGCGCGCATGCGTGAAATCGGTCGTCACCGGATGCTGGAGGACCACCAGATAACCCGACGACAAATCGGGCGCCGCGCCCACGCCACCATATTTAGCATAAGGGTCGAAATCGAAGGCCGGATTTTCGAGTACATCGACCGCAAGATCGATCGAAGGACAGCCGGTCACAAAGACAGATGCGGCGTCCTCGCCAAGGCGGAGGACCCGCTCCGCCGCCTTGTCCGACGCCACGAGATGATAATCCGCCAGCTTGGTGATCGCGTGGCGGACCTTCTCATCGATGTTTCCGGTAATCTCGCCACCCTGCACATGGGCGAGCGGAATGTTCATGTAGGCGGCGGTCACCGCGGTGGCCATTGTCTCATAGCGGTCCGCGACGGTGACGACGATATCGGGCTTCAGATTGCCAAAAACCGTCGCCAGTTCGATCATACCCATGCCGGTCGTCTTGGCCATCAGCTCGGGCTTGTCACCCTCAAGCACCGTATAGGCACGCGCCGCGATCTCGAACCCGTCATGCTCGATCACGTCGACCGCACTGCCGTAGCGTGACAACAGCGCCGACGCGCTGACGATCAGCTGCAGCTCCAGATCGGGGTGGTTACGCACGGCCTCCAGCACGGTCTTGATCCGGGAATAGCTGGGCCTTGCGGTGACAACGACGGCAATCTTGCGCATATTTTCTCTGAACTGGAAGCAGCGAGGCAAAACGGAAAGCTGCGGCTCAGCCTTCCAGATGCGCCCAGCGAAGTTGCGAGCCGGCTTCAACTCCGACTTTCAGGGAACGACCGATTACCTCCCGATAGTCCGATACGGCAATCCCGTCGCCAGGCTTGCGGAAGGTGATGTCGTCCATGCTAAGGATATGACCGGCTGGCAAGTCTGCTTTTACGACGATGCTCTTCGTGAAAATCGCCCGTAGCGGTGCAAGGCGGGCCGCCTCCTGCGCTTTGTCGATCGGACTGTTGAGCGCGGTGCGTATCTGTCGACCACCATCGACCAGACGCCGTAATTCCTCGAAAGTAACCGACGCGGGCACATCCGGGCCGAACATGGCGGGATGGAAAGTAACGTGTACCTCAATCAGCGCCGCGCCCAGCGCGATCGCCGCAAGCCCCGCGTGACTCGTCGCCGAGTGATCCGAGAGGCCTACGGGGCAATCATAACGCTCCTGAAGTTGCTGCAGGACGTTCAGCCCCCACCGTTCCGGTGGACAAGGATAGGCGGTGGTGCACTGGAACATCGCGAGCGGCGCTCCATGACGCCGCACGACCGCCGCCGCCCTGTCCAGTTCCTCGAAGGGGCTCATGCCTGACGACAGCATCACCGGTTTGCCGGTCGCCGCCATTTGTTCGATCAGCGGCAGATTGGTCATCTCGCCCGACGCGACCTTCCACGCCGCCATGCCGAGACGATCGAGCATCTCAACCGCCTGGGACGAAAAAGCGGTGCTGAGGAAGACAAGTCCCCGCTCGGCAGCATGCGCAGCAAGATCGCGCCACGCCTGTTCGGGAAACTCCATCCGCTCCCAATAATCGTATCGGGATGCGTCGATACGGCTGAACTTGACGCGCCAAGGCTCGGCGGTTGTGGTCTCTTCGGCTGCGGTATGCGTCTGATATTTTATCGCATCGGCACCCGCGTCGGCAGCCGCATCGATGAAGCTATGCGCAATGTTGATATTACCATCATGCGACTGCGCAACCTCCGCGATGACGAAAGGGGCATGGCCACCCCCGATGTGCCGCCCCCCCAGCTCGATCGATAGCATCTTTATTCCCTACCTTCCGCGTTCGACACTTCGGGCGGGCGCGGTGCGTCAAGGACCGATCGGCCATCGGCCTGCACGACAATATCGCTGATCTCGGTTTCGGCGTCGACCTCGCTGCGTCCGCCGCCCGCCGTCAGCACGAACTCCTGCGCCGCGCAGCCGGCCGGGATGACGAAACGGGTTCGAAGCGCGCGGGGTTCGGCCTCGCCGGGCACCACGTCGGACCAGATCGACCCACCTTTCGCGCCGATGCATGAGATTTCCCACCGGGTCTCCGCGGCGGCCGCGCCGGTCATTGCCTCGAATCGCCGATCCAGCCGGTACGCCCCCGCAGGCAAAAGCATAAACCGACGTGCCACCGAACCCTGCCGGTCGCGCCCGACGCGGACCGAGAGTCCGCGCTCATCACGCACATAGGCTTCGAGCCCGGGCTGCGTGGACAATCTCCACCCGAAGGGCCCATATTGATCGCCAGCGGTCGTGGCCGTAACGCCAGACTCTCGCAACAACGCCGGTCCGCCGGGTACTGACAACAGGTAGGCGCGAGCGGCGGCAAAGTCCTTATCGCGCGCCAATGATGTCAGGATTGCCCCATCAATCCCGTCATAATCAGAGGTCTGCGGTAAGCCGCCGGCATCCCGGACCATTACCGAAACATATTTGCGGCCCTCGTCGTCGTCGAGCAGATAGCGGAGGAAATCGGGCATCCACGGCCGCTCTGCCGTCAGATAAACCGCCAAGCCTGTGCGCAGCTGCGGATCGAACATGGCGCTGGCAAGCGGCGCGAACAATAGATCGGCTGCCAGCTCATTGGTCGACAGCGCTTCGTCGAAGCGTGCCAGCGCCGCCGCCCCGTCACCTTGGCTGACGCTGTAGTCGATGAGCCATACCAGCGTACCCAGTTCACGGCGCGACACGCGATGGGCAAGCTTGAAAAGCCGCAAGGCCTGGGCAGGACGATTGGCCATAGCCTCTGCCGTCCCGACCTGACGAAGCGCCGCAGGCGTCAGCGGCTCCGACCGTAGCGCGGTGCGCGCCCGCTCCGCCATTGCGGCCGCGATCTGGGGGGTCAGCGTTCCGCCGGAGATCCGAATATCCTCGGCGAAAGCGATGGCGAAAGCGTCATTCGGCCGGAGCCGCAGGGCGTCATTCGGACGCGTCAACCGCCAGTTGCTCGCCAGCGCGTCCATCAGCGACCCGGCGGCCAGGATCAGGGCAAGGAGCAGGATCACTCCCTTCCCCCAGATCGATGCCATCAGTCGTTCCATGGGTACCGATCAGGCAGCCTGACCGTCGGCGCGTTCCCCGTAACCATAACCGTAGCCGTAGCCATAACCATAGCCATAGCCGTACGCGAGCTCGCTCGCCTTGAGCTTGGTGAGGACCGTCCCGAACACCGGCGTATTGCCCATTCTCAGCCGCGCGAGCGCAGCGCGGATGCCGCGAACAGCGGCGCCCTCCGCTTGAATGACAAGCACCGCGCCTTCAACCGCGCGTCCTAGTAGCGGGGCATCACTCAGCCCGAGAATCGGAGGAGCATCGATCACCACATGGTCGAACATGGTCTGGAGCTCGGCGACCAGCGCCTTTATCCTATCGCTGCTCAGCAATTCGGCGGCGCTGGGCGGCGTGGGTCCTGAAGTCAGTACAGACACGCCCTTATATTTGGTGGGGCGGATCAGCGCGCCGACATTGTCGTCACCCGCGAGAAGGTTACTAAGCCCTGCCGTGTTAGGCATTTCGATGAGGTGATGGACATCGGGCGACCGCATGTCGCCATCCATCAGCAGCACATTCTTCCCGGTTCGTCCGATGATCCGGGCGAGGGCGTAGGATGTCGTCGACTTACCCTCAGCGGGTCGCGTGCTGGTGACGATGAATGATCGCGGCAGGCCGTGATCGGTCGTGAACGCCAGATTCGACCTGATCGTGAAATAGGCTTCCGAGAAATAGGACTTCGGATCATCCATGCTCGCCACAACCTCGAGATCGGTCAGCGGAACATGGCCGAGCGTCGGCAGCTGGAAGAGCTGCTGAATCTGTCCCGGATGACTTACGCCTTCATCGATCTGCTCGAGCGCCAGGATAGCAATCACGGCCAGACCAAGGCCGACCACCAGCGCAAGCGCCATGTTCCTGGCCAGGCTCGGCGCCGACGGGCGATCCGGGATAGACGCCCGGTCGACGATCACGATATTGTTAACGCCGACCATACCGGCGACGCCGATCTCCTTATAGCGCTGCAGCAGCGCATCATAGAGCTCGCGATTGGTGTCCGCTTCGCGCTGGAAGATATTATATTGGATCGAGCTGCGCTGTTCGTCGTCGAGCCGCGCTTTCAATCCTCCGACCTGTCGCTTCAGATCGGCTTCGCGCCCGACGGCCTCCCGATAGGTCATCATCCGGCTGGATGCGACGCGCGACGTTTCACGCGCGATCGAATCATCGAGGGCCGTTATCTGACCGCGCAAAGCCTTCACAGCTGGATAATCCGGTTCGAAGCGAACGAGCATCTTGGCATATTCGGCCGCCGCTTCCGCACGCTTCTGGCGCAGTTGTGCTATGGTCGTATTGGCCAGCGCCTCGACGCTGTCCTCGCCGCCGCGACTGGTGCCGGCGCGGCTTTCTGCCGCAATGCGGTCCGCTGTCGCAATATTCAGCGCCGCGTTGAGAGCTTCAAGGTCGGTCGCAGCCATTGTGCGCTGAACCTGCGTCTTACCTTCGGCGTCCCGTGTAGTGCCGAGCGTGATGATGTTGTTTCGCGATGCGAAGCCGACGAGGTCGCGCTCCGACTGCTCCAGCCGCGTACGGAGGACGGCCAGCCTGCCTTCGAGAAAGGTCCGTGCGTCGGCGGTTGACGACAGCTGACGGTCCATGCTCGCACCGATAAACTGCTGCGTCCAGCTATTGGCGATCTGGGCTGACAGGACAGCCGATCGGCTCGTGTAGCTGACGTTAACGAGGCGCGAACGACGTACGGGCGCAATCTGTATATTGGCGAGCAACAATTTGGCGGCAAGCTTCTCGCGCTCCGCCTGCTGCGAAGCCGTCGGCGGCACCCGTCCTCCGGATCCAAAGATTTCCGGGTCGAGCGTAATGCCATGTGCTGCGAAGAACTCCTCGCGTCGTGCGAGGTTGAGCCCCTTGACTACGCGATCAGTAAGCGACTGCGAACGGAGCAGCGCATATTGGGTTTCGTAGAACTCTATATCGCGGTCGGCGGCATCGGATTCGAGCCCCTCGACATTAGTGACCTTCTTCTGTTCACGGCTAATCTCTATCTGCGCCTTCGCCGTATAGCGGGGCGCAGTCAGCAAAGTACTCAGCAGCCCGGCGGCCAGTGCGACGCCAATGATCCCGGCAATCAGCCATTTCCAGCGAAGAGACGTGTGCCAATATTGCTTGATTACCGGCGGCAGCGCATAGCTGTCGCTGTCGTAAGCGGCCGGAGTCCTATCGCCGAGCGACCGCGCAGCGGCCTGCTCGTTCTGCAGCTCTGATGTGCTAACCATTACCTGCCCAATCTGTCGATGCCGACGATGAGCGGCGTCGTGAATAGTGGCACGACCTGCAAGACATCCTTGAAGATGCGCCGCGCACGAGATTCTCCTACGACGACAACATCATTCGCGTAGACTTCCGGATCGCTATAGGCACCCAAACGGATTGCCTTCAAATCATATAGCGCCGCATATTGCTCGCCCTTGACCGTCCGGAAGATGACAATCTCATTGAGCTTCGAAAACTCATCGGTGCCGCCGGACAGCGCGATCGCGCGCAGCAATGTCAACCGTCCGACCACCGGATAAAGGCCGGGCTTTTTCACTTGCCCCTCAACGGTCACCACCTGGCTTACGGTTTCCTGAAGATTGACCGTGACCTGAGGATCCCGAACATAGCGGGACGCCAGTCGGTCGCGAAGGAGCGTCTCGATTTGCCCAGGGGTATTGCCCGCGACGGCGAGGACGCCCACCAGCGGGAAGGATATCCGGCCGCTGGCATCGACCTGCACCTTGCGATCGGACAGTTCCGTGATCCCGAACACATCGATAACCAGCTTGTCGAACGGGCCGACGATGTAGGGACGATCGGTTTCGATGAGATCGGACGCGCTCGGCGGCGGCAGCTCGGTGGCGTCAAGAACCTGAACATTCGGAGCACCGCCAAGCTTTGGAGGGCCGGCACAGCCCGCCATTACCATGGCGACCGCCACCAGAACCAGAACAACCCGCATTCCTGAACTTCCCCAACTAGCCGCAGCAGCCCGCAACTTTTCTAGTAAAAACAAAACCAATCGCTTCAAAGCTCTTTTTGGCCAGGAGCCTCATAATTCCCCGGCCTCGCCCACAGGATCGCCACCACGGCCAGGCAGGCGAGCGACGGCACCCGCAACGGGTAATCGACGAGGCTGGCCAGCAGAACCATCGCCACGATCCAGATTCCGGAACCGGCCAGCCGGTGCGTATCGCCTGCCAGCATACGAGTCCCGAACCATTGCCGGACCAGATGCGCGAACCCAACCAAAGCGGTCAGTAACAATAACAGCGCAGGGAGGCCACCAGTGATAGCTAACTCGATCAGGTCGTTGTGCGCGTGGCCGAACGTCTTCAGCGACAGCAGCTGTTCAGGTTCAGCAACAAGAAATACCGCCGGAAAGGAACCAAATCCCGAACCCGCAGGGAAATAGGTCAACACCATCGAGATCAATGGTGCGAGAGTCGCGATGCGGGCATCGGTTTCCATATGCTGCTCCAGCAACCTATCGATCGCATCCGCGCGGCCCAGCATTACTGTCAGAGCAACCAGAGCAAAGCCCAGTAAGGGTACCGCTACCATCCAGAAACCGCTTCTTAGCCGCGGTGAATCCTGACCATTTGGCACATTGCGGGTACATAAAAAGGGGATGCTCGATAGTCCCATAACCAACGCAACCAGCCCTGCTCGCGAGCCCGTCACCAAAATCAAAGGAATGAGGAAAACCCCGATCGAAATCGCGATGGCCGCTCGCAGTCTCAGGTCAGCGATCACTCCATGATCACGAGCCGTCCATGCCGCCAGCATCGGAACCATACAGGCTAATAATAAAGCTTGGTGATTCCGGTTGGCGAACAAACCGACCGCCGACCCGTAATTTGTATAGCGATACAGGTAGAATGGCCCGGTTACGGGACCGGCAATTTGAAATACGGCAACAACGGCACTGAGCGATCCCAAACCGATCAAGAGCAGCAGCAAAGCGGACCGTTCATGCCTATTGAGCCGAAGCCCGATTAGCAGCACCCCAATCGGGGCCATCAACGCGTAAAGTGAGTTCCATGTCGCGGAAGGGAGAAGACTAAGGGGCCTCCACACGTCTCCTAGCGCCGCCGCGCGATCGATTTGAAGGAGCAAGTTTCGCCCCGGCAAAACCGTCCACAGCACCGGCGGCAAGGGAATCAGCTGCGCAATGGATATGATGACTGTTGCCAAGCTCAGCGCAAGCAGAAAGGGCGCACGCTCAGTGCGGCCCGCCAGAAGCCCCCATAGGCCATAACCAAACATGATCGCGGAGACCGGACGCAGGATCACCAGTGATTCGATGTTGGCGCGCGATCCTCCACCGAGCAGGAAGACCAGGGTGATGAAAAGGCAGAGCGCCCAGAAGGGCCGACCATAACGCCCGATGATGGCGTGGAAAGAGGCCGACATGGGCACGCATATCCTTCGAACAACTGACATGTACTTTTCGTTCGCCGTGACAGACTTGGTATCCGGCGGCTGAGTTTGGTACAGTGCGACAACGAGAATGCAATCTGGCGCTGCCAGATCGGCTTGCCGCCGCGGACCAGCTTTCCAGGACTGCAGACTTGATAGTCACGCGCTTTACAGAGCGCTCGCCGATCATATGCCGAACAGGCACCCTACAAGAAAACGTTACATCCCAATCCCTTATAAGCTAGCACCCCGGGAGGCTCGGTTTTGCCCAGCGCCAATTAGGGGTTGATATAAGATTTCGAAATGGGCAACGCTACCGAAGGCGATCCAGTCGGCATCGCGGGGCGAACCATCTTACTCACATGCACCGATCCATCATATTTAATCGCTGCCGTTGTGTCTGGGATCACTCTGTCTTTAAGGGCGCTTCATTAATGGGCGATTGGCGAGGATCAGTCGCCCACAGGAAGACAAATCTGTGCTGATGAACCGGGAACGCCATATGCCCTTGGCTCAGGTCAGCGCATTAAACGCCTTGTCTGCGCAGTTTTTGATCGGTTTCGTACTCGCTGTTTTACTACCAGCCGTCGTGCGTTATGGCGGAATCAACCAGGCGATCGCGGTTGGCGGATTCCTGAACAGTTTCTTCGGCGCAACAATTGCGCTGGGGCTTGGCCTGGTAATGCTTCGCCGAGTGACAGCGTTTCCCGGCACACGCACGTTCGGTTATATATTACCGTCTTTCGCGGGATCCTTCGGCATCGTCCTCACGGGGATGCTTGCGCTTCGTGTCGATTATGGCAGCGTTTATCTGGCAGCTACTTTTGTGGCTTCTGTCATCATCGTTTTTCTTCTCAGCATTTACCTGCTTCCCCGTACACAGCGGCGCTTTTATCTGGTGCCCGGTTTTGATCTGCAGGGTCTCGACCTCCCGAGAGAAGTTGAATGGGTCCAGATGGAGAGGCCAGAGACGCCTCGAGATCCCGGCGCCTATATCGTAGCCGATTTCCGGCGCGATCATGAGCCCCATTGGGAAAGGATGCTTGCCGAAGCCGCAGTGCAGGGGCGCACGGTGCTCCATAGCAAGCAGCTACTCGAATCGCTGACAGGTCGAGTAACCATCGAGCATCTCTCCGAGAATAATTTTGGGTCGCTCCTGCCGAATCTCGCCTGGCGCAAAGCCAAGAGGGCAACGGACCTGTTGGCCGCCCTGATCCTCTTACCCCTTCTGCTGCCGCTATTTTTAACCATCGGCATCTGGATTCGGCTGGACTCACCTGGGCCAGCCCTCTTTCGGCAGATGCGTATGGGCGCCGGCGGCCGCCCTTTTCGCATAATCAAGTTTCGCACAATGCATCAACGCCTCGAGGCGGGCGAACCCGATGTATCGGCTGCGACGACCCTGACGGGTGACAGCCGTATCACGGGGGCAGGCCGTTGGCTCCGGCGCTCGCGGATCGATGAACTTCCCCAGATTTTCAATATCCTAGCGGGACAAATGAGCTGGATCGGTCCTCGACCGGAGGCGATTTCGCTATCGCAATGGTATGAGAACGAAATCCCCTTCTACCTTTACCGTCATATCGTGAGGCCGGGAATCACGGGCTGGGCGCAGGTCCATCAAGGTCATGTCACAGACCTCGACGCGATTAACTACAAACTCCAATATGACTTTTACTATATCAAAAACTTCTCTGTTTGGATCGATATTCTGGTTGCGATCAGAACTGTTAAAATTGCCATTACAGGCTTCGGTGCGAAATAGTCGTTATGCTTTTGTATAGTGCACCGGCAATAATCAGACGGCAGTGAACGGGACTGGCCGCATGGACGTCTCTTGCCTACCCAGGTCGAAGGGGCCAATAGAGCGCTGCCTCGATCCATGACGGACAATTTTAGTGGCGGTAACTGATTTTCTGACCTTCTGGCGTCGGCCGCGGCATTGTTTTGCGGTGCCGGAACAGCAGCGATGGTATGCGATCGGCGATATCCACGGTTGCTATGCCGAGCTCAACCGCCTGATAAAATCGATCGATGACGACGACACGCGGCGGGGGGCGGCCGATACGCGGCTGCTCTTCGTCGGTGACTATATCGACCGCGGGCCCGGGTCGCGTGAGGTGATCGAGCTCATGATGCGGCTCGATATCGGCCAGGAACGCGTGGTGTTCCTGATGGGCAACCACGAGGAGACCCTGTTGTCCGCGGCCGACGGCAATCGCCGCGCCGCCGCGCTGTTCCACAAGATGGGCGGGCGCGAAACCCTGCTGAGCTACGGCGTGCTGGCGCAGGATTACGACAATGCCGATCCCGCGGGCATCATCGACATGATCCGCGCCGCCATCCCGGCCGATCATCTACAATGGATGCGCAAATTGCGCCTCGTTCACGAAGTCGGAGACTATCTGTTCGTTCACGCCGGGGTCCGGCCGGGGATTGCATTGGACAGCCAGCTCCCGTCGGACCTCCGCTGGATCCGCAAGGAATTCCTCGAATCGCCCGTCAACCACGGGAGGATGATCGTGCACGGCCATTCGGTTTCGGAGCAGATCGACGAGCGCGCCAACCGGATCGGCATCGACACCGGCGCCTATGCGACCGGCAAGCTCACCGCGATCGGCCTCGAAGGGTCTGAGCGCTGGTTCCTGCAGAGCTAGGTTCCGACCGCAGGCGGTGACCTTCCCGCGCCCGCAGGACCGGCAGGGCTTTCCCGTATAGGAGCGCGGACAGCGTCAGCCCACCCCG
This sequence comes from Sphingomonas sp. SRS2, assembly GCF_000971055.1. Classification (GTDB taxonomy): domain Bacteria; phylum Pseudomonadota; class Alphaproteobacteria; order Sphingomonadales; family Sphingomonadaceae; genus Rhizorhabdus. The sequence goes on from NZ_LARW01000123.1 coordinate 14,726, forward strand.
GTCAGGCCCGCCGATCAACGCCTGGAAGACCTGGGAGAAACGTCAATTACCGCCCGGAGGCCTCATCGCTGCGGCCGGATGAGTCCTGCTCATGCTCGGCGGCGGAACGCGCCGAAGCGGCGCCTCAGTCCGCCGCCAATCCAGCGCGCGCCAGCAGCGCTTCGGCCTGCTTGAGATGCGGCCGGTCGATCATCCTGCCGTCGAGCTTGAGCGCCCCCGCCCCCGGATTGGCGGCGAACATCGCGATCACTGCCCTGGCATGGGCAACCTCCGCCTCGCTGGGGCTGAAGCCGGCGTTGATGATTGGTACCTGCGACGGGTGAATCGCCATCATGCCGGTAAAGCCGTCGCGCCGCCCGCGTGCGACATAGGCGGCCAGCCCCTCGCTATCGGCGATGTTGGGATAGACCGCCTCGATCGCCGCGACCCCGGCGGCGTGCGCGCCGAACAGGGTGAGCGCGCGGACCATCTCATAGGGCGCGGTATAGCTGCCATCGGGATTGCGCGAGGTCGCCGCGCCGATCGCGGCGGGCAGATCCTCCGCGCCCCAGGTCAGGCCCGCGAGCTGCTTGCCGACCTCGCCATAGCTGCCGAGGAAGAAAACCGCGGCGGCGGTCTCGCTGGCGATCGGCAGGACCGGCGGCAGCGATCCGCCCGCCATTTCGGCAAGCCTGCGCACCGATGCCGCGCCTTCCGCCTTGGGAAGCATCAGCCCGTCGGGGCCCGCGCCCAGCACCGCGTCGAGATCGGCGCGCGCATGATCGCCGTCGAGCGGATTGATCCGGACGAAACAGGGAATGTCGCGCGGCTCGCCGAGCCACTGCGCAATCGCCGCGCGTGCCGCGGGCTTGTTTTCGGGCGACACCGAATCCTCGAGATCGAGGATCAGCGCGTCGGCCCCGCTGGCGACGGCCTTGGGAAAGCGCTCGGGCCGATCGCCCGGCACGAAGAGGAGGGATCGCAGCTTCATGCCTCCCGCATCGCGCCTCACGGCGGCTGTGACAACCTCCCCGCCATGAAAAATTGATGGTGCGCAGCTAAATTTTTTGGTCCACGCGACATCGGCGCAGCCTTGGCTCATAAGGCGGCCACGGAGGTCTACGGTGGACATCGAGCATCTGAAAAGCTGGATCGGGCGCGAGGAGCGTGTCGCGGGAAGCGCCGCGCCCGAGCCGCTGGCCGGCCTCGCCGCGCTACTCGATCACGACGACGCATCGCCCTGGCAGGCCGGAGAGGTGCCGCCACTGGGCCACTGGCTCTACTTCCTGCCGCGCGCGCGGCAATCCGATATCGGCGAGGACGGCCACCCCCGCACCGGAGGTTTCCTGCCACCGGTGCCGCTGCCCCGGCGCATGTGGGCGGGCGGCGGCGTCACCTTCCACGCACCGATCATGATCGGCGAGCCGATCGAACGCGTCTCGACGATCGTCGACGTCGCCGCCAAATCGGGCGCGAGCGGAGACATGGTCTTCGTTACGGTCGGCCACCGGATCAGCATCCGAGCCGGCCTCGCGATCGAGGAACGGCAGGATATCGTCTATCGCGCGCCGGCGGACAGCAGCGCGGCCCCGCCGCCGCCCGCCGCCGCCAAAGCACCGGGCGAGACCGCCGAGCCTTATCACGCCGATCCGGTGCGGCTGTTCCGATATTCGGCGCTGACCTTCAACAGCCACCGCATTCATTACGACCGCGACTATGCGCGCCATGTCGAGGGCTATCCCGGCCTCGTCGTCCATGGCCCCTATCAGGCGACATTGCTGATCGACCTCTATCTACGCCGGCATCCCGGCGCGCGGGCGCGGTCGTTCGAGTTCCGCGCGCGCGCGCCGCTGTTCGACGGCGCGGACGCCACGCTCAACCTGACCGGCACCGCCCGCGCCGCCGAGGCCTGGACCGCCGGACCCGCCGGCGCGCCGGCAATGACCGCCACGATCGAAGGAGAATGACATTGCGCGAAACGGTGATCTGCGAACCGCTGCGGACCCCGGTGGGCCGCTTCGGCGGCGTCTTCAAGACATTGCACGCCCATGAGCTGGGCGCGGCGGTGGTGCGCGGGCTGATCGAGCGGACCGGCCTGCCGCCTGCCGAGGTCGAGGACATCATCTTCGCGCAATGCTATCCGACGATGGACGCGCCCGCGCTGGGCCGTGTCGTCGGGCTCGACGCCGGGCTGCCGATCGAAGCGGGCGGCATCCAGATCGACCGGCGCTGCGGATCGGGGCTGCAGGCGCTGATCTATGGCGTGATGCAGGTCGCCACCGGCGGATCGGACCTCGTCCTGACCGGCGGCGCGGAATCGATGAGCAATGCCCCCTTCTACTCGACGAAGATGCGCTGGGGCGTAAGCGGCCCGGCGATGAGCTTCGACGATGCGCTCGCGCGCGGGCGAGTGACGGCGGGCGGCTGCAACTTCCCCGTGCCCGGCGGCATGATCGAGACCGCCGAAAATCTGCGGCGCGATTATGGCATCCCGCGCGCCGAACAAGACGCCTTCTCGGCCGAATCGCACCGCCGTGCGGTCGCGGCACAGGATAGCGGCGTGTTCGCCGAGGAGATCGTCCCCGTCGAGGTCAAGGGCAAGAAGGAGACCGTGACCGTCGCGCTCGACGAGCATCCCCGCCGGGGCGTCACCGCCGAAAGCCTGGGCACGCTCCGCCCTCTCACCGCGAAGGACCCCGAATCGACCGTTACCGCCGGCAACGCGAGCGGCCAGAATGACGGCGCTTCGGTCGCCATCGTGACAACGCGCGAGAAGGCCGAGGCGCTGGGGCTGCGCCCTTATGCGCGGCTGGTGTCGTGGGCGGTCGCGGGGGTCCCGCCGAAGACGATGGGGATCGGGCCGGTGCCCGCGGTCGCGAAGACGCTCGACCGCGCCGGGCTGACGATGGCCGATATCGACCTGATCGAACTCAACGAGGCCTTTGCAGCACAAGTGATCGCCTGCACCCGCGAATGGGGTTTCGGGATCGACGACTTCAAGCGCATGAACGTCCATGGCTCGGGCATTTCGCTTGGCCATCCGGTCGGCGCAACCGGCGGACGCATCCTCGCCACCCTGCTGCGCGAAATGCAGCGCCGCGAGGCGCGCTACGGTATCGAGACGATGTGCATCGGCGGCGGCCAGGGCCTGGCCGCATTGTTCGAGCGGGTTGGCTAGACGGTTTAAGCTTCGCTGACTCGGCGGTGATCCACATCGATGGATCACAGGTCAGCCATTAGCAGCCGCCATCAGCGCATGGCCGGCACCCTTGCCATCACCCTCCGCACCGGGCTGTTCAAGCGGCGGTGGACCGCGCATGGGCGAGTGTCGCCATCGAAGTGGCGGCCAGTAAATGCGCGTCCTTATGACTAAGAGGAAATATCATGGAGGAAGCCCTGATCATCGCCGCCGCAGGGCTTGTCGCCGGTGTGATGAACGCGCTGGCTGGCGGCGGCTCCTTCGTCACCCTTCCGGTGCTGCTCGCCACCGGCACGCCATCGATCGCCGCGAATGCGACGAGCACGGTTGCGCTGTGGCCGGGCGGCCTGGCCAGCGCGATCGTCTATCGCGACGGATTAAGGCCTATCGCCGGAATCAGCGTGCGGACGATGCTGGCGGTCACGATCGTCGGCGGCGCAATCGGTGCGGGGCTGCTTCTCTACACGCCCGAACGGCTGTTCGACCGGCTGCTGCCCTGGCTGGCGCTGTGCGCGACGCTCGCCCTGGCCCTCGCCCCCCGGATCGGGCCATGGATGCAGGCCAGGCTGGGGCCGCGCGGCAGGCCGCTGATCCTCGCCGGGCAAATGCTGCTGGGCATCTATGGGGGCTATTATGGCGGCGCTGTCGGGCTCATGATGACCGCGCTGTGGAGCCTGATCGACGGATCGGGCATCAAGGCGCTCGCCGCGGCGCGCGTCGTCATGGGCTGCGCCGCGAACGCCGCCGCGATAGCCTGCTTCGCGCTGGCGGGCATCGTTCAGTGGAACACCGCCCTCCTGCTGGGCGGCGGGGCGCTTGCCGGCGGCTATGCGGGGGCGCGGCTGGGACGGAAGCTGCCGCCGGCGGTCATTCGCCATGCGACGCTGGTGCTATGCGTCGCGATCACGCTGGGCTTCTTCGCCCGCGCTTATCGCTAGAGATCGAGCGCCGTCACCACGATCTCAAGCGCGCCATCGCGCTCCGCGAAATGCCCCTTTTCAACCAGCCGTTGCGCGGCGTCGATAATCTGGGGCTGCTTCTTGTCCAGCATGGCCGCGAGCGATCTGCCGCCACCACGTTCGGCCAGTTTGAAGACAGCGCCGTTGTCGAGTTCGATCAACGCCCGCCGGCCGTCGATCGAGGCGTGGAAGCAGCGGCGAGAGGAGTCCGCATGAGGTGGACCGAGCGTGATTGGCATGCAAATCCAGTCGGCTGCGAGCCTATCAGACCGGACCAGCTCTCCGCGCAGCACGATCTGCTTAAGTCAGTTTTTCCGATGGCGTTATGATCTGGATCAAGCGCGAAATTTTCCTCTTATGATGCCGCAATGGCGGGATCAGCCGTTCCGCGCGGCGCTATCGTCGAGATAGAGATAAGCGTCGTCGAACTGGCCCCGGCGGGCCAGGAGATCGGACCGGATCATCTCCACGACCGACTGGCGATAGGTGCAAAGGCCATCCTCGCGCAGCTGCCGCAATATCCGGTTCATATGGACGCTGGTGACGCCGCAGATCTCGGCCAGGTCGGTCTGCGTCAGGTCGAGTGCGAAGCGGCGGCCATCGCTCATCCCCACCGCGCGCAGCCGGGCGTCGGTCTCGCACAGGAAGTGCGCGACGCGGCCCGTCGCGTCTAGCCGCCCCAACCGGAACAGCCATGCGCGGTGCATCGCGGCGTCGAGCAGGGTCGAGAACCAGAGCTTGCGGCCAAGCTCCGGCTGGGCGACGAGCGGCCGGATCCGGTCGTGCGGCACGATCGCGATCCGCGCCTCCGTCAGCGAGGCGATATCATGATCGAGCGGGTTCAGCACATAGCTGTGAAGATCGATGAAGTCGCCGGGCAGGTGCAGGCCGACAAGCTGACGCACTCCGTCGCGATCGACGATGTAGCGGCACATCATGCCTTCGATAATGAGCACGCTGTGCCGGAGCGGCTTGCCGGCTTCGATCAACACTGTTCGAGCTGGAACGACGCGCACCTCGCTCACCGCCTGCTCGATGGCGGAGCGTTCGTCGTCGTTCAGTTTTATGCCTTGCCGTCCCTGTAGGAATTTATCGGTTATCATTCGCAGGCGTCGCAACCCCCAGACGCAACGCCGTGTGGCGTCGCTTACACGAAGCTCGATTCTCTAATCGCGAAATTTTCGAATGAGATTGCCGCAGATTAGTTTTGGCAAAGCTTTTGAACCGGTCGTCGCTTCAAGGGTTTCTGACGATGGGAAAAGGCCCCCGAACCGTCGACTAGTCGACGTTCGTGGATGACAAGGGACGCGCGGACTTCGATGCCACATTTTTATCTTCACCTCATCAACGGCTCCGGAATAACGCGCGATCAGGAGGGGATCGAACTACCGGATGTCGACGCGGCGCGGGTCGAAGCGCTGGCCGCCATCCGATCTATCCTCAAGGAGGAGCTCAACAATGGACAGCTCGACCTCGGTGGCCGCGTCGCAATCGAGGATGGCCAAGGGAACTTCCTGTGCGATGTCATGTTTGCAGAAGCGGTCGACATCAGCAGCAACGGGGTTGGATAATGCATGGCCACGAATTATTGAAACGTGCCGATTGAAAAGCTGCTCCTGAAACTTCGCCAGCGTGACGATGTCAGCGCAGCAGAAGAGCGGGCCTTGCGGGCTGTCGTTGAGCCCCCTCAACGCGTTCCCGCCCGCACGGTCTTGATCCGCGAAGGCGAGCCCCTGAACCGGTCTACGCTGCTCAGCGAAGGCCTTATGGGCCGCTTCAAGGACATGCGCGACGGAGAGCGGCAGATCAGCCAGCTCCACATTTCCGGCGACTTCCTCGATCTGCACAGTTTCACGCTGAAAAGCATCGATCATGGCGTGGTTGCGCTGACCGATTGCCAGACCAGCTGGGCGTCGCATGCCGCGCTCGAGGAGCTTACCGCCGAGCATCCGCATTTGGGCCGGCTATTGTGGATGACGACGAATCTCGATGCGGCGATGCATCGCGCCTGGGAAGTGTCGCTGGGCCGGCGTGACGGTCTGTCGCGCACCGCGCATCTGCTATGCGAGTTGCATGTTCGCCTGGGGGTGGTCGGGATGGCGGAGGAGGATGGTTATCCGCTTCCGCTGATCCAGGTCGACCTGGCCGAGTGCCTGGGGCTTACCGCCGTCCATATGAACCGGGTGCTTCGCGAGCTGCGCGAACGCCGGCTGGTCACGTTTCGCAGTGGGCGCGTCCAGATCCACGATCTCGCGGGCCTGCGCTGGGCCGCGGAGTTCACGCCGGGATATCTCTTCCTCGACAAGAAGCCCCGCTAGAGTTTGTTTCACTTGCGTGGAAGCGCCTTCGATAACCGCTCAGTGCTTGTGCTGCGTCATCCGATCGACCCAGGCGATGCCGATCGCGGACAGGATGAAGGCCATATGGATCACGGTCTGCCATAATATCGCCGCCTCGGTGATCCGGGCGGTCGGCTGCCCTATCGATCCGGCCTCGATGAACGAGCGCAGCAGGTGGATCGAGGATATGCCGATGATCGCCATGGCGAGCTTGACCTTCAGCACGCCGGCATTGACGTGGCTGAGCCATTCCGGCTGGTCGGGATGGCCGCCCAGCCCCAGCCGCGACACGAAGGTCTCGTAGCCGCCGACGATCACCATCACCAGCAGGTTGGAGATCATCACGACGTCGATCAGGCCCAGCACGACCAGCATGATCTGCTGCTCGGTGAACTCCCAGCTGTGCAGGACGAGGTGGGACAGTTCCTTCAGAAACAGCAGGACATAGACGAGCTGCGCCGCGATGAGGCCGACATAGAGCGGCAGCTGAAGCCAGCGCGAGCTGAAGATCAGGAGCGGCAGCGGGCGGAGTTTCGGGGCGGATGCAGGGAGCGGATCGGTAACCATGGGCCGGCAGATAGCGGGCCGCCGGCGCGCGGAAAGCCGTCAAACCGCGACATTGGCGATTGATACCGTGTCATGCCGCCCTTCCCCTTCAGCGCCCGCGTCCCTATCTTCGCGGCAATGCCGCCCGATCACGCCTCCGCCAGCGCCGCCAATCCCGAGCATGGCCTCGCCACGCTGCGCCGCTTCCTGCCCTATCTGTGGCCGAAGGGGGAGCCGGCGTTGCGCGCCCGCGTGGCGATCGCGATGCTGCTCGTGCTGGGTTCCAAGATCATCATCCTGCTGATGCCCTTCGCCTATAAGGCGGCGGTGGACCGCATGGCGCCTGGGCTGGAGCCGGGAGTCACGATCGCCGTGGCGCTGGTCGTCGCCTATGCCGGCGCGCGTTTCGGCGGGGTGCTGTTCGACAATATGCGCAACGCGATCTTCGAACTGGTCGGCCAGGATGCGGCGCGGCGGCTGTCGCTGGAGGTGTTCGGGCAGTTGCACCGCCTGTCGCTGCGCTTCCACCTTGAACGGCGCACCGGGGCGCTGACCAAGATCGTCGAGCGCGGCACCAAGAGCATCGACACGATGCTCTATTTCCTGCTGTTCAACATCGGCCCGACCCTCTTCGAGCTCACCGCGGTTTGCGCGATCTTCTTCTATAAATTCGGCGCTGGCCTCGTGACGGCGACCGTGGTGGCGATCGCCGCCTATATCGTCTTCACCCGCAAGGTCACGGAATGGCGCAGCAAGATGCGCCGCGAGATGGTCGAGCATGACACCCGCGCCTCGGCGCGCGCGGTCGACTCGCTGCTGAACTACGAGACGGTCAAATATTTCAACGCCGAAGGGCGCGAGGCCGAGAATTACGGCCGCGCGGTCGCCGCCTATGCGCGCGCCGCGACCAAGAATGAAGGCTCGCTCGCCGCGCTCAACATCGGCCAGTCGCTGATCACCAACCTGATGATGGCGGGGGCGATGGGCTATAGCGTCTATGGCTGGAGCAGGGGCTGGTTCTCGCCCGGCGACGTGGTGTTCGTGAATACGATGCTCGCCCAGCTGTTCCGGCCGCTCGACCTGCTCGGCATGGTCTATCGCGAGATCCGCCAGGGACTGATCGACATGGAGGCGATGTTCCGGCTGATCGACACCCCCGCCGAAGTTACCGATGCACCCGACGCGGTCCCACTCGCCGTCACCGGCGGGATGGTGAAGTTCGAGGACGTGCACTTCTCCTATGATCCCGACCGCGAGATATTGAAGGGGATCGACCTGACGATCCGGCCCGGCGGCACGCTCGCCGTGGTCGGCCCCTCGGGTGCGGGCAAGTCCACCCTCGCGCGTATCCTCTATCGCTTCTACGAGATCAGCGGCGGCCGGGTGACGATCGACGGCCAGGATATCGCGAAAGTGACGCAGGCGTCGCTGCGCCAGGCGATCGGTATCGTTCCCCAGGACACGGTGCTGTTCAACGACACGATCGGTTACAATATCGGCTATGGCCGCGAGGGCGCGACACAGGACCAGATCGAGGAGGCTGCGCGGGGCGCGTCGATCCACAATTTCATCCTGTCGCTGCCGCAGGGTTACGCAACCCGCGTCGGCGAGCGGGGTCTCAAGCTGTCGGGCGGCGAGAAGCAGCGCGTCGCGATCGCCCGGACGCTGCTGAAGAACCCGCCGCTGCTGATCCTCGACGAGGCCACCAGCGCGCTCGACAGCCGCACCGAGGCCGATATCCAGACGACCTTACGCGGGGTCGAGCAGGGCCGCACCACCATCGTCATCGCCCACCGCCTGTCGACGATCGTTCACGCCGACGAGATCGTCGTGCTTGAGGCCGGCCGGGTGGCCGAGCGCGGCAGCCACGCCGAACTGCTCGCCCGCGACGGGCTGTACGCCGAAATGTGGATGCGGCAGGCGAGCGAACAGGAAGAGCGCGAGGCGGCCTGATATAGTTCTTTCGTCATGCCAGTGGAGGCTGGCATGACGAAGAAGAAGTCTCTCTTCACCCCCGCCCGGATCCGTGTACAAAAAGACGTGGACCCCAGCCTTCGCCGGGGTAACGGGGGCAGAGGCGCAGCTTGCAGGTACGGCACGAACTTCGTCCGCTCACCTCGGCGCGCGGGATCGCGGCATGGTATGTCGTGCTCTATCATATCCGCGACAGTGCGAGCTTCCTGCCGCCCGGCGTCATCGCCTTCTTCGCCAAGGGCTATCTGGCGGTCGATTTCTTCTTCGTCCTGTCGGGCTTCGTGATCTGGCTCAACTATGGCCAGCTGCTCCACGAACATCGCTGGCGTGGCGTACCCCATTTTCTGTGGCGGCGGCTTGCGCGCGTCTATCCGCTGCACATGCTGATGCTGTTCGCCGCTATCGCCTTCGCCGTCGTCTGCGTTGCGACCGGACGCGGCATGCCACTCAACTTCGCCTGGGAAACGCTGCCCTACCATCTGCTGCTGATCCAGAATTGGGGGCTGATCGACGGCCTGGGCTGGAACGTGCCCGCCTGGTCGATCAGCTGCGAATTCGCCGCCTATCTGGTCTTTCCGCTGATCGTCACCGCCACCGACTGGCGCAAGCTGCCGAGCGCGCTGCTCATCGCATTCCTCGGCCTGCTGATGCTCGGCCTGTTCGCCCTGTTCAGCGCCTTCGGCCATGATCTCCTCGGCAGCGATATCCCGCGCCTCGGCGTGCCGCGCTGCCTGTTCGAATTTGCGATGGGGACGATCGTGGCGGCGCTCTGGCTGCGCTGGCGCGAGACGCCGGCCCGCCCCGCGCTGATCGCCGGGATGCTCGCTATCGGCGGGTCCGCCGCCTATGCGTTTGGCACGCCCGAGGCGCTGGCGCTGCCCTTCGCCTTCGTCTGCCTGTTGTTCGTGCTGGCGCTGACCTCCGAAGGCCGCAACCCGATGAAGGGGCGGGTGATCCACTGGTTCGGCGAGATCAGCTATGCGACCTATCTGGCGCATGCGCTGCTCTTCCTGCTGTTCAAGATCGTGTTCGTCGACGATGTGATGGCAATCCCCGCGCCCCTGATCGGCCTGTTTCTGCTGATCGTGCTGGTAGTCTCAGCGGCGCTGTATCACGGCTTCGAACTGCCCGCGCAAAGATGGGTCAACCGGTTCGGGCCGAAGCGGCCGACGGCATAATCGTCAGACCGCTCGACACCCCGCCGCCATCCGCTAGAAGCACCCCATGCCTACCCCCTTGGAAGCCCTGCAGCGGACCTTCGGCTATGCCCAGTTCCGCGGGCGGCAGCAGGATGTGATCGACCGGGTGATGGCCGGCCAGAACAGCCTCGCGGTGATGCCGACCGGCGCGGGCAAGTCGCTGACCTATCAGATCCCGGCGTTGTGCCGCGAGGGCACCGGGCTGGTCGTTTCGCCGCTGATCGCGCTGATGCACGACCAGGTCCGTTCGGCCGATGCCGCCGGCATCCGGGCGGCCGCGCTGACATCCGCCGACGACAATCGCGACGAGACGATCGACCGGCTGCGCAATGGCGGGCTCGACCTGCTTTACGTCGCACCCGAACGGGCCTCGACCGAGAGCTTCCGCCGCCTGATCAGCCAGATTCCCCTGGCGCTGATCGCGATCGACGAGGCGCATTGCGTCTCCGAATGGGGGCATGACTTCAGGCCCGATTACCGTCTGCTGCGGGGCCTGCTCGACCTGCGTCCCGATGTCCCGCGCCTGGCCCTGACCGCGACCGCCGACCGCCACACCCGCGACGATATCCTAGCGCAGCTCGGCATCGAGGCCGATGGGCTGATCCTCGCCGGCTTCGACCGCGCCAATCTCCGCTACGGCATCAATACGCGCGACGGCGTCGGCAGACAGCTCGCGCAGCTGCTCGACGAAAATCCGGGGCCCGGCATCATCTATGCTCCCACCCGCGACGCGACCGAGAAGCTCGCCGCGCAGCTCGGCGGATCAGGCCGCCCGACGCGAGCCTATCATGCCGGGCTCGACCCCGCGATCCGCGCCGCGAACCAAAAGGCGTTCGTCGCATCCGAAGACATGGTGATGGTGGCAACGGTCGCCTTCGGCATGGGGATCGACAAGCCCGATGTCCGCTTCGTCGCGCATGCCGGCCTGCCCAAATCGATCGAGGCCTATTATCAGGAGACCGGACGCGCCGGGCGCGATGGCGATCCCGCCGTCACCCAACTATTCTGGGGCGCCGAGGATTTCGCCCGCGCCCGCCGCCGCATCGAGACCGATGTCGAGGAAGGCCGCCGCGCGGGCGAGCGCCAGCGGTTGAACGCGATGGCGATGCTGGTCGAAGCGCCGGGATGCCGCCGCGCGATCCTGCTCCGCCATTTCGGCGAGAGCCCTCCGGCGGCCTGCGGCAATTGCGACAATTGCCTGAGCCCGCCCACCGGCATCGACGCGAGCGTCGTCGCGCAGAAGCTGCTTTCGGCCGCCTTTCGCACCGAGATGCGCTATGGCGTCACCCATCTTTCCGACGTGCTGGCGGGGCGCGAGACCGACAAGATCCTGGGCGCGGGCCACCACCGGCTGTCGGTGTTCGGCATCGCCGACGAGGCCGAGCAGAAGCTGATCAAGCCGGTCGCGCGCGCGCTGCTCGCCCGCGATGCGCTGCGCGCCGACGATTATGGCGGGCTGTCCTTCGGCCCCGCCGCCAAGGCGATCCTGAAGGGCGAGGAGCCGTTGCAGCTCGTGCTGCCGCCCGAGCGCGAGCGCCGCCGCAAGAAGGACAAGGCCGGCGTCGACTATCCGCACGATCCGCTGTTCGACGTGCTGCGCGGGTTGCGGCGCGATCTTGCCAAGGCGCAGGGCGTGCCGCCCTATGTCGTCTTCACCGACGCGACGTTGCGCGAGATGGCGGCGGCAAAGCCGGATTCGCTGGGTGGCCTCGCGCAGATTTCGGGCGTAGGGGCGAAGAAACTGGATACCTATGGCGACGCGTTCCTCGCCGCCATCAACGACCATCGCGCCTGAAGAAGGAAGAGCCATGTTCCGCAAGATCGACGACAGCATCTCGGTCGCCGCCCAGATCGACACCGACGATGTCGCCGCAGCCGCCGCACAGGGCTTCACGATGATCATCAACAACCGCCCCGAACAGGAAGAGCCGGGCCAGCCCAGCGGCGAGTCGATCCGCGCGGCGGCGCAGGCGGCGGGGCTCGGCTATGTTGCGATCCCGATCACGCCCGGCGGTTTCACGCGGGAGCAGATCGAGGCAACCCGTCAGGCGCTCGACAGCGCCGAAGGCCCGGTCCTCGCCTATTGCCGCTCGGGCACCCGATCGACCTTCTGCTGGGCGCTTGCGAAAGGCACTGCCGGCGAAGATGGCGACGAGCTGGCGCGCAAGGCCGCCGGCGCGGGTTACGACATTTCGCCGATCAAGCCGCTGCTGGGGCGGTAACTTCCCTCCTCCCCGCCAAGGGAGAGGACTAGGGGTTGTGGGGATTCATCGCGAGTTGATGACGGCTGCGGCGAGGTAGATCATTGCGGAGAAGCTTAGATCGGTTTTGCAGGCGCGCATGGCGATGCGCTTGAACTCTTTGAGTTTGCAGAAGAA
>NZ_LARW01000124.1 GCF_000971055.1 Sphingomonas sp. SRS2
GGTGGGTATCACGACAAGGTCGGCAATCGCTATGACGCTCTGGATCGCGACGGTGATCGCAGGCGGGGTATCGATCACCGCCAGCTTGAAACCCTGCTGGCGCAGCGCATCGAGATCGGCGGCGAGCCGCGCCACCGTGGTCGAGGCGAAGGCGGGTTCCCCGGCTTCGCGCTCATTCCACCAGTCGGCGAGCGACGCCTGCGGGTCGACGTCGATCAGGGCGACCGGACCCGCGCCCGCACGCTCCGCCTGGACAGCGAGATGACCCGACAGCGTCGTCTTGCCCGATCCGCCCTTTTGCGATGCCAGTGCCAGGATGCGCACCTGTTTCCCCTTTGCTGCGCCTCAGTGCGGCAAGGGTTGCGCCTCAAGACCTAAGCCTTTGTTCCGATCTCTGGTTAAGGGCGGACACAGCATATCCGCGCATTGCGATACTCGCGGACATAAGAAGGGACGCCGTGGCGGTATGCCGGCGTCCCATGGAGATCGATCAATGTCGCTCCCGCCCGGGGCCTCCCATAAGGAGGTCCGGTGCGGGTGCGGTTAGAGGGCGACGACCACGCCGATCGCCAGGGCCTGCGCTGCGATCGCGAAGATTGCGCTGAGGGCGCTATCGAAATACTTCATGATATGCTCCTGCTGACGGGATTTTTCCCACTCGCACTATTATTGTGCGATGCAGCATACCTACTCTATCAAATCGATTGGTGGCAATTTCAAAACGCGTCATCGTGATTGCGTAAAATGCAATCGCCTCCAATTCTTGCAATCGTGTGACAATCAGGCGGTGACGATGTCGCCGAGGATCGCATCGAGCAGGAGCATGCCCGCCTCGGTGATGCGCAGATTAGCGCCGTCGCGCGTAAGGAGACGCTGGCGGGTCAGCCGATCGACGGCGGCTTCGTCGATCAGTTGCACGATCGGCAGGCCGCTGGTGGCCGCGACCCGATCCATGTCGATCCCTTCTCTCAGCCTGAGTCCCATCAGCAGCGCTTCCTGCGCGCGCGAGGCGGGGGACAACAGATCCTCCTGTTCGATGCCATGACCGTTAGCATCGACGCGGGTGAGCCAGTTCTCGGGCTTCTTGCGCCGCACCGTCGCCATACCGCCGCGCCGCCCATGTGCGCCGGGGCCGATGCCCGCATAGCTACCATAGCGCCAATAGGTCAGGTTGTGCCGGCTCTCCGCACCCGGACGGGCGTGATTCGATATTTCATAAGCGGGCAGGCCGGCGGCGGCGGTGTCGGCACGGGTCTGTTCGAACAGGTCGGCGGCGAGGTCCGGGTCGAGGGTCGACAGCTCGCCCTTCGCGTAGCGCGCGGCGAACTGGGTGCCGGGTTCGATGGTCAGCTGATAGAGCGAGAGATGTTCGGTGCCGAAAGACAGCGCCTGGGCGAGTTCGGCCCGCCATGCCTCGGGGCTCTGGCCCGGACGGGCATAGATGAGGTCGAAGCTGACCCGGGCGAAGGCGGCCTGCGCGGTATCGAGCGCGCCGAGCCCTTCGCGAACATCGTGCGCGCGCCCGAGATAGGCGAGTGCGGCATCGTCGAGCGCCTGAAGACCGAGCGACACGCGGTTGACCCCCGCGCGTGCGAGATCGCCGAAACGGGCGGCCTCGACCGACGACGGATTTGCCTCGAGCGTGATCTCGATATCGTCGGCGACATCCCAATGTCTCGCGGCGGCGTCGATCAGCGCGGCAACCGTTTCAGGCGGCATCAGGGATGGCGTGCCCCCGCCGAAAAAGATCGAGGTCAGTCGCCGACCTGGGAGCTGTTCGGCCTCATAAGCGAGATCCTTGAGCAATGCGGCGCGCCATGCAGCCTGGTCGACCGTTTCACGGACATGGCTGTTGAAGTCGCAATAGGGGCATTTCGAGACGCAGAACGGCCAGTGTATGTAGAGCGCCAGAGCATCGTCGGGAGGGCTGCTGGTCAAAACACCGCCACGACAAGTTTGGCGAAGGCGTCGGCGCGATGGCTCATCGCGTGCTTCGCGGCGGGTTCCATCTCGCCGAAGCTGATGTCGTGGCCCAGGGGCTTGAACATCGCGTCATAGCCGAAGCCTTGATCCCCACGCGGCGGCCAGACCAATATACCGTCAACCCGGCCTTCGAAGGTCTCGACATGGCCATCGGGCCAGGCGATCGACAGCGCGCATACGAAATGTGCATCGCGGCCGGCCTCCTCGCCGGCGTCGAGCAGGCGTTGGTGGACGCGACGCATGCCTTCGTCGAAGTCACGGCGGCCGTCCTCCAGCTCGGCCCAGCGCGCCGAGAAGATGCCGGGCTCGCCGCCCAGCGCCTCGACACACAGGCCGCCGTCGTCGGCGAGCGCGGGCAGGCCGGTCAGGTCGGCGGAGAAACGCGCCTTCAACTCGGCGTTGGCGACGAAGCTTGTGCCGGTCTCTTCGGGTTCGGGCACGCCCATCGCCGCCGCCGAGACCGTCTCGATCCCGAACGGCGCGAGCAGTTCGCCGATTTCCCGCAGCTTGCCCTTGTTGTGGCTGGCGATCACCAGCTTGCCCGGGGCGAGCTTGCGATGCGGGATATCGGCGACGTCGCTCACCGGCCGGCGGCCTTGCGCTGCGCGGCGAATATCTCGGTGCAGCCGATCCGGGCCAGGCGGAGCAGCCTCAAAAGAGCTTCCTCGTCATAGGTGGCGCCTTCCGCGGTAGCCTGGGCCTCGGCGATATTGCCGTTGTCGAGCAGCACGAAATTGGCATCGGCATGCGCGTTCGAATCCTCGATATAATCGAGATCGAGCACCGGAGTTCCCTCGTAGATGCCACAGGACACAGCTGCGATCTGGCCGGTAATCGGATCCTCGCTCAGCGCGCCCGATGCGAGCAGCTTGTCGATGGCGATGCGCAGCGCGACCCAGCCGCCCGAAATCGCGGCGGTGCGGGTGCCGCCATCGGCCTGAATGACGTCGCAGTCGATCACGATCTGGCGCTCGCCGAGCTTCGCCATGTCGACCACGGCGCGCAGCGAGCGGCCGATCAGCCGCTGAATTTCCTGAGTACGGCCCGACTGCTTGCCCTTGGCGGCCTCACGGCTGCCGCGGGTGTGGGTGGCGCGGGGCAGCATGCCATATTCGGCAGTGACCCAGCCGCTGCCCTTGCCGCGCAGGAAGGGTGGCACTTTCTCCTCTACCGAAGCGGTGACGAGCACCTTCGTGTCCCCGAAGCTGATCAACACCGACCCTTCGGCATGAACGGTGAAGCCGGTTTCGATGCTGATCGCCCGCATTTGATCGGGGGCGCGGCCGGATGGGCGCATGAATATTCCTTCTTTGCTATGAGCCGCGTCCTTTAGGAGCGGACGGGCAAAGTTGGAAGCCTGTTGAGCAGTGGCCCCTGCTTCCCTATCTGTTGTCTGTGAACAGTCAGCCGATGTCCGAAATGTCGAGCCGAGCGCGCGAAGTTTTTCGCGTGGTCGTCGAAAGCTATCTCGGCACCGGCGTGCCGGTCGGCTCGCGCACGATATCGAAGCTGGCGGGGCTCAACCTGTCGCCGGCATCGATCCGCAACGTGATGCAGGATCTCGAGGAACTCGGTCTGCTGGAAGCGCCGCACACCTCGGCGGGCCGGATGCCGACCCAGTCGGGGCTGCGCCTGTTTGTCGACGGGATGATGCAGACGGCCGAGCCTTCGGCGGAAGAACGGGCCGCGATCGAGGCGCGCGCCGCGCGTGGCAGCCCCGTCGAGGAGGCGCTGGCGCAGACCAGCGCGATATTGTCGGGGCTGTCGGCCTGCGCTGGCATCGTGCTGGTACCGCGTAACGAGCCGACGCTGCGCCAGTTCAGCTTCGTGCCGCTGTCGCGCGAGCAGGCGGTGGCCGTGATGGTCGGCCAGGATGGCAGCGTCGAAAATCGTGTCGTCGATCTGCCCGCCGGGCTTCCGCCATCGGCCTTGGTCGAAGCGGGCAATTTTATCAGCGAACGGCTTGCCGGGCTGACGCTCAGCGAGGCGCGTGCGCGGATCGAGGCCGAACTGGGCCGCGAGCGCGCCGCGCTCGATGCCGCCGCAGCGTCGCTGGTGGAACAGGGGCTTGCGGTCTGGTCGCAGGACGGCAGCGCCCGGCCGGTGCTGATCGTGCGGGGCCAGGCCAATCTGATCGATCCGATGGCCGCCGCCGATCTGGAGCGTGTCCGCCAGCTGCTCGACGAGATCGAGGGCAAGGAAGAGATCGCCCGGCTGCTCGAAAGCGCGCGGGCGGGGCAGGGTATGAAGATCTTCATCGGCGCGGAGAACAAGCTGTTTTCGCTATCGGGATCGTCGGTGATCGCGGCGCCCTATCGCGGCGCCGATGGTCGCGTGGTCGGCGTGGTGGGGGTGATCGGGCCGACCCGGCTCAACTATGCCCGCATCGTGCCGATGGTCGATTTCACCGCGCAGGCGCTCACCAGGATGATGGCGTAAGCGTGTAACCTTTTGCCTGCCGCCAGCGAATATGCTGGCAGGCAAAGTGGAGATCAGTTGGCGTTATGCTGCGAACCCTTGGACACCAACGCCATCACGATGGGCTCGCTCAGCGGTTCTTCGAACTGGACGCCGAAGCGGTTCCCCTCGACCCAGCGGACGATGCCCGGGATTTCGAGATTCTGACGTTCGAGCAGCAGCCGGCAGCCGACCGGCGGCGGCGGCGAGGCGCTGAGCATCGCGCCGCCCTGCGAGACGTCGAGCAGCACGCCATTGGCCTCGCCATGCACCGAGAAGAAGGTCGCGGCGAGCATGATCCGGTGGCGCCCATGGCGGCGGGCATCCGCTTGTTGCTGTTCACTGGCAAAGGCCATGGGGTCGTATTTCCCAGAATCGCTAATATCCCGATCCGGCAACTATCGCGGATTATCGCTAATGAATCGCTAATATGCGCAATTGACGACATATTTCCCGCACAGCCTTTGGTCGGGTGGAGCGGAGCGGCATGAGCGACGCCAAAGTGCCTGACGCTGCGGTATCCGCGCCGGGCGGCGGCGATCTCGTCCGGCGGCACCGCCTGTCGACGCTGCTGTGGCACTGGATCAACGCCTTCACCATCTTCGTGATGCTCATGAGCGGGCTGATGATCTTCAACGCGCATCCCCGGCTCTATTGGGGTCAATATGGTGCGAACAGCGATCATGCCTGGCTGCTGATCGGTTCGGCGGGCGAACGTGGCGTGCTCAAGATAGGCGACGAGATATTCGACACGACCGGCGTGCTGGGTGTCTGGGAGGACCCTGAGGGCGTCGTGAAGCGGCGCGCCTTTCCCTGGTGGGCGACGATCCCGTCGAATTACAGCCTGGCCGATGCGCGGCTATGGCATTTCTTCTTCGCCTGGGTGCTGGTCATCGCCGGGCTGGCCTATTGGCTGGTCAGCGCCATAAACCGCCATATCCAGCGCGACCTGATACCCCGGCGCGCCGAGCTCAGCCCACGGCATATCTGGCGCGATATCGCCGATCACGCCCGGCTGCGCTTTCCACGCGGCGCAGCGGCGTTGCGCTATAACATTCTTCAAAAACTCGCCTATCTCTCTGTTATATTTGGCCTTATTCCGCTAATCGTGCTGACTGGACTGACGATGTCGCCGGGCGTCAACGCCGCCTGGCCTTGGCTGGTCGACCTGTTCGGCGGGCGGCAGTCGGCGCGCTCGATTCATTTCCTCTGCGCCTTCGGCTTCGTCCTCTTCATCACCGTCCACCTGCTGATGGTGCTGCTCGCCGGACCCTTCAACGAAATAAGATCGATGATCACGGGCTGGTATCGACTGCCAAGGGAGCGCAAGCCATGATCACCCGGCGCGGACTGATCGGATCGCTGGCGGCCGGCGCGGGCGGGCTGCTGGTGTCGGGCTGCAACCGGATCAACGCGAATCCGGGTGTCCGCTCGCTGCTCCAGAGCGCCGAAGGGCTGACGATGCGCGCCCAGCGGATCATTACCGATCGCAGCGATCTCGCCCGCGAGTTCACCGCCGCCGATCTGTCGCCGCAGTTCCGCGTCAACGGCACGCGCCAGCCGGCGGGCGCCGATTACGAGGCGCACCGGCTCGGCCAGTTCGCCGACTGGCGGCTTGCCATCGACGGACTGGTCGCGCGCCCGCTGGCACTGTCGATGGCGCAGATCCGGGCGATGCCGCGCCGGACGCAGATTACCCGCCACGATTGTGTGGAAGGCTGGAGTGCGATCGGCCAGTGGACTGGCGTGCCGCTCAAACTGCTGCTCGACCATGCCGGGCTTCGATCGAGCGTCCGCTACCTGATCTTCCACTGCGCCGATCGCTACGCGCAAACCGACTATTATGAGAGCATTGATCTGATCGACGGCTTCCACCCGCAGACGATCCTGGCCTGGGGCCTGAACGGTCAGCCGCTGCCCGTGGGCAACGGTGCTCCGCTACGCCTGCGGGTCGAGCGGCAGCTTGGCTACAAGCACGCAAAATATGTGCAGCGGATCGAGGCGGTCGACAGTCTGGCGGCGCACGGGCTGGGCAAGGGCGGCTATTGGGAAGACCACCATGATTATGCCTGGTATGCCGGTATCTAGGCCGATCTGGCCACGGACTTTCGGCTGTCGAGCAGGGTGAACAGCCCGACGCCGCCGATAACCAGCAGGGTGCCCGCCGCCTCGGGCAGGCCAAAGGGTTCGGCGAGAATCAGGATCGCCAGCACAATCGTCACCACCGGGCTCAGCGTCGAAATGATCGCGGTGCCCTGCGCACCGATCCGGGCGGTGCCCGCCGACATCATGAAGGTCGGCACGACCGTGGAGAATATTGCGAGCATCAGGATCAACAGCCATGCGGGCTGTGGCAGGGCCAATGCACCCGGGCTATGGGTGAGGGCGAACTGACCGATGACCGTGGCGCTGGCCGCGCACATTGCGATGGCGGTGAACAGGGCAGGGCCGCAGCGCAGGATAATCTCGCGCGCGAACAGCTGGTAGAGCGCGAAGGCGGCGGCAGCGGCAAGGACCAGCCCCGCACCGCCGAGCATTGACGGCGTCAGTCGCGACGGATCCGCGCCGAACATCACGATCAGCCCCGCATAGCTCAATGCCGCCCCCGCCATGGCGTGGGCGCGCAACGGATGGCGAAGCAGTATGCGGCCGAAGATGATCACGAAGAAGGGGTAGGTGAACAGGATCAACCGCTCGGTCTGTGCCTCAAGCGTCTGTAAGCCTTCGAAATCGAGCCAGGACGACAGGTGATAGCCAAGGATGCCGATCAGTGCGGCGAGGCCCATGCTCCGCGCATCGGGCCGCATCTCCGCTGGCCGGCGATGCCATGCGTACACCCCGACCGCCGCGAACACCGGCGCCGACAGCATCATCCGCATCGCGAGCAGGGTGGAGGTGTCGACATCATAGGCATAGATCAGCTTAATCAGGATGCCCTTCAGGGCGAACAGCATCGCGCCGCACGCCGACAGGACAAAGCCGATCAACCGCCAGCGGGCGGTGCCTGATTGGGACCGTTGGGTCATGAAATGTCCAGTCCCCCTCCCGCAGTCGGGAGGGGGAGAGGGTCAGCCGACGGCCTGGTCGACCGGAGCCCGGCCGCGCTTGACCATCATCTTGTTGAGGGCGTTCACATAGGCGCGGACCGATGCGACCATCGTGTCCTGATGCGCACCGCGGCCACGCGTCGTCCGGCCGTTTTCGGAGAGTAATACCGAAACCTCGGCCTGCGCGTCGGTACCGCCGGTTACGGCGTGGACCTCGTAGCGTTCGAGCACCGAACTGTCGTGCGGCACGATCAGGCGGATCGCGTTGAACAGCGCATCGACCGGGCCGTTCCCCTTCGACGTCACCGTCTTGTCTTCGCCGTCGACCTCCAGCGTCAGGATCGCACGCTGCGGGCCGTTGGAGCCGCAATAGACCTCGACTTCCTTGACCTGGATCGCGTCGTGACCGCGCAGGACCTCGTCGTCGACCAGCGCGACGATATCCTCGTCGTAAACCGCCTTCTTTGCGTCGGCGAGTTCCTTGAAGCGCCCAAACGCATCCTGGAAGGCATTGTCGCCCAGCGTATAGCCCAGCTCTTCGAGCTTCTGACGGAAGGCGGCGCGGCCCGAATGCTTGCCCATCACCAGGCTCGACTGGGTCAAGCCAACGCTTTCCGGCGTCATGATCTCATAGGTCGAGCTATCCTTGATCATTCCGTCCTGATGGATGCCGCTCTCATGCGCGAAGGCGTTGGCGCCGACGATCGCCTTGTTGGGCTGCACCTGAAAGCCGGTGATCCCGGAGATCAGCCGCGAGGCGCGGGTGATTTCGGTCGAGACGATACCCGTGCGGACGGGCATGACGTCCTGCCGCACCTTCAATGCCATCGCGATTTCTTCCATCGCGGCGTTGCCGGCGCGTTCGCCGATGCCGTTGATCGTCGATTCAACCTGACCCGCGCCGGCCATCACCGCCGCGAGCGTATTGGCGACCGCGAGGCCCAGATCATTGTGGCAATGAGTTGAGAAGGTCGCGAGGTCCGCGTTGGGAACGCGATTGATCATGTCGCGGAACATCGCGCCATAGGTCTCGGGCGTCGCATAGCCGACCGTATCGGGCAGGTTGATCGTCCGCGCGCCGGCCGCAATCGCGATCTCGATCGCCCGCGCCAGAAAATCGGGTTCCGACCGGGTCGCGTCCTCGGCCGACCATTCGACATCGGGGCACAGGTTACGCGCGAGGCGGATAGTGCGGTCGATCGCCTCCAATACCTCGTCGGGCGACTTGTTGAGTTTTACGCGCATGTGCAGCGGCGATGTGGCGATGAAGGTGTGGATGCGCGGCGAAACCGCATGCTGCACGGCATCCCACGCGCGTTCGATATCGGCGGATGCGGCGCGCGCCAGGCTGGCGACGGTAGCGCGCTTGCACTGCCGGGCAACCTCGGACACCGCCTCGAAATCGCCGGGCGAGGCGATTGCGAAGCCGGCCTCGATGATGTCGACGCCCATCGTCTCCAGCTGGGCGGCAACCTGCAATTTTTCCTCGAGGTTCATCGAACAGCCGGGAGACTGCTCGCCGTCGCGCAAGGTGGTGTCGAAAATCTTGATGGTCTTGGTCACGGAACCTGCTCCTGCTGCAGGGTGGTCATTCTGGGCTGATCTTGACCCTTAGACGCTGTGGCTTGCCGGGCCTGTCGGCCCCAAGCGAAATCGCGCGCCTAAGGGCGCGTAAGTCGAAGCAGGAGAAGGGCGTTGTGCCGTGTCATTATGTCGCGCTGATACACATAAGAGGATTAACAAGTCCATAGGCTAATCAGCCGCGGGGTTTAAGCGCCTCGGCCAGCGATGCCGTCGCGCTGCCCCGTCTCGCGGACTTCGGTTGATCGGGCGCGGGCGACCAGCCGGTAAGATAGACGATCTCGAAGGCTTCGCGCAGCCGGCCGTCCGCGCCCGACGCGCCGTGAAATTGTCCGAAGACCTCGGCCAGCCAGGCGCGTCCCGGCGCACGGCGCGATCGCTGCGTCAGCATGTTGGTAGCCGCCATGCCGCGCAGGTCATGCATAAGCCGGACCGGATCGCCATAACCGACATCGAGCCGCTCGCCATCGGCGACCTGCAACGCGAAGCCCGCGCGCGACAACAGGTCGCCCGCCGATCGCACGTCGATCTGCGGATGGATACGGGGCGCTGCGCCGCCGCTCGACGCGCTGTCGGCGGCAAGCATCGCTGATTTAAGCCAGTTCAGGCTGCCCGCTCCGGCAAAGCTGCCGAGGAACAGGCCATCGGGACGCAAGATCCGCCGGATCAGCGCGAGCGCGCCGGGCAGATCGTTGACGCTGTCGAGCACGCCAATGGAAACGACGAGATCGAAGCTGCCATCGGCGAAGGGCAGGCGATCCTCATCGCATTGCACGCCCCCCGCCATGCGCGCGAAGGCGAAACCGGCATCGGCCTGGACGATCCGGCGCCCGGCGGCGGCGAATCGGGCCGCAACCCGTCCGTCATGGCAGCCGATCAGCAGCATGCGATCGAAGCTGCGGTTCACCATCGCGAGCCGCTCGGCCAGTTCGTCGGCCATATGCTCGATCAGGAAGGCGTGATCGGCAAAGCGCGGCGCGGCGCGATCGCGCCGGACACGGCGCAGCTGCCGGTCGAAAATATCAGGCTGGTCCATCGCCTGCGCTTGTGCCGCCGGGGCAGTTGCATGACAAGCAGGCTTGAGGGGTAGGGTCGGCATGGGATTTATCGGGGCGGGCAGGGCGGTGATCGACGCAGTGGTGCGGTTCGCGCTGCCGCCGCGTTGCCCCGGCTGCGGGGTGATCACGCCCGATGTGGACATTTTCTGCCTCGATTGCTGGTCGGCGCTCGACTTTCTCGGCGATCCCCAATGCATGCGCTGCGGCCTGCCGTTCGAGATCGATCCTGGCCCCGGCGCGCTGTGCGGCGCCTGCTACGCCGATCCGCCCGCTATCGACGCGATGCGCGCCGCGGTTGCCTATGGGCCGATCGCCAGCGCGCTGGCTCTCAAGCTGAAATATGGCCGGCGGCCCGGCATTGCCCGCACGATGGCGGTACAGATGCGGCGGCATATCCCCCGTGATGGCGAATGGTTGGTCGTGCCGGTGCCGCTGCACCGCTGGCGGATCTGGCGGCGCGGCTACAATCAGTCGGCACTGATGGCGCGGGCGCTGGTGAACGGCTCGGCGCACCGGCTGGCGCTTGATATGCTGACCCGGACAAAGGCGACGCCTTCGCTGCGCGGCCTAGGGCCCGATCGCCGTGTAAAGGTGGTGCGCGGCGCTTTCGCGGTCCGTGACAGGGCCGCCGTGGCGGGACGTTCGATCCTGATGGTCGACGATGTCTATACGACCGGCGCCACGGTCAACGCCTGCGCGCGGGCGCTGAAGCGCGCGGGGGCGGATCGGGTCGAGGTGGTCAGCTGGGCGCGCGTGGTGCGCGATAATGATGTCGTGCGTTGACATTCCCGCCTGCCGACAACATTTCGGCTGAAACGAGGACGATGATCGCATGCCCAAGGTCGAAATCTACACCAAAGCCTTCTGCCCCTATTGCTCGCGCGCCAAGGCTCTCCTGGACGCAAAGGGCGTTGCCTTCGAGGAATATGACATCAGCATGGGCGGGCCTAAGCGCGCCGAGATGATCCAGCGCGCCAACGGCGGCAGCACCGTTCCGCAAATCTTCATTGATGACCGCCACATAGGTGGTTCGGACGACATTCATGCACTCGACAGGGCCGGCAAGCTCGATCCGCTGCTGACCGCCTGAATGCGCGTCGCGATCCATCAAAGCCGGACGGGTATCGACCCCGCCGCCAATGCCCGTGCGGTCGTCGATGCGATCGCCCAGGCGAAGGCTGGCGGGGCGGATATGCTCTTCACCCCCGAAATGTCGGGTTTACTGGATAGGGATCGCAAGCGCGCGGTGGCGCATCTTCGCGATGAGGCGAGCGATCCCGTGCTGGCGGCGGTACGCGCAGCAGCGGCGGAGGCTGGCATTTGGGTCGACCTCGGTTCGCTGGCGCTCAAGGGCGGCGCGGATGGCCGGCTCGTCAATCGTGGCTTCGTGATCGATGGCAAGGGTGAAATCCGTGCCCGCTACGACAAGATCCATTTGTTCGACGTCGATCTGCCGACCGGCGAATCCTGGCGCGAATCGGCAGCCTATGCGCCGGGCGAGCGGACCGTGATCGCCACGACGCCGTGGGCGAAGATCGGCTTGTCGATCTGTTACGACATGCGCTTTCCCGATCTCTATCGCGCGCTGAGCAATGCCGGCGCAGAGATTTTGTCGGTGCCTGCGGCCTTCACCGTGCCGACCGGCAAAGCGCATTGGCACATCCTGCTGCGCGCCCGGGCGATCGAGGCAGGGGCATTCGTGATCGCCGCGGCACAATATGGCGTGCATGACGATGGCCGCGCCACGTTCGGCCATTCGCTGGTGGTCGATCCGTGGGGCGAAATACTGCTCGACATGGGGGAGGGCGAAGGAGTCGGTTTCGCCGATCTCGACATGGCGAGGATCGCCGACGTCCGGAGCCGGGTGCCCGCGCTCCAGCATCGCCGGCCAATTGTCACGCCGGAGACGAGCGCATGATCGTCTTCGATCTTGCTTGCAAGAACGCCGGCCATGTCTTTGAAATATGGTTCGGATCCTCAACGGATTATGAGGATCAGAAGGCGCGTGGACTGGTGTCCTGCCCCTATTGCGGGTCATGCGATGTCGATAAGGCGGTCATGGCGCCGAATGTGGCGCCCAAGGGCAATGGCCGCCGGGACGCGCCATCCACGGCGATTGCCGCCGCAGCCAATGTTCCTACGCCCGAGGAGTTCAAGGCCTCGGTTGCCCGGCTTGCCGAGATGCAGGGCAAGATGCTCGAGGGATCGGATTATGTCGGCGAGAAATTCGCCGAGGAAGCCCGCGCTATGCATCTGGGCGAGCAGGATAGCCGCCAGATTCATGGGCGGACCTCGATCGAGGAGGCAAAGGCGCTGATCGAGGAGGGGATTCCGGTTGCGCCCTTGCTGCTGCCGGTGCGACCGCCCAAAAGCCAGAACTGATCCGCTTCGATCCGGGTGTAGGAGGCGAATTGGTGGTCCCGGAGGGACTCGAACCCCCGACGCCCACTTTAGGAAAGTGGCGCTCTATCCGGCTGAGCTACGGAACCACGGGGGCGGTTACTAATCAGGTGTGGCGCGTCCGTCCAGTCGTGTCGGGAGGCCGGCGAACTATCGGTCTCAATGCTTGAAGGTCGGACGGCACCTCGCCGCAAGGCAGGCCAGCGCGCGCTAAGTACATGATTTCGTTGGAGCGGGTGAAGGGAATCGAACCCTCGTCGTAAGCTTGGGAAGCTTCTGCTCTACCATTGAGCTACACCCGCATTTCAAGCACTTAGCTGCAATTTCGGAGCTCGTTTTACAGAGCGTTTTACAGCGCGGTGCTTAACCGACGTTCAAATGGCACAGTCGCCGTCGGGCGGTCAATCCAAACTGCGGGCGAACCGTCGAGGATTGGACCCGCGATTGCCAACGCGTTTGGTCGGTGGCTATGCATAAACACCGTCGATGAATGCGTGGATGTCAGCTTCGCGCGATCGGGGCCTTTTGCGTTCGTATCTCCGCCCCCCAAAAAGGCGCCGTGGTGTCCCCATCTCTCTGGATGAGAAGGTCGATGACGAATCCCGTCCCGTCCCCTACAAGAACGAAGGTCATGAAGGGTGTGGCACACTCGCGCCTTGTTGAATGGGAAACTGCCTGAATGAATGCCGTTGAGATCGAAGAAGCCGTATCCGACTTGGTCCTCCAGCCCTTCGATGCCGACGAATTCCCGTTTCAGTTTCTCGCCGCGTTCGGGGCAAAGGACACGACGCTCAAGCGTTTGCGTAAGGGCGAATCCAACCAGTCCGATGTTGGTGGCGTCCTGTGGCGCAACAACATTCACGTTGCCACCGCTGCCCCCGGTGCCGTCGGCCCGGCTTTCGCCGCTCTGCGCGACAGTCCCAAGACCCTAAGCCAGAAGGCCAAGTTCATCCTCGCCACCGATGGCGAGACGTTCGAGGCGGAGGATCTTGTGTCTGGCGACGTCCCCGCGGGGCCTTATGTTGATCTGCCCCGGCATTTCGCGACGTTCTTGCCGCTGGCGGGCATCTCCCCCGTCAAGGAGATAAAAAACACCCCCATCGACGTCAAGGCGACGGGGCGGCTCAACCGCCTCTATGTCGAGCTGTTGAAGGACAATCCGGACTGGGCGACCGAGGCTAAACGGTCGCAGCTGAACCAATTCATGGCACAGCTGATCTTCTGCTTTTTCGCCGAAGACACCGACATCTTCCACGGCAGCTACAAGTTCACGCCCACGGTCGAGCGGATGACCAGCGGCCAGGCCGATGACACGCAGGCCGTCATCGCCGAGTTGTTCCGCGCGATGGGCACCCGGCCAGAACACCGCGCAGTGGGCAAGTTCCCCACCTGGGCGGACGGCTTCCCCTACGTGAACGGCGGCTATCTGTTCAGCGGCGCGGCGGAGGCCCCATATTTCGGCCGTACGGCACGCGCCTATTTGCTGCGCGCGGGCGAATTGGATTGGAAGGAGATCAACCCCGACATCTTCGGATCGATGATCCAGGCGGTTGCCGACGATGACGAGCGCGGCGAGTTGGGCATGCACTATACCAGCGTGCCCAACATCCTGAAGGTGCTGAACCCGCTGTTCCTCGATTCTCTACGCGAGCAGCTGAAGGCGGCGGGCGACAGTAAGCAACGGCTGCGCAACCTACGCAAGCGGCTGGCCGGCATCCGCGTGTTCGATCCCGCGTGCGGATCGGGCAATTTCCTCGTTATCGCCTACAAGGAAATGCGCGCGATCGAAGCGACGATCGTCGTGCGGTTGGGCGGCGAAGCGAATCTGAAGCTGGAGGAGCGCCGCAGCGTCATCCCGCTCTCCAATTTCTACGGCATCGAGATCAAGGGCTTCGCCGCCGAGATCGCCCGTCTCGCGCTTTTGATCGCCGAGTTTCAAGCGGACTGCCTGTATCTGAGTCAACAGGAAGCGCGCGCGATGGTGCTGCCGCTGCACAAGACTGGGCAGATCACCGTCGGCAATGCGCTGCGGATAGATTGGCTGGAGATATGTCCGCCCATAACCAGCCGCGCGGTGGCGGAGGAAGACCTTGCCGGACCGACCGGGCGGCTGGTGTTGGAAGAGAACGGCCTCGGCGTGCAGATCGAGACGTTCATCTGCGGGAACCCGCCTTACAAGGGGAGCCAGCAGCAAACGTCGGAGCAAAAGCGGGACTTGGAATCTGCATTCGGCTCCGCCGCCGCCGGAGCCGCATCTGCTGACTACGTTGCGGGTTGGCCGATTACGGCCGCAAAATACAGCAGGCACACGCGATGCGAAGCGGCGTTCGTGATGACGAATTCGATCTGCCAAGGCCGTCAAGTTCCAACCGTCTGGGCAACCATCTTCGAGGAAGGCCTGGAAATTAAGTTCGCTTACACCTCCTTCACATGGGCAAATCTCGCTAGCCACAATGCTGGAGTGACGGTCGTAGTTGTGGGAATCTCGCGTGATGCAGGTCAGCCCCGTCGATTAATTGCTTCGTCAGGTTCGGAACTCAACGTGCGGGACGTAGCAAATATTAACGCGTATCTCGTGGCCGGGCCTGACATTCGGGTGCTTCCAGAACGGCGCCCTTTATCAATGTTACCAGAGCTTCAATTCGGGAATATGCCGAATGACGGTGGGAATCTCCTGCTCACGGCTGAAGAGGCGAGAGAAGCGATTGATAGGCACGGCGTCGATCCTATTTTCGTGAAGGATTTCATCGGATCACAGGAATTTATTCACGGTCTCGAGAAACGGTGCATATGGGTGGACGACGATTCTTATCGAGCTGCACAAGCGAACCAATGGCTTGCAACGCGTTTCGAAAACGTCCGGAAACTCAGAACGGATTCGAGTCGGCCGACAACGCAAGAACTTGCAAGCGTGCCTTATCGCTTTGGTGAGGTCCGCCAAAGAGGCGGTGAAATAGCTGTGGTCCTTCCACGGATCACATCAGAAAACCGCGAATATCTACCAGTAGGACTGGTAAAGGCGGGCGCAATAATTAGCAGTCAAAATTTTGCGATATATAATGCGCCACTTTGGTGCTTGTCTATGTTGGCCTCACAACTTCATAGAGCGTGGATCGCCGTCGTCTGTGGAAGAACTCGAACGGATTTCGCTTACTCCAACACTCTCGGTTGGAATACTTTTCCCGTCCCCAAGCTGACCGAGCACAACAAGGCCGATCTCACTCGCACTGCTGAGAACATTCTGCTCGCGCGCGAGGCGCACTTCCCCGCGACGATCGCCAATCTCTACGATCCGGAGACGATGCCGGACGATCTGCGCCGCGCGCATGACGACAATGATGAGGTGCTGGAGCGGATCTATATCGGCCGCCACTTCCGCAACGATACCGAGCGGCTGGAGAGGCTGTTCGATCTCTACACCAAAATGACGGCGGATACGCCGAAGACGAAAAAGGGCAAGAAGGCCGCATGACCGAAACTCACCCACGCACCATCCCCGCTGTCCGTCTCGTGACCGCGCATACCGGTGCGTCGGCAAAGGCCAACGAACTTGGCATGCGCCCGATGCAGTCGCGCGTCTATGATCGGCGCGGCGAGCAATATCTCTTGATTAAGTCGCCGCCAGCCTCGGGAAAGTCCCGTGCGCTGATGTTCGTGGCGCTCGACAAATTGCACAATCAGGGCCGGAAACAGGCGATCATCGTCGTGCCGGAGCGCTCGATCGGCGGCAGCTTCGCCGATGAGCCATTGAGTAAGTTCGGTTTTTGGGCGGATTGGACGGTGAAGCCGCACTGGAACCTGTGCAACGTCCCCGGCGCGGACGATGTGAAGGTAGCCAAATCGAAAGTGAAGGCGTTGGGCGAGTTTCTGGCGAGCGACGATCATGTCCTAGTCTGCACCCATGCGACATTCCGCTTCGCGATCGACGAACTGGGCATCGAGGCGTTCGACGACCGCCTGATCGCGGTGGATGAGTTCCACCATGTCTCTGCCAACCCGGACAACCGGCTGGGCGCGCAACTAGGCAAGCTGATCGGGCGAGACAGGGTCCATCTGGTCGCTATGACCGGCAGCTATTTCCGAGGTGATGCGGTCGCGGTGCTGACGCCAGAGGACGAGGCGAGGTTCGTCACCGTCACCTACACATACTATGAGCAGCTGAACGGCTATGAATATCTGAAGACGCTGGATATCGCCTACAGCTTCTACACCGGTCGATACATCGACAAGATCAATGACCTGCTCGATCCAGCGATCAAAACCATCGTGCACATCCCCAGCGTCAACAGCCGGGAGAGCACCAAGGATAAGCACCGCGAAGTCGAGGAGATCATGGATCACCTAGGAACCTGGCGTGGCACCGATGAGGTTACCGGCTTCCATCTGATCGAAACCGCCGACCGCCGCACAATCAAGGTCGCCGATTTGGTGGACGATGATTCAGCCAAGCGCGACCGTGTGTCGTCGGCGTTGAAAAGCCCGGCGGCACGCAAGGACCGCGATCATGTCGACATCATCATTGCGCTGGGCATGGCGAAAGAAGGATTCGACTGGATCTGGTGCGAACATGCGCTGACCGTCGGCTATCGTTC
The DNA here is from genome assembly GCF_000971055.1 of Sphingomonas sp. SRS2. Classification (GTDB taxonomy): domain Bacteria; phylum Pseudomonadota; class Alphaproteobacteria; order Sphingomonadales; family Sphingomonadaceae; genus Rhizorhabdus. The sequence continues at coordinate 17,119 of NZ_LARW01000124.1, forward strand.
CAGCCTGACCGAGATCATTCAGATCATCGGTCGCGCTACCCGCGACGCGCCGGGCAAGACAGTGGCCCGTTTCACGAATCTGATTGCCGAACCCGCCGCTGCCGACGATGTCGTCGCCGATGCCGTCAATGATACGCTGAAAGCGATCGCGGCCAGCCTGCTCATGGAGCAGGTGCTGGCGCCGCGTTTTGAATTCACCCCCAAGGATGTGGGTGAGAAGCCCGGCTATGATTATGGGCCCGATGGTTATCAGGAGGGTAAGGCCAATGTCGGGTTCAACGAGGAACGTGGGCAGTTCCATTTCGAGCTGAAGGGGCTGGTCAAGCCGCAGTCGGAAGCAGCGAAGCGAATTTGCCAGGAAGACCTGAACGAAGTGATCACTGCCTTCGTACAGGATAAGACCGCGCTGGAGCGCGGGATGTTCGATCCGGAAACCGTGCCCGAGGAACTGACCCAGGTGCGTATGGGCAAGATCGTCCGCGATCGTTACCCGGACCTCAGCGACACCGATCAGGAAGCGATCCGCCAACACGCCATTGCCGCTCTCAACATCACACAGCAGGCAAGCAAGATCATCGCGGACACCGCGACCGACGACGGCACCGGCGAGCTGAAGGTCAACACGTCTTTCGTCGATGGCGTGCGCAAGTTCATGAATGTGCGTGAGCTCGACATCGATCTGATCGACCATATCAATCCATTTGACGCAGCCTATGCGATCCTTGCCAAAGCGATGAACGAGGCCACGTTGCGACAGGTGCAAGCGGCAATTGCCGGCCGGAAGTCGACGCTTTCGGAAGAGGATGCACGCGCTTACGCCGTGCGCGCCGTCGAATGGAAGCGCGAACGTGGCCGCGCGCCCGACGTTGCTTCGCAAGACCCTTGGGAACGCCAATTGGCCGAGGGCGTCGCAGCCTTCGCCCGTTATCGGGCAAAGGCCGCTGCCAGTGGCTGATATGACCGACGACGATATCCTGGCCGAACTGGGTGTTGATCTTACACCGAAGAAGGCTCGTTCTCGCACGCCGCGCGAGGAGCGCATCGTTGCCGGTTTCGAGGATATCCTGAAGTTCTTCGACGAGCATGGCCGCGCGCCGCAGCATGGCGAAAACGGTGACATCTTCGAACGCCTGTATGCAGTAAGGCTGGACCGCCTGCGCGCCCAACCGGAGAGTGTCGAGCTGCTGACAGATATGGACAAGCATGGTTTGCTGGATGCCGGGGATATGGGTGTGCCGCCTGCGGCTGACGAGCTCGATGACAGCGCGCTGCTGGCCGAACTCGGCATTGACGACGCCCCAGCCGAAGACATCACCCGGCTTCGGCATGTCCGATCCTACGAAGAGAAGCAGGCGGCAGAGGAAATCGCCAGCCGCACGCGGTGCGAGGATTTTGCGACATTCAAGCCGCTGTTCGATCAGGTTCAGGCCGACCTGGAGGCTGGCGTTCGCATCACCCGGGCGTTCGTGAAGGATGCCGGGCTGTCGAAAGCGACAATCCACACCGGCGAATTTTTTATACTGGGCGGTCAGATTGCTCATGTCGCCGAAGTCGGCGAGCTCATAAAGGCACCCAATGGCGAGACGGATGCCCGCTTGCGCGTCATCTATTCCAACGGGACGGAGAGCGACCTGTTACTGCGCTCGCTCCAGCGAGCGCTCTATAAGGACGACGGCGGCCGCCGAATCACCGAACCAACGGCGGGACCGTTGTTCGACAAACCCGACTCGACGCCGGACGAGCCCGATCACCTTTCGGCCGGGACGTTATACGTCCTGCGCAGCCACTCGACTCACCCCACCATTGCGGCCAATCGCCAATTGATTCACAAGATCGGAATCACGGGGGGCACGGTTGAGGCACGTATTGCCGGTGCCGCAGATGACTCGACCTACCTTCTTGCCGATGTCGATATCGTGGCGACTTACAAGCTATATGACATTGACCGCCCCCGCCTTGAAGCGCTCATCCACCGCGTCCTTAATGCTGTGAGGTTCGAGGCCGAGATCCCGGATAGGTTCGGCAAGCCAGTCCGGCCGCGGGAATGGTTCCTGGTCCCCCTCGCAATCATTGACCAGATTGTCGCCGGCATTGGTGACGGCTCTGTCGTCGGCATGACATATGATCCGGCGACGGCATCGTTAAAAAGGAGCTGATCGCCGGAGCAACCTTTGCGCCAGGCGATCCTTACGCCTCTCCTGCGCTAGACTACGGCACGATCGCCGGTCAATCAGCGCTCGGCTTCTTCCGCTCGCGAGCGGGGGCCGGTTCTTGCTTCGTACCGAAACGCTGGAGAAAGGCGGCCTGGATTTCGTCTAGCGATTCCTCGATCGATTCGTTGGTAAGCGCCTGGATCACGTCCTCCAATCGCTGCGGCGCAGATGCCGAGCGAAAGTAGGAACCGGAGCTTGCTCTAAGGGTGTGTCGCTTCATCACCACTTTTCTCCGCTGCTTGAAACTGTCCAAAACGCCGCCACATGTATCTCGGGTTCAAATCGGCTCGAAAATGATGCTTGCGCTTGACCCAGACAAAGCCCTCGGCACGCGTTATCAGCGCGACATCGATGGGACCACCGACAGTCCCAGCATCATCGGAGGCCTTGCGTTCGATCGCCGTGATATTCACGAGCGCTTCCGCAAGTTCAATAAGGTCCTGCTTTGGCATGAGAGCGATCGTCTCTTTGAACTTCTTCTCGAATTCTGCGGTCAAATTCACTGCGAATTTCGACTCGAACTGCCCCGCGATCAATTGGCCGAGGAACCCGCCCATGTCTTCCGGCGCGATTTCAGTCCCATCCGCCTTAATGATCTTCAATTTGGCCCGCTCGAAATTCTCCTGAACAGCGCGGGCGACATTCTGCTCGATAAACTCTCGGCTGGCATCCACGAACCGATTGTCGATTCCCTTGAGCAAACGGTCGATAACATCGGTTTGAGCGAATGAGATCGCGCTGCCGGTCCCAGTGCCACGCGATATCGTAACATCGTGTGACTTTTGGTAGCGAAGCCGGCCGCAGATATGGCCGTCGATCCCCACCGCGTAGAGCGAGGGAAACAGATCCTTGGCACCTGTCTCATTGGCGCCAAAACCACAAATGATCAACCCGCTGCTGTTGACGCGGTCGATATCCTTCAACAGCACGTGGGCAATCAATTGCGTGAAAATATCGACTTCATCCGCATTGGCCTTGAACGGGTAAATCTCGCCATTGAGTGCTGCCAGCTGCGACCGGATTTTGCGCATGACATCATCATGAGTGATGCCTTCGAGACTTTCCAGCGTTGGCTCGGTCTGGAGAATCTTCAATTGGTCAGTGGTGGCCTCGAGGAACAATCGGCGCAAAACGCTCTGCAAATTTTCGTTGCCATTTTCTTCGTCGGCAGCCTCGCTAACCAGTCCCCGCACGCTCTCGGCTAGGTTCGCGGCCTCCTCGCGTACAAGCGCCGCGACCCAGCGGTCGATATCCGGATCCTTCACGGCGGGATGGTTCGAGACGAAGTCCAGGAACCGTTGCATCCATTGTTTGATGGACAGTTTGTCGGCGTCCGCCGGCGGCGCACACCGGAATTCCTTGGCGACAATCTCCCAGGGCACGCCCAGGAAATCCATGCTGCCGTTGACCATGAGAGCGATCGGGAAGCGCTCGCTCAGTTCGAAGAGCTTGTCGCCGGTGTCGAAAACCTTGTCGGTACCAAATCCGGAGACTGTCACTGCGCTGTCGGCGGCGATCGCAACACCCAGGCGGTTGATCACGGCGATCTCAGTCGTCATGCATGACCCGCACGTTTATCCCCTTCGCCTGGCCCCACCTAGCTCGCTCCAGCGCGCTGCGCGGTTACTGCGAAATGAAATAGACAGCAATCATATATGATCAGTCAAACGACAATTGCCATCCCGTTATTAGGCAGCTCGTGGTTAGCGAGGCTCCTTGTCCCGCATAGGCAGGATGACGTCGCGTAATGCGCCGGGCGCTTCAGGGTCAATGGCGATCTCTCCGTCCGCGCCCTTCTCGAGGACCAGGCGAGGTTTTTTATCCGAATTGTCATAGACATAGGCCCGGTCTGCTGCCTCGAGAAACCAAGGCAGTTGCGCCAAGGACCGGTGAAAGCGGCTCACGATTTTTTCTTCGGGCACATCATGCCCGCCCTTGCGGACGCGTTGCCTCACACGCTCGATATTAAGGTCTGGCGTCGCGAGCATAACGAAGATCAAGCGAATTTCGAAGCCATAGCTTTTGGCCTCTTCGACGAGGTCGCGATATTTGTCCGTCGAGAGCACGGTCTCCACGCCGACCGTATGATGGGTGAGAAGCGACGCGCGCAACCAGCCCATTATCCTTTCGACCGCCCGGAGATTGGCATCCTGAAGTTGCAGGTTCTCCTGCTCGACGATGAATCGGGTCAAGAGGTCCGGATTGATGATCCACACCGCGCGGCCGAAATCCTCGATCAATGTACTGTCGTAAAAAGTGCTCTTACCGGACCCGTTTGGCCCTGCCACGATCCAGAGCCGCGGACGGCTAGGCTTTGTCATCATGAGGGGTATCGGCGTCACCGAGCTGTTTGTTCTGACGGATGGCGCGCTCTACTGCGAAGCCAAAGGCGTCCAGCAGATCGCCACCAAGCGACTTGCTATCAGCGTCAACCAACCGGGCTTTCACGCGCTTACCCTGGAGGGTCACGATCCGGCGAGACTCCAGGTCCGGCGCGCGTGCGGCGCGTGCCTTCTTGCCCAAGGATCGTTCGACAATACGTACCATGACCTCTTCCTCTAACGCCTATTGCCTGGGCGCCGAGACGCCTTTCCCGATCTAATCATCCGAACCCAATAATCCCAGCGCCCGCATTTGGAGCAGGAGCTTATCGAGCTCTTCTTCGCTCATCATAGCGATCTGATCGGGTTCTACCAATGCGCGAGCCTTGGGGCTTGCGACTAGAACGCGATCCACCATCTGACGCTTATTCAACTGCTGCCGCATCTGCGGACCACGTCGATCCGGTCGCCCCGCAACCCGAGCCGGCAGGGCTACGCGCTTGAGTTGTGTCCGCAACCGCGCGTCGACGAGCGATGCCATGCGCTGCGACAGTTCCGCGGCCCCAGGGCCAGCGAGAATATCCACATCCGCGCTTGCCAAGAGCTCATCCTCGAGCCGTGACAGCATCGCCCCGGCATCGTTCGCTTGGTCGATCATCCCTCAATTCCCTCTGGAAAATAGCGAGCAAGGCCGCGCCGCAATCGGCGCCGGCAGGTTTCATATTCGCGATGCGACAGCCCGAGGCTGTGCTGCATTTCTTCGGCGCTGAGGCCATCCGCCATCGCGCTGAGGATTCCTTGAACAGCCTCATCGCCTTCGAAGATCACCTGAACTTTCTCGAACAGGTTGCGGGCAAGCGCCTCTCGTTCGGGTCCCGGCGCGCTATCCGCCACCTGCAGAAGGGGATCCTCGTCCTTCTCCTCCTCCTGATGGGACCGAAGTGTCACGATCGCGGCCTGAGCATGCTTGCGCCACAGCTCGCTTGCAAGACTGCGGATCACCTCCCGCAGAAAAGCGACCAGCGGCATCTTGGCGGGCCAGCGGCGCGCGCCGCTCAGCAGTTTTTCGATCGCCTCGTCGACAAGATCTTCCCAGCTCGCCCCGGGCAAACCGTGGGCGCGAAGCTGCGCAATGCGGCCAAGGCGCGCGAGATCAGCGGCGGTCAGGCCCGCGAGAGCAAGCGCGGCTTCGGCAACCGACACATATCGTTCATCCTGATCATTCACCGCGATCATGCTCATATCCGTTCATGCTGACGAGGCGAATGCATCCGGACAGAGCTTGCAAAAATAATTTCTGATCTTGGCCGGTCCGGACCGGGGCGGCTGGGCAGCATTAGGAGGTACAGCTCATGAGGGAGTGTCGCCATGACCGACGGGAAAGACAAGCAGCCGAAGGAATATAAATTTCAGATCGACAAGGAGCATTACGAGACCGCCAATCCAACACCGACGGCACGCGAGTTGCTCACCATTGCCGGCAAGCTGCCTGTCGAGCGGTTTGCCCTTTATAGCAAGGGTAAGGGCCAACCGCGGCGCCTCGAGCTGGATGAACGTGTCGATCTGCGAGAACCTGGCAACGAAAAGTTCCTGACCCTGCCCCTCGACCAGACCGAGGGACTGGGCGCAGGCCGTCGCCAGTTCGCGCTCCCCGCCGAGGACGGTGAATGGCTGGATAGTCTTGGGCTTGTATATGAGCTCATCGCCGAAGGCGGGATCCCCCGCGTGGTAATCTATGGCTGGCCGATGCCTGCAGGCTACAATGTCGCCAAAGTCGATGTGAATGTCAGGATCGACCCTGGCTATCCAGACACTCAGATCGACATGGCTTATTTCAGCCCTGCCTTGGTGCGAACGGATGGGCGGGCAATCGCAGCTCTGTCCGACGATAGCTTCGACGGCAAGATCTGGCAGCGCTGGAGCCGTCACCGAACCCCGGCCAATCCGTGGCGGGCGGGACTAGACAATCTGGCCACACATTTCGCCTTGGTCGACGACTGGCTCGCCCGCGAGCTTCGCAAAGGATAAGACTCATGAAGCTCTTCTCGCTGACACTCACCAGCCAGCAGCATGCTGAACTCCAAGCACATCTTTTTCCGGGTGATGGCAAGGAAGCCGTAGCGCTACTGCTGTGCGGTCGCGCCGCCGGAACGGAGAAAACCCGTTTAGTGGTGCGCTCGATCCACCCCGTCGCGCATGATGTGTGCGAGAGAACACCGGAGAGCGTGACCTGGCCCACTGACATGCTGCCCGACCTTCTCGCCCAGGCAGCGCGATATGGCTGGTCGCTGTTCAAGATGCACGGGCATATTGCGTTCGATCGCTTTTCGGACATCGACAATATAGCAGATCGCGCCCTATTCCCGGGAATTCATGGATGGGTAGAAGGGCCGCACGGCAGCGCGGTTATGCTCGACTGCGGCCGCATTTTCGGCCGATGCGTTACCGACGTGGGCGGCTTTATTCCCCTACATCATGTCAATGTCGTGGGCGACGATCTAGCCTATTGGCAGACCGCCGATCAAAGTCTGCCGGTTCCCGAACATGCCCGGCGGGTCGCTCAGAGCTTCGGCGCTGGGACCTATGAGCAACTCCGTCGGCTCCGCATAGCCGTCGTGGGGTGCTCGGGCACTGGTAGCGTGGTGATCGATCAGCTTTCGCGCAACTGCGTGGGTGAACTCGTCTTGGTCGATCCCGATCGCATCGAGGACAAGAATCTCAACCGCATCGTCAACAGCCGGCGCGCGGATGCGGTCGGCGGCCGCTTCAAGGTCGACGTCCTCGCCGACGCAATCGAGGCCTTAGATTTCGGAACGCGCGTCGAGCGATATCCCGTCTCGCTATTCTCGCCGAAGGCCCTCGAAGCGGTCGCTAGCTGCGACATCGTCTTCGGCTGCATGGACAGCGTGGACGGGCGGCATCTCCTCAACCGGCTCGCCACATTCTACCAGCTCGCCTATTTCGATCTGGGTGTAAAACTGGAGGCGGACGGCAAGGGTAGCGTCGATCAGGTTTGCGGGACGGTGCATTATCTCAAGCCCGGCGGATCGAGCTTGCTCAGTCGAAACGTCTACACGCTCGAACAAGTACGGGCAGCGGGGCTTTATCGAGTGGATCCGGCGGCATATCGCGATCTGCGCGAGCGCGGCTATATCAAGGGAGTGCCGGAAGATCGACCGGCAGTGATCCAGCTAAACAGCCTAATTGCATCGCTTGCGGTCAACGAACTGCTGGCCCGGCTCCACCCTTACCGGCTCGATCCGAACGAAGAATTCGCCATTCACCGGGTAAGCCTCAGCCACGCCATCTACGAACATGTTGGCGACGGTGAGCCTTGTCCGCTTCTGGTGCGGCACATCGGCCGCGGCGATGTTACCCCGTTGCTCGACATGCCCGAGCTAAGCCTCAAGGAGGCCGCATGAACTGGTTGCGTCGATGGGTAAACTGGCTCCGAGCACTTCTAGGGCATAAACAATGGGTTGGACAGAATGCGGACGATGTTCCAGATCGCCCATCATCCCGGACCGTGTATCTGGTCGGGGACGAAAGCAGTCCGCCCTGGGCAGCCGCTCTTTTGTGCCCCTGCGGTTGCAAGGAACTCATCCAGCTGAGCCTTATATCAGGTGACAATCCGAGCTGGCGTGCAGACGTTGGCCGCAACGGCCTCGTGACCTTGCATCCGTCGGTTTGGCGGGTGCGAGGTTGTCATAGTCATTTCTTTGTTCGAGACGGACGTATTCTCTGGGCCAGAGACGGCCGGCCAAGCCATGGTCGTCCGGCGCTCGGTCGCCCTTCTACCCGCTACTGACCTGCGCGTTGCAAGGCCCTGAAACCGAAAGCGGCCGCTTAACTACGGTCGCTCCACATCAAGGCGGCGTTGCATGACCGGGAAGAGTCGGTGAGCGACACTTCTCTTCCACAGCACTCGCAATCTCGCTCAAGGTATCCCCAAAGCCGCCCCGACTGAATAATGTTCCCAAAGTCGCTCGTTCGGACCGGCGGCCGTTGGCTCGCCAAGCAATGTCCGCTTTCGGGCCGCAACCGGTGCCAATAAATCACTGCATCTAAGGCGGTAAGCCGCCGCTCGTTTCTTCGACAATGCACGGCAGCTGACAAGCTTGATCGAACCCTCAACCGATTCAGCCAATTCTGCCGCCATGCTCATAGAGATCTAGTACAGCGCCCGACAAGGATCGTTACGCAATCAACGCAAGCGCTTGCCGCGGCCGCCACCGGGACGATGCGGGCCATCATAAGGCTTGTCAGGCGGCTGATCGAACAGCGGCGGCAGCTGATAGTCTGCGGTTCGGACAAGCGCCTGCCACTCAGGCGACTTCGGATCTGCGAACGGGAAACGATCGAACGGCGTGCTGTCACGATCATCGACACCGAACCAGGATTCCCATTTTCCGGGAATGTAGCTGTGAAGATGGACCTCATCGCCGCGCATATTCACAACGAGACGAGGGCTGTTGAAGACCTGGACCTCGTAAATGGTGCTCTCGGGATCGCGTAGGTAGCGAACGCCAACCTGCCGCTCGGTGAGACGCCCGATCGTCACTCGGTGGTTGGGCGTGATAAAAGCGCGCCACTTGTCTTCGGTCTGGACGAGGCGAGACATCTGCTCATTGGTGGAAAGGCGACCCGGGATCGTCATCCCGTAGGCGCGATCGAGCTCAATGATCTTGGAGATAATAGTAGCGGCACGGTCCTTCTTCGACGGCAGATTCATAGCGGTAATTCCTTGGGGGAAGGATCAGGGCGATCCAAAGACAGGGGAGGGCCAGCACTGCGGAATAATCCGGCGAAACGACTGTACGTCGATGGTGCTGATTGGTCATAATGATATGGGTATTCGATCACAAAGTCAAGATAAACTTTATTAATACTATGATATTCGGCGCCGTGTTACCAATAGGACAAATCTTCCGGTCTGATATTGCCTCGTCGCGAGTAGTAATGGCCTAAACTTTACCTAGACACTGGCGGTCGCAACGCCTGACGCGGCCGGGACCAGATGCCTTAACTCGCGCTTTCCGGCGCCCCGCTTTTTCTTTCCCCTGGATTCTTACCTTCCGTTTTCTTTCAGAGACGTCTCCCAAAATCTTTCCGGCCCTCAAAAACCCGCCGTTTTCCGCGGCGCCCGGAAGTTGGAAATAAAATCCTTATTCTATGACAGGCCCCTCTGACGGCCGAAGGCCGGCAGCGCGCCGCGGCGAAGCCTCGGATCTACGGGCGCGCCTGCCGGAAGAGATGGACGTCCATGACCACTGGATCGTCAGCTGCTGATAGCATGAATCCAGCTGGGTGCGCCGATCAGTATTTCGCAATTTCCATAACAGGGTTCGTATCCGGCGATCGGACGTAATCTGCGATTTGTTAATCGAATGGTTTGTGATGAAGGCAGGATCGGGACTCAATCCGTCCACCATTCTACAGTTCATATTTTACGTATCTCAATCTCGAACGAAAAATATAGAAACGACCCGAGGAAAATGTAGTTAACCTTAACAGTATATATCCGCGTACGTGAAGGTCATATCTTCCACATTTCCTGATTTGGGACGACAGAAAGATATTTGTACTTATTTTCGTCTTGATCGAATCGGCCGGAGGCGGAATTTAGTTCGCACCAAGGAACGAAAGGAGGCTTTATGGCATCGCGGTTTTACCGTCCTTATCAGCGTTTAAGTTCTGAGGAGGCTCTCGGGAGGCAGGCGGCTAAGCTGCGAGCCCTGCGCGACCCCGCCGAGCCGGGCAGTCGCCGGTCGGCTGCCGACAGGCTCTGTATGCCCGAAAAGCAAAAAGGGCCGACCAAGCGGGCAAAGATCTTGTCGGAAACCGAGTTTACTCGCTTCCGTCAATTCGTCATGGACCAGCATTTCCATCCGCTGGCAGCGGACGTGGTGATACAGCTGTCCTTTCGTGCCGGTCTGCGCGCTTCGGAGATTGCCAAGTTCACCCTCGACTCAATTCTCACGCCGGCCGGCCGGGTCGACACGACCATGATCGTCTACGGTGCTACCACTAAGAACCGGAAATCTCGGTACATTCCCGTTCACGGAGAATTATCCCGCTCAGTCGCAAGCTTCATGAAAGCCTATCCGGGGGTGGACTTCGTTGCCTTCAGCCAGCAGCGCCAAGTTCGGCCGGTGACTCCGAACGCGCTCACGGTATGGTTCTGGCGGCAGTTCAAGAAATGCGGCTTCAAGGGTTGTTCAAGTCACTCTGGTCGACGCACTTTCATTACCCAGCTGGCGCACATCGTCGGACAGCACGGAAGCTCGTTGCGCGACGTGCAACTCGCTGCTGGGCATGCTCGCCTTGATACGACCGAAAAATATATCGAACCGTCCAAGAACTTTTTTAAGGCGATAGCGGCGCTCGGCATGGTGGATCCTCAGGATCCTGATGACGATTCCCCTGAAGGCTCTGATGGCTCGCTGACTTGAGGAGCTTTCACAGTCCGAAGTTGCGGCAGGTCGCCTGTACCCGCAGTTCGTGTGGAGAACGGGCGGCTCAGTTTCAGAGACTGACAATGTTCAGCATGTTTGAGATGGCGCGATCAGCGGTGGTCGATCAGGGGGCAGACCATGGTCCAATTGATCTGCCCCCTGACGACTAGCGTCGACTTACGGATCCAGTGAAGCTTTCCGCACTCGCGTCGAACGGTCGCGGTTGATGGGGTTGATGGGGTTGATGATTGGGGCTCGACGCGAACAATTTCCAGCCCGTCCGCGCCTTCAATCAGATAATCCTGCGGTTCCGTTCCCATCTCGCGGACGACAGTGTCGACAATGATGACCTCGCCTGCGGCACGCAAAAGGCCTGGCATATCGCGGGAGAGGTAGAATGCCTCGGATGTTCCGCGGGTGTCGATCATCGACAGCGGCACGAACATAACGTCCGGCACTGCCGCCGGATCACATATCTTCCGGAGGGGCAGCGGCACGGATGTCTGATGGACATCGATCAGGTTGTTGCCGAACGCCAGTTCCTCGGGCTGAACGCCGAAAATTTCTGCGGCGCGTTGAATTTGACCTATTGTTGGCTCGATCAATCCTGTCTCGATCTGCGCAAGGATGATGGGCGCGATACCGAGTTGCATCGCCGCGGCTTCCGGTGACAGGCCGCGTGCGCGACGGTGACACGCCAGTCGATGCCCGATCTTTACGGACAGTCGAAAACCGCCCGCCCTATCCTCGGAATGAAGCTCGCGGCGGAGCCGGATCGACCAGCGTTGAGGTCCGATCCTGATTTCAACCCTGCCAGACATCTCGCCATCGCCCCGTAGCCAGGATGGAGTAAAATCCTAAGCATAAATCTCTTCATATCAATAAAAAACATATCTCGATAGATCTATCCGAGATGGTTCGCATAGAACTAAACCATTAAATATAGCAAGGACAAATCTTCCGATTTTACATGATTAGTGTCATGCTTCATTTTTCAAGATAGAATCAAAGTTATGATGCCCCTGTGTTAAGGTTAAAGAAAACATGTTGGGAATATTGATGGCGTTAACTATCTTTTCATCTAGTAATGATTGCCGATGTGGGCTTAGTCTCCGTTGCATCAACAGCAGAAGGAGAAGCAATGACATCGCATCCCATACCGACAGGACCGCTGACCACAGCAAGCGAAGGTGAACCTGAAAACCCTCGGCTTTCTGCGCGTGACCAACTCATTATTGCGCTGGAAATCCATGCGCGCCGTGGAGGGGCGCCCCTCACGAGATTGACTCAGGCCGATATTCGCGCCGCCGTGGCGTCGGTCGGTGTCGGCACTATTTATGGTCGGGGTCCGCACTTGTGTTGTGGCCCGGCGATCCGGCTGTCGGATGCACGGACGTCCATGAGACTGCCAACGACGGCCAAGGCCTCCATTCGTCAGAAGCGCCCCATGACCACGGCTAAGGGACGTGGCCGATCTTTTCGGGATCGTCGACCGCGTCCGCAGGTCGGTCCGCTCCGCTCTCGATAATGATCGCCGGCCGCAGGCGCACAGCATGCTGTCGCGGCCCCGCGGTTAGCATTTTCTCATCGTCCCAAAGAAAGGAGGCGCTTTTGCCTAATCTTCTCGAACAATTTGTCGCTACGACTTCGGCGTCGATCATCGAGCGCATGGATCTGCGAGCTCGAAAGGAGCGGCGGGCCAAGCTTGATGCCGATTATCAGTCAGGCGCGATCGGCGACTGGTTCGTGCGCACATTGGATGGAAAACGGCCATGGTCGCACCAGAGCGCCGCGCTTACAGAGGTGGCGCGCGGGCGTAATATCGTGGTCGCCACCGGCACGGCCTCGGGCAAATCGCTGATCTTCCAAGCTGCAGCCATCCGGGAGATGCTCGAAGGCAAAGGCCGGGTTCTCGTTCTCTATCCGCAGAAGGCCCTCGGAGGGGATCAGCATGCGCGCTGGCGGCGCGATGTGAAACGGGCGGGTCTGCCTCCCTCCATCATCGGCGAGCTCCATGGCGACATCGGCATGGACGAGCGGCTCGACGTACTCGACCGCGCCCGGATCATCCTGGCGACGCCGGATGTCATGCATGCCTGGGCAATGCGTCAGATTGGAACGCCTCGTTTTGGCCGTTTCCTGTCCGAACTGCGTCTGCTCGTGCTCGATGAGGCCCATGTCTATGATAAGGTCTTTGGTACGAATCTGGCCTATTTCCTGCGTCGATTACGTGTCGCGCAGGCACGGCTGAGCGGGCAAGACGGCGCTGTTGGATCGCTCCAGGTCATCGCCACCACGGCGACGATTGCAGATCCGGCCGCCCATCTCGAAGCGCTTACCGGTCTGCCGTTCCTGGCGATCGGTGATGCCGAGGATGGATCGCCGCGCCACGGCCGCACGCTGCTCCATATCGATGGCCCCGATCATGGAGCGGCCGGTGAAGCCGCGATGGCCGACATGCTGTCGAAGATCGCCACCACGATCGCTCCCCACGCATTCATCGCGTTTCATGACTCGCGCCAAGGGGTGGAGCGCATCGCTTGGCAGCTTCGGAAGCTCGACGTTTTATCCTATCGAAGTGGTTATGAGGCGGAAGATCGAGCTGCAATTGAAGAAGCTCTTCGCGCGGGACGGTTGCGCGGCGTGGTGGCAACCTCCGCTCTCGAACTCGGCATAGACATTCCGCAATTTGTAATTGGCCTCAACCTCGGAATCCCGGCGTCGAAAAAGGCGTTTCGCCAGCGGGTCGGGCGTGTCGGGCGCGCCATGCCTGGGCTGTTCGCGGTGGTCGCGCCGCCCCATGCCTTTCGGCAGTTCGGATCGTCGCTCCATGAATATTATCAGGGCTCGGTCGAGCCGTCACACCTTTATCTCGACAACCGCTTCATCCAATTCGCTCAGGCGCGTTGCCTGGTGGCGGAATGCGATGCTCTCGACAAGATCGAGCGGACTGACTGGCCCGAGAGCTTCGCTGCGATCGTAGACATGGCTTCTCCGGGTGGACGCCGCCCACGAGAGTTCGACGGTATTGCTGCAATCGGCGGCGATCGCCCGCATCTCAACTATCCTCTGCGAGCGATTGCGGAAGCCGAGTACAGCCTGCAGCTAAAATCCGGCTCTTCGAAGCGCGTCGGGACGATCCGCCAAGCGCAAGCCATTCGCGAAGCTTATCCGGGCGCGACCTATCTCCATTTGGGTCGGCCGATGCGCGTCACTGGCTGGCGCAACAGCAGCTACGGGCGGGCAATCATGCTCGAACCGGTGCGTCAGGCGCAGCAGACATCCGCACTCATCTCTAAAACGGTCAATGCGTCAATCGCCGCGCCCGAGCTCATCGAGGGGCGCTTACTGAAGGGCGAGGTGGGGCTAGTTGCCGAGACGGAATTGCAGGTCAGTGAGGCCGTAGAGGGATTTCGCGCAGGTTCAATGGCGATGCTGTATCGCGACCTCAAGCAGACTAATCCGAATATGACCCGTCAGCAGCGAGAAATCTCGACGACCGGCGTCGTCATCAAGATAGAGCAACCCTGGTTTGCGGGTACCGGCGACCGGCAACTCAAGACCCGGCAGGCGGTAGCGCGTGCTCTCGTCAATCTACTGGCTCGCGAACACAGTATTGCCGGGTCGGACATAGATTTTGCCGATAGCAATATCGCTTTTCATAGCGAAAGCGGTCCGCGAAAGTCGAACGACTGTATCGCCATCTATGACGGCATTCACGGCGGCCTTCGCCTCACCGAGCCTCTTTTTACCCATTTTGGTGATTTTCTTCGGCGCCTGGTGATCGCAGCCCATGCCGCTGGATCGGAGGCGCTCGTCTCGCTGGAGACTGCGACGGCTCTTGTCGAATGGTATGAAGGGCTTGGGACTGGTTCCAGCGATGACAGCGCAATTGTCGACTGCCCGGACGGGGAATTTATTGTCTATGCGCCAGGTAGCGAACTGGGCGTGCGTGTCCGTGGCGAGCTGGTCGAGCGAACCTTGCTCGAGCCCCAGTTGATGAACCTGCAAGGCGACGACCTGCTGGTCTATCGTTATGAATCCAAGCCTGGTGTCAGCGCGTGGGTCTCGCATGATCAACTCGAGACCGTCGGTCAAAATTGGCGACGCGTTTTATGGTCGCCGGCTGATAATGTGATCCGGGAGCTCGCCGCATGAGCTGGGCACCGATCGACCCGCGCTCGCTCAAAGTGCCGCGCAAAGGAGTCCGGGGCATTGGGGGAGTGGGCTTCGCCACCTTGCCAGATGGCCCGGTCACGCCACGTCCGCGCCCTAAAGCAAAAGAGATCGAACCTAAGCGCTATGCGGTCAAGACTGAGATCGTGACGGCAGTAGCTGCCATTCAGGAGAGTGGCCTGCCGATCGTGACGATCGATCTGCACCCGGACGGCACGATCCGATTGAGCAGCGTGTTGGGCACCGATCCCGCCAAAGAGTCCGAGTTTGACCGCTGGGACAAAGCTGGTCGGCTTTGATCGAAGGCGTTCATATCGTTCGGCGCGCTCGCCCAGGACGCCCGGTGCGCTGGTATATCTATGCCTGGCGCGGTGGACCTTGTGTCCTCAAATCCGTTGGTCCGACAGCCCCTCGACTTGGCATTGCGGTGCTGAAGGCGATCACGGACGCGCGCGACGCGGAAAGAGCGCCAGACACCACGATTTTGATGTCGCTGATCCGGGAATGGAGATCGCGAGATCCCGATCGTCGCTCCAGTCCAGAGTGGTCGGCGCTCTCGGCTTCCACCCAGAAGACCTGGGGATCCGCGCTGGATCGGATTGAGGAGAAATGGGGCAAGACGCCGCTCGCCGTGTGGAACGACCCGCGAATGGTCGCCAAGGTCGTTGCTTGGCGCGACTCCCGTGCTGAAACGCCGCGCGCGGCTGACATTGGTGTGACCGTCTTGCGCTCGCTGCTCGAGTTTGGACGGTTGCGGGGGCGAGTCATTTTCAATGCGGCAGCGAAGATTCCTCAGCTCTACCGCAATGGACAGCGTGCGGAGATCATCTGGACCGATGACGACATCGCCCGCTTCACCGCTAAGGCCGCCGAGCTGGGATCGACCCATATTGTCGATGGACTGCGGCTTGCCGCGCTGACGGGCCTGCGCCGGGCCGATTTGGCAACGCTGACCTGGGCCCAGGTGGGTGAGCACGCCATCGTCAAGAAGGCGCTCAAGAAAAGTGCCGGCAAACGGCGACATATGGCGATGCCCAGAATACCCGCGCTCGATGCCCTACTTGAGGAGCTGCGGGGGCGCCATCGGAAGGAAGGCGTGGAGACCGTCCTCGTCAACAGCCGCGGCGAAGCATGGAGCGCCGATGGATTTGGAGGGAGCTTCAACCGGGTTCGAGATGCGGCCGACATCGCGCATGTCGACGAGGAATCGGGAGACAAGATCTTTAAGCACCTCCACGACGTCCGCGGGACATTCTGTACCCGCTTGCTGACCGAGACCGATCTCACCGATCGAGAGGTCGCCGACATCATGGGGTGGTCGCCCGAGCGCGTGGCGGGCATCCGTCGGGTCTATGTCGATCAATCCACGCTTCTCATGGCGATCGGAAAGCGGCTGACCTCGTTGAAATGAGACGTGTGAGCCGTTTTGGGGAGGCGGTCATTGACTGTCTTCCAACCGCTCCTTATCTTGATTTTTCTAGGAAAATGTGCTACGTGCGTCCACTGCCGCCTCAGGCAGGGGCGAACCGCTAACGCGGTCTCGCTTCTACGAAGTCGCCCCTGCCTGAGGCGGCAGTGGAGCGCCTCCGGATAAAATATAGTCCGTGCGCGTTTATTGACTGGCAATAGTTGCAGCCGTAGGTGAGCCTTGGAGTGTGAGGCATGATGCAGTCGGGTCGATATGATGCAGTGGAGCGTCAGCGCGAAAAACAGCGCTCGCGCGACCAGGACGATTCTGACCTGCGGAACGGTGTTGCATCCCTGAGCGACTTGGCTCAGCGCAATGGTTTCTTTTCGGGTCTCGCCGTTTCGCGCGGTCGGATTGCCCGCCGCGGTTCCGTTAGCCTCTGACCTCGGTTCCCGTACCGCCCCGCGCGGTTCTCGACATCTCGAAGATCCTTGAGCATGACCAACGTGCCTTCGTGGTCGGCGGCCAAGCGCTGAACCTTTGGGCCGAATATTACTCGGACCGCGCTGCCGAACTCCTGGAATTCCGGCCCTACACCTCGAAAGACATCGACTATTATGGTCAGCGCGACGTCGCCAAGAAACTGGCAGACGGCCTGGGAGGAACGGTCGAGGTCCCAGATGCGAACGACACGACGTTTCAAACCGCCATCGTTCACGCGACCATCGGCGGCCTTGCCATCGACATCGACTTTCTTTCGCACGTCAAAGGCGTCCAACGCGGCCTGGAACAGGGCGTCGCCGATCTGATCCTCCCCTATGAGCATGAGGGCATCGCCGGCGAAATCGCCATACGCCTCATGCATCCGCTTCATTGTCTGCAAAGTCGCGTGGCCAATGTGATGGATCTCGGGCGGTCCGATGGCACGTCTAAGCGTCAGTTGGCCGCGGCACCGATCGTGCTTCGGGAGTACATTAACGAGGCCTTGGCAGGGGAAGATCAGCGAGAAGCCATCGAGATTCTTCAGGCGTTGTTCCGCTATCTTCGTTCGGACATCACCGGCCGGAAAGCCCATCGGGCTCTGGCCAATGACCCAATCGACCTTTTCAGGCATTTTGCCGCCGACGAGCGGCTTGATAGTCGGTGGCGCGAAATCAGTCTTTCTAACATGATCACTCAGCTTGAAGCGAAGCGCACCATTCTGGGCCGAGTGAAAACAGCCCTCCGCTTTCCTGATCCACCGATGCCGAAATAGCTCGGCACTTCCTGACTAGTCGCTGCTCTTCAACCTTTGGCGCTTGAGCGTCTCGATGACTCCCATAGCCCGCGCCAGCGCCACCTCAACGGCGTGGATATCGGCGGCGACAAGGAACTCGGTGTGCCCCGTCAATTCGAGCAGCATCGCCATCACATGATCGGAACCCCGAGCTAGCCCGATCAGGTGAGCGCCGCTCGGTGCACCGTCACCGTGCATCCAATTGCGAGCGCTACGGTCGCACGCACCGGTCCATCGCATGATGGTTTTCGTCGCCCTTGCGCTTGCGCCTAATTCTTCTCTCAGCGCCACGCCGAGCAATCGTCCAAGTTCGGCGTCCGACAGGTGCTCACCCGCCTTCGGAACTCTGTTGCCGCTATTTGGAAACATCTTTCCGCCCCTTCCGGTCTAAGGTTCTCGCGAGCTTCGGGGCCTCACGTGCGGGTGCTAACGTCATGGTGATTGATTGGACTGACCACGACTTGAATCGCGCAGGCGGAGAGCTGCAGAAGATGCGAGCGGCCGAATATGTCCGCATGTCGACCGAGCACCAGCAATATTCGACCGATAATCAGTCAGTTACGATAAGACGATATGCGGAGAGCCGGGGCTACGAAATTGTCCGAACTTATGCCGATGAGGGCAAGAGCGGCCTGAACCTTGAAGGACGAGAATCACTTCGACAGTTGATCGACGACATCGAGAAGGGCCGAGCGGATTTCAAAGCGGTTCTTGTCTACGACGTCAGCCGCTGGGGGCGATTTCAGGACCCGGATGAGGCCGCTACCTATGAACTACGCTGCCGGCGCGCTGGTGTCGCAGTGCATTACTGTGCCGAGCAGTTCGAGAATGACGGCAGTATCGGTTCCTCGATCATCAAGACCGTGAAGCGGGCGATGGCCGGCGAATATAGCCGGGAGCTATCGGTCAAGGTATTTGCGGGCCAGGCCAATTTGATCCGGCATGGCTATCGCCAGGGTGGTGCCGCGGGTTTCGGATTGCGCCGCGTCCTTATCGACCAGAATGGCGAACGGAAAGCAGAGCTCTCCGCCGGTGAGCATAAAAGCATCGCCACCGATAGGGTTATCCTGATCCCCGGACCGGAAGATGAAATCCTGGTCGTCAGGGACGTCTATCAAAAGTTTGTCGAAGAGGGGCTCGTCGAGCGGGAGATCGCGGCGTCGCTCAACGAGCGCGGTATCAAGTCTGACCTCGGCCGCGCATGGACGCGCGGCTCAATTCACCAACTGCTGATCAACGAAAAATATATCGGCAACAACGTCTGGGGCCGAACCTCATTCAAACTCAAATATGAGCATGTCCGCAACTCCGCAGACGACTGGATCCGAGCTGACGGTGTTTTTGAAGCGATCGTCGATCGCGACATGTTCGACCGTGCTCAGGCGATCATTTTCGCGCGATCTGAAAGGCTCAGTGACGACGCGATGATCGAAAAGCTCCGGCTGATGTTCGAGCGGGCCGGCAAGCTATCGGGAATTATCATTGATGAGTTTGAGGGCCCCTCGAGCAGCGCATACCGGACCCGATTTGGTAGCCTTCTGAGAGCCTATGCGCTGGTCGGCTTCATTCCCGACCATGATTACCGCTATTTGGAGATCAACCGTAGCTTACGGCGCATGCACCCCACGTTGATCTCGCAAGTCGTCGAAGGCCTGCAGGCCGCCGGCGGCCAAGTCACCCAAGATCCGACGACCGATCTCCTCACGATCAACGGCGAGTTCACGGCCTCAATCGTGATCGTGCGCTGCGCACCGACCTTGGCAGGTTCGCTGCGCTGGCGGCTGAGGCTCGATACTCCATTAAATCCCGATATTACGGTCGCGGTACGCATGGACTCCGATAATATCGCGACCCGAGACTATTATCTGCTGCCCAGGCTGGACATGCACGATGCCATTTTGCGCCTGTGCGAACATAATGGCTTATCCCTGGATGCCTATCGGTTCGACAGGCTCGCAGCCTTCTATCAGCTAGCGGCCCGCGCCGAATTTCGGAGGGCCGCATGAACGCTCGGCCCGCACAGCGCGTCGAATGGATCCCGCTCGACCGCATCACCGTCGTCAATCCACGCTTCCGCAACAAAAAGGTCTTCAAGGAGATCGTGGACAATATAGCGCAGATTGGACTTAAACGTCCGGTCACAGTCGCTCGACGCATGGAGGCCGACGGTCCCTTTTATGACCTCGTCTGTGGCCAGGGTCGGCTAGAAGCCTATAAGGCGCTCGGCCAGCAAGAGGTGCCAGCGCTCGTTGTATCGGCCGAGCCTGAAGATTGCCTCATCGCAAGCCTCGTTGAAAATTGCGCTCGTCGCCAGCACCGCGCGATCGACCTTCTTCAAGATATTGGAGGCATGCGGCAACGAGGCCACAGCTTGTCGGATATTGGCCGAAAGACAGGGCTTTCTCCGGAATATGTTCACGGTGTCGCGAGGCTTCTCGAACGGGGAGAGGAGCGGCTGCTTCGTTCCGTAGAGTCTCGAATGATCCCGCTATATATCGCCGTTCAGATTGCCGATGCCGATGACGAGGGTGTGCAACGCGCGCTTCAGGAAGCGTATGAAAAGGGCGCCCTCAGGGGCAAAAAGCTGCTAGCTGCCAAGAAGCTTGTCGAACGACGTCGGCGCCACGGCAAGAACCTGGATTCTCGTCCGCGGTCAAACGAGCATCTGTCGTCGGAACAACTGGTCAAAGCCTATCAGGAAGATGCCGACCGAAAGCGCGAGATGATCAGGCGA
Organism: Sphingomonas sp. SRS2; assembly: GCF_000971055.1. Classification (GTDB taxonomy): domain Bacteria; phylum Pseudomonadota; class Alphaproteobacteria; order Sphingomonadales; family Sphingomonadaceae; genus Rhizorhabdus. Next base: position 37,702 of record NZ_LARW01000124.1, read on the forward strand.
GCAAACGCGACGAGGGACAGGCTTATGCTGGTTGCTGAGGCGCTTCGTAGGCTGAAAAGTGATGAACAATTTGTCGCCTTGCTCGAAGACGAAGGGCTAGAAACCCTACCTGAGAACCTGGCCTTCAGGCTTACGCCGCTACAGGAGGTTTCGCTGTGAACATGCGCAAGGCGCGGCTCTCCGTGAAACTCGGCTTTGAGGAAACCAGCCTGCGGATACCTATCCCGCAGATCATGCCACTACACGAGGTATCCGAGCGCATCCGCAAATCAGTGAAGTTTGCTCAAATCGCTGCCTCGATCGCTGAGGTCGGGATCATCGAGCCCCCGGTTGTAGCGCGCGATGCGGAGGATCGCGACCGATACCATCTCCTCGATGGCCATCTCCGGATCGCTATTCTGCTCGATAGGGGCGACACCGAAGTGGTGTGCCTTGTGGCGACCGATGACGAAGCCTTCACCTATAACCGCAGAATAAACCGTATCGCGATTATCCAGGAGCATAGGATGATCCTGAACGCGGTGAAGAAGGGCGTCTCTGTCAATCGGCGTGCAAACGGGACCCCCGATAGGCGTCTAAAAGGGACCCCCTTGCGGGATCGGGTAACGTTGTTGTGAGGCGCCAGCTTGCGCTGAGCGCGGCGTAGGGAGGGCGTAGCCCGACCG
>NZ_LARW01000125.1 GCF_000971055.1 Sphingomonas sp. SRS2
ACCTTGACGTAGGTTTCATCCAGGCGCCAGCTCGGATCAAAGCCACGCCGCCAGAACCAGCGCAGCCGCTTCTCCATCTCCGGGGCGTAGCACTGGACCCAGCGATAGATCGTCGTATGGTCGACCGAAATGCCGCGTTCCGCCAGCATTTCCTCAAGGTCGCGATAGCTGATCGGATAGCGACAATACCAGCGCACCGCCCACAGGATCACATCACCCTGGAAATGGCGCCACTTGAAATCCGTCATCGTTCCGTCCGTCCAATCTCCGCCAAGCATGCTCAAGCTTCACGATTTTTGCAACAGAGCCGCTGGGCCAAGTCCTGGCCGGTGGTTGAGACGCGCGCATAGCCGTAGATCATGCGCGGAATCGTGCATCAGATTTTTGCATCATGGAAGAGGCTGGTTTTCCTCGGGTTTCGATCTGATGCAAAAGTATTGATTTTTGCATCATGTCGTCGCACGTCCCCGTCTGGTTCAGACAGCTTCCTTATTCGACCTTGAAAGACATTTTGCTAGAATACGTTACCAGATCAATCTTGGTATCATGTGCGTCACGGGCAGCGCGAAGCTTATCATCAATCGACGTGCCAACGATCATGCCTGCTACTGGTGCATCACCAGCAAGGTTCTTCTTAACCCAGCCCATATATCTCGATAACTGGCCAAAAACCTTATCGGCAGCACGCCCCTTTTTTAACTCTATAACTACATAGCCGCCGGTCTTTTTATCACGAGCCAGTATGTCAATAGGCCCTACCGTGGTTTCATACTGACGGCCGATAAATTGAAGCGGACGCTGTACAAAGTTTGCAAATCCCGGAAAGTTAGCCTCGATAGAATCTTCCAGAGTTTTTTCACTAAGCATCATCTGTTTGAATTTGCGTAGATCGGTTGCACTTGCTCCCATAATTTTCTTGATAGCAGCAGCCGCATCGACGTCGCCACGCTCAGTGTATACGTCTAGGGCAGTTTGGCGATCAGCCTTGGCGTCCGGATTTCCCATCCAAGCAAAGAAAGACTTTTCGCTATCAAAAGCGATGTAAGTACCGTTTGTGGCGTAGTCATCGATCCATTTGCGAACCTCGCCCCTAATCACGCCTTTTTTGAGTAGTAGGCAGTGGTCGCTATCTACATCGAAAAGGTCAGACAATTGCCACATACGCATGGCATACGACCTACCAAGCCTCACCGTATTAAGCAGCGATCCACGTTTAGTACCGCCTATTTGGTAGGCATCGAGCAGCCGAACAATTTCTTTCCGTTGCGCATCGTCTAGCTCCCGGAAAGCTTCTATTTGCTCAATAACCTTGTCGAGATCACTAATATTCTTTGCTTTAGCAGCAAACAACGAATACTCTGCCGTCGATAGACCACCATCAAGAGATTGAAGTAGTCTTACTAGGAATGGTACCGGATGGAGTTGGATAACTCGATGCGCCGCAGAGCCTATCGATGGATTCCAAAACTGATAGCGACGTGACTGTAAAGCAAGAATTGATGTTCCGTCAGCCGCATCAAGAAATTGTCGACCTACAGGTGTGATTTCGACCAGATCACCTGGATCAACCCACGCCAAACCAAGTGTGCCTACCACTTGCTTGAGCATCCGAGCAAGAGCCGGACCTTCTGCTTGTGATATACCAAGCTTGTTGAGCCGTTTGACGTAATCTCCTTGGCATTCTCGCCAAGGTCGTGTGCCTTCAAACGCTACTAATGGGGCAAGCCGGTCATGCACCGCGTCGACTGTGACTGCCAGTCCCTTGGGTTGGTACCAATATGCATGATCGTCCGCGTAGTTTCGGACGAAACGCTTCCAGCCTGAGGGCAGTTCGGGACGAGCCGGTTTTTTTGGCATCAGACCAGCGTCATCTGCCCATCATCGCTTACTTCAGGCGCTCCACGGCCGTAAGTTTTACGACGATGCTTAGCGGCAGCTTGCGCACCAGACGTACCAGCTTCCTCGGCCGCAAGAGCTGCGAGTTCATCTTTGCCAGGGTACTTTGCCCTGCCGACAAGAATCACTGGGTCACTCGGTGCAGCGCGACCAATTCGCCGACGCGCATAATCGAGGTAGCGTTCGCTAATATCGATGCCGATCCAACGGCGTCCCATGCGCTCTGCCACGACACAAGTCGTTCCTGTTCCAACGAATGGATCAAGTACGATCTCCCCTGAGAATTCGCCGACTGCGCCCTGTGTGTAGAGGCGCATAAGGCGAGCTGGTAGCTTCTCTGGAAATGGTGCCGGATGCCCCTCTTCGCGTTTCACATCTTCGGGGTACATAAACCAAACCTGCTGAGCTAGATCCAGCCACTCGGTACGGCTAAGTTTGTTTCCCTGCTTAACTTCGTTAGAAAACTTTGGAGGCTTACCCGGTTTAACGTAGACATTTATAAACTCTACTGTGTTGTTCTCGATTATGTTTCCGGGTTGGGGATAACTGCCAAACATCATTTTTGATGTTTGCTTCTGCCAAATAAACAAACTGTACCGCTCTAGGTCCGTATTCTCCAGAATACGTTTTTCCATATCAAACGCTATATTCTTCAAATGCCTAGTATGCTGTTCTATTACAGCCTTTGGGATAGGCATAATTGGAGCATTTATACATAACTTGCCGTTAGGTCGAAGAACACGAGCACATTCGCGCCAAACGCGTTGCATATCATCAAGGTATGCTTCGTAGCTGCTCCAGCCCGTACTATCCCCATCATATTCGACTGCTGTCCAATACGGCGGTGAGGTGATAATTTGATCGATGCAGCCATCAGGCATCAACTGCATGATGTCTGCCGCGCTTCCAGCATGCAGGTTGCCAACCATCTCGTCGATGAGCGGCACCCCTTGCAGCGTACTTGTCGGTTGATTCATGCCCATGTCGCTTCGCTTGTAGAATGGCGTCCACTGTCGGACCAGAGCGATTGAACGTCACCAGCACCGTCTGTGTCGGCACACGTGAAGCTGTCAGTCGCCAGCACCTTCTGAGATAAGGTCAGGCCGCTTCGAGCGTCGGAATCCGGGCGAGGATATCGGCATCCTTCACGGCCTGCACGCGCAGGTCGTAGTTGCGCTGCATGTTCACCCACATTTCCGGCGTGGTGCCGGTCAGCTTGCCGACCCGGAGCGCCATAGTCGGGGTAATGTCCTGCTTCTCGGCGAGGATATCGTAGAGGGTCTGCCGCGAAACCTCGAGCAGCCTGGCGATCTCTGCCTTGGGCTTGTTCAACGCGGGCAGAATGTCCTCGCGGAACAGTTCTCCGGGATGCATTGGAGCAAGGCCAGATACGAGATGGTTCATCATCTATCTCCTGTCCGGATCAGGCCGGACCGTCATGTGTCTCTGTATAAGCCCTATGTGTAAACTAATGGCTTACATGTCAACCAATAACTGACAGATGTCCAGTCGGGAGGTAGTGGCCTCCTAGTGATAGTCCTCAATGTCCACGTCGATCGCATCGCCCTCATCCCAAGCCCATGTGACCCGATAGTTGCCGCTGGCATCGACCGCATAGCGCTTGGGCTTGGTGCTCAACCCGTGAAACCGATAGCCGGGGAGATGCATATCCTCGGGCTTTGTAGCGGCCTCCAACGCGAACAGGATGCGACGAACGCGTGCATGGTTTTGGACGGGAAGTTTTGAGCCATCTCCCTCGGTGGCGAAGGCTTCAAGCGCCTTGCTGGTGTATGTTCTAATCATACACTTATTGTATGATATTTCTTACACAATGTCAAGTAAAACCTTACACTCTCTGAAAACAGATGCTCACGCCAAGAGCCTACCGACCGAAGCCGATATCCGGCCCGTCGAGTCCGCGTTGTCGTTCCCGCTCCTGTTGTCGCTGTCGATCGCGCTCGGCCTGCGCCGGCTGGTCCATCTCGATCCCCGGCGTTTGCTCGCGCCGGGGTGAGTGGTCGAGCGCCGGCACCGCCTCGAATCCGTCGCCGGTGCTGGTCTGCAACCCCGCCCGCATTGTTCGTGCCGCGCCCTGGACGAAGCTCGCCATACCCTGGGCCGCCAGCTCGGCACGCTCCCGCAGCCGGTCGCCCATCTCGTGCAGCCACTCCCGGCCACGCTCGATATAGACCCCCAGCCCGCGCGCCTCATGGATCGCCTCGTTCATCTGCCCGCGCGGCGTGACGGCGTGCGGCTCCTCGCCGAGCGCGATCTGCTCGCGCTCGGCGCGCCGCTCGATCGCGGCCGAGGCGTGCCCCATCTTCACGGTCGGCTCCATCTCCACGCCCTGACGGGCATAGCTGCGATGATCGACCCGCTCGGCCACCTGTGCCAGTTCCAGCGCGTCATTGACCTGTGCGGCCCAGCTCGCCCGGATCTCCTCCACCTCGATCGATGCCGACGATCGCACGTCGAGCTGGCGCGTCTTCGCCCCCAGCCCCTCTGCGTCCACCATTCGCGTCGTTGTCATGACGTGCGCGTGGTGGTTGCGATCGTCGCCGTAATCATGGGGGGCATGGATCGCCGCATCGACCGCCACCCCGTACCGGTCCCGGATATCCTCCGCGAAAGCACGAACCAGGTCGCGGCGTTGGCCGGCGTCCAGCTCGGCCGGTAGCGCCAGCTCATACTCTCGCGCCACCTTGGCGTCCTTGCGCTTCTCCGCCGCCTCCGCCGCGTTCCAAAGCGCGGAACGGTCCTGCGCCCACTCCGCGCCTTCCGGCGCGACGATGAACGTGTCCTCGACACCGCCCCGCCGCGTGTAGTCGTGCACCAGGCCGTCGCGCTCGTTTTCGAGGCAGACGCCGGCACGATAAGCGACCGCCGCGACCGCGCTGCGCCCGGTCGAGCGCGACACCGATTTCACCGCCAGATGGTAGATCGCCATCGCTCGCGTGTGCCTTCTCAAACGTAGTCCAGCGGCATGACGCTGGTCGGGGTGTGGGGCCGAGGCCCCGCTGTCGCTTGCGACATGGGTGCAGGGTGTCCCTGCCGCACGCATTACGCAGTAATGCTAAAGTGCGCCCTTGTCTCCTGTTGTCGTCTCGGGTGGCTTCGTTCGTTGAGTTGCGCTATGCTCCCTTGGTGATCGTGCTTTGACGCGGAGAAGGTATGGCTGCCCCCACTCCTGAGTCTGTCGAACTGGCGAAGAAGCGTCTTGCTCAGGCCAAGGCTCGCCTCGATTCACTCAACGCCCGGATCGCCACCGAAGGTCGCCGCCTCGATACCCGCCGCAAGATCATCCTGGGTGGCCTGCTCCTCGATGCCGCCACCAAGGACCAGCGGTTCGCCGGCATCGTCTCGGAGCTGACCCACCGCATCAGCCGGGATCAGGATCGCAAACCGTTCGAGGGATGGACGCTGCCCGGGGAGGATGGCTGATGGATCGTGATCGGGATGATCCGCGCCGGTTGCTAGATCGCGGAAAGGGGCGTGGCCTGCTGGGGTCCGGTCGCGACGATCCCCCGGCCGGCAAGTTCGATCCCGCCGAGTTCGACGCGCCCCCGGACCCGCCGCCCTCTGCTGCTGGTCGTGCGCGTGACGCGGCTGACGCTGCCCAGGCGCATAGCTTCTTCTCCCACCTCGATACCAATATCCAGCGGGTGCTTGCCGGTTTCGGCACGCTGCGGGACCTGGTGGCCGATGTGCGCGCCAGCCTCGCTGATGCCGCCGCAAGGGACGCCCAGCGCGCGGAGGAAGAGGAAGCCCGCGACAAGGCCATAGCGGCCCGCCTGGTCGATCCTGAGGCCCTGGAGCGCCGTGCGGAGGCCGGAGGGCGTCAGGGGGCCAGGGAAGCCCTCTCCGGGGCTGCTAGGGAGCTGAAACACCAGATCGAGGCGGATGCGGCCGCACGCACCGCCCTTGGCGATCGTTTCGCCAACGACGCGGCCGATCGCCGCGTCCACGAGACACGCCGGCGCCAGCGGGATGGATGGTGGAACGGTGCCCTCGCCGCTTTCGCCCTGCTCGTGCCTGTTGCGTTGGGGTACGGCTACCACCTCGGTAACGCGGCCGGTGATGCCTCGGGCTATGCTCGCGCCCGCGACGAGGTCGCCGCCGCGAGCTGGGCCAACACCCCCAACGGCAAGCTCGCCCGCCAGCTCGACCAAGCCAGCACCATGACCATCCCAGATATCGTCGGCTGTCCCAAGGGTAACGGCTGGCACAGCGAGAAACGACAGGGCGTACGCTACTGCTTCGCCACGAACGCCAACGCCAAATCCATCACCGGATGGCCGATGCCATGACCTACGCGCCCATGATCGAACAACCGGATGACTGCGCCCGCACCTGGCAGCTCGTGATGACCGGGAACGGCCTGCACCATGTCACGCCGGAAGCCCAAGCCGACATGGCGCGGCTGCTCGACCTCGATCCCTCGATCTCGCACCTGACCGTCGAGGTCGGCGACGATCATATCCACGTCGCCCGCGACTGGCCTAGTGACCGGCTAGAGGAAGCCGATCGCCTGATCGATCGCATCACCGCCTCAGGCGTGTCGGCGATCGTCGTCCACGATCGAAACGGTGCAACCACACGACGGGAAACGGCCAGTGAATGATCGTGCACTGCCCTCGATCCGATTCCTTCCTCGCCAAGCCTGCGGCCGATAGGCCGCCCCTGTGACGGCGTAGCCGACACGCATAATCAGTGCATCGGCTAAAGGCCGATTCTGCATATCATCAGGCTATCGTTGCCTCGTGCGCACCCGCGATGATTCATATTCTCTTTGATTCTATGATTCAGGGCGGCCAAACTATTGATTTTGTTATTGAAAAGGCCTCAACCTACGATGGATGGGGTGCGCAGGTACGAGGAATGGGGTGCGCACCTACGAGAAATGGGGTGCCCAGTTACGAGGAATGGGGTGGGGTGTTCCGCACAGAAGCGAGGTACGAATAGATATTGATTCGTAGCTCGTTTCTGATGCACTTGGGCTATGTCCGATGATCCAGTCCTCGGCCGCACCATGAAAGCGGCTTCCACGGCGTCAGTCCGTGATGGTCACGCTATCGTCAAAGCTGGCGAGTTTATCGAAGCCCGTTTCGGTGCGGGTACATCGCCTTCCCTTGCAGCCCGCAAAACCTTGGCTCTTCTGATCGCCAAAGCTGCCGGCGAAGCCTGGCAGCCAGGATCGCACGTCATCGCCAAGCGTGAACTGCGAGGCACCCACAATGCCAACGATCGGATACAAGACACGCTTGACGAGCTGATGGATGTGAAATTCCAGATGCCTTCGACCTCGGCCCAAGGGCGCGTCGCGACCCTTACCGCCGCCCTGCTCGCTTGGACGCTCAACGAACATGCGGAGGATGGCCGGGCTACTGTCGAATGGGAGTTCACAGCACCGGCTCGGGCCATCCTGCAAGGGAGTGACTACGGCTCTGTTGCAAAAATCGTGAAGCTTGAGCATGCTTGGCGGAGATTGGACGGACGGAACGATGACGGATTTCAAGTGGCGCCATTTCCAGGGTGATGTGATCCTGTGGGCGGTGCGCTGGTATTGTCGCTATCCGATCAGCTATCGCGACCTTGAGGAAATGCTGGCGGAACGCGGCATTTCGGTCGACCATACGACGATCTATCGCTGGGTCCAGTGCTACGCCCCGGAGATGGAGAAGCGGCTGCGCTGGTTCTGGCGGCGTGGCTTTGATCCGAGCTGGCGCCTGGATGAAACCTACGTCAAGGTGCGGGGCAAGTGGACCTACCTGTACCGGGCAGTCGACAAGCGGGGCGACACGATCGATTTCTACCTGTCGCCGACCCGCAGCGCCAAGGCAGCGAAGCGGTTCCTGGGCAAGGCCCTGCGAGGCCTGAAGCACTGGGAAAA
>NZ_LARW01000126.1 GCF_000971055.1 Sphingomonas sp. SRS2
GCTTGACCAACTGCAAACAGGAATGACATCTTCACCCAACGATCAGATGATCCACCTGCGCGCGATCAGGTCGGAACGCCGCGCGGCATCAGATCGGAATACATGCGCGCGATCGTCGGAATCCGCACACAGCCCGTGGCAGCAGGCGTGTGGCAACCATATGCCTGCACGCAGGCAAGCATCCAGAATGGTTTGCCCCTCGGCCACTTCAAGCGTGTCACCGGTCGTCTCGATTGTCAGCGTGTATGACATCAGATACCCATACCGTCGATACCGTTGAGACCCGGTGTCGTAAAGCGAAGCGCATCCTTGTGAACGATGCCATTATCCGCGATTGTCGCCTTGGAGTCCGGAGCAAAAGGCTCGCCGTTCCGGGTCCAGACCGCCTTGTTCCAGTCGATCTTTGCCCAGTCTGGATGACTTCGGAATGCTGCGGACAGCGGACCGGCCAGAAAGTCTCCAAACGGCATATCCGGCGCCAGCGGCCAAGCATAGGGCGAAGCGAACATCAAATGCCCATTCCACCCGGCATAAACAATGCGGACGCCGTGGAACTTTGCCTCGCTATCGGAAGGTTCAAACTCATAATCGCTGATCGCACGCACGCTCACTGGCTTCTCCCTCGACTCGTCAGCTATTGGTTTTGGCAAGGCCGCGCCACAGGTTGAAATTGGTCTCGTCTTCCGATCCTGAGAAGTGACCGTTATCCCTATCCGGATTGATCCGCCAGAAATTGAGCACCGCCGCCGCCGGGTCGAAACCCTCAGCTGTTGGATCGCAATCAGGTCCAAAGGCGTTGCCCTTGAACACCTCATGCCCGCCGATCAGCGACTGAATATATTTTTCCGGCTCATCATCAAAGATCTCGCGGCAATAGTCGGAGCAGAAATGATATTGCTCGTCCTTATAGTGACTGTGCCGCTGGGCCAGGGTCATCGGATCATCGGGTTCGGTAAAAAACATCGGAATCTGACACACCTGACACTGCATCGGCACACTGGTGGATTCAAACGGTGTGCCCTCCGCCTCCAGCTTCGCCCAATATTCAAAGCGCGGACGATAATAGCGATCGAACGTGTCGGGATATTTCGCGGACAGCCAGTCCATTTCCTCCGGCGTCGGCAACCAGGGCTGGAAATTGAGCGTTCCGCGCGCCTGATAGAATTGGCACCACGCCATATGCGACAGGTGGTCCCTTTCCTTGCGAATCTGGTCGACACAGGGCGGCATGACGATGCCGTAGCGCGCAAGGTCGCGGAACAGCGCACCGCAATTTTCCTCGAAATAGATTTCCCATGCCTCGGCCCAGCTCATCACCCGCTTGGGCAGCATATAATCCTGCATCATCGCGACAAGGGTGATCACGCGGACCCCGCGCCAGGTCCATTTGTTGAGCCATTTCTGGATGATCGGCACATTTGCCGGATCCTGTTCAAGAATAAACTTGATGACCTCGAGGCCCAGCGTCATGTGGCGGGCTTCATCTGACTGGGCCGAAAAGCCGAATGTCATCGCGCCCATATCGCCATTATAGGCCGCGCCCGAAATGAAGGGCACGAAAACCAGATTGGTCAGCACATATTCGAAGGCAAAGCCGATCGCGACCACGAATTCGAACGGGCCTCCGGTCGCCGCATCCTCGAAAAAGCTGCGCGCCACCTGCAGATAAGGCAGGTGATCATGGTAATGGCGGAACTCCGCCATGCCATTGTAATAGCGGTTGTAATTGCTGATAGCGTGGACCTGCGTCTGAGCATGGCGCAACTCGTCAAGAGACTGCATCATGCAGGCAACGCGCGGCGCCACACCGCGAAACTGGCGCGACACATGGGCAAAGCCGCGGTGCGACATATATTCCAGGGGTGCCAGCCCGGCGGCGAACAGTTTCACGGTATTGATGTAACGGGGGTCGCTGACCGTCAGATGACCATTGCTCTGTGCGAAAGCATCAAGGATTGCATAGAGCTTGCGCTCCTTTTCCGCCTGATACTTCCAGTAGGAATCCATCGTCAGCCGGAACGGATCCTCCCACGCATCCCAGTCATGGATCATAATCCCCTCGAACGTATCCATTGGAAAAATATCGTCGATCGATTGATAGCTGGGTTCCCAACCTAGCCCGCGCGTCATCAACGCATAACGCTCTTTGAGGCCAAGCTTCTTGCTCGAAACGGCAATGTCCATTTCTGATTTCCTTTCAGGCGCCTAGCGGCGCTCCCAACTGAGAGTCAGCGCATCATCGGTTTCATCGATATGGCCGGACAGGGTGATCATGTTGATGTGCAGTTCCTGCAGGTCAAAGGGACGGCCAACAAGCTCCTCTATGCTCGCGCGCCGGACGCGCAGGCTGCCCTTGGCATGAATGCGCACCATCGCAGGCTGCTCGTCCAACTTGGCATGAGGATTGTCGGCAAGGATCGCCTCGATCACTGGGCGTGTGTCATCATTCGCCTGCAACGCCAGAAACACGAAGGATTCTTCACCGCTCATTTCGGCATCACCTTGGTCAGACGTGCATCAAGGCTGTCGACCAGTTCCTGAAGCGTCTCGTCGGCCCCGTCTGCCAGAGCGCGCTCTGCCAAGGGCAGAAGTGCCGGTATGACGCGCGCCTTCCATTTCTCGGTCCAACCGCGGATCAACCGTGCATTGACTTCGCTTTCGGCGGCAGCGACTTTAACCTGCGCGTCTATCCATTTTGCGGACTCGATCGACCACTCGGTCTGAAACTGGGAAAGCATAGCGACCGCCGACCCGCCATTCGCTGCCATCACATCGTCGATGATCGTGCGATAGATCAACGGAAAAAGAAGTCCATCCAGTACCAGATTCTGTACCAGGAGGACTTCGAACCAGTCCTTCTCGACGAACAGATCCTCCACCACCCGGCGTAGCGGTTGCCACATCGGCGATTCCAGCCAGGCGGCCTTCGCTGCATCGAGACTTTCCGGGCCGGACAACAACAGTCCAGCGCGAGTTATGAACTGGGCAATGCCGAACTGATCCATCGCTGCATAGAGCGCGGGCTGCGTAATAGCTGTCCCATACCCATAGGCCGCGGCGAAATCATTGTTCATGCTGGCGCCCCAGGCCACATGACGCAGCGGCAGCAGCAATTCCAGCGCCAGCGCGGTCATTTCAGCAGGCATTAGCTGTATAAGACCGCGGCTTTCGACGAAACCGAAGGCATTTTCGGCCGCGTCCTGTTGTCGCGCACGGGCGGTCACGTAGCTTCCGTAATAATACTGCCGAGGATCCTTGAACGCATACCAGTCCGCCATGGCAATGGCGGTGCGCCGCTCGTCAAAATAGCTGTGCTCGGGATCCCATAGCGGACGGTAATGCTGCTGCGCCATGGGCTGGAGATCGAGTGTACCCTCCTGATAGCGCGAAGCCGACTTTCCATCACCGATCCGCCGGCAAATATGCCCGAAAGCCTGCCGCATCGGCTTTATCGACACGGTACGAAGGTCCAACTGCATAAGATCTATCCCTTCTGACCTAAGCGCACTTGGCTGAGTCTCACGGTATGACCAGTATGCATGGACGGGTGCTCCGCCACGTCGATGACTGAATTGATACGGCAGAATTCTTCGAAAGCGGATTGAGGCAATACCAGCTCGGCGAAAAGCTCCGGCTCACCTATCGCGAAGTCGAACTCTACCATTCCATTTTCGCGCCGCCGGGTTACCCGGAAATACTTCGCCGCCAGCAGCTCGACTGCATCCCATTCTTGCAGCGTCATTTGATCACTCCTCTCCCGCTGAAGCCAAGATGAAATCCGGCATCGGCATCCTTGTTCTCTCACCCAACCGATCAGCGGTTACGTTCTCGCTTAAATGATAAGCAAACTTCGTGCCAAAGTGGGTGAGAAGGAGTCCGCGCGTTTTGCCTCGGCGCACCAACCCAAATTTGTGCAAACCTTCGTTGAGATGACAAAATTGTCCTGCAGATCATCGATCGTTCTGCATGTCTGACCCAATCGATCAATGTCAGGGGCAGGGGCCGCCCGCGCTCGAATGGGGGCGATCCGCTGCATCACCCCCTTTGTATCTCCGCTCTCTGGATAAATCTCTCGCAATGCGGCGCCAGCCTAAAGGGCTAACCATCATTACGACCGCTGTAGCCAATATCGTTCTATAGACCATCCAGCCGAACTACACCGCCAAAGCGTGAAGACATCAATGTCGGAAAGGGAAATTATTATGATAACGCGATGGTCGAAACGTTCTTCAAGGATTTGAAATCCGAGATGATCTAGCGCACGATCTTTCTACACCCGTGCCCAAGATGAAGTAATTACATAGGGTGATCGCGGGGTCGGTAACACCGGCGCGGATGCGATGTGTTGGAAGGTTGGTTGCCCCCCGATAAGATGAAATACGGGCTCACGATTGTGACCGGGCCCAGCATCAGATGGAGGACAACCGTGGAGCAGTTTTATCGGCCTTAGAGCCCATCCGAGAAAGGGTTGAGTGACCGGGATTGCTGTGATTCCAGAGGGTTGCGACACCTGATCTGGAGCTACCATGTGGACCCCGGCCACCCGGCGGCAGCATAGCCGCAAGAATCTGCGATATGAAACGGATTTGACGGATGAGGAGTGGGCAATCATCGCGCCGTATTTGCCCGGCTCGCCGATGCGAGGCCGGCCGCATAAATGGAGCATGCGCGAGATTGTGAACGCGATCTTCTATGTCCTGCGCGGCGGCGTCGCCTGGAGTCTTCTACCGCGCGAGTTTCCGCCACGGAGCACGGTTTTCCACTGGTTCTCGGTATTTCGTGACACCTGCCTGTTCGAACAAATCAACCATGCGCTTGTCATCGCCGACAGGGAGCGCGTCGGTCGCGAAGCCTGTCCGTCCGCGGCGATCATCGACAGTCAAAGCGTGAAGACGACCGAGAGCGGCGGACCACGGGGCTATGACGCCGGCAAGAAGATCAAGGGTCGCAAGCGCCACGCCCTGGTCGATACCGATGGACGCGGCCTGTTGCTCGAACCTCACCTTGCCGACGTGCAGGACCGCGATGCCGCCGGACCGGTGCTGCAGGCGTCGCGACCCTTCTTTCCCTTCATCGAGAAACTCTTCGCCGACAGCGCCTATGATCATGAGCGCGTCCGCACCGCCACCAGCATCACCGTCGAAATCGTGCGGAAAATCGCCAATCAGGTCGGCTTCGTCGTCCTCCCACGACGCTGGGTGGTCGAGCGCTTCTTCGCCTGGATCAATCGCAACCGACGCCTCGCCAAAGACGTCGAAGCCACCATCAACTCCGCCAGAGCCTTCCTCTATGCCGCCTCCATCATGCTGCTCGTCCGGCGCCTCGGACGAGCAGCATGAATTCTCGGATGGACTCTTAATGTGTCTTTGAAAGATACTTTTATCTCTGCGCGCGAAGGTGGCCAACGAATCTGGTGGGGCAAATGCCCGTCAGATCCCAGATTGAGCTGAGGTTGTTCGCAAGCGCGCTCCTGATGCGGACGCGTCGTTTTGCCGCGCTTCACTCCCAGCGAATGTGTCAACTACTTCACCGCTGCCGGATATGAGCCAGAATGATCGGATTCTGCTCTAGTGCTAAACTACGTTAGTCCGCCCAGTTCGAAAGAACATCTGCCAGCTGAGCCAGTGCCGCTCCGTTTTAATGGGGCAAGTCCATCAAAGATTGGTCTCCCAACAAAGCCGTATTGGCCATCTATGCTCGTAGCCGATACCGACCAACCGGACGGTCAAGGGTGACGATCACCACCACCCGAGGCGACATACTTCGTCGAGATCGGCAGCCGTATCGATATCGAGGGCAAGGCCGGGACGATCGCGGACGATTGCCGCACCTTGGGATGCGGCGAGATGCCGGGCGAAGCTTCCTGTGCCGAACGCAAAGGCAAACGGCCGGGCATCGCGCAGGGCGATCGCGTTCGTGCCCTGGCCATGCCGGTCGGGCGCGATGGCAACGCCTTGCACCTCGGCACGGGCGAGGAGCAAACGGACGTCGCCGGCGGTCAACAGAGGCAGGTCGCCGCTAATGACCAGCAGGGGCACACCGCCGAGCTTCGTCCGCACCCGGTTCAACTCGGCGTTCAGCCCCGCTCCATGATCCGGCTCCCATGGCAAGCCAACCCACGGGACCGGTGACAACACCCACGCTGGAACGCGGGCCTCTTCCAATGTAGCGAGGACCCGCGCTACCATGCGGTCACTGAGCGTTTGGCGCTCATGCGAGGACAGACGGGGAGCAAGACGCGACTTTCTCTGTGCGCGCAGTTTCAGCGGAACGATCGCGGTCCAAATCATCGCGATGCGATCGACCTCGCCAGCATCAGCGCCATCTCTGCGACGCGGACCTTGTCTTGTTCATCGCGCATCATCGTGTCCGTATGCGCGAGTTCGACACTCTCCGGGGCGTCGTCGCCGCTATGGATGACCAAGCCATCGATCAGGCCGTGATAGTGAGCGGCAATGCTAGCATTGCTCACCTCCTGACCCAGCTCGCGCATGAGTTTTGCGGTCGGCCCCTTGACCGCCGCGCCACCGATGATTGGCGAGACCGCCACGACCGGCGCGTGCGCTTCGCCCAATGCCGCGCGAAGGGCGGGCACCGCCAGCAGCGGATCGATGCTCAGGAACGGATTGGACGGGGCGATCAGGATAGCATCGGCCGCATGGATTGCCTCGATCACACCGGACGCCGGACGCGCGGTCCCCGCCCCCTCGAACCGGACTGACTGCACCGCAGGCTCGCTGCGGCGCTCGACAAAATAGCGCTGGAAGGCGAGCGGGCCTTCCCCGGTCTCGACGACAGTCGCCACCGGATCGTCGCTCATTGGCAAAATTGCCGCGCCTATCCCCCAGGCCCGCGCAAAATCCGCTATGATCGCCGACAATGGCTCGCCCGCCGCACACCGCGCCGTCCGCAGTACATGTAGCGCAAGGTCGCCGTCGCCGAGCGCGAACCAGTCTTCGCCGCCGAGCGAGCGCAGCGCCGCCAGGAAGCTCCATGTCTCGCCCTCGCGGCCCCAGCCCTGCGCGGCATTGGCCTTGCCGGCCAGGGTGTAGAGCAATGTGTCGATATCGGGGGATATGGCGAGGCCGAGATGGGTGAAGTCGTCGCCGGTATTGACGATCGCCGTCACCTCGCCGGGTGGCAAGGCGTGGATCAGGCCAAGCACCAGCTTGGCACCGCCGACGCCGCCGGTCAGCACCACTACGCTCACTGGAACAGATCCTCGGCGAGCGGACGGACGAGCGCCGTTGCGGGCGCCTCGGGCGCTTGCGTCGCTAGAACCCCGCGCACGATCACGGCGGGTATGCTCTCCGCACCCTCGCCCGTCGCGAGGCCGGCGGCGCTCGCGATCATGTCGGCGAGCGCGACCTGGGTAACTTCCAGCCTTCGCCCGTCGCGATCCAGTTCGCCGCGCCGGTCGATCAGCGCGGGCAGTCCGCTCGCCCCGATCGCCACATTGACGACGCCGTAGCGCCAGGGACGGCCAAAGCTGTCCGAGATGAGAACACCCGGCACCTGCGGCCAGAGCGCCGCGAGCGCCCCGCGCAGCCGCTCCGCCGAGGCATCGGCGTCGAGGGGCAACAGCAGGACAGCATCGTCGCGTCCCGGCCCCAGATTGGATCGATCGATCCCCGCATTGGCCATCACGAGCCCCGAGCGGTGGCGCGTGATCAGCACATTGGGAGCGGCGCGAACCACAGCGACGCTCTCCGCCAGCACCAGCTCGACCAGGCGGGCATCCTTGCGGGTAATCTCCGCCAGCTCCAGCGCCCGCGCGCGGGGCGTTACGTCTGCCAGATCGACAAAGCGCCCCTCCGCCTTCGAGACGATCTTCTGTGTGACAACCAGGATGTCGGCCACGCCCGGGACAATCCCGGCCGCCCGCGTCGTCGCCGCAAGGACGCCGGCAAGATCGGCGCCCGGCTCGATCTCACCGACGCCGTCCAAGGGGAATATCTGGATCATAGTGCGGGGATGGCCCTCAATCTGTCGGATCGATCAGCGTGCCGGTGATCCGGATCCCCGCGCCGTCGACCTGATAGGCTTTGTTGAGGAAGATGAGGACCGAGGTCAGCGCCTCGGCAGCAGCGGCATTGACGAGCGCGCCGCCGTGCAGCCCGCGCAGGCCCATCTGTAGCGCCAGACCGATCACCTCGGCGCGCGCGGCCTTGTCGTCGCCGAACACCAGCACGTCGCAATCGACATCCTCGTCGGTGATGAGCGTGTGCGCAGCGACATTGTGAAAGGCGGAAACCAGCGTCACACCCGCGCCCAGCAGCGCCTGCGCGCGCACGGCGGCGCTGCCCTCGGCCGGAAGCTGGACGCGCATCACCCTGGGCGGCACCAGCGGCACGGTGGTGTCGACGACGATCTTGCTCGCGACATGCGGCGCGATCCCGGCCAGCGTCGCTCCTTGCGCCGCGAACGGCACGGTGACGATGATGATGTCGCAGGCGGCGGCCGCGTCGGCATTGGCAGCTCCCGTCAGCCCGAACCCCAGCTCGGCCGCCGCCTTCCCGGCGCTCTCCGACGAACGCGAACCGATGACGACGCGGCGCCCCGCCTTCGCCAGCCGCCGCGCGATCGCGGCGCCGAGATTGCCGGTGCCGCCGACAACGGCAACACTCTTGGGATCGGTCATTCTATTCTCCTGCAAGGATCAGTGTATCGGTCTGGGTGGTCGTGTAGAGGGTCGTGCGCTGGCGGGCGTGGCGTCCGGCCAGCGCAGCCAGCGACGCCATCCGCGCGGGATCGCAGAGCTGCCCGTTCTGTCCTCCCGCCGCCCGCGTGATCGATTCGTCCATCAGCGTGCCGCCCAGATCGTTGGCGCCAGCCCGGAGCGCCGCGACCGCGCCGTCGCCCCCGAGCTTGACCCAGCTCGCCTGGATGTTGGGGATCAGCGGGTTGAGTACCAGCCGCGCGACCGCGTGCATCAACAGTGTTTCACGCGCGCTGGGGCCGGAGCGAGACCCGCCCTTGCGCCAGATCGGCGCCTCCATGTGGACGAAAGGCAGCGGCACGAACTCGGTGAAGCCGCCCGTCTCCTCCTGCAGATCGCGGACGAGCAGCAGGTGGCGCGCCCAATGCTCGTAGCGGTCGACATGGCCGAACATGATGGTCGCGGTCGTGCGCAGGCCGACGCGGTGGGCGGTGCGCATCACCTCCAGCCACTCATTGGTATTGACCTTGTCCGGACAGATAAGCGCCCGAACCTCGTCGTCGAGGATCTCGGCGGCGGTGCCGGGCAGGGTGGAGAGTCCGGCCTGCTTCAGCCGCGTCAGATAATTCTCCAGTGGCAGGCCGAGCGTCATGGCGCCATGCGTCACCTCCAACGGCGAGAAGGCGTGGATGTGGATCGAGGGGGCGGCTTCCCGCACGGCGCGGAGCACGTCGAGATAGGTATTGCCGTCATAATCGGGGTGAATGCCACCCTGCAGGCACACCTCGGTCGCGCTGCGCTCGACCGCCTCGGCCGCACGCCGTCCCACCTCCGCCAAGTCCAGGCGATAGGCCGGTCCGCGCTCAGCTCTGGTGCTGCCCTTGGAGAAGGCGCAGAAGCCGCATTTATAGAGGCAGATATTGGTGTAGTTGATGTTGCGGTTGACGACGAACGTCACCGCCTCGCCTGCGACCTCACGCCGCAGCGCGTCAGCAGCATCGGCGACCAGTGCGACATCCGGCCCGTCGGCCTCGAACAGCCGCACGATGTCGCTGGGGGCGAGGCGATCGCCTGCCGTCGCGCGGTCCAGGATAGCGCGCAGGCTATCGGAGCGGACGGTTGTACCCGAGACGCGCTCCACTGGCATCGGCTCGCCCGTCCCGGGATGCCAGTCATCGACGACCGGCAGCCCGCGCGCATCGACCGAACGGCGCACTACCCTCGCCAGCGCCGGATCGAGCCAGCGATCGGGGTCGCGGGCGAAGGCGGGGCCGATCGCCAGCCGCTCACGTAGCACCCGCCCGGCGGCGGCGGTCGCCGCCTCCAGCGCATCGAGATGCGGCCACGGCGCCTCGGGGTTCACATGGTCGGGGGTCACCGGGGAGACCCCGCCCCAGTCGTTCACGCCCGCGCGCAACAGCGCCGCCAGCTCCTCGGGCCGGTGGAGGTTGGGCGGCGCCTGGATGGTCATCTGCGGCCCCAGGATCAGCCGGGCAACCGCGATCGTCCAGAGATGCTCCTCCAGCGACGGCTCGGGATGACTGGCCATGCGCGTGCCGGGCTTGGCGCGAAAGTTCTGGATAATGACTTCCTGGATGTGTCCGTACTCGCGATGCAGGTCGCGGATCGCGACCAATGCCTCGATCCGCTCGACGCGCGTCTCGCCGATCCCGATCAGCAGTCCGGTGGTGAACGGCACGCCAGCCCTGCCCGCCGCTGCGATTGCCGTCAGCCGCGCTGTCGGCAGCTTGTCGGGCGAGCCGTGGTGCGGGCCGCCTTTGGCTGATAACCGATCCGATGCCGTCTCGAGCATCAGCCCCATCGAGGCCGACACCGGACGCAGCGCGACGTAGTCGGCATCATCCATCAGCCCGGGGTTGAGATGCGGCAGCAACCCGGTTTCCCCCAGCACGGCCTGGGCCATCTCTCGCAGATAGGACAGGGTGCTCGGGTGGCCCAGGCGAGCCAGCGCCTTACGCGCCGCGTCGTAGCGATCCTCCGGACGATCCCCCAGCGTGAACAGCGCTTCCCGGCATCCCGCCGCCACCCCCGCGCGTGCAATCGCCAGCACCTCGCCGCGCGATAGATAGGCCGGGCCGATCTTCTTCGGCGTGCTCGCAAAGGTGCAGTAATGGCATACATCCCGGCAAAGTTGTGTCAGCGGAATGAACACCTTGCGCGAATAAGTGACGACGCCGCTCGTTGCCGCCAACGTCATTTCCTCGGCTTGGGCAATCAAGCGCGGCAGAGCCAGATTACCCAATGACTTGGACAATGAATCGAATGCGTGGACGTCTTCGTTCTCGCCGACATGAGCGTGCATCGACGGCACCATGCAGACGTTTTCCGAGACATGCTGTGGGTCGAAAGTGAGCGGCTCAAACGGTATGTCGGTGGACATCGAAAGGCGCTCCAGAATTGTTTGAACCGTTTACGACCTTTGGTCGGCAAGTATCGCCCACCCTATGGTCGAACATCGGGCACCAATGGAAAGAATTCACTTGCCAATGAAACGACGCTTCTCGCCGAATTCCTCCAGACGCGCCGACCTGAAAAACAGTATTTGTGATCGAAAGCCTACTCATATAGCCACTTGAGCAGGGCAGGATGCCAGCACGCCCAGCCCCGTCGCTCCTGGCGCCTCCAAGAAATGCGCTCATCAATACCTGATGAACATTCGCGGCCTGGGCAGGATGACTAAATGACCGCATTTCGGTCGTCTCGCAAGTCCTTTGCCAAATGGGGGGTTGGTAAGAGTGTTCGTTGACGAATCGCATTCCGCGCACTTTCACCATTAATCCCGATCCATCATTCCGGTCGCTCCGTGCGACAGGGCAATCCAGTCAGCTCGCCGCCTTCAGGTGGGCAACGACATAGCGACATAAATCTTCCAACTGATCGGGTGAGTCGATAAATTGGTCTGGCTTGAACAGGAAGGTGGTCGAGCCATGCTCAACCTGCTCGGATACGGCCCTGAGAGCCTGATCAATGTCGGCCGGGCCTGTTGGCGATCTGAAGTCTCCGTGAATAAACCCTATAAAATCAAGCGTTTTTGGGTCTCTCTCCGCGTCGATCATCGCATTGTTGATCTGCGCCATATCGTCATGTGAAAGCATGCTAAGCGGTGCGAAAGCATTACCATATTTCACAATGCGGCGCAGCGCTGCGGGGTGCAATTTGTCGCCTGCGACCCAAATCTCGGGCCCGTCAGGACGCCAGGGCTTCGGCTCGAAATATATCTCATCGAAGCTGTAATGCTCCCCTGAATGGGAGGTAGAACCTTCCGCCCACAGCTTGTGCCAGATCTCGAGATGTTCATCGAGCATTTTTCCGCGCTTGTTGAAAGGAACGCCCAGTGCACGATATTCTTCTTCCTGCCAGCCAACGGTGGGCGTAACCGCGAAGCGGCCCTGCGAAAACAGGTCGAGCGTCGCGAGTTGTTTGGCCATGGACAGGGGGTGATGGAGCGGTGGGATTACTGCGAAAGCCATCACTTTGATGCGAGTCGTAATTGCTGCCATCGCTGCTAGCAGCATCAGTGAACTGGGATGCGGAGTCAGCGGGCTTTGGTTTCCTGGCATATGGAATTCACGGGGGTTGAGTTTATGCCCCTTGGACCCGCATGACGGACCCATGACGATATGCTCGCTCAACGCGACATAATTGATGCCCGCATCTTCCGCGGTCTTTGCGGCACTGACAATTTGAGGAATATCCCGACCGGAATAGATTTCCCAGTTCTCGTCCATCAGCAATATCGTTTTCAGAGCCATTCAGAATACTCCTCTTTATTATCTTTTCCGTTCAGCTCGGGCAGGTGAGCAGGACAATTTTTAGTCAGATCATATAGTCTTGGATCGCGTTTCGCTAAGGAAACATATTCGCGAAACGGGATCCTCAACAAGCCAATCAGTGAAATTTAAATCCGAAGGTCACACCATAAGTAGCCGGACGACCTGCAAGCCGCGCCGAAGAATCGTTTGATGGAATGACGGCGGTCCAGTAATATTTGTCGAAGATGTTCTTGCCCCAGACCATCACTTTCCACTGGCCGTCGGCGGCCTCATACCCCAGTCGCGCATCGACCGTAGCATAACCGTCAATTGTATAAGGATGAGGCCCAACGCCGGGTGCGATCCGAAACCGATTGCCGGGCATTACAGGCAGGGTGGCGCTGCTACCACCGATAGCCGCATCCTGACCGGATTTTGCGTTGACAGTGAACCCGACAAACGGAGCCCCGCCATTGCCCAGTTCGTGCCGGTAATCGACATTGACCGAACCGGACCATTTTGGCGTGTAGGGTAGGACGTTGCCGCTAAGGTCCTCGGTATTGACGCCCGCCGGATCGAAGTTAGGGTTATCCACCCCGCCAAAAATGTCGAAGCTTACGAAATCCAGGACCTTGCTGTTGAGATAGGTCACCGCACCGTTGATCGTCAGACCATCGACTGGACGAACAGTGACATCGCCCTCGACGCCCCAGATGCGTGACCTGGGTACGTTGGCCAGCGTATCAAGTGTCCCAAACACAAGATCATAAATCTTGCCGCGGACCTGCTTGTTACGATAATCCATATAGAAGCCGGCCGCGTTTACCTGAACCTTGCGGTCGAATAAAGTCGCCTTTACGCCCGCTTCATAGTTGGTCACCCGTTCCTGGGTGACAGGCAGGCCGGAAACATAAGATGCGGCGGCCAGGGTAGGAAAACTGCCTGCCTTGTAGCCGCGCGAAACATTCGCATAGAGCAGGATATCGTCGGTCGCCCGGTAATCTATCCCGAACCGCCAGGACAGATTGTCCTCCTTCAACGTCGCGTCGAGCGGGATACCGGGAATACCCAGATTGAGAAAGCCGTTGGCGGTGACCGGGCTGTTGATGGTCAATCCCTTGGGCAAGGTCGCAACATTGGCCGGATCACCATTCAGCGTATAGCTGTCGCCCGGTCCGATAGGGGCAAAGCTGTTACCACCCAAAAACGGTCCGCCCAGGAAATTGAATAGTTTATTCACATTCCCGTTGACCAATGTATAGGCTGCATTGACCGCATGGATCGTTGAATTGGTATAGCGCCCAGCTGCCTTCAGAGTCAGGCTGTCGGTTACATTATACTCGACACTGGTAAAAAATGCATAGTTCTCAATGCCTTGCGATAAAATGTCTCCGCTGGCGTTAATATAGCCTTTGGCCGCTGAGAATTGCGGATTGGCGAAATATCGAAGTAGCTGATTTTCTAGTGTCTTGCTGTTTTCGTAATTCGCCCCGACCACCCAACGCAATCGGTTGGTTGGATCATTGGCCAGTCGCAATTCCTGATTGAATGACTTGATCCTGCCGGTGCTTGACTGAAGGTCGAAACCAACAATCGCCATACCGTCGCCGTCGGTCGCCTGATTCTGCTTGTAGTCTGCGTAGGAGGACAACGACGTCAGCGCGATGCCGCCTCCCAGCTTCACATCCGCGCGCAGTGCCGCCTGCCAGAATTTGCGATCGCTGAACGGATCGAAACTCGTCGTGCTGGCCAATGCCGGATCGGACGAACCCAGCACGCCGTCTGGTGGGGCAAATGGGGCGCCGGACGGTGCGGAGGGTGAAGTATTGGGATCCAGCGCCCGCCTGGTCCAGTCAGCAACCCGCGCGGTGTAGCTGGTCGGGAATGGGTATGTAATTTCAGCCGATGCGCCGCCACCAAAGGGAGGCGAATAACTGTTGCGCAGTGGGTCATTGAGGGCGGGTGCATTCAACGCCTTGCTGCCGCCTTGTCCGTCCTGCTCATGCACCGCGATCAATTGCTGGGCTTGCGGCTGCGACGTGTCACGCCAGCCATTAACGTTGAACGAAAGATCGATCGTATCAGTTGGTTTGAAATCTAGCGTCAGGCGTCCTGCGATATAGGATTGTCCGCCGTTTGTATCGTCGCGCGTATAGCTCTTCTGCCAGTCGTCGGAGTTAAGGCCGGTCATAGCCAGGCGGACGCCAGCATTCTCCGAAATCGGGCCGCTGATAAACGCATTCCCGTCAATCTGGTTGAACCGCCCATAGCTGATATCGCCGCCCGCCTGCCACGTTTCGGTTGGCTTGGCGGCGATATAGTTGATCGCGCCGCCGGTGGAGTTCTGACCGAACAAGGTGCCTTGCGGCCCCTTCAACACCTCCACCCGCTCCAGATCGAACGCGGCATGGCTGGCCATTACCGGGAAGGGGAGCGGGATCTGATCGACATAGACGCTGACCGCCGGATAAACACCAAGCGAGCTTTCGTTGAAGCCGACGCCGCGCAGGGTGAAGATCGGAGTATTGTTGGTGGAAGGGGTATAAACAAGGCCCGGCGCGATCGAACCGATATCTTCGAGCGATGTCACTCTGCGCTCGGTGAGCACGCTTCCCGAAACAGCAGTCACTGACAAGCCAACCTTATTTATATTCTCCGTGCGCTTATTGGCTGTGACGACAATCTCATCCCCGTCGTCAGTCTCCGTTTGCGCCCAAGCCGGCGCGCAAGATATAGCTATTACCGTGCTTGCTACGGCGGCGAGCAAAATTGAACTGTTTCTCATTGATACCCCTCTCCTATTTTTATCTGATGCCCATTATCTCTCTGAAGCGAACATACGCTTTCGGTCGATCACCCCAGGGCACCTTGGTACGAATTCTTCCGATATGACTATTTCTGGGATCTAAGGCTTAGCTCCCCCGTTCAAGTTGCCCCAATTCGCAGGGAAGCAACATTTGTGCCAAAGCTGAGATGGCTGATTTCCAGCCTCGCTATCCAAGCCCAGTGCGCAAATTTGGTTGTTCCCGATTATAGTTCGACAAAATTGTCACCGCGGGAATCTCTCGTCGTGATTTTGGCGCAATTTCCTAACCACTCGACAGCTTTTCGTGATCCGTCGCGCGTGCCGCGCCATGTGCTTTGCCAAGTTATTTGACCAATACCGAATGACGGTGTTGGAGGCGGTCCCTCGATGTGGAGCGGCCTCGTAAGTGGCCGATCCGGTGGATTGTCGAGGCAATATCTGCGTCCGGATGGCCTGCCATGGCGAATGTTGCTGCCATGCTTTCTGCCAGTATGGATGGTTCGGGCGCTGGTTGTAGCTGCGGCGCGACAATAGCTTGTGACTACGATTAATCACACCCTACTCATGGTATCGCGCGAAGCCTCCCCAGAGCGGTGTAATTGATAGCCAAAACATCAAAATACGGAAAGTGGCTGCCTTCCCGGTTATGACGCAGGGAAGACGATCAAGGGCCGCAAGCGCCAATAGATCACACGGCATATAGGGACATCTTGTGCACGCCGTGATCCACACCGCCGACATCCAGGATCGCGATGGCGCGCCGCAGGTGTTGCCAATTATTCAACAGATGCATCGCTCGATCATGAAATCACGCCGGATAGTTTTGAATCAGGTGGGATGATTGGAGCTCAGCCACAAATCGTCGAGGTGGCCGCATTTCGCAAGATGGTGTGATGTAGTGCGTGTTGAACGGACACAAAACCGGGTTCCGCTGAAGCAAGGCACCAGCGCTCGCAACAGCATGAGCAGTTACGAACCCGTTTCACGCATAAGCCGACATAGCGATCGTTTCCAAGGAGGCGATGGGCGAGATGGCCCTCGCGCACGAAACTTTTGACCGCTACTCGTTGAGGTCCGGATCCTCAGGACAAACCTAAGGTCGCGAACGCCTTGAGCCATCCCGCTCCTGACTACATCATGCGACGGTCTCGCCCCGCCTGTGGAAGCCGTGGGCACGAGTTAGTAGCCAACCTCCAGGCCCCTTCTTACAACTCTTGCGCTCATCACACTCCTAACCCAATGGTGGCGGGGTTTAACCGCCTGACTCGATGCCTTCGATCAGGTGGTGGAGCGTGATCAGTGCCGCCGCCCATGACAGCAGACCGTTCTAAGGGCTGCTCGATCCGAAGAAGTACGGCGTCGCAAGTCTGGGCCGACACCTGTCTCTCGTTCTCGCGAGCGGCACTGAAACATCCTACGCGATCAACGCCACAGGTTTAGAAGCGTCCAATCGGCGACGCCGCCACCGCGGGGTTCGGTCACGTAAGCACATCGAAGAAGCTTTGCCGCATATGATTGTCATGGGTGAAGCCTAGGTGGCCAAGATCGCTGGTGTCCCATACGAGAGTCGGCGTATCGGGATAGTGGACATAGCCTTCGGCGAAGACCTCGTTGCGGTTTCCGGAAGGATCAAAGAAGTAGATCGTGGCACCGCGCGTGACGCCATGGCGGTTGGGTGGCACTTCGACCGGAATGCGGTATTTCCCGATAAGATCCGCCGCCTTGTATAGATCGCCCACCGATTCCAAAAGAAATGATACATGATGGAATTTGTTGGGGTCGGCCTGGAGCTGGAATGCGATATCGTGCGGCTTCGTCGAGCAGGTGAGGAATACGGCCAGTGACATTTCGCTCTCGGCGTCGACGATCTTTTCGCTAAGGTCGAAGTCGAACACCTCGCAGAACAGGCGGGCGCATTCGTCGATATTGGGTCCGCCAAGCAGGACATGGTCCAGCCGGTTGACGCGATAGCCGCGCACCACTCCTTCGTAAGGAATGGCGCCCGGGTTTCGATATCCCAGCGTGTTGCCGGTCAGTTCCTTCTCGGCATAGAGCTGGATCGTGTGGCCGCTGGGTGCCGTGAACTGGAGGCGCCGCCCACTCTTCGGGTACACATCTGCGGCAATATGCATGACCGGCAGACCGAAGGCCTCGATCCTGGGCAGAAGCTGCGACAGCGTCGCATCATCGTAGACGCGGAACGCTACATAATCGACGCCCGGCGAATCGGCCTCGCGAAGAATGAAGCTGTGGTGCTCATGATCGTCCCATGGTTTATAATAGACGAGGCCCTTTTCGTCTTCCATGACCTCGTGGAGGCCCATTCTTGCGCCATAATGTTCGCGCGCAGCTGCCATGTCCATCACGCGTATCTGGACCTCGCCCAGTCTCAAAACACCTCTCATGGACATCGTCCCAAATCCTCTCTCAGTCTTGTTCAGGCAGCTTCGACGGAGCGCTCGCGCGCCATGGTAAGCGCGGTATCTTCGATCATGTCTTCCTGGCCGCCGATCATCTTGAGCCGGCCAAGCTCTACCAATATGTCCCGCGCCGGCACGCCGTAGCGCTTCGCCGCGCGCTTGGCGTGCAGCAGGAAAGTCGAATAGACCCCGACGAAGCCGATCGTCAGCGAATCCCTGTCGACCCGAATGGGTCGGTCCAGCATCGGCACCACGACGTCCTCGGCGGCATCCATCAGCTTGAACAGGTCGCACCCGGTATCGATGCCCATGCGCTCGCACACGGCGGCGAGCACTTCCAGCGGCGTGTTGCCCGCACCGGCGCCCATGCCGGCGAGGGAGGCGTCGATCCGGCTCGCGCCCGCCTCGATCGCGACAATCGAATTGGCGACGCCCATGCCCAGATTATGGTGACCGTGAAAGCCGACTTCGGTCTCGGGCTTGAGCGACTGGCGCAGCGCGTCCACCTGCGCGCGCACATCCTCGGGCAGCATCGTGCCGGCGGAGTCGGTAATATACACCGTCTGCGCGCCATAGGATTCCATGAGTTTCGCCTGAGCGACGATGCCTTCCACCGAATTGAGATGCGCCATCATCAGGAAGCCGGTCGTGTCCATGCCCAGCTTGCGCGCGAATGCGATGTGCTGCGGCGTGGTGTCGGCCTCGGTGCAGTGCGTGGCGACATGGACGCTGCGCGCGCCGCAATCATAAGCCGACTGGAGGTCCTGCATCGTGCCCATGCCGGGGATCAGCAGCACCGACACCTTGGCACGGCTCAGTTCCGGCACGACGGCGCTCAGATATTCCTCGTTTGTATGCAGCGAGAAACCGTGCTGCAGCGAATTTCCGCCGACCCCGGCGCCATGCGTGACTTGCAGCAGCGGAACGCCCGCGCCATCGAGCGCGCGGGCGACGGCGACCATCTGATCGACGGAAATCTGTTCCCGCTTGGCGTGCATGCCGTCTCGAAGCGACATGTCGTGCAACAGGACCTTGCGTCCTTCCAGATGCGATTTCATCGTGCCAACTCCTTTGCCCGGGTCAGTTCGGCGGCTGCGATCATGGGTTCTGCGAAAAATTCGGCCGTGCGCACGGCCGACGCGGTCATGATGTCCAGGTTGCCGGCATATTTGGGCAGATAATCGCCCAGCCCTTCGATCTCGACGAAGATCGATACCTTGTTCCCGTCAAACACCGGGCCGTTCACCAGCCGGTAGCCGGGCACATAGTGCTTCACCTCGGCCACCATGGCGTGAACGGAGTCGTAAATGGCCGTTTCGTCGGGGGCGCTTTGCGTCAGGCAATAGATCGTATCACGCATCATCAACGGCGGTTCAGCCGGGTTGACGATTACCAGCGCCTTGCCGCGCGTGGCGCCGCCCACGGCGGACACCGCACCCGATGTCGTGTAGGTGAACTCGTCGAGGTTTGCGCGCGTACCCGGCCCGATCGATTTGGACGCCGCAGTCGCAACGATTTCCGCATAATCTACCGGCTGCACCCGCGACACCGCATGCACCATCGGGATAGTGGCCTGACCGGCGCAGGAGATCATGTTCACATTGGTCGCGCCTGACGCCGCAATCGCCGCAAGATTGACCGGGGGGCAGCAATAGGGTCCGATGGCGGCAGGCGTGAGATCGATCATCAGCACGCCCAGAGCTGTCAGCTTTGCCGAATTTTCCGCATGGACATAGGCCGATGTCGCATCGAAGGCGATCTTGATGTCGTCGGCCTCCACATGCGGCAACAGCCCGTCCACACCCTCGGCCGTGGTCTTGAGGCCCAGGTCGCGGGCGCGTGCCAGGCCGTCCGACGTCGGATCGATCCCGACCAGCCAGACCGGCTCCAGTACGGCGCTGCGCTGCAGTTTGTAGATGAGGTCGGTGCCGATATTGCCCGACCCGATGATTGCGCAGCGAATGCGGCTCATGACCCTTTACTCCCTTCTATTTTCAATTCGCCCAAATGTCCGGGCGCCTTTTCGCCGACCGTCGTGCCGCCGATCCCGTAATGCTCTGGCGTGAGTTCGTGGATAATGACGCGCACGGCGCTCGCCGGCGCTATCATCGTTGTGGAGACCGCTTCGGTGACAGCGGCCACCATGGCGCGCTTTTGTGCGACGGTGCGTCCTTCCATGATATGAACCTCGACAATCGGCATGGCCTAGTCCTCCTCAACAAAGCGGACGGTCACATCGCCCATGTCCTGGAACCGGGCGCAGATCGTATCCCCGTTCGAAACCAGTCGGGCCTCGCACGCGCCGCCTGTCAGTATGAGCGAGCCGCTGGCCAGTGTTTCGCCGCGCTCGGCAAGCCATCGCGAGAGCATCACGATCGTGCGCGCCGGACTGCCCAGCACCGCGCCGGAAGCCGCTTCGCCCACGATCTCGCCATTTTGCAGGACGACGATGCCTATGGTGCGGAGATCGATCTCGTTCGGGCGCCGGGGCCTGCCGCCGATGACGTAGCGGGCCGAAGAGCTGTTGTCGGCGACGACGCTCGGCAGATCGAACTTATAGTCGGCATAGCGAGAATCGATGATTTCGATGGCAGGAACGATGAATTCGGTCGCGGCAAGCACGTCCGCTTCGGTCCGCAAGCGCGCTGGGATGTCATGCTTTAGCAGGAAAGCGATTTCTGGTTCGACGCGCGGGCGAGACAGCAACTTCGTAGGACAGGCGCCCCCGTCCGGCACCGCCATGTCGGCGGTGATGAAGCCGAAGGTCGGTGTGTCCACCTTCATCTGCGCCATCTTCGCGCGTGACGTCAGTCCCGCCTTGTAACCGACGAGCCTTCGCCCGCGCGCACGCCACCGTTCGCGCAGCAAATCCTGCACCAGATAGCCGCAGGCGATGTCGAAACCCTCATGCTCGGCGGTCGGAAGCGTCAGCGACTGGCCGTTCATCTGGGCTTCGTCGACTCGTTGCGCGATCGCGCTCAGCGCCTCCTGGCTCAAGCTGATGGTCATTGGAAGGATACCTCGCAACTGCCAAGGCCGCCGAAATGGGCGACGACTCTGTCTCCCGCCACGACCGGCACCAACGCGGCGAGCGAACCGGAGAGAATGACCTCACTGGCGCGAAAGGTGACGCCCAACTCGCCCAGTCGATTGACCAGCCAGACGACGGCGTTGACCGGCGAACCTTGGACGGCCGCGCCCACACCGGTCGCCGTCAACTCGCCATTCCTTTCGATCAGCATGCCTACCAGCGTCAGGTCAATGTCGCGCGGATCGACCGGCGTATCGCCCAGCACATAGGCGCCGCAGGATGCATTGTCCGAAATCGTGTCCTGGATGCGAATGTCCCAGTTGGTGATCCGGCTGTCGACGACCTCGAAACAGGGCACCACATGCGCAGTGGCTGCCAGCACATCGACGGCAGTCAGCCCCGGCCCCGCCAGATCATGTTTGAGGATGAAGGCAATCTCGCCCTCGATGCGCGGCTGGATCAACGTATCCATCGCCAGCACAGCGCCGCTGCGATGCGCCATGCTGGCGGTCAGCTGGCCGAAATCGGGTTCGAACACCTGCATCATGTCCTGCACGGCCTTCGATGTGACGCCGATCTTCTTGCCGACGATACTGTCCCCGGCTGCGACCATGCGCGAGACCATGCGCTCCTGGATGCGGTATCCGTCCGCGATTGTGATGCCCGCCACGCGGTCACGCAACGGCGCTACCGCAATCCGGCCACTTAACGCATCAAATAGCTCGTCGCCGCAGCGCTCTATAGTCTGAGTATCGAGGGCCATCAGAGCTTCACACAGATATTACGCAGTTCGGTATAGAATTCGAGCGAGTGGACTCCGCCCTCGCGGCCGATGCCCGACTGTTTCGATCCGCCGAACGCCGTGCGCAGGTCACGCAGGAACCAGCTGTTCACCCAGGCGATGCCGACCTCGATCCGGCTCGCCACGCGATGCGCGCGGGACAGGTCCCGGGTCCAGATCGTTGTGCCCAGGCCATATTCGGTATCGTTGGCATGCGTGACTGCCTCTTCCTCGCTGTCGAACGGCGCGATGTGGCAGCAAGGGCCGAAAATCTCCTCACGCATGACCGCAGAATCTGCGGGAAGGTCCGTCCAGATAGTGGGCTGTATCCAGGACCCCCCGGCCAGCTCGTCCGGCAATTGTGGGATGCCGCCGCCAGTGACGATCGTGGCGCCATCGGCGACGGCGCGTTCATAATATCGCATAACCTTTTGGCGATGCTCCTGGTTGATGAGCGGCCCCAGCGTCGTTGTGCGCTCGCCGGGCACACCGACCGCCAGTGCCTCGGCCTTTACCTTAAGCGCTGCGACGAAGCGATCGAAGATCGGCCGCTCGACATAGACCCGCTCGGTGCCTAGGCAGACCTGACCGCAATTGATGAAGGTTGCCCGCGCGATGCCGTCCACCGCCGCGTCGAAATCGCAGTCGGCAAATACCAGGCCGGCATTCTTACCACCCAGTTCGAACGACACGTCACGGATACCGCCGGCGGCGGCGCGCATGATCGCGGCGCCCGTGGTAGTTTCGCCAGTGAAGGTGATGGCGTCCACCTGCGGATGTGTGGTGAGATATTCGCCGGCCGATCCGGCGCCACGGCCATGCACCACATTATAGACGCCATCGGGAATGCCGACAGCGGCGCAGACTTCCGCAAGCAGGGTTGCTGTTCCCGGCGTTTCTTCCGAAGGCTTGACGATGACGGTATTGCCGCAGGCAAGCGCCGGCGCAACCTTCCACGTCATCAGCAGGAGCGGGGCGTTCCAGGGGCAGATGACGCCGATCACGCCCTTGGGCACACGCAGCGCATAATTGAGGGCGCCGGCGCCGTCCGGGGTTGGCATCATGAAGGATTCGGTGGGTACATTCTTCACTAGATCGGCGAACATGCTGAAATTCTCGGCCCCGCGCGGAATGAAGGCATGCTCCATGACCGATCGGGGCTGGCCGGTGTCGGCCATTTCGGCCTCGACGAAATCCTGGAACCGACGCGTGATCTCCGCCGCGACAGCGTGCAGCAGGCGGGAGCGCTCGGCGACTCCCATCTTGCCCCATGGGCCATTCAGCGCCGACTTGGCAGCAGCAACCGCCGCATCGATTTCCTTCTGCCCGCCGGCATAAACTTTGCCGGTTATCTGTCCATTGGCCGGATTAATATTAGGGAAGCTGGTCTCGCTGCCGACGAAGCGTCCGTCGATGAAATGCTGAAACTGCCTGGGCGCTCCCGCCGCCACTTCATGCGCAGGATTTGCGGCTGGCTGATCGTCCAAGATCGAAAGAAGAGTATCCATGCCTGTGTCTCGCTCAGAAATTTAAAGTAAGAATGCGTGGCCGCATCACCGAACCCAGACGCCCGAAGCATCCGACGTGAAGCCAACCGCCCGGTAGGCGGCATCGACGAGCGACTGGCCCCGCTCGTTCAGCGCGACACCCGGCCCGAGCCTGTTCATGACATAGCCGAAAGACATGCGCGCTTGCTCGTCGGCAAAGCCAATGCTGCCGCCCATACCAACCGCACCAAAGGCCTGCTCGCCCAGGATCGCGTAACTGCCCGCGCCATCCTGCCGCCGGCCCCAGCTCTTGCCGAATCCATAGCTGAACGCCGTTGCGATCCGCAGCATACTGTCGCAGGCCGACGCCGACCTTGTGTTGCGCATGAGCGGCAGGGCTTCGGGGCCGACGAGGCGTACGCCGTCCAGCGATCCGCCGACCGACAGGGGGGCATAGAGGCGGGCAAGCCCGCGCGCAGTAGCGACGCCTCCGGCAGCCGGCAGTTCCGCCGCCCGGAAGGCTCGTGCATTCAGCATCTCCGGTGCGAATAGATCGCCGACATTGGTCGCCATCTTGCCGCCGATCCAGTCGGGTTCGGCAATGATCTTGGCGATCATCGGTGCGCTGCTATCGGGCTCGGCGGGGATCAGTGTGGCGACCCGTGATTCCTCTTCCTCCGGCAAACCGAACCAGATCTCGGCGCCTAACGGACCCGCAATCTCCTGCTGCGCGAATTCGCCGATGCTCATTCCGGTGATCCGATGGACCAGTTCACCCCAGAGGAAACCGATGGCGATGCCGTGATAGCCGTGCACCGTACCGGGTTCCCAGATCAGCGGCTCCTGCGCCAGCATCCGCGTGGCGAGCTCCCAGCCCAGCAGTCCGCCGGGCGGCACCTCACTCTGCCACAGGGGAAGGCCGAGTTGGTGGCTCATGGCGAGTGCGACCGTCGCCTCGCCCTTGCCGTTGGCGGCGAATTCGGGCCAGTAGCGGGCAATCGGCGCGTCAAGATCGAGCAGGCCGCGATCGATCAGCACATGCAGGCATGCCGCTGCCAGCCCCTTGCCGGCCGAAAATATGGTGAGCGCCGTTTCCCTGTCCCACGGCTTGCCAGAAACGGGGTCGGCGATACCGCTCCACAGATCGATCACCGGTTCCCCGTCCAGGTAGATGGCGACGGCCGCGCCCACCTCTCCATGCTCGCGGAAATTACGTTCGAACGCCTCCATCACTGGCGTGAACCTGTCGTGGCAGAAGCCCGTGATAACGGGGCCGTGACCAGTTATCTGGCTTTGGACATTCATAGGGATCAGTCTCTCCAATGCAGTTGTCCAGCTCGCCTGCGGGCGTGAGACACGATCCGCCGATCCGTTCGATGCTCGCATCATCCTCGCAGAAGCGGCCTACGGTCCGCCATCGTCACCTCTACAGTCGTCGAGATTGATTCTCGAGATTATGTACAAACATCGCAGATTCTTGAAAGACTTGTCAACACTCGTTTTATCCCGATATTCTGGTTATGCCGAATATGGTCGGTCTGAGTCAGGCATTGCAGGAGTGCGCGCATAACATGGCTAGTCATCCAGTGATTATGTCGCCTAGCGATGCGCAAGGCGGGCAACCGCCCAAGACGCTGGTCTCGACCACGTATTTGGCGCTGCGCAAGGATATCATCCAGGGACGCCTCGCCCCAGGATCGAAGCTACGTGCCGAACATCTCAAGGACGTGTATAATGTTGGGGCCGGCACGTTGCGGGAAGCACTCTCTCTCCTGGCGTCAGATGCACTGGTTGTCATCCAGGGACAGCGGGGCTTTCGCGTCGCCGCGATGTCTCCTTCCGATTTTCACGATATCACGGAAACGCGGATTGTATTGGAGTGCCAAGCTTTGCGCTTGTCCATCCACGTCGGAGATGACGAGTGGGAATGCACCCTAACAGCTGCTTTCCATAGGCTGAACCTTGTCGAGCAACGTTTCCGCGCGAATCGAAACGAGATGTTCGAGGAATGGGAGTCAGCGAACAAGGGGTTCCATGAAGTGCTGATTTCGCGATGCGGCTCGCCCTGGACGCAGCATTTCTTGAAGGTGCTGTACAACCAAGCGGAGCGCTATCGTCGGGTTCTGCTGCCCAACCGGCCCGAAAGCCGGGATGTACATGCAGAACATGAAGCGATATTTTCTGCTACAATGGCGCGCAACGAAGATGCAGCATGCGATCTTCTCTCGAGCCACATCCGCTACAATCTTGAACTCTACAAGAAGCTCGATGGCTAGCTTCCATCACTCTTTTACAGGGCAGCAAAATGCTGGCCGGGGGCTTCGATGCCGGCGATCTGGCCGAGACGGCTCTCATTCGTGAGCCATTCTACTCGTCGCGACCACCAGCCTGTTCGTCCTCCGCGATTCTTATTGTTGCTTCCGCGTTCGATGGAGAGCCGGGCTGTCGAAAATGTCGAAGGGTAGATATGAGTAAGATGATGACGACTGCACCATTTGAGGAAAATCCAAGTTTGGATAATGGGGACATCTCTTCAGTTCACACCATATCCATTCCGTCATTAGACTTTTCTTTTCGGGCTGATGGCCAAACTAATATTTTGGTCGCAATGATTGCAGCCCAGCAAAATGGAATCGCGATCGGATGTCGGAGCGGGGGGTGCGGTGTGTGCCGTATCCGCGTGGTGAAAGGCCATTATCTGGTTGCGCAGCCTATGAGTCGGCAGCGGATATCGCCGGAGGATGAGGCACAGGGCATTGTTCTCGCCTGTCGTGTCGTGCCGCGCTCCGACATGATCGTGGTCCCAATGCCGTTCATTTCTGCTCGTCCGCGCATTCCTGGGAGTTCCATATTATGAACGGTTGGCTTGAAATGCAGGCGGTACCCGGCGTGCTCGCCGTCCGCGGCATGCTGGATGCGGCGATTTTATATGCTGAGGAGACGGGCATGCGAGTTAATGTCGCCATTGTCGATGTCGCTGGCAACCTGGCGGGCTTTTTGCGGATGCCGGGAAGCTTTCTTGTCTCCAGCGATCTTGCAATCGATAAGGCGTGGGCTGCTGCAAGCTTTGGGATCCCGACCCGCACGCTCTCGGCGACGCTAGAGGGCGAGCCACGTGCCGTGCGCGAGGGATTGTTGCGTCGTCCCAGGGTGACTGAAGTTCCCGGCGGGCTTCCAATTCGTGTAGATGGGGTATTGGTGGGAGGAATCGGCGTATCCGGCGCTAGTCACGAACAGGATGAACGATGCGCTAACGCCGGTCTCGCGATCCTCCAACACAAAGGTCCTACTTGATGGCGCGCAGGTGCGAGAGCATTCCAGCGAGCGCAAGCGTTCATATCGAGCTTTCCCTTCCGATCGATAGGCGCACGTTCCCCTTTATTTTTCGATGTCAGGCGTATATTTTGCGGAGAATCCAAATATGAAGCTTGTGCGATTTGCGACCGACGATGGCGTCCGTCTCGGTGTTGCGAGCGGAAACGGTATCCGCGATATCACAGATTATTGCGGCACGACCTCGATGCGCGCTGCCCTGAGCCAACTGGGAAGGCTGGGGGATGCCAATCTCGAAGCTATGCCGTGGCATGCCTTGGCGGACATCGCGCTCAAGGCGCCTATTGCCGATCCGCAGAAGATCCTCGCGATCGGCATGAACTATCAGGCGCATGCCCAAGAAGCCATCGACGCGGGCATTCCCGTGCCGGAATATCAGCTCTGGTTCAACAAGCAGGTTTCCTGCCTAACTGGACCGACCGATCCCATCATTTTTCCATCCGTGTCTACGCAGTTGGACTATGAGGCAGAGTTGGTCGTCGTGATCGGCAGGCGCTGCCGCAATGTCACTCGTGAGGATGCTCGCTCCGTGATTGCCGGCTACATGGTTGGGAATGACGTCTCCGCGCGCGATTGGCAGCACAGGACACCCACCTTTACGCTCGGAAAATCGTTCGACACACATGGTCCGATCGGTCCCTGGATTCTGACGGATGACGAAGTCGAAGATCCCCACGCTCTGACTCTGCATCTGAGTGTGAATGGCGAAGAGCGTCAGCGCACCTCGACCGGCGACATGATTTATGACATCTACGAACAAATCGTCTACCTTTCGACCGTTATGACGCTAGAGCCGGGCGATCTGCTATTCACCGGCACGCCTTCTGGCGTGGGCGCTGCGACCGGCAAGTTGCTGAGGGTCGGAGATGTTGTACGGGTCGAGGTCGATGGCCTAGGTGTAATCGAGAACGACGTTGTGTCAGAATAGAGTGAGAGAAAGGTGTTATCAGTTACTTATGCCTTCATTGAAATAGCCGCCCTAGTAATGCCCTGAGCATCGGTCCTCTTTATTTCGATACTTTAGAGCGTTTTTCGATCATTCTGGATCATATCCGCACGAGCTGAAGTAGTTGACACATTCCATGGGCTGGAAAATATCGACGAGTTTGCCGATCAGGTCCCACAGGCCGTTGACGGTTCGCTCTTCGGCCTTTCGCAGCATGGCTTTGAGTTTGGAAAAGGCTTTCTCAATCGGATTAAAGTCCGGGCTGTATGGTGGCAAAAACCGTAGTGTTGCGCCCGCCGCTTCGATCAGTTCGCGCACG
This sequence comes from Sphingomonas sp. SRS2, assembly GCF_000971055.1. Taxonomy (GTDB): domain Bacteria; phylum Pseudomonadota; class Alphaproteobacteria; order Sphingomonadales; family Sphingomonadaceae; genus Rhizorhabdus. The sequence goes on from NZ_LARW01000126.1 coordinate 27,556, forward strand.
GAAGCGCGCTTGTGGCTCGACAGGTTGTCCATGATCACGACATCGCCGGGCTGCAAATCGGGTAAGAGGACTTGGGCCACATAGGCTTCGAACCAGTCCCCGTTGATCGGGCCGTCGAGCACCATCGGCGCGACCATGCCGGTTATACGCAATCCGGCTACCAGCGTGGTGGTTTTACGGTGACCATGCGGAAAGCCCATCCGCAAGCGTTCGCCTTTCCGGCAGCGGCCATGGCTGCGGGTCATGTTGGTCGCGGTCCAGGTTTCATCGATGAACACGAGCCGCTCGGGATCGAGGTCGAGCTGGCCGTCGAACCAGTCGTGCCGCTGCTTCAGGACGTCGGGCCGGTCCTGCTCGGTACGCGTGTGGTCATGACCCTCGGATTTGGAGCGGTACCCAGTTCCAGGGCAAGAGCTGATCGATATCCTTGGCAGGATGATCTGCGATGCGCTGTATGATGTCGGTAAGATAGGCCTGTGGGTTGATGCCGTTGAGCTTTGCAGTCTGGATAATGGTGTAGAATATAGCGGCACGTGTTCCGCCGGTGTCGGAACCCAGGAAGGTCCAGTTTCGGCGCCCAAGGGTCAGCGGACGGATGGCGCGCTCGGCAGCGTTATTGGACATTTCAAGACGGCCATCGAGAGTATAGCGCGTCAGGGCTTCCCAGCGTTTGAGGCAATAGCGGAACGCCTTTGCCAGATCGCCTTTTTGACTAATCCGGTTGAGACTGGTTTTCATGAACGCCTTGAGATCGGCTAGGAGCGGAACGCTGCGCTCCTGGCGCGCGGCGAGACGGATCTGAGGGTTTTTCCCGTTGATCTCGCGCTCGATAGCGAACAGATCGCCGATCTTTTCGAGGGCTCTGTTGCAAAGATTGGCGGCAGTCAGAGGTAGGCTGTCGCTCTGCGCCGATCAGGCGGCTGCTGCGAAATGGTGGTTGAGCATGCCCATGGCCTCCGTCAGCGCCGAGGGCCCAATGCCAAAA
>NZ_LARW01000127.1 GCF_000971055.1 Sphingomonas sp. SRS2
GTCGGCAGATCACGCCATGGACTGCCCGTCCGGACAATCCATAGCACTGCCTCCAAAAATAGACGGTTGTTCCTCCCGCTTCGTCCCGGGTCGGTCGGCTTACCCAGACAATGCGGTTCCATCTTTGCCCACTGGGCGTCGGTCAGTACGAAGCGTTCCATCCAAAGTGTGAATCACATCTCCCCAAAAATGTGAATCCTAAATCCCCACAACCCCTAGTCGCTGGAGCCGTCGGAGATTCCGGCCTTCGCTGGAATGATGGCTTAGAGCGCAGCCGCCGCCTCAAGCCGCGCCACCGCCCGCTCCTTGCCGATAAGCGGCAGCAGCGCGTTCATATCGGGACCATGCTCGCGTCCGGTCAGCGCGAGGCGGAGCGGCAGGAACAGCGCCTTGCCCTTGCGGCCGGTCTCCGTGCCCAGCGCGCCGGTCAGAGCCTTCCAGATGCCGTCATTCCAGTCCGCGCCGTTCGCGATCCCGGCCGCCCTGGCGAGATAGTCGCGATCTTCGTCCGCCACGGCGGCGTTCGGCGCATTTTCGACCACCGCCCACCAGTCGGCCGCTTCGGCGAGGGTCGACAGATTGGGCCGGATCGCATCCCATGCCGCCGCGTCCATGCCGGTCGGCAGGCGATCGGCGACCGCTGCGTGGGGCAATATGTGCACGATGCGCGCATTGAGCGCCTTGAGTTCATCGAGATCGAAACGCGCCGGCGCGCGGCCGAAGCGGGCGAAGTCGAAACTATCGAGCAGCGCAGCCGGATCGGTCACAGGTTCGACCGGAAGGCTGGTGCCGATGCGCGCGAGCAGCGCGATCAGCGCGGCGGGCTCGATGCCCTCCTCGCGGAACGCGTCGCAGCCGAGCGAGCCTAGCCGCTTCGACAGCTTCCCTTCGCTGCCCACCAGCAGCGCCTCATGCGCGAAGGCGGGCGGGGCGCTGCCCATCGCCGTGAACATCTGCAGCTGCAGCCCGGTGTTTGTGACATGGTCTTCGCCGCGCACGACATGGGTGACGCCCATATCGATATCGTCGATCGCGCTGGGCAGCATATAGAGCCAGCTGCCATCGGCGCGGCGGATCACCGGATCGGACAGCAGCTTCGGGTCGAGATTCTGCGGGCCGCGGATCAGGTCGTCCCAATGGATCGGCGTGGCGTGGTCGAGCCTGAAGCGCCAGTGCGGGCGGCGGCCCTCGGCTTCATAGGCGGCGCGCCCGGCGTCGCTCAGCGCGAGCGCGGCGCGGTCGTAGATCGGCGGCAGCCCGCGCCCGGCGAGGACCTTGCGCTTGAGTTCGAGCTCCTCGGAGCTTTCATAGCAGGGATAGACATGGCCGTCCGCGCGCAGCGCCTCGAATCGCGCCTCATAGAGCGCGAAACGATCCGACTGGCGAACATGGCCGTCGGGAATCAGACCGAGCCAGGTGAGATCGCTCCGGATCGCCTCGGCATGTTCGGTGGTCGACCGCTCGATATCGGTGTCGTCGAGCCGCAGCAGGAAGCGGCCGCCATGCTTGCGCGCCCACATCCAATTATGGAGCGCGGTGCGGATATTGCCGACATGAAGCCGACCGGTGGGTGAAGGCGCGAAGCGGGTAACTGTCATGGTCTTGCCCCATAAGCGTATCATGTCCGGACGACCACCCTCTGACGGCGACGACGGAAGGAGCCACGCGTCCGGCGGGTGCCCATTGCGATGATCGAGATTGAACCCTAAGAGCGCCCCATCCAGCACCGACCGGCACGGGAATCCTGTCCATGAAGCTACTCACCGGCAATTCGAACCAGACGCTCGCCAAGGCGATCGCCGCCTATCTCGAACTGCCGCTGACCGACGCAAGCGTCCGCCGCTTCGCCGATGAGGAAGTCTTTGTGGAAATCCACGAAAATGTCCGCGGCGAGGACGTCTTCGTGATTCAGTCGACCGGCTATCCGGCGAACGACAATCTCATGGAGCTGCTGATCTGCATCGACGCGCTGAAGCGCTCGTCGGCGCGTCGAATCACTGCGGTCATCCCCTATTTCGGCTATGCCCGTCAGGACCGGAAACCCGGCCCGCGCACCCCGATCTCGGCCAAGCTGGTCGCCAACCTGCTTGAGACGGCGGGCGCCAACCGCGTCCTCTCGGTCGATCTCCACGCCGGTCAGATCCAGGGCTTCTTCGATATCCCGACCGACAATCTCTATGCCGCGCCAGTGATGTCGGCCGACATCCAGGCGCGCTTCGGCGGTCGTAACATCATGGTGGTGTCGCCGGACGTCGGCGGCGTGGTGCGCGCCCGCGCGCTGTCCAAGCGGCTCGATAACGCCCCGCTCGCCATCGTCGACAAGCGCCGCGAGCGCGCTGGCGAATCGGAGGTGATGAATATCATCGGCGACGTCTCGGGCCGCTTCTGCATCCTCGTCGACGATATCGTCGATTCGGCAGGCACGCTGTGCAACGCCGCCGCGGCGCTACGCCAGGCGGGCGCGGAGGATGTCGTCGCCTATGTCAGCCATGGCGTCCTCTCGGGTGGCGCGGTCGCGCGGGTCGAGGGTTCGGAACTGCTGGAACTGGTGATCACCGACTCGATCGGCGCACCGGCGGCGGTCGCCGACGCCAAGAAAATCCGCCACCTGACCATTGCCCCGCTGCTCGGCGAAGCGATCAAGCGCATTGCCGACGAAAGCTCGGTGTCGAGCCTGTTCGACTGATTCCCCGGCAGACGCCTCAATAATAAGGCGCGTCGGTCAGCCGCTGCGAAATCCACCAGATGTTGCCGTGCGCGTCGCGGATGCCGCCCTGGCGATCGTCATAGGGCATGTCCTCGACCGCCATGATCGATGTCGCGCCGGCCTCGATCGCGCGGGCCATCGCCGCGTCGGCATCGTCGACATAGAGATAATAGGACGCCGGCATCGCCGGATAGTCGGCGCTCGCTTCGCTGACCATCATCGTCGCGGTGCCAATCCGGACCTGGGCATTGGCGATCGCGCCATCGGGCCGATAATGGACGCCGACATGCTCGCCGCCCAACCCGTCGATCAGGAAGCGGACGAAGGCGTCGGCCTCGTCGACGAAGGCATAGGGCGTGACGGTCGCGAATCCGGCGGGGGCGGTCATGGCGAACTCCTCGGCTGCGGTTGCACTTTGCATTCTCCTCGCCGATGACGCCAGCATGACTAACGAAGACATCATTCTCGCCAACCGGCTCGCCGAGGCGGCGGGCGAGGCGATCCGGCCGTTCTTCCGCGCGCGGTTCGAGCGCGAGACCAAGGCCGACGCGTCGCCGGTGACCGAGGCCGACCGCGCGTCCGAGGCGGCGATGCGCAAGATACTCAACGCCGAACGGCCCGCCGACGGCATCATCGGCGAGGAATATGGCAATGAGCGCGAGGATGCGGTGCGGGTCTGGGTGCTCGATCCGATCGATGGCACCCGTGCCTTCGTCGCGGGGCGGCCGCTGTTCGGCACGCTGATCGCGCTGGTCGAGGATGGGCGGCCGGTACTAGGGGTGATCGATCAGCCGATCATCGGCGACCGCTGGGTCGGCGCGCGCGGGCAGATCACCCAGTTCAACGGCGCGCCCGCACAGACGCGGCGCTGTTCGGCGCTCGCCGGCGCGCATCTCGGCACCACTTCGCCGGCGGCCTTCCCGGGCGGCGATCTCGAGAAATTCCAGCGCGTCTGCGCGAAGGCAGGCGACACCTTGTGGGGCGGCGACTGTCACAATTACGGGCTCGTCGCGTCGGGCCATCTCGATGCGGTGATCGAATCCGGTCTTCAGCTCTATGACTTCGCCGCGCTGATCCCCGTGGTCGAGGGTGCGGGCGGGAAGATGACCGACTGGCAGGGCCGGCCCCTCGACGCAACCAGCCCAGGCCAGGTGATCGCGGCGGGTGATCCGGCGCTGGTCGATCAAGTCGTGGCCCTGCTCAACCAGCGCTGACGCTTACTTCTTCAGACCGACTTTCTCGTCGAGGTTGGTCGGCTGCTTTCGGTCGCCGGCCTGCTGGCGATTCTCACTAACCTTGCCGACATCCTTGCGCAGTTCGCCCTTATTGGTGCGCATCGCGTTGGCCTGGGCCCCGGCGAGGATCGGGCCGCACGCTGCTGCTTTGGCGTCGCCCGGATCGACAAAGGCCAATACCGCTGCCAGCGGGCTGGCCACGACGCCCAGCGCGATACCGGCGCCGCCGCGTGCAATCAGCTGCGGACTCAGGATGTTGATCCCGGGCTCGGCGAAATAGCCCTTGATACCCACCGGCGACTGTCCGGAGAACAGGCTGAACTTCTTCGCGTCGGCGCGGAAGCTCATGTCGAGCGATTCGTCCTTGAAGCTGAAGCCGCCCTTCGCGGTCATCACATTCTTGTCGGTGTCGATCAGGATGGGATCGGCCGCCGCGACGCCGTTGCGCACGGTGAAGCCGAGCAGGCCGCAATTGATCTCGACCGGCTTCTTGAGTTTGTCCTGGAGCAGCTTCTGCACGAATACGCCCAGATCGAACTCCGACAGCTGGATATATTGCGTCCAGAAGGTGCCCTTGGGCAGGATGATCGCGATGCGGCCGTTCGATGTGCCGAGCGAATCGCGCAGCGTATCCCCGGTTCCGCTCATCTTGATCCGCGCCTTGATAGTGCCGGTGGTGCCGGCTTGCTGGACGCCGAAGCCGGCGAGCAGCTTGGCCATGGGCGTAGGTGACAGGCGGATATCGTAGTCGGTGACGACTGCGGGCACGCGTGCGTTGATGCTGATGTCGGACGCCAGATGGCCGCCCGCGATGTCGAACGTGAGGGGCGACAGCTTCATCAGGCTGTTGTCGAGATCAAATGTCAGATCGACGTTGGAGATCGGGAACTTGGGATTCCGGAAATCCTTCACCTTATAGAGGATATGCGCGTCGAAATGCCGGATCGAGTCGGCACGCAGCGGCGCGTCGGGCAGGATACGGGGGGTCGCGCCGGTCTGCGCGACCGCCGCCTGGACGCCCTGCGTCGCCAGCGCCTGCGGAGCGTAACCGATGAACGGCCCCACATCGATGATGTCGACGCGGTTCGAATCGAGCACCGCGTCGAGGAACAGCCGTTCCTTCGGGAAGCTGATCGTCATCTTGCCGTGGAGGTCGCTCGCGCCGTAGCGGCCGTTGATCCGGGTGAAGCGCCATTCGTCACCCGCCTTGGTCAGCTTTGAGGTAAACCAGTAGGCTCGGGTGTCAGGCGCCGCCACGCCAAGGAAGTCGAACAGCTGGCGGATGTTGGGACCGCGCACCTTCAGGTTGAGGTCGGAGCCTTCGATCTGGGTCGCGGCGGGCAGCACGCCGTTGACGTCGAGATAGGTGGCGCCGGACTTGGCGTGCATCTCGAAATTGGTGCGGCCGAAGGTGACGGTCGAGTTGGGCGACAGCAGAGCGCCATACATGGTGAAAGGCTTGGCGCGCAGCGTGCCGGTGCCGGTAAACGGCACCTTGCCGTCGATCCTGGTGCCGCCCGCGGCGATGTCGCCGACTTTGACATCGGTGCGTAGCTGCAGGGCGGGGTCGATGTAGCGGACTTCGGTGTTGGTCACATTCGCCCGGCCGATGATCGGCCACTGGAACGGCTCGCCTTTCTGGTCCGGATCGCCGAAGGTCCACGTATTGCGCTTCTTCGCGTCCCATTCGGCGTCGACCTTGCCACCGTCGAGTATCAGCCAATCGGCCTTGCGCGTGCCGAAAATGGTCGAGATCGTGTCGATCCGCGTCGCGACATGCTTCGCCTCGAAGAAGTTCGGCTTGCTGGCCCATGCAGGATTGGAGATGGTCAGGCCGTCGGCGACGAATCGCGCGTCGATGATGTCGAAGTAGAATTGGAAGTCGCCCGCGACCTTCACGTCGCGCTCGGTCATTCGGCTGGCGATCGATTCGAACTGGGGCTTCAGGAAGCGTCCCTTGGTCACGAACAGGATGAACCAGGCGAGCACGATCAGTCCCACGATCGTGGCGACCACCGCGAATCCGGCCGCAAGCGTCCAGTTTGCCGGGTCGCGGCGGGGGCGGACAGGCCCGGTTTCGGGCGTCGAAGCGCCCTCGGGCATCTCGATCGGGGGCTGTGGTTCGACTACCATGACCCCGTGAAACCCCCGAGCGGCGGGGGGGGTTCCGCAGGTGGTTGCAAAGTGCGTGCTAGCTCCGTATAGCCCCGCGCTTCCGCGATTTGATGGATGGTCCGGCTGTATGGGCTGCCGTGGCTGTCTGCAAACGTCGCATATCAGGAGACGAAAATGCCCAAGCTCAAGACCAAGAGCGGCGTCAAAAAGCGCTTCAAGCTCACGGCAACCGGTAAGATCAAGCACGGCGTCGCCGGCAAGCGCCACCGTCTGATCAGCCACAACGCCAAATATATCCGCACCAATCGTGGCACCACAGTTCTCGCCGAGGCCGATACCGCCCGCGTTAAGCTGTGGGCTCCGTACGGCCTGAACTGAGGGAGGCCGGTAAATGGCACGCGTAAAAAGGGGTGTAACCACCCGCGCCAAGCATAAGAGGGTTCTTGAACAGGCGAAGGGCTATTATGGCCGCCGCAAGAACACTATCCGCATCGCCAAGCAGGCTGTCGAGAAGGCGGGTCAATACGCCTATCGCGACCGCAAGGTTAAGAAGCGCTCGTTCCGGGCTCTCTGGATCCAGCGCATCAACGCCGCGGTTCGCGCCGAAGGCCTGACCTATGGCGTCTTCATGCACGGCCTCAAGCTCGCCGGCGTCGAACTGGACCGGAAGGTCCTGGCCGACATGGCAATGCACGAGGGCGAGACCTTTTCGGTCATCATCGCCCAGGCCAAGGCCGCCCTGCCCGAAGGCGCCCGCATCGCGGCGTAAGTCTTCGGACACAAGATCAGGGAGGGCGCGGTGGCCAAGGTCACCGCGCCCTTTTTGTTTGTCTTGGGACGGGTGCGGGCGCTACGGGCTGGCGCGAGTGCGTTGATCCCCGTCGCGGACGGGACGTGAATGAATGGGGCGTTGGTGAGCACAGAATATCAAGCGGAGCTTTCGGAGATCGCATCGGCGGCGTCGCTTGCCGATCTGGAAGCGATTCGGGTGGCCAAGCTCGGCAAGGCCGGCACGATCACCGCGCTGCTGAAGACGCTGGGCGGAATGACGCCTGAGCAGCGCCAGGCCGAGGGGCCGAAGATCCATGCGCTGCGCGAAGCCGTCACCGTCGCCATCGCCGACCGCAAGGCCGCGCTCGACGAGGTTGCGCTCGACGCGCGCCTCGCAACCGAGAAGCTCGACATGAGCCTGCCGGTGTCGCCGGGTGCGCCGGGATCGGTCCATCCGGTCGCGCAGGTCATGGACGAGCTGGCGGAAATCTTCGCCGATCTGGGCTTCGCGGTCGCCACCGGTCCCGAGATCGAGGACGACTGGCATAATTTCACCGCGCTCAACATTCCGGAAACGCATCCGGCGCGCGCGATGCACGACACTTTCTACTTCCCCGACAAGGAAGACGGGAAGAAGATGCTACTGCGCACCCATACCTCGCCGGTGCAGATCCGCACGATGATGAACCAGGAGCCGCCGATCCGGATCATCGCGCCGGGGCGGACCTATCGTTCGGATTCGGATGCCACCCACACCCCGATGTTCCATCAGGTCGAAGGGCTGGTGATCGATCGCGGTATCCATATGGGCCATCTTAAATGGACGCTGGAGACCTTCGTGAAGGCCTTTTTCGAGCGTGACGACATCGTGTTGCGGCTGCGCCCCAGCTTCTTCCCTTTCACCGAGCCGTCGGCAGAAGTCGATGTCGGCTTCACCTGGGAAAAGGGCCGCCGCGTGATCGGTGGCGATCCGACCGGGCCGAATGGCGGCTGGATGGAGATTCTCGGCTCGGGCATGGTCCATCCCAAGGTGATCGCCAATTGCGGGCTGGATCCCGATGAGTGGCAGGGCTTCGCCTTCGGCTGCGGAATCGATCGGCTGGCGATGCTCAAATATGGCATGGACGACCTGCGTCCCTTTTTCGACGGCGATCTGCGCTGGCTCAAACATTATGGCTTCGCGGCGCTCGACGTGCCCACGCTGAGCGGGGGAGTGGGCGCATGAAGTTCACCCTGTCCTGGCTCAAGGAGCATCTCGACACCGAGGCGAGCCTGACCGCGATCCTCGAAGGGCTGACCAAGGTCGGCCTCGAGGTCGAGGGCGTCGAGGACCCCGCCGAGAAGCTGGGAGCCTTCCGCATCGCACGCGTGCTGAGCGCCGCGCCGCATCCGCAGGCCGACAAGCTGCAGGTGCTGTCGGTCGATGCGGGCGAGGGCGATCCGCTGCAGATCGTCTGCGGCGCGCCCAACGCGCGCGCCGGTCTCGTCGGCGTGCTCGGCCAGCCGGGCGACTATGTCCCCGGGCTCGACGTCACCCTGAAGATCGCCGCGATCCGTGGCGTCGAATCGCGCGGCATGATGTGCTCGATGCGCGAGCTCGAACTCGGCGAATCGCATGACGGCATTATCGAGCTGCCCGGCGATGCGCCGATCGGCGAGGCTTATGTCGACTGGGCGGGGCTGTCCGATCCGGTGATCGACGTTGCGATCACGCCGAACCGGCAGGATTGCATGGGCGTACGCGGCATTGCGCGCGATCTCGCTGCCGCTGGTCTCGGCACGCTCAAGCCACTCAATATCCCGACGATCGTCGGGCAGGGCGAGGGTCCGATCGAGATCCGCAACGAGGACCTTGAAGGTTGCCCGGCCTTTTTCGGTCGGGTTGTCCGGGGGGTCGTCAATGGCGACAGCCCCGAATGGCTGGCCAAGCGATTGAAGGCGGTCGGCCAGCGGCCGATCTCGGCGCTGGTCGACATCACCAACTATGTCATGCTCGATCACGGGCGGCCCTTGCACGTCTTCGATCTCGAAAAGCTGTCCGGCCCGCTCGTGATCCGCAAGGCAAAGCCGGGCGAGCAGGTGCTGGCTCTCAACGAGAAAACCTACACGCTCGACGACACGGTGACAGTCATTGCCGACGCCAATGGCGCCGACGGGATCGGCGGCATCATGGGCGGTGAGCGGACCGGCGTCACGGGCGCAACCACCGATGTCCTGATCGAATGCGCATGGTTTCCGCCCGAAGCCATCGCCCGGACCGGCCAGAAGCTCGGCATCACTTCCGATGCACGCAGCCGCTTCGAGCGCGGCGCCGATCCCCAGTTTCTCGGCGCGGGCATCGCCATCGCGACGAAGCTCGTGATGGACATCTGTGGTGGCGCGCCCACACAGGTTGTCGAGGCGGGCACGCCGCCGTCGGGCACCAAGGCATTGCGCTATGATCCGGCGCTGACCGCGAAGATCGCCGGCCTCACCGTCGAACCCGACCGGCAGCGTTCGATCCTGTCCGCGCTCGGCTTCGGCATCGATGCGGTGTGGAATATCTCGGTGCCGAGCTGGCGCCGCGACATCGATGGTCCCGCGGACATCGTCGAGGAGGTCGTCCGCATCGTCGGCATCGACAATATCCCTTCGACTCCGCTGCCGCGCGCCGAAGGTGTCGCCCCGCCGACCGCGACGCAGATGCAGATGATCGAGCGTCGCGCCCGTCGCGCCGCCGCATCGCGCGGGTTGAACGAGGCGGTGACGTGGAGCTTCGTCAGCGAGGCCGAGGCAGCGCCCTTCGGCGGCGGCGACTGGACGCTCGCCAATCCGATCAGCGAGGATTTGAAGGTCATGCGGCCCTCGCTGCTGCCCGGCCTGATCGCCGCCGCGCGTCGCAATGCCGATCGCGGTGCGGACAGCATCCGCCTGTTCGAAATCGGCCGCCGCTATCTCGCCGACCGCGAGAGCCTGACGCTCGGCCTGCTGCTGACCGGTGACCGGGTGTCGCGCGATTGGCGGACCGGACGTGCGCAGCCCTTCGACGCCTATGACGCCAAGGCGGAGGCAGTGGCGCTGCTCGCCGCCGCGGGCGCGCCGGTCGACCGGCTTCAGCTGTTCGAAACGGTGTCGGCGGGGGTCTATCATCCCGGTCGTTCGGGCACGCTGCGGCTCGGGCCGAAGACGGTGCTGGCCGAGTTCGGCGAACTTCATCCCGGGATCGCGCGCGCCTTCGACATCGAGGGCGTGGCGGTAGGTGCGGAAATCTTCCTCGACGCCATTCCCACCAAGCGCGCCTCGACCGATCATATGCGCGACGCCTATGCGCCGCCGGCCTTGCAAGCGGTCCGGCGCGACTTCGCCTTCCTCGTTTCCGCCGACAAGGCGGGCGAGGAGCTGCTGCGCGCGGTGCGTGGGGCCGACAAGGCTGCGATCGTCGATGTGAAGCTGTTCGACATCTTCGTCGGCCAGGGCGTCGGCGAGGGCGAGAAGTCGGTCGCGGTCGAGGTAGTGCTCCAGCCCGCCGAGAAGAGCTTCACCGACGCCGACCTCCAGGCGATCTCGGAGAAGATCGTCGCGGCCGCCGCCAAGCTGGGCGCGCGGTTGCGGGGCTAGCGCCTATCCGTGGCCCCGGCGAAGGCCAGGGCCGCGACGGGCGGCCGACACATCGGTCAGACCGGCATCTTGTCGGCCTTCCCTGCCGACAGCCGCGCCGAATAGCTGTGCCACGTGAAGATCGCCGCCGCGCCGCGGTGCGGGCTCCACGCCTGTGCCAGCCGCCGCGTCTCGCGCTCGCTCGGGCGTTCGGGCAAGCCCATCAGCTTGCCCACCTCGATCTGTACCGCGAGGTCGCCCGCCGGCCAGATGTCGCCACGTCCTTCAGCGAACAGCAGGTAGATTTCGGCCGACCAGCGCCCGATCCCCCTGATCGCGGTCATCTGCCCGATCGCCTCTTCATCATCGGCGGGCAGTTTGGCGAAGTCGATATCGCCGCTCGCGACGTGCTCGGCCAGGCTCTTGGCATAGCTCACCTTCTGGCGCGACAGGCCGGCCTGCCGCAGCAGGTCGTCGGGCGCTGCCGCCACCGCCTCGGGCGCCAGCCCGGCGCCCACCATCGTCTCCAGCTTCGCCCAGATCGAATTAGCGGCGGCGACGCTCACCTGCTGGCCGACGATCGTGCGCAATAGCGTCTGATAACCGCGGTCGCGGATACGGGGGGGCGGGTAGCCGATTGCCGCGATAGCCGTCGCGAAGGCCGGTTCGATTGCCGCCAGTGCATCCAGGCTGCTGCGGATTTGTTCGGCGGACAGACTCATTTCGGCTCCTGCACTTGATTTCGCGATCCGTGCGGGACATAGCCGCGCGGAATCAGAAAGTTATTGGGGGATTGCTAATGCCCAAGTTGGTCGTCGTCACGCGTGAGGGTGAGGAATCCGTTTTTGAAGCCGAGGCCGGCCTGTCGGTGATGGAAGTCATTCGCGACAACGGAATCGACGAGCTGCTCGCCCTGTGTGGCGGCTGCTGCTCCTGCGCGACCTGTCATGTTTTCGTCGATCCCGCCTTCACCGGCATTCTTCCCGAGATGAGCGAAGACGAAAATGATCTGCTCGACAGCAGCGACCATCGCGACGAGCGCTCGCGCCTGTCGTGCCAGCTGGTGATGTCGGACGAGCTCGACGGCCTGACCATCACGATCGCGCCGGAAGACTGAGCGAAGCTCAGTTCGCTTTTGCTGGCCTCAAGCGCCGGCGGTCGCCTTCGCTCCCTTGGCTATCCCTCGCAATAAGCTCGGGCGCGCGTTCGCGCTTGCGGAGCCTTGCAGGCTCCGACGATAACTTCTGCGTCGGGGAGCGTCAGCGGCCCGCAAGGCCGAACGGCCGCCCGAGCTTATTGCGAGGAAGCCAAGCAGGGCGGATGCCCTGCGCCCGGCGTTTGAGGGCAAAAACAAAGAATCGGCGCGCGCCTAGCCTCGCGTGGTGATCGCGTAGAGCGCGATTGCTGCGGCATTCGATATGTTCAAGCTTTCAACCCGGGCGCTGATCGGCAGCTTCGCGAGCTCGTCGCAATGGGTTTCGGTATTCTGGCGCATGCCTTCGCCTTCCGCGCCCAGCACGATCGCGATCCGCGTATCGCCCATCACCTCGGCAAGCGTGCCCTTGGCGTGGCCGGTAAGGCCGATCCGCCAGAAGCCCGCTTCGGCGATCTCGTCGAGCGCGCGGGCGAGATTGACCACGCGAACCCATGGCACAACCTCCAGAGCGCCCGATGCCGAGCGGGCCAGCGCGCCCGATTCGGGCGGGGAGTTGCGATCCTGCGTGACGATGCCGATCGCGTCGAATGCCGCCGCCGAACGCAGCACCGCGCCGACATTATGCGGATCCGTGACCTGATCGAGCACGACCAGCGGCCGGCGATTGCCCTGCGCCTGCTCCAGCAGATCGCCCAGCCAGATGTCGGGCAGCGGATCGACCTCGATCACCATCCCCTGATGCGGCGCGTCATGGGGCACCAAGCGGCCAAGATCGGCGACATCGGCGAAGGTGACGGGAAGGTCGGACGGCAGGTTCAGCGGCGTCAGCGCCTCGCGCGTGCCCCACATCCTGCGGATGACGCGGTCCGGATTGGCGAGGGCGGCGAACACGGCATGACGACCCCAGAAACGGGGCCGGCCGGATACGGACTGGGATGGGCGATGGCCTTTGCGCATGTCCCGCCTTAGCCACCGGGGCCCCTGCGAGGCAAGCGCGGGCGACGATCTTCTTTTTCGCGCCGCTTGGCGTTGACAGGCCGGTCTCGATTGGCCATTGAGCCGCCTCGCTTTTGGCGCCTCTGGATGGGTGGCCGAGTGGTTAAAGGCAGCAGACTGTAAATCTGCCCGTGCAAGCGTACGCTGGTTCGAATCCAGCCCCATCCACCACCGCCCGGGCGGGTCTTTCCGCGAGATGTATTTCCCGGCTCGCGGCCGACGAGACCGGTTGACGCGCGGGCATAAGATCGTCAGCAGAGCGGCGTGCTGCGCGATCAGATTCATTGGATAGTCGAGAGCTACATCAGGCTGGTGGACTGGATTGCCGTTGAAACCGGCTTCGAGGACAAGCTGCTCCACGTCCATGCGGGGCTGCTTATCTTCCTGCTGGCGAAGCTGGCGACGCGCCGGTCCTTGTCCTCGCCGATACCGCTGGCCTGCGTTTGCGCCGGGGAACTGATCAACGAAATATTCGACCGGATGCACCACGGCCGCTGGATGCCCGATACGGCCAGCGACGTGGTCAATACGCTGTTCTGGCCTGCGATGATCTTCGTCCTGCTGCGCTTGCAGCCGGGCAAGGCGAGCGGCCGATCAGGGCGTCGGTAACGCGCACGGACCGGCGTGGCCGCTCCGTGCGTGCGCCGCGGCTTACTTCAGCGAAAGGATATAGTCGGCGATCGCCTCGGCCGCCTTAGGGTTCTTGAGGCCGGCGAAGGGCATGCGGGTGCCGGGCACGGTCTTCTGCGGCTCCTGGATGAACGCGATCAGGCTGGCGCGGGTCCATTTGACCTTCGAGTTCTTCATCGCGGGCGAAAAGGCGAAGCCGGGGACCTGGCCCGCCTTGGTGCCGCCGATGCCCCACAAATTGGGGCCCAGCGTGCTCGATGCACCCTTGTCGACCTTATGGCATGCGCCGCAGACGCCGAACAATGCCGGCTTCGGCAGCGGGGCGGCCAGAGCAGGTGCGGTCAGCGCGGCAGCGGCGATCGAGGTGAGGATAAACCGGTACGGCATCAAGGCTCCTTTCGGGGCGGGCAGCCGATGATCTGGCCCCCGACGACTATAGCGATCGTCTATTGTGGCGACGGCCCTGTCGCAAGGCTGAACGGCAGTCACATTGTGACATGATGCCGGCTCTTGACTCCGATTGATTTAAAGGCGCTTTTATCGCTACATGGACGGAGACGAGGCTTAAAGGGGTGGGCTTCGCTCGATGATAGGGCTAAATCTGCGGGCAATGCATTTACGGGCTCGGCCGTGACATCAAAGGGGGTGGCTTTGTGATCAGATCCGAGTTGGTATTATTGTTGTCGCAGGACAATCCCGATCTTTCGCCGAAAGAAGTCGAGAAGATCGTTGCGACATTGTTCGATGCGATTACAAAGCGCCTCGCAGAAGGCGGGCGTGTTGAGCTTCGCGGTTTCGGCGCCTTTTCTACGCGCAGCCGCGGCGCGCGTGTCGGGCGCAATCCGAGGACTGGGGACACGGTGCCGGTTTCTGCCAAGCGCGTGCCCTATTTCAAGCCGGGCAAGGAAATGCGGATTCGCCTCAACGTCTGAGGGCGGCGCGGAATCCGCTGCCGCGAGTCGGGCAGGCGGCCATCAAGTACGGCCCGGCATGGCATTGGATGATCCGTTAGCCGCGCAAAGCGCTTCCACCCTGCGCGATCAGTCTCTATGCAGCCGGCTGCAACGCTGCGGGCGTGGCGAAATTGGTAGACGCAACGGACTTGAACCCATCATCGAGTGCTCGGCGGGAAACCGGCGATGCAGAACTGCTCAAATTCGGGGAAGCCTTGTTCCTGGTGATCCCGAGCCAAGCCGCTGGAGCCGACCGGCCCCGGCGGAAGGTGTAGAGACTAGACGGGCAGCGCCTACGTCCACGCC
Source organism: Sphingomonas sp. SRS2 (assembly GCF_000971055.1). Taxonomy (GTDB): domain Bacteria; phylum Pseudomonadota; class Alphaproteobacteria; order Sphingomonadales; family Sphingomonadaceae; genus Rhizorhabdus. The sequence goes on from NZ_LARW01000127.1 coordinate 14,446, forward strand.
CTCTTCCTGAAGGCGGCGGATAGGGCGAAGGGATAGTCCAGACCACGAACGGTGCCGGCTGGTCCGGCCCGGCGGCGAAAGCCGAAGTGGTACGAAAATCCGTAAGGTCGCGAGACCTGTGGGGGTTCGAGTCCCCCCGCCCGCACCAAATCTCATACTATCGTCGCATGATCGGGCCATAAAACGGCCATCCGCTATTGTGCAAAAGTACATATTAAGGTGCGAAAGACTGAATCGCGCCGACCCCGCAATTGTTAGCTTATGCAAAGTGCCGGTTTGTGCGGGCTTTTTCTGTTTCACGCGCCGCTTTTTTGAGGCAATTGTGGAGCAGCGGACTGTGATCGAACGATTGTGCCGATGATCAGGGGGTGCCGCTGGTCGGGCAGGAGCGTCCGATGCGCGATATATGGGGCTGTAATGCGTAAATGGGGGATCATCAGGGCGGCCATGCTGGCGGTGACGGGCGCAATGCCGCTGCCCGCTCTCGTGCTGTCAGCCGAGCCTGCCGCCGCCCAGCCGGCGGGCGCTCCGCTCAAGCCTTACCGGATCAACCCGGGCGACGAGATCGAGATCTACGTCTGGGGCGACGAGCGGCTCCAGCGCGTGCTCAAGGTCCTGCCCGACGGCAGCGTCTCCTTCCCGCTGATCGGACGGATCGACGCGCTCAACAAGCTGCCGACCGATCTCGAGGGCGTGATCGTCAAGGGGCTGGCTGACCAATATCGCAACTCGGTGCCGCGCGTGACGGTGTCGGTCAAGAATCCGACGGGGCTGAGTTTCTCGGTCGCGGGCAAGGTCCGGTCGCCCGGATCGTTCACTCCCGGCCACTATATGAACATTCTTGAGGCGGTCAGCGTCGCCGGCGGGCCGACCGAGTTCGCCGATCTCAGCCGGGTCAAGATCTATCGGAAGAACGGGACGCAGATCCAGGTGATCGACGTCAGGCTCGACACCGCGATGAAGGGGAATCCATCCAATGCCGATCTCCAGGGGGCGATCATAGAGTTGCAGAGCGGCGATACGGTGGTGGTGCCGTGATCGTGTATATCGCTTTCCGCCACAGTGCTTCGCTCGCGGTGCTGGCCGGCCTGCTGGCCGCCACGCCGTCCGCCGCCGCGCCGATCGAGGCGTCGGTCGATCTGTCGACCCGGCTCGGCTATGACATCAATCCCTTCCTGTCGGGGGGCAATGATCTTGCCAGCCCCTATGTCGAATCCTCGATCGCGCCGAAGCTTTCGAAGCGCACCGAAAAGGGTGAAGTGGCGGTGCAGGGGCATTTCACCCGTACGGCTTATCTCGAAAAATACGGCAAGTCCGATCAATATGGCGCCGAGGCTACCCTCCAGCAGCGGGTCACGCCCAAGCTGAGCGTGTTCGCCGCGCTGCGCTATGACAGCGAGGTGATCGGCCAGGGGGACGACGAGGTCACCGGTTCGCCGATCGACGACACCGACATCAACCTGATCGGCCTGCGCCAGCGGTCGGATACCTATGTCGCGAGCGGCGGCTTCGAGTATCAGCTGACGTCCAAGGACACGATATCCGCTGATGGCGGCTATACCGCGACGCGCTACGCCAATGGCGGCAGCGGGGATTCCAACAATTTCGGCGGTCGGGTCGGCTGGCAGCATGCCGTCAACGAACGCACCAAGATCGGCGTCAGCGGAGCGGTCTACAAGATCGAATATCCCGATAATGCCGGGCTCAGCACGCTGATTATGGAGCCGCGCGTCACCTTCTCGACCAAGCTCAGCGCGACCTGGACCTTCGACGCTTCGGCCGGCATTTCGTTCAGCGATCTGACGCTCCCGGCGCTGCTCGGGCCCGACCAGACGAGCAAGGGCCTGTCGGGCAATGCCAGCCTCTGCCACAAGGGCAGCCGCGACGATTTCTGCTTCTTCGCAGGGCGTTCGGTCAGCGCCTCGGGCCTCGGCACGGTCGAGCGGACGTCGGCTGGCGCGAATTACAGCCGCAAGCTCACCGAACGCATCGGTTTCCAGGCGGGTGGCAGCTACACGCGCAGCGAGTCGCAGGCGACGACATTCAGCACGCGTGAATATGTCAGTGCCCATGCCGGCTTCGAATGGCAGGCGGCGCGCCAGATCATAATCGGCACCGAAGGCCGCTATCGCGACGTCTTCGGCGGCCCGCAGATCAAGGCCGACCTGGGCGGTGAGATCTATATGACGGTGGCGCTGCCAGGCCCGCGATGAGTGATGCGATCGATCCGACCGCCAGTGATATAGAGCTGGCCGACGGCCTGCTCGGCTATCTGCCGCAGATTCTTTATCAGCGGCGCTGGTTCGTGATCATTCCCTTCGCGGTCAGCGCGTTGAGCGGGGTCGGCCTCGCTTATGGTCTGCCCGCGCTCTACCGGTCTTCGGCCACAGTCGTGGTCGAATCCAAGGAACTGCCCGAGGCGATCGCCGCCGCCTCGGTGAGCGATCTGATCGATCAGCGCATCGCCAGGATCAAGCAGCAGATATTGAGCCGCCCGGGGCTCATCGAGCTGATCCAGAACAATGAATTGTACATGGCGGACCGGCGCAAGAACTCCTTGTCGACAATCATCGAGAAGATGCGCGGCGACACCGCGATCACCCCGGTCACGGCAGATATCGACCGGATGGCGGCGGCCCGGGGCGGCGGGTCAAGCACGATCGCCTTTCAGGTCTCCTTCACCTATTCGGACGCTGCCAAGGCGCAGGCGGTCACGCAGCAGTTCACCGAAAAGCTCCTCAAGCTGGACAGTTCGCAGCTGTCGGCGCAGGCCGATGCGACGGTCGGTTTCCTGCGCGGTCAGGCGAGCCAGATTCAGGGACAGATCAGCGAACTCGAGAACAAGATCCAGGAGATCAAGGCGCGTAATGGCCTTGCCCTGTCGCGGATCGGCGGCTTCATCCCGTCGACATCGAATTACGACATCCAGATCGCCCAGCTTCAGCGCGAGAATACCGAATTGCAGGGTCGGTTGAGCAGCAACAGCACCAATGCCGACGATCGGGTGAACGCAGCCGAGTCGGCGCTCGCCGCGGCGCAATCGCTCTATTCGGACAATCATCCCGACGTGATCTCCGCCAAGCAGAGGCTCACCGAAGCCCGCGCCGCCGCCAAGGCCAATGTCAGCCCCCGCACCAACCCCGCGATCAGCGCACAGATCGCCGCCAACAACCGGACCATCGCCAGCCTGTCAGGCGCGAAGTCTGCCGATATGTCGCGCGCCAGCGCGGCGGTCGCGGCGCAGAGCGGAGCACCGCTGATCGAGGAGAGCATCCGTCAGCTCGAAGCGAAGGCCGACGGCCTGCGCGGCAATTATGAGCGGATTTCGGGCAATTTGCTGGCCGCCGAAGCCGCACAGAAGATGGATGCCGAGCAGCGCGGCGAGCGGCTGGTGCTCGTCGATCCGCCGACCATGCCTGACGAACCCAATTCGCCGAACCGCACCCTGCTGATCGTGGGCGGCATCGCCATGGGCGCGGCGCTGGGTCTCGGTTTCGCGCTGATGATCGAATTGCTGCGCCGTCCGATCCGTGGCGCGGCCGCGTTGCAGGGCATGCTGGGGGTCGGCCCGCTGGTCGTCATTCCAACCCTCAAGGCCCGCGCGCGTGGCGCGGCGAAGCGTAAGAAGCGCAAGAAGGGCCTGTTGGCCCGGCGCAAGGCGGCGGCGGCATGAGCTTCGACCCGCCCCAGCGCGTCGCGCCCGCCTTTGCGGTGCCCGGCGACGCCAATCGCGTGACGGCCTTCGACAAGCTGCGCGCGAACGGGATCTATGGTTTCGACAGCAAGGACATCCGCTCCCGACCCTTCACCCTGCTGCGCGCTCAGGTGCTGCGTATCGCGCGGGCGCGCGGCTGGCGGATCATCGGCGTCACGTCGCCGACCCCGAAGGTGGGCAAGAGCTTCGTTGCATCGAATCTCGCCGCGGCGCTGGCACGAACGCCCGATCTCCACACCTATCTGTTCGACTTCGACCTGCGCCGCTCCACCATCGCCAGGAATTTCCAGCTGAAGGGAGATTTCGGCCTGTCGCACTTCCTCGACGGCACGATCAGCGATCTGGGTGCGGTGGCGCGGACCATCCCCGGCGAGCAGCTGACGATCTTCCCGAGCTTCGTCAACGCCGCTGCGTCGGACGAACTGGTCGCGTCGAACCGGATGGATTCTCTGATCACCGCAATGCGCCAGCTGCCCGAGGGAACGCTGTGCCTGTGCGACCTGCCCCCGGTATTCGCCAATGACGACGCGGTGGTGATCAGTCAGAAGATCGACGCCTATCTGATGATCGTCGAGGACGGCGTGACGACCCGCAAGCAGGTGCGCGACAGCTTTCGCCTGCTGAGCCCCGCGCCCTGCATCGGCACCGTCCTCAACCGCTACAGCGCGGGCCTGATCTCCGACGATTACGGATATGGCTATGGCCAGAACAAGCAATATGGCGGCTATTACGATAATTAAGCCGGCGGCGCAGAGGCCACGAACAGCGTAAATCTGATCATCGGGGAGGATCGATGCGGGCAAGGTACAAGGCGTCGATGGCGGCAACTGCCCTGATCGGCGCAGCGGCTGTGGTGACGGCGGCGGCCCCCCAGGCCACGAGCTTCCTTCCGGACGGCTATCTCAACCTGATCGATGTGGTGCTGCCGGCGCCGATCCCGCAGGAGCCGCGCGGCGTCGCCGACCGCGAGATATTCAAACTGACGCGGGCTCTCAAGGGCACGGCGCGCTGGAACCTGGCGGTGAGCGACGTACCGAGCGACCCTGCCTCGCTGATGCGCGGCTTCGCCTGCGCGACGCGTATCGACATGACCCTCGCCAATGCACCGAAGACTGCCGCGTTGCTCGAAAAGGCCTCTCGCGACGCCGGACGTCAGGTCAACGCGCTCAAAGGCTTCTACAAGAAGAAGCGGCCCTTCATGCTCGATTCTGGCGAGACCTGCGAACCGCAGACCGACGAGCTGTCGATCAGTTACGATTATCCATCGGGCCACGCCGCCAAGGGGTGGATCTGGGCGCTGGTCCTCGCCGAGGTGCTCGACGATCGCGCCGGGCCGATCCTGGCCCGGGGGCGTGTCTATGGCGAGAGCCGGGTGGTGTGCGGCGTCCACAATATGAGCGCGATCGACGCGGGGCGGATGGTTGCGGCCTCCACCATGGCGGTGATCCATACCGAGCCGCCATATAAAGATGCCGTGGTGGCGGCGCGTGCCGAACTCGCGGCGCTGCGCAGGGCCGGCATGCCGCCGCCGGCGCAGAGCTGTGCGGTCGAGGAAGCCGTGGTCAATCAGCCCATTTTCCGCTGATTTCCCAACCGTCGGGACACAGAAAAAAGGCCGCACCGGAGGCGCGGCCTTCAATCTTTCGCGGCAGCCGCCGAAGCGGCTGCCAGCGCGATTACATCGCGTTCGAAGCGTTGTCCGCCGGAGCAGCCGCGTTCGAATCGACCAGCGCCGCGTTGGTATCAACCATCGCGTCGGCGGTGTTGTCGACGACAACGGTGTTGTTCTCAACGACCGTCGTTTCCTTCTTGCAGGCAGCAAGGGTCAGCGAGGCAGCGGCGATAAGCGAAAGGGCAACGATCTTCTTCATGATCGAATTCTCCGGAAGTGAATTAAAAAAAGAGAGTGGCTCGAACGATCCAATCACGTTCAGGCTTGTTTCCCCCCGAAACAGGCTTCGACTTCTTACAGTTTTGCGCAGTGCGATGCAATGTCTCTTGTTCCGGTAGTTAATTAGGCTGTTTCGGAGCCTCGGAACCCGCAGGATCACTTGGTTTCGCAGCCGGATCGGATGCGGTTATGCCCGCGTCGGCGTCGGGCGCCGACGCGGCGTCAGCACCCGGGATTCCGGCGTCTGCATCGGCCGCCGACCCTGTGTCGGCGCCAATCGGATTCGCTTCGGCATCCGAGGCGGCGGCGGCTTCGGTGGCGGCGTCGTCGCTTTCCTGGTTCAGGATCTCGGCGCGGCGGCGCTGCAAAAAGGCCGACCGCGCTGCGGCATAAGGGTCAAGACTGGATTCCAGGAAACTGTCCGCGCCGGTCTCGATCAGGCCGTCGCGCACGCTGATCACCTGTGCCGCGGTCATCGCCAGCGGCACGCCGTGGGGCAGACCGCACTCGCTCAGACAGACGCGATAGGGATCGGTGAACTGCGCCACGCCGGTGCCGACGCCATCCCGCAGGGTCGACGGCCCGAGCAGCGGCAGGACCAGATAGGGACCGCCATTCGCGCCCCATGCCGCCAGGGTCTGGCCGAGATCTTCCGATGCGGGCCGGATGCCGGCGCGGCTGGCATGGTCGAACAGTCCGCCTATGCCGGCGGTGGTGTTGACCGCGAATCGGCCAAGATTGCGCATCGCGCGGTCGATCCTGCCCTGAAGCACATTGTTTATGAACGAAAAGGGCTCAGTGACATTGGAGAAGAAGTTGCGGACGCCATCGCGCGCCGGCTTGGGCGCGACCGCGCGATAGACCTGGGTAACCGGCTTCACGACGACCTTGTCGGCGCCGCGATTTACCGCCCAGATCGTCCGGTTGAAGCCCTCGAGCGGGTCCTTCTCGGCGAGCCGGTCGGTGCCGACCCGGGCCGTTGTGCAGGCCGAGAGAGTCAGGCCGAGCGCCACGACGCCGATCATTTTCGCCGAAGCGTGCATCGATTTCCCTTTCGGGCGGATTCTCCGCCATCGGTCATACTCTAAAACATCGCGGAGTTCCGCGCCAAAACCGCATGCCCGCCATCATTCCGCGCGGCAAGTGCCTTGACCACATATAAAGACTTCTTTATGTCTGCATATATGCCAAGCGATGCGCTATCCATCTTTCGGGCGCTGGCCGATCCGACCCGCCTGCGCATCTTTCATCTGCTGCGCGCGATGGAGCTGTCGATCGGCGAGTTGGCGCAGGTTCTCGGGCAGAGTCAGCCGCGGGTTTCGCGCCATGTGAAGATCCTCGCGGATACCGGCCTGGCCGAACGCCGCAAGGAAGGAAGCTGGGTCTTCCTGGGCCTGGGTCCCGATGCCTGCGTCCTGCCGCTATTTGCCGCGATCGACGACTGGAGCCGCGAGGGCGAGGATGTCTGGGCCGTGGCCGACCGCGCTCGCCTTGCCGCCGTCCGGGCGGACCGGGCGGCGGCGGCGGCGCGCTATTTCGCCGACCATGCCGAGGAATGGGATGCGATCCGATCGCTCCATGTCCCCGAAAGCGCGGTCGAGCAGCGAATCCTGGCGATGCTCGCCCATGCCCCGATCGGCCGGATGGTCGATATCGGCACCGGCACCGGACGGATGATCGAGCTGGTCGGCGGCGAAGCTGAATCGGTGATGGGTATCGACCGCAGCCCCGAAATGCTCCGGCTTGCGCGGGTCAAATTGTCCGAGGCGGGGCTGTCACAGGCCGAGCTTCGGCAGGGCGATATGTATGCGCTGCCGCTGGGCGACGGATCTGCCGATCTCGTCATCCTGCATCAGGTTCTCCATTTCGCCCAGCACCCGGCGGCGGCGATCGCCGAGAGCGCGCGGCTGCTGTCCCCCGGCGGGCGGCTGCTGATCGTCGATTTCGCGAGCCATGACCTTGAGGATCTGCGCAGTCGCGACGCGCATGTCCGGCTGGGCTTCGGCGACGATCAGGTCGGCGGCTGGTTCCAGGCGGCGGGCCTCGGCCTCGATCGCGTCGAGGAACTCGTCGGAGATGCATTGACCGTCAAATTATGGTTGGGGGTGCGCGGACAGCGCAGCCAGTTGAAAGCAGTATCATGACATCCGTACCCTATAGTCAGCTTGAGGAAGCGCGCCGTGCGCTCGATGCGCCGCTGTTCGCCGATCTCGCGGGCGACGCCGCCGTCTCGTTCGAGTTCTTCCCGCCCAAGAGCGACAAGATGGAAGAGACGCTGTGGAGCGCGATCCAGACGCTCAGCCCCCTCAAGCCGCGCTTCGTCTCCGTCACTTATGGCGCAGGCGGATCGACGCGCGAGCGGACGCACCACACCGTCGCACGCATCGCCACCGAGACGACGATCCCCGCCGCCGCGCACCTGACCTGCGTCGAGGCGAGCAAGGCCGAGATCGACGACATCGCCCGCGCCTATTGGGCGGCGGGCGTGCGCCACATCGTCGCGCTGCGCGGCGACCCCCCGACCGAGGGGGCCAGCTTCGTTCCCCATCCCGACGGCTATCGCAACGCCGCCGATCTGGTCGCCGGGCTCAAGGATATCCATCCTTTCGAGATATCGGTCGCGGCCTATCCCGAATGCCATCCCGAGGCGGTCAGCGCCGAGGCGGATATCGCCAATCTGAAGGCCAAGTTCGACGCGGGCGCGACCCGGGCGATCACTCAGTTCTTCTTCAGCCCCGAAGCCTATTTTCGCTTCTGCGACCGCGCCCGCGCGGCGGGGATCGATGGAGAGATCGTGCCCGGCATCCTGCCCGTCTCGAATGTCGCCCAGACGCGCAAGTTCGCCGGCATGTGCGGTGCAGCGATCCCCGCCTGGATGGACCGGCTGTTCGAGGGGCTCGATGACCATCCCCCGGCGCGCCAGCTCGTCGCCGCGACGATCGCCGCCGAGATGTGCCGCCGCCTCTATGCGGGCGGCGTCCGCCAGTTCCATTTCTATACGCTTAACCGCGCCGAACTGTCTTTCGCGATCTGCCACCTGCTGGGGCTGCGCGCGGACGGCACGGCGCTGGAGAATGCCGCATGACCCTTGTGAAATCCGAAGCCGCCATCCGCTTTCGCGAGCAGGCCAGGCAGCGCGTCCTGATCACCGACGGCGCGTTCGGCACGATGATCCAGAGCTACAAGCTCCAGGAGGAGGATTATCGCGGCAACTATGATCTGTCGCTCGACCAGAAGGGCAATAACGACCTGCTGGTGCTGACCCGGCCCGATGTGATCGACGAGATCACCCGCCAATATCTCGATGCGGGGTCGGACATCGTTTCGACCAACACCTTCAACGCCAACCTCATCAGCCAGGAGGATTATGCCGCGGTCCATCTCGTCCGCGACATGAACCTCGCGGCCAGCCGCATCGCGCGTCAGGCGGCCGACGATTATCAGGCTAGGGACGGCCGTCCGCGCTTCGTCGCCGGGGCGATCGGACCGACCAACAAGACGCTCTCGCTGTCGCCCGACGTCAACGATCCGGGGTTTCGCGCGGTCGATTTCGATACGATGCGCGATGTCTATCAGGATCAGGCGGCGGCGCTGATCGACGGTGGTTGCGACTTCATCCTGATCGAGACGATCTTCGATACGCTCAACGCCAAGGCCGCGATCATGGCGGTGCTCGAGGAGCAGGCCAAACGCGGCGTCGAAATCCCGATGATGATCTCGATGACGATCACCGACATGTCCGGCCGCAATCTGTCGGGGCATTCGGTCGAGGCTTTCTGGCACGCGGTGCGTCATTCCCATCCGCTGACGGTGGGGCTCAACTGTGCCTTCGGCGCGGATCTGTTGCGTCCACATGTGCAGGTGCTCTCCGGCATCGCCGATGCGCTGGTGATGATCTATCCCAATGCCGGCCTGCCCAACGATCTTGGCGAATATGACGAACAACCGCACACGACGGGTGATTTCATCCGCGAGTGGGTCGATCAGGCGCTCGTCAACGTGGTTGGCGGCTGCTGCGGATCGACCCCGGATCATATCGCGGCGATGGCCGAAGCGGTCGCGGGCAAGCCGGCGCGAGTGCCGCACGCGCACGATCACCGCACCCGCCTCGCCGGCCTTGATCCGATGATTATGGCTTAGTCTTTTCCTTAACCCCTCCCGCTTGCGGGAGGGGCAGGGGGAGGGCTTCCGCAATCACCTCGCACGTTACGCATAAGGCGACCGGGCGCCCACCCCCGGCCCCTCCCGCAAGCGGGAGGGGAGGAAGAAGAGACAAGACAGTGACCACGCCCTCCTCCACCCAGTTCGTGAATATCGGTGAGCGCACCAACGTCACCGGATCGGCGGCGTTCAAGAAGCTCATCATGAGTGGCGACTATACCAGGGCGGTCGAGGTCGCGCGGCAACAGGTCGAGAATGGCGCGCAGGTCATCGACGTCAACATGGACGAGGGTCTGCTCGACGCCGAGTATGCGATGACGACCTTCCTCAAGCTGATGGCGGCGGAGCCCGACATCGCGCGCATCCCGGTGATGGTCGACAGCTCCAAATGGTCGGTGATCGAGGCGGGGCTGAAATGCGTCTCGGGCAAGCCGATCGTCAATTCGATCAGCATGAAGGAGGGCGAGGAGGCCTTCCTGTTCCACGCCCGCAAGTGCCGCGCCTATGGCGCCGCCGTGGTGGTGATGGCGTTCGACGAGGTCGGCCAGGCCGACACCAAGGAACGCAAGGTCGAGATTTGCGAGCGCGCCTACAAGCTGCTCGTCGCCGATGGCTTTCCGCCCGAGGACATCATTTTCGATCCGAACATCTTCGCGGTCGCGACCGGCATCGAGGATCACGACAATTACGGCGTCGATTATATCGAGGCGTGCAAGGAAATCCGGGTGCGCTGCCCGCATGCGCACATCTCGGGCGGCCTGTCGAACCTCAGCTTCTCCTTCCGCGGCAACGAGCCTGTGCGCAAGGCGATGCACAGTATCTTCCTCTCCCACGCCATTCCCGCCGGCATGGACATGGGCATCGTCAATGCCGGCCAGCTCGATGTGTACGACACGATCGATCCCGAGCTGCGCGAGGCGTGCGAGGACGTCATTCTCAACCGTCCGGCGCGCAAGCCCGACGAAACCCCGACCGAACGGCTGATCGCCATTGCCGAGAAGTTTCGCGGCACCGATGCGGTCGCCGAGAAGGCCGCCGAGGAATGGCGCGGCTGGGACGTCGTCAAGCGGCTCGAACATGCGCTGGTCAAGGGCATCGACGCGCATGTCGTCGACGATACCGAGGAAGCGCGCCAGCTGTTCGACCGGCCGATCGAGGTGATCGAGGGCCCATTGATGGACGGGATGAACGTCGTCGGCGACCTGTTCGGATCGGGCAAGATGTTCCTGCCACAGGTGGTGAAGTCCGCGCGCGTGATGAAGAAGGCGGTTGCCCATCTGCTGCCCTTCATCGAGGCGCAGAAGGTTGCGGGCTCGCGGCCCAAGGGCCGGATCGTGATGGCCACGGTCAAGGGCGACGTTCACGATATCGGCAAGAACATCGTCGGCGTGGTGCTTCAGTGCAATGGCTATGAGGTGATCGACCTCGGCGTGATGGTGCCGTGGATGACGATCCTCGCCGCGGCCAATGAGAATGACGCCGATATGATCGGCCTGTCGGGTCTGATCACTCCGTCGCTCGATGAAATGGTGACGGTCGCCGCCGAAATGCAGCGCACCAACATGACGATGCCGCTGCTGATCGGCGGGGCGACCACCTCCAAGGTCCACACTGCGCTGCGTATCGCCCCGGCCTATGCCGGGCCGGTCGTCCATGTTCTCGACGCCAGCCGCGCGGTTGGCGTCGCCTCGACGCTGCTGTCCGATACGCAACGCGACGATTTTGTCGCGAAGACGGCGGCCGATTACGAAGCGGTCCGCAAGGCGCGCGAGGGCAAGGGGCAGAATGAGCTGGCGACGCTGGCGGAGGCGCGCGCCAATGCCTTCGTCGCCGATTTTGCGTTGAAGCCCGATGCGCCGAAGCAGCCCGGCCGCCATGTCTTCACCGACTGGCCGCTTGAGGACCTTCGCGAGCTGATCGACTGGACCCCCTTCTTCCGCGCCTGGGAACTGGCGGGCAATTATCCCGCGATCCTCGACGACAAGATCGTCGGGGAGAGCGCGCGGGGCCTGTTCGACGACGCGCAGAACATGCTCGATACGATCATCGCCGAGAAATGGCTTACGGCGAAGGGCGTCGCGTCGCTATGGCCGGCACGGCGCGACGGTGACGACATACTCGTCGAAACCGACGCGGGCGAGGTGCGGCTTCCCTTCCTGCGCCAGCAGATCAAGAAGCGCGAGGGCCGGGCGAATATGTGCCTCGCCGACTTCATCGACACCCAGGACGATACGTTCGGCGGCTTCGCGGTGGGCATCCACGGCATCGATCCGCATATCGCGCGCTTCAAGGCCGATCATGACGACTATCGTGACATCCTCCTCAAGGCGCTGGCCGATCGCCTGGCGGAGGCGTTTGCCGAGCGGCTCCACCTCCATGTCCGCACGACATTGTGGGGCTATGCCGAGGGGGAGCAACTGACCAACGAGGCGCTGATCAAGGAGCAGTATCGCGGCATCCGCCCGGCGCCCGGCTATCCGGCCTGTCCCGATCACAGCCACAAGCCGATCCTGTTCGACATGCTGCAGGCGGGCGACGCGACCGGCCTCACCCTGACCGAGAGCTTCGCGATGCTGCCGACCGCCGCAGTCTCGGGCTTCTATTTCGGCCATCCCGAGGCGAGCTATTTCGGCGTCGCCCGGATCGGCCGCGATCAGCTGGAGGACTACGTCCCACGGCGCGGGGTCGACCTCCAGACTGCCGAGCGCTGGTTGCGGCCCAACCTCGACTAGGGGTTGTGGGGATTCATCGCGAGTTGATGACGGCTGCGGCGAGGTAGATCATTGCGGAGAAGCTTAGATCGGTTTTGCAGGCGCGCATGGCGATGCGCTTGAACTCTTTGAGTTTGCAGAAGAA
>NZ_LARW01000128.1 GCF_000971055.1 Sphingomonas sp. SRS2
TGCCCGATAGCCGGAATATGGATGGTATTATCGCAGCGGAGAGCCGCATGCAGTGAAAGCTGCACGTGCGGTTCGGCGGGGGGATCAGGGCTGACTCTCTGAGCAGCACCAATCCTACCCGACTGGACGAGACGGTCGGACCCTGCGAGGCGGGATGCCCCGCAGCGATCCGCGATCTGCTGACGCCGACCGACCGGCCTCATGCGCGGGGCTGGCGCGCGCGCTGCCGCGCAAACCTGGCGACGCGGGCGCGGTGTACCGCCAAGCCAACCCCGCGGCCCGGCCAGACCATCTTGTTCGACACGCCCTTGCGCCTGAGCAACGGGCTCGACGCCGATCGCTTCGAGGTTGTCGCTGATGGTCATAACGGTCGAAAGCTCCTGTTTCGCGAGCCGCGCAGCGGGGCGCTTTGCCGGATCGCGCGCGTCAAGCGCTACGCCTATCGCCTGATCGATCCGGTGCGATCGGTCGGAGCCGGGGAGACGGCCCATGGCTGATTGCTACACCCAGGCGAGCGTCGTCTTCACGACCTGCGCATTCGAAGCGGCCTTGCTCGAAGAGGCCTTTTTGGCCGCCCGCGATTGGGACGACGACGGGGTGAGCTTCGCCCCCAGCCCCCGCTTTCTCGATCTGTTTCCACCAACCCGGCCCGCCGCGCCCTGGAGCGGGCTGCAGGCGATTTTTGACGATCCAGATTATCCGACCTTCGGGGCGAAGATCGAGGTTGAGGAGATCGCGGACAGTCCGCGCCTGCGACGCGTGACGATCTACAGCCTCACCAACTTCCAGGTGGGCGCGATCTGCTCCCTGATCCGAATCTGCTGCGCGGCCAGCCTGATAATCCGTCCGATCGGATTTGAGTATGCGATGACCTGCTCAAAGGCGCTGCCAGGCCAGTTCGGCGGTGGCTGGTGTGTCATTGCGGCTGACACAATCGAAACCGGCTGCACGAGCGATGCCCTGGCGGCGGCGCTTGGCCAAGCCAGCTGATCGGGCGTGCCTCTCCCTGCCATCATAAGGCTGTGCGGCGACAAGGCCAGCGCCGCGCTTTCATCCATTTCGGGTATAAAGCCGGGGCTCGTCTCTAGCCGAGTTCGACGAGAGCGGTGTCGAGCTGACCAAGTCGCCGCTCGATCGCGGCCTTGACGCTGGCATGCACCTCGTCGGCGAAGTCCGCGGGCATGCCCTCGCGCGCCAGGTCTGCGGCGCCCGCCGCCTTTTCGCGGATATCGGTGATAACCTGCGCGATGGGTGTCGGGCCCATGCGTGTTTTCCGAGCGGTCTGGACGAAGTGCCGGCCAAGCACCTCCTCGACCCGGTAATGGCGATTATTGCCCACCGCCATCGCGAGGCGGAAGCTCTTCTGCGGTAGCTGAGCGTGGTCGACGGCTGTCTGGACCGTCAGGACATCATAGAAGGGGGTGAGCTTGAATCCGCCGCCGGGCCGCAGGAAAATGCTGAAATTCTTCGCGTGCCCGTCGGTCGCGCCGATCAGCCAGAAGATGATCTGGCTGGCGAGGAAGGCGGACTGATCCGCGGTCGGATCATCGCTGCCGCCGAGCAGGTTGAGGAGATCGGTGGCGCTCGGGCCTCCGTCGTTCTGATATTTCTGCGACGAGACGATGCCCAGCGCCTGGCAGCAATCTTCCTGCGGCACGCGCAGCAAGCGGCCGTCAGCAAGCCATTGACGGTCGAACCGCTCGACCACCAGCACGCGGCGTTCGCCGAACGTGGCGATCTCGCTCTTGGCGATTGGGAGGCCGAAGACGTTCAGCAGTGCGAGGCAATAATGCTCATTATCGACGCTGGCGGTCATGTCGATCATGCCCGAAGACGTCGGAATCTTTCCGAGCTGGGGTTTCAATATATGTGTCGTCGGCGTCGTTCCGAGCGGACGCAGCCATTTGCCGTCATGGCGTAGAAGCGCGGTCTTCTCCTGTGCGCCGGCGATCGAAATCCTGAACCCCCGTTCCGCGTCGATCCCTAGTGGCGCGCCCTTGAGTTCCGACAGAATCTTTTCGATATCAGCGTCGGCAAGCGGCTCCCCTTGGATGGCGCCCACGGCCTCGCCATCCTCTCCATCGGGAAGGAACTGCATCGCGCCCACGCAGTCGCGGCCGATGCGCGCGAGCAGGCTATAGGGGTCGGTGCCGTCGGCGCCGGTGCGCTCGGCGATGCGTCGACGCATGTCCATGGTGTCGGGCAGCAAGTTGTCGAACACGGCGACCACCGGTGCGCCGCGATAGGGTGCCGCGCGTAAGGGGAGCGATAGCGACGCGGCGAAGGCGTGCTGCCAATCAAGCCACGTCTCGTCGTACCGGAACGACACGGCGCCGCTCGGCTCCTTGTCCAGGCGGCCGATCAGCCGACCATTTATCATTACGTTGAGCGGCGTGTGGGTCTCGCGGCGCGCCATCTCAGAAGATTTCCCCCAGGTCTGCGTCGCCCTTTCTGCGTGGGCCGATCTGGATGTCGAGATCGAGCGCGCCCAATAGGCTGAATAATGTCTCGAGCTTCGTGCCGGCGTGTCCGCTTTCGATCCGCGAGACGGTTTTCTGGCCGGTGCCGACCAGCGACGCCAGCGCTTGCTGGGTGAGGTTATGGCGCCGCCGGGCGTTCTGAATAAGCATTCCGAGTTGTTTCGGTGAGCGGGCCAGCTGGATCATGGGATATCCTTTCGGAGCGTTCATGCCCCTAAGGGGTATAAAAAAGCAATATACCTTAGAGGGAGTACTAGGCAATTATACCGTTGACGGTATAAACGATATCACGCCCCGTGGGGTATATACTGAGCATTGCTGGCCCCTTGCTGTTGTCGGCGAACTGCCTGAAGCCGCAGCCCAGCATGCGCGGGACGTCTAATTTCCCGACGCCTGAACCTCCAGCGCACATCGCGCGGGTTGCCCGCACCACCCAGAGCGCGGCCACACGGCCGAGCATATCGAATGGCATCGGATCACCTGCTTCAACGGCGTCGGCAGGACGGTCGCCCAATATCTCGCGAAGGGCCAGAAGGTCATGGTCCAGGGCTGCATCCACTACACCCGGTGGACCGACACCGACAAGATCAAGCGGTACGGCGTCGAGATCATCGCCGATGAGGTCGTGTTCCTGTCAAAGGGCAAGGCTGCCACGCGCGCCGACATCTGCGAACACGACATTCCCTACTGAGGATCAGGTCCGGTGGCGGACCGCCGCCGGGCCGTTACAGGGCCCCCGATATCGCGCCGGCGTTCGACCAGTCCACATAAAGGGGTGCGAGATCGCCGGGCAGACTTCGCTCGAACGCGTCATCCAACGGATATTGTGGCATGGCTTGGCGGATGGCGTCGAGCAGCGTTGTGCCTTGGCGCAGGTCCTTGGGGCGCTTGAGCGGATTGCGTTTCGACTGGCGCGCCATCCACAATTTCTGAAGCGCGAACCAGCGGGGATCGGGTGCCACGATCCGCGCTGCGGTTCCATCGCGGCAGACGACGACATGGTCGACGAAGCGGCCATTGAGCAACCACTCTTGTTCGGCCAGGGGAATGGGCATCGGGCGATCGGTTCGGAAGATGGTGCCGATCCGCGATGGCGCCGCGAGGATCTCGACCTCATAGGCCTTGGCGTTACGCGCCTGGAAGCTGCGCTCGGTGTTGATCGTGAAGGTGCGGTCGACCGCCTTGAGCATATCCCAGATCGGCTGCTGCCCCTCCTCGAAGGTCGTGCCGGTCCAGGCGAGGTCGCAATCGAGCGTCTCGTCGGGGATGTCGCGGATCATGCCGGCGGCTTCGACATGATAGGCGGGCATGGCATTCGTCCCGACGACGATCAGCTTGTGCCCCAGTAGAGACCGCCTGTCCGCTTCACGGATGATCGCACCGGCGGCGCTGGCGAGCGTCGGCAGCCGCAACGCCCGATAGAGCTGGCAGCTCTCGTCGAGCCGGGCCTTGCTGGTGTCGCGGCGCATCTGCCAGTCTGCCTTGTCGCTGCGATAGGTAGTGAGACGCGCCTCCTGCTCGTCTGACCAAGGGCCCAGGCTTTTGCCGTTATTGGCGCGGTCGAGCACCTCGTAGAGATAGCTATAGCCGTTCACCTCCTTGCGGATGAGGTTATAGGGCATCGTCGCCAGCGCGCGCTCGGCCTCTATCCAGACTTCATATTGCTGGTGAAGGTTGATCAGGACACGGGCCTGTTCATCCGAAAAGGGGTAGACGATCATCGTCATTTATCCTGCGTTCTCTCATTTTTCAGGCGATGCAGGATAAATAGACCGGAACGGCACAATTGGCAATGATCGCAGTCTGTGAACACGTGTTATCCTGCGATTGCGGAAAACGACAAATGTGCAGGATAAAATCATCGATCAATGCTCCGCGCAGGACATCGCCAGGGGTCCGAGGCGACGGTGGGGGCACCCTGCTCTTGGAGGCGCGATCCTTGGTCCGCCGGCCGGCCTTCCACGATCAACCCGCAGAGGGTCCGTGCGCTAGCGCTACGGCCTTTCGTCGTGCCGCCAGAAGATGATCGCGGCCTCCCGGCGGACATTTCGGGCGCCTGTCGAGCGGGGGTGATCCCGCCGAGGAGGCAAAGGAGCCCGTCCATGTTCACCGCTATCCAGAGTGCCCGCAGAAGTGCGCTGTCGCTGTCGAAATCCTGATGGTCCCGACCGCCGTTATCGCGGTCGGGCCGCAATATGCCGTCATTCGGCCGATGAGCTCAATCCCGAGGACGTCATCGTCAACCAGTTCGATCCGTTCGCCTGAGTCTGGGCGGTGGCCCCTGCCCCTGCCCGTTCGCGGCTACATCGGGGTCAGCGCAGGGTAGCGCAGGAGGCTGAGACCCATCAGAGCGGTTCGACCATATAATCGGCGGTGCCGGTCCAGCGCAGGCGGTGCAGCGCGCCCTGCGCCACCGACTGAACGACATTGGGCCAGAGCGCGACGACGCAGGTGCCGGCTGGATGGCGCACCGACGGGTAGATGATGCCGTTATGCCCGGCAGCGCGGGCGGCCGCCGCCAGCGCATTGCCCGCCGGATAGCCGCTGGCCGGATCGGGATCGAGGCACGGATGGCCGGCGGCCGGCCGGACGTCGACGAACAGGCCGGCCATGCTCGCCAGCATTTCGGCATAGTCGACCGTCGCGTTGAAATCGCCGGCATCGGCCAGCGCCAGGGTCAGATGGTGGCCGACCTCGGCGATGCAGGTCTCGACGCCAAGCGCCGCATACCAGGCGCCGCGCTCCGCCGGGTTAAAGCGCAGGGGCTGGCGCGGCTTGGCATAAGCGAAGCTCGCATTGATGAATCGGGCATGGGGGACGCCGTGGACGAGTTCTTCGGCGGACAGGCCGCCGAGCCCGCGGCTCTCTGCGATCTGACGGCCGCTCGTGCTGCCCTCGATCTCGGCGAGCAACGCCAGATCCGCGTCGCTGTCGGCCAGCGGCGCCAGCACCGCGGCGCGCAGCCGCGCGCTCGCGACAAGCCGGACCGTCCGCGGGAACGCCTCGCGGATCAGGGGCAGCCCGTCAATGACGTCGTCGTCAGAGCCCGCCACGCAGCGCGTCGATATATTGACGAGTCTCGATCATCCGGGGGATTCCCCCTTCGATCATGGCCCGGATCGGCGTCAGCCGGTCGAAGATCGGTCCGCGATTGGCGAGCCCAGGCCAGCGATCGGCCATCGCATCGGCGAACAGCAGATGCAGCCCCTTGAAAACACCGATCAGCGCGGAGGCGCGGGTGAGCTGGTCCTGGCTGAGACTACCGTCCCAACGTCCGGCTTTCATCCGGTCCCAGGTGCTTTCCGATACGCCGAGCAGAGCGGCGCCTTCGGCGTTGCTGGCGCCCCAGGCGTCGATCACTCGCAGCACTGCCTTGACGGCGGCGTTGGTTAGTCGACGTCGATCGGCCTCATCGGCGAAGGTCTGCACGGTGCTATTGGGGGCGAGCGTCGGTCCGGCAGTCGCAAGCGCCATATCGCATCTCCTGATGCCTTCATATACGTCACGTGGTGCGATTATACAACTTCGGACCAAAGGCGGTGGAGGTCCTGCGGGCGTTAGCGGCCCCACCCCGCTCTTTGAGGCGCGATCCTTGGTCCGCAGGGCGGCCCCACGATCAACCCCTAAAGGGGTCCGTACGCTGCGCTACGGTCTTTTGGCCTGCGGCCAAAAGATGATCGCGGCCTTCCGGCGAACGCTTCGGGCGCCTGTCGAGCGGGGATGGCCCCGCCGACGCGCACAAGGAGCCCAGCCCATGTTCACCGATATCTGGATCGCACGTCGCAGTGCTCTCTCGCTCTCGAAAACCCTGATGGTCGTCACGTTGGTGATCGCGGTCGGTCAGCAGTTCGCCGTTATCACGGCGGAGGATGCAGATGGCGATGTCGCAATCGTTCAGGAATTCGATCCCTTCGCCTGAGGTGCTGCGGGGCGCGTTGGCGCCCCGCCCCTCTTCAGGCTTGGAGATGCGCGCGGATCAGCCGCTCGGCCTCGGCGACTTCGTCGAGAACCTCGGGGCGCTCGGCAATGCCGTCGGCCATCATTGCCTGATGCGCGTCTGCCGAGAGCCGCCAGGCGGTGATGCCGTAGCGCCGAGCGATCATCGCGGCCGGTACCTTGCCCCAGACATCTTCGAGGTCGCCGTCCGGATGCGCGACCACCGCATGCTGCATCTGGTCGGGCTTGATATGGGCCCAATCGGCGATCGCTTCGGGCAACATCGTCATGGCGGGCAGGCCTCGCACCGTGGCGAGCGCATCGGCGAAGACGACGCATTTGCCGAAGGCATAGCGATGGAGCGCGCTGGCCGGATAGCGTGGATATGGCCGGGTCGGGACGAGGGCGAGATAGGCGGCGTTGGCGGTGATCGTGGTGGTGGCCTGCGCCAGCTTGCCGGCATCGACCGCGATGCCGCAAGCGAAGACCCCCTCCACGCCCAGGCAGATGCAGCCGATCTCGAGATAGCCGTCGGCATTGGCGGCCGAGCGCGGCCAGTCGCGCCGGGCGAGCACGATCGGTTGGGTCACGGCTTCGCTATGCTGGGTGGCGGTCATCATGCCGCGCACATCGAACGTCCAGTGGCTGCCATCTTCATTGTGGAAGCGGATGGCCTCGTCGCCGACATAGGTGGCGTGGACCGGCCATCCGGTGATGCGTTCGAATGCGATCGCGTGATGCAGGCCCCGGTCCTGTTCGGCATCGGCCTGATACGAAGCATCGAAGCGACCATGGCCCTTGCTGGTGATGGCGGTGGGATTGTTCTTGGCGGCGCCCATCGGGATATCCTCTGTTCGGGCATATTCTGGCGCAAAGTCGGAAGCGAAGGAAGGTCGGGGGGCCGGCCCCGGTCGCAACCGGGCCGGGCTCTGGGCTGCGCCCCGAGACGCCTGGCGTCTCGGCCCTGCCGGGTGACGATCCCTGCCGGGACTGTCCGGATGAGGTTTGATGCTTGGATCATCGCCTTTGTGCAGCCTGGCGGGCGAAGCGACGTCCCGTCGGTGGTCGCGCCACCGCCGGAGCCTCAGCGCGGCCGCTCTGGCCGGGTCGCGCGCGTCCGCAAGCCCGCAGGCGGGCTGCTCCACTGCGTTGCGCCCCGGAGACCGGGTGCGGGCGCGCGCTGTGCCCCGGCCGTCGGTCCGCTGCGCCGCAGGTCCAGATCGGCGGGGCCCGTCCAGGCGGAGGACAGACCATGTCGCACCACCAGATACAGCCAACCCCAGCCTTGATCATTGCGGCGCTCAAAGACGCTTTGCGGCGGGACATCGACAATTCCGCCCATAATCGGGTGGTGATGACCGCCGGCGTCGTGGCGTTCATCAGCGACAGGTCGCTGTTTCGCGGCTTTCATCGTCACAAGGCGCTGCTGCGCGCGGTGCGCGATCATGCGGCGTTCGGCGCGAACGTCGATCCTTATGGCGAGCATGACTTCGGCAGCTTCGGCCTGTTCGACGAGCGCTTCTTCTGGAAGATCGATTATTATGATCGTGCGCTTTCCGCGGGCTCGCCCGACCCTGCCGACGCTGCGGTGACCTGCCGCGTCCTGACGATCATGCTGGCTGCCGACTATTAGCCGGTCGGTTGCGCGGCGGCGACCTCGCCGCCGCGCGGGCGCGGGACCGCGGTGATGGCTGGACGGCGGGGTGGCTGTCTCGAATGGCGCTCGGAGACGGTCGAACCCGGCGGCGCGCCCTGGCCGGCTCCTCGCCTACTGATATGTCCGGCTCAGCCGCCTGGCTCGCCATGCCGCACGAGCCAATGACGGTGGCGATCGGAACGCGGCCGCTGGGTCTGATGTCGGAAGTTCGTGCAGTTGCGGTGGCGATAGACTCCCCTGCCCTATCGGGTGATGCGGTACCCTGCCGGCTTGCCTGATTCGGCGTTTGCGGCGCCGGCGATCCCGCGTGGTCGGCGGTGATGTCCTGGACGATCCTGTTGGTGATCAGGTGTGGGATCGGGGCGAGGCAAAATGGCTTCGAAGCGCCCGTTGCACTGCTGACCGGGTGGCGGCTGTTGCGGTGAAGGACGATTCTGCTGCGGGACACAGGCCGTGTTGATCGGGCAGGCCAATCCTTTCTCTGTCACGAATCCCCTAAGGCGCCGGCGCCGCTGCCTCCAACCCGCGATCCTGCGGACCGAGTTGCCTTGGCTGCGCCGCGGCTGCCCGCACCACTCCTGGGATCGGGGTTCCCCTCGGCAAGCCTCGGTGGAGGCGCGTCTCCGCCGCCTTTGATCGGGGTTCGTCGAAGGGAATGGCCCTTCCGACCGACTGAAGGAGTGTCCGTTATGAAAAATCTCGTCATCCTCGCCGGCAATGTCGGCGCCACCCCCGAAACCCGCACCACCTCGGGCGGTGCCCGGATCACCAGCTTCAGCCTCGCGACCTCGCGTCACAAGCGCGACAGCGACGGCAAGATCCTCAAGGACGCCGACGACCGCACCGTCGAGGATACCGAATGGCACCGGATCACCTGCTTCAACGGCGTCGGCAAGACGGTCGCGCAATATGTCGACAAGGGGCAGAAGGTGATGGTCCAGGGCCGCATCCACTATACGAGCTGGACCGACAGCGACGAGATCAAGCGCTACGGTGTCGAGATCATCGCCGACGAAGTTATCTTCCTCTCGCGCGGTAAAGGTGCGGGTCGCGGCGATATCGGCGAGGACGATATCCCCTACTGAGCGGGGCGGCCCGGCGGTCGAGGCCGCCGGGCCGCTTATCGTGCGATTCGGATAGCAGATGGATAGCGACTATCCCTGCGGATATTTGGCCTTGAGGAGTTCGAGCCCCTCCTCCAACAGCTCGCCAATCGAGATATTGCCCCGGGCAATCGCGAGATGCTGATAGCCTTCGCGTACTTCGGGACGGACCTTCGAGTTCATCTGCGCGGTGCGACCCGTCGCGCGCAGCGTCCGCCCGTCGACCGCGACACGGATCGACGGCGCGGCCGGCACCGGGGCCGGTACCCGAGCGATCGTACGATCGAAGCCATGGCTTTCGGAAACCGATCGCAATGCCTGCGGATCGATCTCGCGGCGCGCGCGCGGCGCGCGCGGCACATCATCATCATCGCCGAGGCCGATATCGATCTTCGGCCGGTCACTCATGCCGCTGCCCTCCGTGCCGAAGTCTTGAGCGCCGCGATCACCGCGTCAACGACGGCCTCGACATTCTCCTGGGCGTTGCGCACATTGCCCCCTACCCCCTTCGGCAAGCTCTTGATCGATCCACCATAAGCGAAGATCGCCTGGAAGGCCGAGCGTTCGGCGATTTCGACCGGCAGTGCCGGGATTTCCTGAAAGGCGCTCTGCACGGCCTTCTGGACGCCGGCCATGACCCGGGCATTGGTGCGCATGAACAGAAGCCGGAACGGGATCTCGGTCTTGACGACCTTCTGGGCATCGCGGACCATCTTGATCGCGCGCACCGCCTCCTTGGCGTCGAGCTGCGTTTTCTGCGCGGGGATGATGATCAGATCGGACTGCGAGATGGCATAGGCCGACGCCAGATTGGCCGAGCCTTCGACATCGATCAGCACCCAGTCATTCTGCTCGGCCGCCTGTTCGACGGTGTCGATCATGCTGTCCTCGGTCACGTCGGAGACGATGCTGATGCCTGTGGGTGGTGCGATGTCCTTGGTCGCCCAGGCGGCGAGCGGCTGGTTGGGATCGGCGTCGAGGATAGCGACCGTTTGTCCTCGTTCGGCCAATTCGCTGGCGATTAGCACCGTGGCCGTCGTCTTGCCTGCTCCTCCTTTGGGGGTGACGAACGCTATGACGGGCATATTCCCTCCGATATGATGATAGTCGGTGGATATCCACTACCCACTAGTTAGGCGCTACCCTATAGCTAGAGCTTATTCGATGTCTAGCCACTATCCATCAACTATCTGTAGTATGAACTATCCACCCGGTGGATAGTCCGTGGATAGCCACTAGATATCCGGTGGATACCAGCTATATACCGCTGCGGCTCCACGCCGGATGAAGATGTTCCGTCGGCCAGGCGGAATTGGATGAGCATTGCTGCGATAACGGTGAGATAGCGACTATCCAGCATTTTTGGGAGAATGGCTCTTTGTCGACGAGGCCGACAATCGCGGATAACGCGCCGTGAAGGTCGCCATTTCGGTGTCAAAGGCGGCAAGGCTCCCACCGGGTTCATCCTGCGCCGGAAGCGCAAGGGGTGGCCGTCGTCTTGCCTGCCTCTCCCTAGAGATGGCGAATGCGTCGCACGGTATTTTTCCTCGAATATGGCGCTAGCCGCTAGATAGCCACTACCGACTAGCTATCCGCTACCTCACGGCTAGTGACTATCGATGCCGCGCAACTCGTCAATATCACGAGATAGTTGCTATCCACCTGCTGGATACTCGGTGGATAGCGACTATCCACCGAGTATCTTCAGACGCAAGGCTAGTCTTCGTCCGATCGCGGTGCGGACCCCGACAGTTGCGGATAGCGCGCCGCAAAGGCCTCCATTTCAGCGTCGAAGGCGGCGAGGCTCGCGCCGAGCTCGTCGCGCGTCGGAAGGGCAGGGGGGATGGCCGGCCGTCCCAGCCGTGGTGCGATCAGTCGCAGGCGCCGGGCGAGCCCGGGCGCCATATAGACCCGCCATGATAGTCGACCGCTGATCTCGACGAGCAGCCCATGCTCGGCGGCGCGCTCGAGCGCCTTGCCGGCGCCCGACCGGCTAAGGCCGAGCGCGCGCCCGACCTGTTCGGGCCGCAGGATCGGCGCGCGCAGGCTCAGCGCGGCCAGGCCGCGCAACGCACCCGGCTTGCGGGCTTCGCCCAGCAGCTTGATCCAGCGTCGCCGTTCGGTATCGAGTTCGAACGCGATCGCGAGCCCGTCCTCGGCCTGGCTGGCGAGGTCTCGCAGCACCCGTCGAACAATCGGTGTAGCATCGCGGGGCGCGAGCCGCATCGCCTTGTCACCGGCGACAAGGCAGGGGAGGGGGGTCTTGGTCATTCCCATCCGCGCAAGCAGCAGCGGCAAGGAGAGCCACGGCGAAATGTCGCTCGTCGCTTGCGCATGCTGGGCCAGGATCGCGATCGCTCGCAGGATGAGCGGGGCATCGCTGAAGCCCATGGGAACCTGGAGTGTGAAGGGCAGGTCCTCGCGCCAGTGACGCTGTTCGCGTTCGGCGAGCATGGCCGCCCAGGGACCAAAAGCATCAAAGGGATCGACAAGCGTGTCGAACCGCGCGCGTCCCGGAATCGGGGTGGCGGTTGCCCAGGAAATAACGTCGATCTCGTCAAGCTCGATACCCTGGAGTTGCAGAGCCCGGGCATAGCCGATCCAGCGCGCGCGCTCGCGCCAGATGTTATGCAGAAAGCCGCTGGAAACAGTGCTATTCAGTCCACCGACCGCCAGCGCGACGCGTTCCAGCAAGCGCGCCATATGAAGGTCGATCGCCTCGGGAAGTAGGGTGGTAGAGCGTGCCATAATCTGGCGATTGTAGCCTGTAGAGGCATATATTGTCTACATTGCAATGACGCTTGCTGGTGATAGTCGCCATGCTCCCCGCTCGACTGCTTCGCGCTGCGACCATGCCCGCCTGGGAGGAGGTGCTCGACGTCCTGGCGCTGCGCGCGCCCGAGCCTCGTCGGTTCGATCCGGTCCTGGTATGCGCGATGGTCGCTCACATCCGCCAGAAGCAGGCACGCGAGCTCCACTACAAAGGCGACCTCGAGGATCTCGACAGCCCGGCGACCGGGCTGTCGATCGCGCAGCTGGCCAAGGCGTGCCGGCGCGACCTGATGGGGCTGCGGGCTCTCAACCGGCTGCTCGTCAAATACGACAGCGGCTTTCGCCGCTCGGAGATGGTTGCGATCGATGTCGGTGACATTGACGGCTCCGATCAGAAGGGGGCGGGGCTGCGTTAGTTGGCCGTAGCAAGACCGGGCAGGAGGGGGAGGGGGCGTTCGCCAATCTGTCGCCTGCGACGATGCGCGCGATCATGCAGGCTTATGGTTGGCGCGATCCGCGCACCCTACTGCGCTATGGCGCGAAGCTCGCCGCTAGGAGCGGCGCCAGCGCCCGCACGGCGGACGATTAGGCCGTCGCGGCGATGAAGATATCCTATCCTACCAAGGTGATCTCATCTTGATAGGGCTCAGCCTGCCAGACTAGTACGCGCCGACTGGACCGGGCTCCGATGACTTCATATGCTGGACGCGAACTTCAACGAGGGGACATTCCAATGAACAGTGCCGATCTCGCCACTCAGATTGCCGAAGCGCAGGGCATGTCGAAAGCCGATGCCAAGAAGATCGTAGACCAGGTGTTTGCCGCGATCGCCGACGCTGCGGCCAAGGGCGATGAGGTGTCCCTGCCCGGGTTCGGTAAGTTCAAGGTGAAGGCGAGCGCTGCGCGCGAGGGCCGCAATCCGTCGACCGGCGCCACGATCAAGATCGCGGCGTCGAAGAAGCTCGGTTTCACGCCGGCCAAGGCAATCAAGGACAAGCTCAACGGCTGACGGGCGATTGGCCTCGCGTAGCTTTGCCGGGTCGAGAGTGGCTGGCGAGGGGAGGGCGGCATATCGGTGGTGCCCATTGGGGGCAGGAAGGATGTGCCATGCTCAAATTGCTCGTCGCCGGCGCTGCAAGCCTCGTCAGCGCTGCTGTACTGCTCTTGGGCGCCCTGGTTGTGATCGGGATCCCGCTCGCCTTGTTCGAAGGGCTGTTCGGCCGCCGGCCGCCGAGCCGGCACGGCGGTAAGACTTCGGCCGACCGGGCCGCGCAGGAGCTTTACGAACGGCGGCTGCGCGACAGCCGCCGGCTGTAGCGCATGCTTGATCTGTAAAATAATCCGGATAAAGCGTTATTGGACAATCCGAGGTGGAGATGTCCGGTGCGCACCATCGTCGTCAACAACCAGAAGGGCGGGGTCGGCAAGACGACGCTCGCGCTTCATCTGGCCTGGCATTATGTCGAGCAGGACAAGCGTGTCCTGTTCGTCGACCTCGATGCGCAGGGCAACGCGACGGCGACCCTGGCCCGCCCGACGCCCGAGCAGCCGCGCTGGCAGGCGCACGGCTGCGGGTTGGCAGCCGACCTGTTTTCTCCGGCGCGCCTGGAGATCGATCCGGCACCGCCGTTCCAGCTGCTGGCCGCCTCATCGCGGCTGAACATGGTCGATGCTGCGCTCGAGGTGGCGCTCGATGCGATCCGCATCCAGCATGATGGGCTGTCGCCGCTTTTCGATCTCTGCATCATCGACACGCCACCGGCGTTCGGCGCCCGCAATCTCGGTGCGCTGATGGTCTGTGACCATCTGATCGCGCCAATCCAGCTCGAGGACTATGCGCTGAGCGGGGTCAACGACCTGCTCAAGTCGATCGCGGTCGCGGAGAAACTGCGCGGAGGCCGGCTCGACTTTCTCGGGCTGCTGCCTTCGCAGTTCCGGGCCAATTCTTCGTTGCATCGGCAGAATCTCGAAACGCTGGTGCGCGATCTCGGGCGCGCCGAATTGCTCTTTCCAGCCTTTCTCGCGCTGCGGCAGGGCTATGTCGAGGCGGTCGGGCGCGGGCTGCCCGTCTGGATGATCCGGGATAATAGCGCGGCGGCGGTCGCGGGCCGCGAGATGCGGCATGTGCTGGGGCTGGTTGCCAATCGCGTGGCGCTACGATCATGACGCTCGATATCCAGGCGATGCTCGAGCAGGCCGGCCTTGCCGGCCTGCAGACGCTGCGACACGATCGGGTGATCCCAAATCCTGATAATCCGCGCCGGGACTTTGACGAGGCAGAGCTTCAGGCGCTGGCGGCGTCGATTGTCGAGCGCGGGCTGTTGCAGCCGATCACGGTCTTTCCCGCCGATAGCAGCGGGCGCCATGTGATCCGCTTCGGCGAGCGGCGCTGGCGGGCGGTCGGAATGGCGGGACTGCCGACGATCAGCGCGATCATCAGCGAGCCGGCGGCCGGCGCAGTGCAGCTCATCGATCAGGTCATCGAGAATGACCAGCGGGTCGGCTTGAGCGCGATCGAGATCAGCCAGGCGATCAAGCTGCTCGGCGACACCGGCATGACCAAGGCCGCGATCGCGACGCAGCTGGGCCGTTCCCCCGCTATGATCAGCCTCTATGCGGCGGTGATCGAGATGCCCGCGCCCTTGCAGATGCTCGGTGACAGCGTGTCGATCCGTACGCTCCACGACCTTTACCGATTATGGCGGCGCCAACCTCAGGCGGGCACGGATTTTATCCAGGCAACGCCCGCCGATGCAATCGACCGCCGCAGGGTTCAGGACCTCGCTGCCCGGTTCGAACCCTCGGCCACCGTGTCAACGGCATTGAGTGGTGCGAAGCGGCCGGCCGCAGCGCCGCCGTTATCGGTGCCCCGGGTGCGTGCGCCGGAGCGATTGCCAACCGCTCCCGATGCTTTCGACCACGGCCATGTGCGGGTGCGATGTCCGGCGGGAGAGGGGCTTCTGCTCTTTCCGACCGGATCGAGCGGGGATAAGTTGCTGATCCGCCTCGATGGCCGGTCGGAACCGGTCGAAGCCGAGCCCGCTACGGTCATCATTCTCGCGGTCCGGGCCGAATCCTTTCAGGTGCTATGACGCCCTGCCGGTTGCGGCTACTGTCCGATCGACCAAAAATTTGCCCAACACTATGATGTGGCGGGAGCCTCACCGCAAGCCCGTTCGGGATGCGTTGGTGAGGCTCTTTTTTTGTGGCGGGGGCAATCCTAATGTCTTCGCGCGTGCGCGATGAGACGGAGCGTTGTTTTGTCATGACAAAGACCTTTGAGGGCGGAGTAGGGAGGGCAGGATAGGCTTTCGCCGGGGTTTCAATTATCGTATGCGATATTGATGACCTCGTTCACGTTTCTCGTGCCCGATGGGGCCGCCGCCCGGTTCGACCAGATCGCGGAAGGGCAGGGTGGGCGCTCGACCTTGCTCCGGCGGCTCGTGACCGCCGTTGTCGATGGGGAGCCTTCATCTGCGCCAGCGGAGATCGCTCCCCGCGCCGGTCGGGCCGACCAGCGGATCGAGCTGCTATTGACCGAAGCGGAGGTCGAGGCGATCGGGCAGCTGGCATCGGGTCGTGGGATGAAGCGCAGTGCGTGGCTCGTGAGCCTGGTCCGGCGGCGTCTGCACCGCTCGGCCGAGCCAGCCATGCCGGAAGCGAAATCGCTTGAGGGTATCCGCAGCGAGCTCCGCCGGATTGGCGTCAACATCAACCAGATCGCGCAGGCGCATCATCTGGGGCAGGGCCGGTCCGGAGACCTTGGCCGGCTTGAGGCATTGGTAGCCGAGATCCGCGCCTCGGTTACGGCGGTGGGCGCGGCGCGGCGCGGCGATCTCAGCTATTGGGAGGTGGCGGAATGACCGGTGCCGTCGACGCGGGCTTCCCGGTGGCAGCGCTCGATCGCATCTGGCATCCCCCAGCCGGCGGACGCCGGCTGCTTGACCCGAAGGCTGCGGTGAGGGTCCCCAGCGGCGGCTGGACGGTCGCGGCGGCACGGGCGCAACTCCAGCGGCTGGTCGACCGGGCACCGCAGGTCATGGTGAAGGTGTCGGGCCGGCAGCGTGGCGGTGACCATGTCAGCGCGCATTTTGAATATATCGGACGGCACGGCGAGCTCGATGTCGAAACCGAGGATGGCGAGACCCTCAAGGATGTTGCGGCTTTACGCGAACGGGCGACCGAGTGGCACGACGAGGACGGTAGTGATCGAGCCAATGCCGTGACCTCGATTTCTATGGTGTTGTCGATGCCCGCGGGCACCGATCCACAGAAGGTCCTGGCCGCGGCGCGTGCATTCGCGCGCGTCGAGCTTGATGGCAAGCATCGTTATATGCTGGCTCTGCACGACGACACGGATCATCCGCACGTCCACCTGACAGTGGCGGTGGCGCCGTGCAGAGCCGACGGCGAGCGGTTCAATCCGAGGAAAGCAGACCTTCACCGGATGCGCGAGACCTTCGCACATGAACTGCGCGAGCGCGGGATCGAGGCGGATGCGACGCCGAGGCGTGCACGGGGTATCGTTCGACGAAGCGACAATGTGCCGCTGCGCAAGCTCAAGGAGCGCTATATGCGCACCGGAGGCCTCGTTCTGACTGAGGAAAGCGCGCGGCGCGCGGGCGTGGTCTTTGCCGAAGGGCAGGGCGATCTTACGCCATGGGAGCGAGCCGGCGTCTCGCGCCAAGAGCAGGTCAAGGCGGCCTATGCGCGCGTCGCGCGTCAACTCGAAGCGTTGCCCGATCCAGCTGACCGAAAGCTTGGCGCGGCCTTAAGGCGTTTCGTCGATGCGATGCCGCCGCCGCTTAGCCGGCGGATGCTGCATGCCATCGCCTATCTCGAACGCGTTAGGAGGCAGGAAGGCATTGATGCCGTCGCGGAAAAGGGGGTGTTCAAGCCTGCCGCTACACGTTCGAGGTCAAAGGATGGAGGAGCGGCTGCTCCGCAACCACCTATCAATCGGGGCCCGCGGGACCGGCAGCGGTAGGCTTTTCCCTGCGCCTGCAGGCTCTTGATCGCGATAGGTCCGGGGTTCGGGACCGCGCCTTAGACTCGGCGGACTGAGCCTCACTCATCCGATAAGATATCTTGGGCAGAGCTGCCGATGGCCCGGACGATCTTGAGGAACATCAGCAGGTCGAGCTGGGCGACGGCGTCAACGCTGCCGGATTCAATCTCGTGTAGAAGCTCGGGCGATATGCTGAGAGCGCCAGAGACCTGTTCAACGGTGATCCCGGCGCGTTCTCGCGCCGCCGCAATGCTGGATCCGACACGGCTTATCAGATGTCGATCTACGCCAATCATACGACAACCTTCTTTCGCGGGTCCGTTCCGCACGCTTTTGCGACCGGGTCCACGCGAAGCTCTAAAGTCTCAACTCGACGATATGCGGATTCGCCCTGCCCAGATGTATTTACCAGGCACAGCCAGTTGTGATGGCGCCACACATAAGTTCTATATCCACCTTTCAAGCATCTCTGAAAGCATGATAAGTCTATTGGGATGTGCGCTGCTCTGGTCAACCCTACGGGCACGGTAATATCGATGGAATAGCCAGTATCTAGGGACATTTACTTATATTCCGAAATTTGTGTCTGGCCTTAATGATCCATTTTAGAGTGAATTCGCCCCTTTGCGAGGTTTGTTATGTTGCCAGCTCCTGGAAAGTTGAAGCTGTTCGGCGGCGGCTAACGCCCTTTGCAGACTTGCTTCCATTCCGGTTATAAGCGGCCCCCCCCGTCCGCGCCGTTAAGGCGCAGGACCATCGCGAGCTCGAGCTGGGAATGCGTAGCCTGTAGAATGGAGCTAAGTATCTGTGATAAGTGCAATTATCACATAAGCGGATTTGACGCCTCTTCATAAGATGACGTACAAGGCTCGCTGAGGAGCGAGGCGCGTCATGGCCACCGAAACCGCCCAGGAAGGGCCAGAAGCCGCTGTAACGGCGCCTGAGGCGGTGCTGCCGGCCGTTAGGACGCCGGCGGACCTTGCCTGGACGATCGTGCAGATGCGCGCCGGCGAGCGCATCACCGTCAACGAGGCGCTGATCGCCGCCTTTCAGGCTGCCTCGTCGCCCCACAGCATCCGCGCGCTCAAATCCGACGTCGAAGCATTCGACATCTGGTGTCGGCGCACCAACCGGATCGCGCTGCCGGCGACGGCCGAGACCGTGGCCGATTATCTGGATGCGCGGGCAGGGAAGGGGAGCCGTCCCGCGTCGCTGTCCCGGTACAAGGCGTCGATCGCCAAGATCCACCAGTTGCTCGACCTCAAGGATCCGGCGCCGGCGCCGTTGGTGAAGCTGCGGCTGCAGGCCGTGCGTCGCGAGAAGGGGGCGGCGCAGCAGCAGGCGCGGCCATTGCGGTTCAAAGGGCCGGTGCGCGACGTCGAGCGCGACAAGGCGCGTGGGCTCAATATCCGCGCGCTGCTCGAAAGTTGCGGGGACGATCTGCCGGGATTGCGCGACAGGGCGCTGCTGTCGGCAGCCTATGACACTGGCCTGCGCGCCTCCGAGCTGGTGGCGGTCGCCATCGAGCATATCGAGGAGGCGATCGATCGCGAGGCCCGGTTGCTTCAGATCCTGCGTCACAAGGGTGATCAGGACGGGGAGGGAGCTACCGCCTATCTCAGCCCGCGCACTGTCACGGCGATCGCGGCCTGGATCGAAGCCGCCGAGATCACAACAGGGCCGCTGTTCCGGCGGGTGCAGGTCCGGCGGTACAAGGCACGCGCCGCGGTGCGCGGCAGGCCTATCGACAGCATCTCAGGCCGGGAGACCTGGGATCTGCGCAAGACGCTCTCCAAGCCGGCGGTGAAGGCGCGGGTCGAATATGACATCGGCACCGTGGCGCTGCACCCGGGATCGATCGGGCCGATCTTCCGGTCGATCATCCAGCGGGCGTTCGATCTCGGTGCGCTGCCCGATCTGACAGCGGAGGATCTGGCGCGGCTGCTCAAGGGGATCAGCGCGCATTCGACGCGGATTGGGCTCAACCAGGACCTGTTTGCCAGCGGCGAGGATCTGGCTGGGATCATGGACGCATTGAGGTGGAAGTCGCCGCGCATGCCCCTTGCTTACAACCGAAACCTAGCCGCCGAGCAAGGTGCTGCCGGAAGGTTGATGAGGAAGCTCGAATGAGGTGGCACGGCGACGAAGCAGGACGGCAATGAGGGGCTGATCTCCGCGCAGATACGGCGCTGGGCCGACCTGGCAGGTCACCGTCCCGCGACCGTCGCCGGTCACTCGCTAAGCGTAGCTTCCTAGCCGAGGCGGCGCGAACACCGGCCTCCATCAAGGAGATGCAGGTGGTTTTGCAGCACAAGTCGGTGAGCGTGTTGCCGGGGTATGTTCGTTCGGCCGAGATCTTCGATGACCATGCCGGCGCGGGCTTTTTAGAGGTTGCTGGGATGGGCGAAGCATCCACAAAGATTCGCGGTCGGCAGGGCGAACATGGTTGCGGCCAAGTCGCTGATCAGGCAGAATCGCAACGTGGTTGCGACGGGGGTTTGTTTGTTCGAGCCTTGTCACTCAAGTTAGGCTTCTAGAATGGCGCGCGGAGAACTCATGAAGAAGCTGCTCGGCAGCTACGGACGGGATGATGAATTTCGCGCTGTGGCCGAGCAGATCATTTCGGAGGAAGAGCAGAAGAACAACCGCGTTTTGGCGCGCTCGCTCCGAAAAACCCTTGAAAATGCGGCTGCGCCCAAGGCAGGCACCCGCGCTCTCGCACCGCTTATTCCATTTCCGGACGCTGCCAGTGATTTCGTTGAGCGCGTGGAGCCAAGGCTCACGAAGAACGACCTCATTCTCAGCGCCGAAAATGTCCGCGTCTTCCTCGACCTCATCCGCGAGTACCGGCGGGCCGATGAGATCCACCGGCATGGTCTGTCGATCCGGTCGAAGCTGCTCTTCTGCGGGCCACCAGGATGCGGCAAGACGATCTCCGCGGAGGTATTCGCAGCCGAGGTCGGCCTGCCGCTTTTCACGGTGAAGCTCGATCGCCTGATCTCGTCGTATCTCGGGGAGACAGCGACCAACGTCCGCAAGATTTTCGAGTTTGCCCGGACGCAGCCCTGCGTCCTGTTTCTCGACGAATTCGACGCGCTTGCCCGTGCTCGGGACGACGCGAGCGACCATCACGAGCTTCGCCGCGTCGTCAACAGCCTGCTGCTCTTCATCGATCGCATTCGCCCCAAGGGCTTTCTTATTGCCGCGACAAACCTTGATGGCTCGCTCGATCCTGCGGTGTGGCGCCGCTTTGACGAGGTCGTCTGGTTCGACCGACCTGATCGCGCTGCTACAGGCCGCTATCTGAAGCTCAAATTCCGCAACGCCAAGCTGGCGTTTGATCCGAGTGCGCACCTCGATGCCCTTGCGGATTATACCTATGCCGAGCTTGAGCGCATTTGTCTCGGTGCGATCAAGAGCAGCATCATCGACCGGCGCAAAGAGGTGCGCGAGCGCGATTTCACGCGTTCGCTGGCCGATGAGCTGCGCCGCCGCCAGCGGGCCGGCCGTCTGAACCAGACCGCCTGACGCCCTCCTGTGGCTCTGTACGAACATCTTCGGCTGGTACGGCTGCCTGAGCAGCTTGAGCGTCGCAAACATGGTGGCGGTCGGGCGCCAGAGCGCGATCTCAAAGCGCACAGCGGAAAAATAGGCGGGGAGCTTGATGCGGCTGTCGCGGAGCAGGTGCAGCGCCGGAAGCCTGAATTCGTCGATCCCTCACTCGTCTTGCGCGTGCGCATGTCCGGCGCTGCCATGGAAGCGGATTGGGAAGCGCTGGGTCTGACGCTGCTCGCGAGCGATCCGGACCGGTCACTGATTCTGTTCTCATCCAGCGATGAGATGGACGCATTTCGGACTCGCCTCGCGGCGTTTGCCGCCGGGCCGCCGGCCGGACAGAAAGCCACACCCTATGCAGCGTTTATCGGCGGTATCGAGGAAGTCGGGTCCATCGGGCCAACAGATCGGATCGGCATCCGCGCGCGTGAGGAGGGGTTCGCCGACGAGACTGATTTCCTCGAAGAAGTCGCCTACCTGATCGACATCGAACTCTGGGATCTCGGCCGACGCGACCTGCGAACGCGCAAGCTCGAACAGGTGGAAGCCTATATAGACGCTCGCGCTGGCGAGGTGTTGGACCGCTACGTCGGTCCCTCGATCACGATGTTGCGCGCCCGGTGTACGGGCGCTGTCGTTCGGACGTTGCTGACGATCGAGGACATACAAGCTGTCGATTTTCCTCCTGAACCCGATATTGCGACGGCCGAGGCTCTGGATCTTACGCTCGATGACATGCCGGAACCGGGCGCAGTGGATCGGAACGCACCCGTTATCGGTGTGATCGATAGCGGCGTGAATGCCCATCCGCTTCTGGAAGACGTGCTGGTGGGAGCGATTGGCGTGCCCGATACGCTCGGGAGCGACGATGGCTGGGGGCACGGGACGCGGGTCGCCGGCGTTGCACTGTTTGGCGATCTTCGCACGCAGCTCGCTGTCCCGTCGCTCGCGCGTCATGCGCGGATAGCGTCGTGCAAGGTCGTGAATGACCAAGGCGCGTTTGATGAGCGGCGCCTTGTGCCGGCGCAGATGCGCGAAGCCATCACCCGCCTGAATGCGGAGTTTGGAGCACGGGTGTTCGTGATTTCGCTTGGTGACGCGAAGCGGACCTACGACGGTGGCAAGGTCGGACCTTGGGCGGCGACGTTGGACGAGCTTGCCAGGGAACTCAACGTGCTCATCATCGTGTCCGCAGGCAACCGCGCGCCGCGGGGCGGAACACGCCTCGAACAGGCCGTGACGGAATATCCCGGCTATCTTCTCGAACCGGCCAATCGCTTCTGTGAGCCCGCGGGTGCGATGAATGTTCTGACCGTCGGATCGCTCGCACATGGGGAGGGGTTGGGGGCTCAGTCCGAAGAGGACGTGAAGGTGCGTCCGATCACGCGGGCGCTTGAGCCATCGCCGTTCACGCGGATCGGGCCGGGAATCAACGGATCCGTCAAGCCCGAGCTTGTCGATCTGGGTGGCACCCTTGTGTACGATCCGGTCGTCGCGCGTCTCCGCAAGGGAGAGGATCTGCCAAGCGCCGGTCTCGTCACTTTACATCATCGGTTTCTCGATCGTCTGTTCACCGCCGGCTCGGGCACATCTTATTCCGCGCCAATGGTCGCGCACAAGGCGAGCCAGCTTCTCGCGCTGTTCCCCACCGCCTCGGCCAACCTCTTGCGCGCGCTTCTAGTCGGGGCCGCGCGGGTGCCGGAGGAAGCGGCAATGAGGCTCGCGCCGCTTGAAGCTGGCGCTGCGCGGACCGTTTGCGGGCACGGTCAGGTGGATCCCCAACGTGCCGCTTACTCAGATGACCATCGTGTCGTGCTCTTCGCTGAGGATGAGCTGCCAATCGACCACTTCGCGGTCTACCATATTCCGATCCCGGCTGAATTCCAGAACGGCGGCAAGCGCACGCTGCGCGTGAGCCTCGCCTACGATCCGCCCGTTCGCCATTCGCGGGCGGATTATACCGGCATCGGGATGAGCTTCCGTGTGCTCCGAGGATGCGAGCCTGCTTTGATCTTCGATCATTTTCGCAAGCGAAATCAGAAGGAGGAGGGCAAGCATCCGGAGATTGAGAAGCGCTACACGTGCGATCTCCAGCCCGGGCCGCAGGAGCGTGAAAAGGCGACAGTTCAGTGTGCGACTATCACCTTCTCGCAAGGCACCGAGGCGTATGGTGGCGACTATTACCTCGTCGTACGCTGCGAAAGCGGGTGGGCGGAAAGCTTCGAAACCAAGCAGAAGTTCGCGATCGTGGTCGAGCTGGAGCATCAGCCGGAAATCCAACTTTATGCCCGCTTGCGCGCGCGCGTCCGGGTTTAAGGGAAAGGCCACCTCTTGGGGCCGAGCGGAGGGCGTCCTTGATTTTCGATCTCGATATGGCGCTCGTCCGCCCGTCGGAAGGCGGTGTGAGGTTCATCTGATCGGGGTGTATTAGATTTGCGCTTAGCGCCAATTCCCGGCCTTCGTGGGTGAGCGTTCGCTTACCCGAAGTCATCGTATTGATCGGTACGACGATAGGCCATTCCAATCCCTTGGACGCATGCATCGTCACCAGCGATACCGCCTCTTCCTGTGCGTCGGGCCTGCCTTCCGCCGAGCGTGCCTTCCCCTCCCAGGCAGCGGTCATCGCGTCGGCGAACGCCCTGATGCCACGCACGCCATAGGGCTGCGCGAGACTCAGGAAGAGATCAACATTCGCCAATGGCCGCTCTGCCTGCCCGCCGTGGCGTTGGAGCAAAATGGGGCGCACGCGGAGCAGGTCGACGGCTTCGGCGAGAAGCTGGTGCGGAGTCGTCGCATTGATCCCGCGGCGCAGAGCCTGGAGCTTTTCGACGATGTCGCGTGCATATGGGTCCCCGATCGCCTCCGCCTCGAGATGGATCGTAAGCCTTGGTCGGGCGTCGGGGCGCTCGGGATCACGCGGCTGGCTCCAGACGAGGTCGAGCAGCTGCTCTTCGCTCAACCCGACCAATGGCCCGCGCAGGAGTGCGACAAGCGCGAGCGTGTCACGACTATCGGCCAGTACGCGGGCGATCGCGATGAGGTCCTGCACCTCCTGGCGGCGATAGAACCCTTTTCCTGCCTGGGTCGCCACCGGCACTCCGCGCTTCTCGAGCGCTTCCTCGTAGCGCCACAATTCGGTGCCGCCCGGTGCCAGCAATGCAATGTCGCCAGGGCGGCACGGCCTTTTCGTATCTGTCTTGCGATCCACGATGATCTGGCTGCCGATCAAGCGGCTGCACATCTCAGCTACCGCCTCGGCCTCGCAGTCGCGCTGCACGCCCGCCTTGGCCTTGCCGTCCTCGTCTGCGCAGGCAACGGGAAGCGCTGCGACGCATAGTCCTTCCTCGTGATCGGGATGAAAGCTCTCGAGCGCGGTGAAGCCGGGCTGCCCTTTCTCCTCCGTAAGATGGGGCGCAAAGCGCTCGTTCACATAAGTGAGGATCGCGGCACAGGACCGGAAATTGGTCGAGATCGAGAGCAGATCGTCCGGATTAAGCGCGCGGATGCCTTCGCCGGGTTGTGGAAGACGAGTTCAGCGACAAGGCTTTCGTCGCCAACATTGAGCGTGTCGCGGAGCCAGCGATCGATGATATCTCCGAACACCAGCTCCGCCTGCGCCGGATCCATCAGCGTCGCGCCCGGATCGATATTAGCCTCGACCGGATACGGCTTGATAAGCCGCTGGCAGAAGCCGTGGATCGTCGAACGGGTAATCTCGTCGATCGCGGCCGCCGCCTCCGCGAGGTTAGCTCGCTGTTCTACCGACAAACCGTTTGGCAAGGCGATAGCCAGCTCACGCGGCACTCTACCGTCGAGCAGCTCATCGACGAAGTCGCGAACGCGAGCGAGCAATTCGCTCGCGGCGAGTTCGGTGAAGGTGACCGCCGCGATTGCCCTAGGGGCGGTGCCGCCGGCCAGCAGCAGGGCAAGGCGGCCGGCCATGACAGCGGTCTTGCCGGAACCGGCCCCAGCTTCGACTAGCACGGAACGATCATGTGCTGTCATTGCAGCCAAGCGCGCGTTCTCGTCGCGCAGGGCGGGTGTCGAACCGGTCATCAGATTGCCTCCCACACGATGGCCGCATCGCCGAGAGCGGCTCGCGCGGGCTCGAGCTTTCGCAGGCAATAACCGTTGGGGGCGTTTGCGGGCAGCGCGAAGCTCAAATCATCATAATCGCCGCCATTGTCTGGGCCGATCAGCGCGCGCCCGGCGACCAGGCTCGCACGCGCCGCACGCAGATGTCCCGCAAGCTCCTCCAGGACATCGGCCGGCGCGTCGAGATGGCGGGCCTCGGTTTCGCGCGGATAGAGCAAGGCCGCATCGATATCGATATCGTCGCCGAGCAGCGCCTTGACCGCATAAGCGTAGAGGCAGCGCTGGAGCTCCTTGCCGCCTTGCAGGACGACCGGCTTTGGTGGCAGCTTGCCGCCCTTATAGTCGAGCACGCGCGCCCGTGCGGCGTCGCCCGAAAGGTCGAGGCGATCAATGTAGCCCGAGATCTGAAACCCGGTGCCGGCGATCGCCACCGGTGTGGCGGGATCCCACGGGATCGCGCCGTCGGATTTCGCTGCCTGCCCGCCGAAGGGCACCTCGGTATAGCTTTTCTGATCTGCAAGCGGTGATTCGGGATACTGCAACGCGTTGAGCGCGATCTGCTTGGCATCCTCGAGCGTGCGCCGCCACACGACGAGCGGCGGGGTGGCCTGCTCAGCCTGCCACCGTGCCGTGACCGTCGCGGCACCAGCTTCGATCGCCGCGACGACCTGGTCCGGTCGCGCGCGCGCCAGACTTCCCTCCCCCTCAAGCAACCGCACGGCATGATCCAGCGTATCGTGGAGCAGGATGCCGCTCTGCCGCGCATCCAGTACCAGCGCCTCCTCCGCGGTTTCCGGTGCCCTGATCCCAAGCGCGTAGGTCCAGGTGAAGCCAAGCGGGTTGCGCAGCAGTTTGGCGAGCGAGCTCGCGGACTGCGGGCGTTCAAGCGCCGCTAGAACCGCCGGGTGGTCGCCGCGCACCAGGCCGTCATGGGCGGTGATGGTCGGGCGCTGCCAATCCTGCCAGCATGCCGTCGCCGAGAGCGCTTGCGCATAGCCGCCAAAATCGGCCGGACGCGCGACGAGGCGGTCGGTCTCGCTCATCGCGTGTGCGGGTCGACGGTTGCGGCGGACGTAGCGGGCCTCGGGCTGGCCGCGCAGCAACGGACTCTTGCCGAGCAGGCGACCCTCGCCGTCACGGCGCGGCCGGGACAGCACAACCTGCGCGGCTGTAGTACAAAGGATCGTCTCGAAGTCGCGACGATCGGCGGCAGTCACTGGCAGCGGATCCAGTTCGCTGGTCGGAACGATGTGATCCGATAGCAGGCGGTCTTCCGAGATCCGCCGCGGCCAGCCGGTCGAGGTGGGACCGAGCAGGCGCACGAATTTGCGTGGCGAGGCCGCCAGTGCCGACGCCGGCATCCAGGCGACCGAAACGCACGCTTCGCAGGCATCTTCTTGGCGAAGGCTATCGATGGTGGCATCGATGGCTGCAGGGCTTCCGGTAAGCAAAGCCTTGCGCCAGATACGCGGGCACCGCCCGAGAGGAACGCGCGCCCGATCTCTTCTGCGTGCGGGATGCCGCCCGAAAGCGTGTCGATGATCGCGCGCAATCCCGGTGCGTGGTCGGTCCGGTCCGGCCAGCGATCGGGCGTCAGCGCGCCAAGGAGCCGCGTCCAGGCGTGGGTGGACTAGGGGTTGTGGGGATTCATCGCGAGTTGATGACGGCTGCGGCGAGGTAGATCATTGCGGAGAAGCTTAGATCGGTTTTGCAGGCGCGCATGGCGATGCGCTTGAACTCTTTGAGTTTGCAGAAGAA
>NZ_LARW01000129.1 GCF_000971055.1 Sphingomonas sp. SRS2
CAACGAGATACCGGTCGCGGTCTGCGCGCCCTGACCCTGGGTAATGACGTGGCCGCCGGTGATGTGACCGAGCTCATGGGCGATCACGCCCTGGATTTCGTTGCTGTTGTCAGCTGCCTGGAGCAGTCCGCTATGGATATAGACCGCCTGGCCGCCCGCGACGAAGGCGTTGATCGACTTGTCGCCGATCAGGATGATGTCGACCTGGTTCGGCTGAAGCCCCGCCGCCGCGATGATCGGCGCGGAGATTTCGCGCAGATAGGCCTCGGTCTCCGCATCGCGCAGGATCGATTGCGCCATCACCGGCTGCGCGGTCAGCGCCAGCGCCAGCGCGCCTGCAAGCAGCGCGCGCAGGCCATTGCGTAGGAATGTGGACGGTGAGGCAAGACGCATGACTATCGACCCTCGCCAGTTTCGTCTGAACCGCGCGTGAAGCGATGCGGCGGGCCGAACAGAGCCGGCCCGCCGATCATGTTCAGGCGCCGAAGGTCCGCTGCCACCAGCCACGGCGCGGCGGGCCATCCTCGGCATCGGCGTCGTCCGAAGCCGGCTCGGAAGCCTCGGCCTCGGCGGGTGCGGCCATCACCTCGGCGCTTTCGCCGGGCGCCGCCTTGGCGCGGGTCCTGCGCTTCTTGGGCGCTTCGGCGACGGCTTCCTCGACGACCGCGGCCTCGACGACGGGCTCGGGCTCCGGTTCGGGCGCGGCAGCGACGGGCTCGGCCTCGACCTTCTTGCGGCGGCCACGGCGCGGCTTGGCTTCCTCGGCGGGAACTTCGGCAACCGGTTCTGCTGGCGCGGGCGCGGGCTCGGGTGCAGTCACGGCCTCTTCGACCGGAGCGGCTACCGCATCGGCCTTGCGGGCACGCGGACGGCGGCGGCCCTTGGGAGCCTCCTCCGGCACCGCGGCTTCATCGACGGTGGGCGCGGGGGTCGGAACCTCCTCGGCCATGATCGTCTCGACCTGCTCGACGGGAGCCTCCTCGCCGGCAGCGCCTTCACCGCCACGGCGGCGGCCCGAACGGCGGCCACGGCGACGGCCGCGACGCGGCTCGCCTTCGCGGTCTTCGCTCTGGCCTTCCTCGCCATTGGTTTCGGCGCGGTCCTCGGCGTCGGC
The DNA here is from genome assembly GCF_000971055.1 of Sphingomonas sp. SRS2. Classification (GTDB taxonomy): domain Bacteria; phylum Pseudomonadota; class Alphaproteobacteria; order Sphingomonadales; family Sphingomonadaceae; genus Rhizorhabdus. Next base: position 1,115 of record NZ_LARW01000129.1, read on the forward strand.
GTCGGCGTCGGCGTCGTCACCGGCCTCGGCTGCTTCGCCCGCTTCGCTACCTTCGCCCTGACCATCCTGATCACGGCCACGCCCGCCACGACGACGACGGCGGCGACGACGACGGCCACGGCCATCGCCGCGATCTCCCTCTTCACCTTCCTCGCGATCGCCCCGGCCTTCGGCCTCGGCTTCCTCTTCTTCCTCGATCTCGTCCTCAATGATGTCGTCATCATCGTCGTCGGCTTCGATCAGCATCGGAGTCGGCTGGCGCGGCGCATGGCTCGGCGGCGGGCCACCTGCCTCGACGCTCATCCGCGCGCCTTCAAGCGTCCCGTCCGACATGATCTCGATCAGAACGCCATAGCGATCCTCGATCTCGGCGAGTTCGGCGCGCTTGCGGTTGAGCACATAGAAGGCGGCTTCCTGGCTGGCGCGCAACGTCAGGCGCGAACCCCGGCCGCGCGCGGCCTCGTCTTCCAGCATGCGCAGCGCCGACAGGCCCGCCGACGAAGCGGTGCGGATCAGGCCGGTGCCTTCGCAATGCGGGCACTGCCGCGTCGATGCTTCGAGCACGCCGGTGCGCAGCCGCTGGCGGCTCATTTCGAACAGGCCGAAGCTGGAGATGCGGCCGACCTGGATACGGGCGCGGTCGTTCTTCAGCGACTCCTTCATCGCCTTCTCGACCTTACGAATATTGGAGTTGTTCTCCATATCGATAAAGTCGATCACGACGAGGCCGGCCATATCGCGCAGGCGCAGCTGGCGGGCGATCTCGTGCGCGGCTTCCAGATTGGTCGCGGTCGCGGTCTGCTCGATATTATGCTCGCGCGTCGATCGACCCGAGTTGATGTCGATCGAGACGAGCGCCTCAGTCGGGTTGATCACCAGATAGCCGCCCGATTTCAACTGGACGAGCGGCTGGTACATCGCCGCAAGCTGGTCCTCGACCCCGAAGCGCTGGAACAGCGGCACCGCGTCCGAATAGAGTTCGACCTTCTTGGCGTGGCTCGGCATCAGCAGCTTCATGAACTGCCGCGCCTGACGATAGCCTTCCTCGCCTTCGACGATCACCTGATCGATGTCGCGGTTATAGATATCGCGGATCGCCCGCTTGATCAGGTCGCTGTCGCCATAGATCAGCGCCGGCGCCGACGAGCCCAGCGTATTCTCGCGTATCTCGTCCCACAGTCGGGCAAGATAGTCGAAGTCGCGCTTGATCTCGGTCTTGGTGCGCTGGAGCCCGGCGGTGCGGACGATGCAGCCCATCGTGCGGGGCAGGTTCAGCTCGGCCATGATCGACTTCAGACGCTTGCGGTCGGCTGCGTTCGAAATTTTGCGGCTGATGCCGCCGCCATGGCTGGTGTTGGGCATCAGCACGCAATAGCGGCCTGCCAGCGAGAGATAGGTGGTCAGCGCCGCGCCCTTGTTGCCGCGCTCTTCCTTGACGACCTGGACCAGCAGCACCTGACGGCGGCGGATCACGTCCTGGATCTTGTAGCGGCGGCGCAGGTTCATCCGGCGCTGGCGGAGATTCTCCACATCGTCCGAACCGCCGACCGATTCGCGGCGGCGGCGCGGCGCGCGCTCTTCGCCGCCTTCGCCCTCGGCATGCTCGTCCTCATGGTCATGATCATGGTCGTGATCATGATCGTGATCCTCGTCGCTCTCGGCGTAATCGACGTCTTCGTCATGCTCGGATTCGCGGGCGCGCAGCGCCTCTTCCTCGGCGGCATGCTCGGCTTCTTCGCGGAGCAGCGCTTCGCGGTCTTCCTTGGGAATCTGATAATAGTCGGGGTGGATTTCCGAAAAGGCCAGGAAGCCGTGGCGATTGCCGCCATAATCGACGAAGGCCGCCTGAAGCGACGGCTCGACCCTCGTTACCTTGGCGAGATAGATATTTCCCTTGAGCTGCTTCCTTTCGGCAGACTCAAAGTCAAATTCCTCGATCCGGTTCCCCTGGACGACGGCCACCCGGGTTTCTTCCCGGTGGCGTGCGTCGATAAGCATGCGGGTTGTCATTCAAAACTCTCCAAGCGCGTAGGCCGGCGGCGAGGCCGGGCCGGTACGCGCGATAAGCTGACGAGGAGCCCCCTGGCGGCGCGGCAAGCCGCATCGCGCCCGAAGCCATCGTCAAAGGTGAAAATATATAGGTATTCGCAGCCGTCGCATCGTCACATCCGGCGCGACGCGCCGGAAAGCAGGCGCCATTCCAAGCGCCGCCAAGATTCTGGCAGCGTCCGAAATAGTGCGAAAAATGACTCATGCGATCGTCAACCTGTTACGCCGTCGCGAAATCACGACGGGCGCCCGGAACGGCGCTGGCGATTCACGCATATGGCGCAGATCGGCCCAGTTCCGGACAAGTGGTGCTAGCATCCGATGAACGCCGGAGCAAGCATCACCGCACTGGACAAGGGCGGTGCAGCTTTGGTTAAGTATCAGCGCTGTCGGCGTTTCAGGACCGGCGGGGTATCGCGGGGCCATTTTGCCAAGATCATCTCTCAGCCAGCGTCTCGCCCTTTGCCTGTGCGCCTTCCTGCTGTTGCTCGCGCCATCGGCCGCGCAGGCGGCGGCGGCGATTTCGGGGATCGAGATCGGCGCGAGCAGCGTCACGCTGCGGTTCGATCAGCCGGTCGCCACCGCCTCCACCTTCATGCTGGCGGCGCCGCAGCGCATCGCCGTCGATCTGCCCGGCGCGCGAATGGGCCGGATCGCCGCATCGGGCGGACTGATCGCAGCGACCCGCCACGGCCAATATGACCCCCACACCGCGCGGGTGGTATTCGAGCTGAACAAGCCCGCCGTCGTCTCCGACGCGAGCTTCTCGCCCGATCATCTCTCCCTGACGCTGACACTCAACCCGGTCAGCGAAAATCTCTTCACCCGCGCGGTGCGCAAGGGGCGGCGGCTGTTCGGGCTCGACGACGCGAAGCCGGTCGATGCGAGAGCGCCGCAACGTGGCGGAATTACCGTGCCGCTCGATCCGCCGAAGCCACTCACCGTTCCCCCCGTTACCGGCGCGCGCGGCACCAAGCGGCCGCTGGTGGTGATCGATGCCGGCCATGGCGGTCATGATCCGGGCTCGCAGTCGACCGACAGCAGCCATAAGGAAAAGCATGTCGCCCTCGCCATCGCCCGCGAGATTCGCGACGAGTTGGTCGCGTCGGGCCGGGTTCGCGTCGCGATGACCCGCAACGACGACCGCTTCCTGGTGCTCGGCGAGCGGCGCGAGATCGCCCGCCGGCTGAAGGCCGACCTGTTCATCTCGGTCCACGCCGACAGCGCGGTCAACACGTCCGCGCGCGGGGCGAGCATCTACACCCTCTCCGAGGTGGCGTCGGACCGGGTCGCCGCCCAACTCGCCGCCAAGGAGAACCGCGCCGATATCCTCAACGGCATCGATCTGGGCGGCGAGAATAACGAGGTCTCGTCGATCCTGCTCGACCTTGCCCAGCGCGAAACGATGAACATCTCGTCCCAGTTCGCCACCATCCTGCAACGCGAGATGTCGCCAACGATCCGGTTCAAGGACGATGCCCACCGCTTCGCCGGGCTGATCGTGCTCAAGGCCCCCGACGTACCGTCGATCCTTCTCGAGACCGGCTATATCTCCAACAATGACGACCTCGCCCTGCTGCTGTCCAAGGACTATCGCCGCAACATCGCGGTCGGCGTCCGCAAAGCGGTCGAGATTCATTTCGCCCGGCGGCTGGCGGGGGAGTGATGCAAGAATGATCGTCGCCGCGACCGCTTTCAAACCACTTCAAAACTGCTAGAGCGCCCCCGTGGTAAAGCTCCCCGCCATCAGCAACCCCTTCCCCGGCTGGCGCGCGCATGCCCGCCACCTGTGGCAGTACCGGGTCTGGCGCTGGTCGGGCTATGCGCTGTGGTCCGCGGCGCTGTTCATGACGCTGATGTGGGCGCTGTTCGCGCGCGGGCTGCCCTCCGCGGATGCGCTGCTCGCCTATCAGCCGCCGCTGCCCACCAACGTTCGCGGCAATGATGGCGAACCTATCGCCGAGTTCGCGCGTGAGCGGCGGGTGCAGCTGTCCTATGCCGAATATCCGCCGATCCTGATCAACGCCTTCATCTCGGCCGAGGACAAGACCTTCTTCAGCCATCCCGGCATCGACGTCTTCGGCCTGGCCGGCGCGGTGTGGGATTATGGCACCAAGCTGGGCAGCGGCCGCCGCGCCAAGGGCGGATCTACGATCACCCAGCAGGTCGCGAAGAACCTGATCGTCGGTGATGATTATTCGATCGCGCGCAAGGTGCGCGAGGCGATCCTCGCCTTCCGGATTGAGGACGCGTTGACCAAGCCGCAGATCCTCGAACTCTATCTCAACCAGATATTTCTCGGCCGGAACGCCTATGGCGTCCAGTCGGCCAGCCGCGCCTATTTCCGCAAGGATGTCGGCGACCTGACGCTGCCCGAGGTGGCCTATCTGGCGATCCTTCCCAAGGCGCCGTCCAACTATACCGTCGAGCGCCATGCCGATCGCGCGCTCGAACGGCGCAACTATGTGCTGCGCCAGATGGCGGAGAACGGCTTCATCACCGAGGCCCAGCGCGAGGAGGCCACCGCCGCGCCGCTCGGCATCGTGCCGCGTTACGCAACCCGGGCCAGCGTCGGCGGCTATTTCATGGAAGAGGTCCGCCGCGAGTTGATCACCCGCTATGGCCAGACCGCGAATGATGGCCCCAACGCCATTTATTCGGGCGGGCTGTGGGTGCGCACCTCCTATGACGGCAAGGTCCAGGACGCCGCCGAAGGCGCGCTGCGCGACGGCCTCGTCCGCTTCGAGGCCGCCGCGGGCTGGCGCGGGCGGCTAGGAAAGATCGAGATCGACGACAACTGGCCGCGCAGCCTCGCCAACCTCAATGTCGGCGCGGGCTATGCCAACTGGTATCCCGCCGTGGTGCTGTCGCGCGACGGATCGGCGGCGGAAATCGGCTTCGAGAACGGATCGCGCGGTACCCTGCCCAGTTGGGGCGCGACCCAGCCAAAGGCCGGCATCGGCGGCCGCGCTTTCGATTTCCTCAAGGCCGGCGACGTGATCGTCGTCCGGCGCGAGGGCGACAACTGGCAGCTGCGCAGCATTCCCAACATCTCGGGCGGCATGGTCGTCCAGAACCCGCACACCGGGCAGATACTGGCGATGCAGGGCGGTTTCGATGCGCGCGGATCCTCGTTCAACCGCGCTACCCAGGCGCAGCGCCAGCCCGGATCGACCTTCAAGCCCTTCGTCTACGCCGCCGCGCTCGACAACGGCCTTACCCCCGCCTCGATCGTCATCGATGGGCCCTTCTGCGTGTTCCAATCGGCTCGGCTCGGGCAGAAGTGCTTCAAGAATTTCTCGGGCTCGGACGCCGGGCAGCAGACGATGCGCTGGGGCGTCGAGCAGTCGCGCAACCTGATGACTGTTCGCACCGCCAGCCAGATCGGCATGGACAAGGTCGTCCGCACGGCGAAGGCGATGGGCGTGGGCGGATATCCGCCCTATCTCGCCTATTCGCTCGGTGCGGGCGAGACGACGGTTATGAAGATGGTGAACGCCTATTCGATCTTCGCCAACCAGGGCCGGGCGACGACGCCAACGCTGATCGACTATGTCCAGGACCGCAACGGCAAGATCATCTGGCGCGCCGACAAGCGGGCCTGCGAAGGGTGCAATATGCCGCGATGGGACGGACGGCCGATGCCACGACCCCGCATCCGCGCGAAGCAGGTGATCGACCCGATGACCGCCTATCAGATGCTCCACATCATGGAAGGCGTCGTCCAGCGCGGCACCGCGACCGTATTGCGCGATCTCGGCCGGCCGATGTTCGGCAAGACCGGCACCTCGTCCGGGCCGACCAATGTCTGGTTCGTCGGCGGTTCGGCCGACATGGTCGGCGGCCTCTATCTGGGCTACGACAATCCACGCTCGATGGGCGGTTATGCCCAGGGCGGCACCATTGCCGCGCCGATCTTTCACAGCTTTGCGGCCAAGGCGATGAAGGATATGCCGGTCGTCCCCTTCCAGGCCCCCGCCGGCATCCGGATGATCCGCATCGACCGCAAGACCGGCCGCCGCGTATTCGGCGCCTGGCCCGACGGCAGCTATTACAGCCCGGTGATCTGGGAAGCCTTCAAGCCCGAGAGCGAACCCCGCCGCACGATCCGCCGCGACGAGATCGCCAAGCGCGCCGCACCCGTGGCGCGTGCCACCACCGACAGCGAATTCTTGCAAAGTCAGGACGGTATCTACTAGGGCAACCAGCCATGTTCCGTCCTGCCAGCACAGGCTGGCATCTCGCGAGACAGGGGGAAGGCACCTATATCGCCTGAGATCCCAGCCTTCGCTGGGATGATGCAATTTGAGTTTGGAGTTCCGATTATGCGCGCCGAAGCGCAAGCCAGTGTCGAGCAGATCAATCAGGCGATGGCGCTCGTGCGCCGGTTCGTGGACTGGGATCGTGCGCTCCGCCGGCTCGACGAGCTGAACAATCGTGTCGAGGACCCGAAGCTGTGGGACGACGCCAAGGCCGCGCAGGAAGTCATGCGCGAACGGCGGCGGCTCGATGAGGCCGTTTCGGCGGTCAAGCTGATCGAACAGGAATGCGCCGATACCATCGAGCTGATGGAGATGGCCGAGGCGGAGGGCGATACCGGGCTGATCGACGACAGCGTGAAGGCGCTCGCCGCGCTCGCCGAAAAGGCCGAGAAGGACAAGATTTCCGCGCTGCTCGCCGGTGAGGCCGACGGCAATAACAGCTATATCGAGGTCAATGCCGGCGCGGGCGGCACCGAGAGCCAGGATTGGGCTGGCATGCTCCAGCGCATGTACAGCCGCTGGGCCGAACGCCGTGGCCTCAAGGTCGAGCTGGTCGATTTCCATGCCGGCGAACAGGCGGGGATCAAGTCGGCCACGCTCCTGATCAAGGGCGAGAATGCCTATGGCTATGCCAAGACCGAAAGCGGCGTCCATCGCCTGGTCCGCATCAGCCCTTATGATTCGGCCGCGCGCCGCCACACCAGCTTCGCCAGCGTCTGGGTCTATCCCGAGGTCGACGACGATATCGACATCGAGGTGCTCGACAAGGACCTCAAGATCGACACCTATCGCGCGTCGGGCGCAGGCGGGCAGCACGTCAACACCACCGATTCAGCCGTGCGCATCACCCATATCCCGACCGGGATCATCGTCGCCTGCCAGAATCAGCGGTCGCAGCACAAGAACAAGGCCGAGGCGATGAAGCAGCTCAAGGCCCGGCTCTACGAGCAGGAACTGCAACGCCGCGAAGCCGAAACCTTGGCGGGCTATGCCGCCAAGACCGAAATAGGCTGGGGCCACCAGATTCGCTCTTATGTCCTGCAACCCTATCAGATGGTGAAGGACCTCCGCACCGGCGCCACATCGACCGCGCCGTCCGACGTGCTCGATGGCGATCTCGACAAATTCATGGCCGCCGCCTTGTCGCAGCGGGTGACCGGCGAGACGGTGGAAGTCGAAGACGTCGACTGATCCCGTATCGCTTGTGGGCGCGCTAGCCGCTGCAACGCACCACGGAACCTCCTCCTCCGGCAGGAGGCAGCCCCGTAAATGTTACAGTTTTGACATTAAAAAAACTTCGCAACCGCAGAGCGCGACGATTGTTTTGACCGTTCGGTACGGCTAGCAGACAGCATGCCGTCCGCTCTTCGCGAAGGTCATATAATGGGAATCCCGCAGGCGAGCCGCCGCATTATGCTCGCCATCACCCTCTGCGGCGCCCTTTCGGCCTGCTCCAAGGAAAAGCCCAAGCCTCCCGCTCCCGAGGCGGGCTTCGTCGTGATGAAAACCGAGTCGGTGCCGCTGTTCGTCGAACTGGCCGGTCGCACCGCCGCCTATGAGATGTCCGAAGTCCGCCCGCAGGTGACCGGTATCGTCAAGGCGCGGCTGTTCAGGGAAGGCAGTATCGTTCGCGCCGGCGAGACACTCTACCAGATCGACCCAAGCCTTTACCGCGCCGCGCTCAACCAGGCGGCTGCCAATCTCGACAATGCGCGTGCCCAGCGTGAGGCCGCGGCGTCGCGCGCTGCGCGCTTCAAGCCGCTTGCCGAAATGGAGGCGGTCAGCAAGCAGGACTATACGGATGCCGCAGCCACCGCGCGGCAGGCGTCCGCCGCAGTCGCGCAAAACGCCGCTCAGCTGGAAACCGCGCGGATCAACCTGCGCTTCACCCGCGTCCCTGCGCCGATCAGCGGACGAATCGGCCGTTCGCTCGTCACCACCGGTGCGCTGGTCTCCGCCACCCAGGCCGATCCGATGACGACGATCCAGCGGCTCGACCCGATCTATGTCGATATCCAGCAATCGAGCGCCGACCTGCTCGCGTTGCGCCGCCACCTCACAGGCAGCGGCGCCGCCCCCTCGTCCGCGGCGGTGCGACTGAAGCTGGAGGACGGCAGCGAATACGGCGCCCCCGGCCAATTGCAATTCTCAGAGGCGATGGTCGACCCCGCGACAGGCACCGTCACGCTGCGCGCCCGCTTTCCCAATCCGCAGGGCATATTGCTGCCCGGCATGTATGTCCGCGCCTCGCTGTCGCAAATTACCCAGCGGGACGCCATCCTGGTGCCGCAGGCCGGCGTGAGCCGCAATCCGAAAGGCGATGCGACCGTCATGCTCGTCGGCAAGGGCGACAAGGCGGTGCTGCGCGAGGTGACAGCCGATCGCACCGTCGGCGACAAATGGCTGGTGACTGCGGGGCTAAAGCCCGGCGACAAGGTAATCGTGGAGGGTCTCGGCCGGATCAAGCCCGATCAGCCGATCCGCCCCGTTGCCGCCGGGTCGCCGCCGAAGCCGCCCCAAGGCGGCAAGGGCGCGCCGGGCGGCCGGGGTTAGGCCGCGGTGCTCTCGCGGAAGTTCATAGACCGTCCCATCTTCGCATGGGTGATTGCGATCGTCGTCATGCTGGTGGGACTGGGCGGCGTGCTCAGCCTGCCGGTCTCGCAATATCCCGATATCGCTCCGCCATCGGTGAACATTCGCGCCAATTATCCGGGCGCCTCCGCCGAGACGCTTGAATCGAGCGTCACCCAGGTCATCGAGCAGCAGCTGACCGGCATTGACGGCCTGCTCTACTTCTCGGCCAGTTCGACGTCTGCGGGCCGCACCGACATCAACGTCACCTTCGACAAGGGCGTCGATCCGGATATCGCGCAGGTCCAGGTGCAGAACAAGGTGCAGCAGGCGCTGCCGCGCCTGCCCCAACAGGTCCAGCAGCAAGGCCTGACCGTCACGAAGTCGAACAGCGATTTCCTGATGGTCGTCGTTATCTCCGACAAGAGCGGCCGGTCCACCAACCGCGACGTCAGCGACTTCCTGACCTCGAACCTCCAGGATCCGCTTGCCCGCATCTCCGGGGTCGGCGACGTCAACGTCTTCGGCGCGCCCTATGCGATGCGGATCTGGCTCGATCCCTTCAAGCTGTCGAGCGTGGGCCTCATGCCGAGCGACGTCATCTCGGCGATCCAGGCTCAGAACGCCCAGGTCGCGGCAGGGCAGATAGGCGCGCAGCCGTCGCCTCCGGGCCAGATGCTCAATGCCATCGTCACCGCGCGCTCGCGGCTGACCTCGGTCGATCAGTTCCGGAAGATCATCGTCAAGTCGCAGGCCAACGGTTCGAAGGTACTCCTGCAGGATGTCGCTCGGGTCGAACTGGGCAGCGAGAATTACAACGTCATCGGCCGGGTCAATTCGAACCCCGGCGCGGGCATCGCCATCCAGCTCGCACCCGGTGCTGATGCGCTCAAGACTTCCGAACTCGTCCGCAACTATGTGATCGAGGCAAGCAAGGGCTTCCCGCCCGGCTATAACTATCTGTTCGTCAACGACTCGACCAACTTCATCAAATTGTCGATCGAGGAGGTGCTGATCACGCTGGTCGAGGCGATTATCCTCGTCGTGCTGGTCATGTTCGTCTTCCTGCAGAGCTGGCGCGCAACGCTGATCCCGGCGATCGCCGTGCCCGTGGTGCTGCTTGGCACCTTCGGCGTGCTCGCCGCCTTCGGTTTTTCGATAAACACCCTCACCCTGTTCGGCCTCGTCCTCTCGATCGGCCTGCTCGTCGACGACGCGATCGTCGTGGTCGAGAATGTCGAGCGCGTGATGGAAGAGGATCCCGACATCACCCCGCGCGAGGCGACGATCAAGTCGATGGCGGAGATCAACACCGCGCTGATCGCGATTGCGCTGGTGCTGTCGGCGGTGTTCCTGCCGATGGCCTTTTTCGGCGGATCGACCGGGGTGATCTACCGGCAATTCTCGATCACGATCGTCTCGTCGATGGTCCTGTCGGTGTTCGTCGCACTGATCCTTTCCCCCGCGCTCGCCGCAACCCTGCTCAAGCGGCGCGACCGCGAGGCCTGGGCGCAGCGCGGCGGCATAGCGGGCCGTGCCCATCATTATGGTGAGCGGTTCAACAGCTGGTTCCAGCGAATGTCGGACCGTTACCGCGATTCCGTGGCGAAGCTGTTCGGCCGCGTGCGCACCGCGATGGTCGTGTTCGCGGTAATGGTGATCGCGCTGGTCTTCCTTTTCCTTCGGCTACCCACCGGCTTCGTACCGAGTGAGGATCAGGGCTTCGCGCAGCTTCAATATACGCTGGCGCCGGGCACGACGACGGAAAACACCCTCGAAGTCTCCAAGCTGATCGAACGCTATTTCGCCGAGAACGAGGCGGGCAACGTCTTCTCGCTCTACACCGTTACCGGCTCCGGGCCCGGCGGTCAGGGCCAGAATGCGGGTCGGGGCTTCCTCGCCTTCACGCCGTGGGACGAGCGCGAGGGGAAGGAGAACAGCGCCGAGGGGGTCACCCGCCGCGCGACCCAGGCATTGTCAAGCGTCCGCAACGCACAGATCTTCGTAGTCACTCCACCCCCGGTACGCGGCCTGGGCCAGTCGGCCGGCTTCACCATGCAGTTGCTGAACAGCGGCGGGCTCAGCCGCGCCGAGTTCAAGGAGCGGCGCGATCGGCTGCTCCAGGCGGCGGCAGACGAACCGCTGCTGTCCGCAGTACGCCAGAATGGGCTCGACGACGCCCCGACGCTGGCAATAGACATCGATCAGGAGAAGGTCGGCGCGCTCGGGATCACCCAGGCGGCGGTCGACCAGACACTCTCGTCCGCCTGGGGCGGGACCTATGTCAACGATTTCGTCGATCGCGGCCGGGTCAAGCGGGTCTATCTTCAAGGCGACGCCCCCTATCGCAGCCGGCCGGAAGATCTCGCCAACTGGTATGTCCGCTCGACCGCGGGCGAGATGGTACCCTTCTCTGCCTTCGCGCATACCCGCTGGGCGCAGGCGCCGAACGTCCTCAATCGATTCAACGGCGTGCCGGCCTACGAGATCCAGGGTCAGGCCGCCGAGGGCCAAAGCTCGGGCCAGGCGATGGACCGGATCGCCGAGATCGCCGCGCAGCTTCCCGGCACCACTGTCGCCTGGTCGGGGCTCAGCTATCAGGAGCGGCTGTCGGGCAGCCAGGCGCCGCTGCTATACGGCCTATCGCTCCTCGTTGTTTTCCTCTGCCTCGCCGCACTCTACGAAAGCTGGTCGATCCCATTGGCGGTGATGCTCGTCATTCCGTTGGGGCTCGTCGGTGCAACCTTGGCAGTATTGCTGCGCGGACTGGAGAACGACATCTACTTCCAGGTCGGACTGCTCACGACGATGGGATTGAGCGCGAAGAACGCGATTCTGATCGTCGAGTTCGCCGAACAGGCCGAGAAGCAGGGCAAGACCGCAATCGAAGCCGCGCTCGAGGCCGCGCGCATCCGCCTGCGTCCGATCCTGATGACGAGCCTCGCGTTCATGTTCGGCGTGCTGCCGCTCGCCATCTCGACCGGCGCCGGCGCCAAGGCCCGCGTCGCGATCGGCACCGCAGTGCTCGGCGGCATGTTCACCGCAACCGCGCTGGCGATCTTCTTCGTTCCCTTGTTCTTCGTGCTGGTGCGCAAATTCTTTGGGCCGAAGCATAACGCCGGAGCCGAGCCCGAGGCGGAGCCGAAGCCATGATCCGCCGCATCGTCGCCATGGCATCGCTCACCGCGCTGGCCGCGTGCAGCTTCGAGCCCGCCTATCGCCGGCCCGCGCCCGCAATCCCCTCCAC
>NZ_LARW01000013.1 GCF_000971055.1 Sphingomonas sp. SRS2
CGTGTGATTGATCGAGCCCGTCAGCCCCAGCTTGCCGAACAGGCGGGCGTCGGCGTCGCTGCCCTGGTTGCCGGTGGTCAGCAGCCGGTCGCCGGTGAAGATCGAGTTGGCCCCCGCGAGGAAGCACAGCGCCTGCGTCGCTTCGCTCATGCTCTCGCGCCCCGCCGACAGCCGGACCACCGAGCCCGGCATCGTGATCCGCGCCACCGCAACGGTGCGGACGAACTCGATGTCGTCGATCCGCGCCTCGGGCAGTCCTTCGAGCATGTCGCCCAGCGGCGTGCCCTTCACCGGCACCAGCGCGTTGATCGGCACGCTGCCGGGATGTTCGGGCAAGGTCGCCAGCGCATGGAGGAAGCCGATCCGGTCGGCCCGGTCCTCGCCCATCCCGACGATCCCGCCCGAGCAGACGTTGATCCCCGCCCGGCGGACGCGTTCCAGCGTGTCGAGCCGGTCGTCGAACGTCCGCGTGGTGACGACCTTGTCATAATATTCGCGCGAGCTGTCGATATTGTGGTTGTAATAATCGAGCCCCGCCTCGGCGAGCTGCTCGGTCTGGCTGTCGCTGAGCATCCCCAGCGTCATGCAGGTCTCCAGACCCATCGCCTTGACGCCTTCGACCATCGACACGATCGCATCCATGTCGCGGTCCTTGGGGCTGCGCCACGCCGCCCCCATGCAGAAACGCTCCGACCCCGAAGCCTTCGCCTCGCGCGCCGCAGCCAGCACGTCCTCGACCTGCATCAGCTTGGTCGCCTTCAGGTCGGTCTCATTGCCCGCCGCCTGCGAACAATAGCCGCAATTCTCCGCGCAGCCGCCGGTCTTGATCGACAGCAGCGTCGACAGCTGCACCGCGTTCGGATCGTGCCACGCCCGGTGAGC
>NZ_LARW01000130.1 GCF_000971055.1 Sphingomonas sp. SRS2
CGACCCGTCCGTTCCAGCTGGTGACCGGCCGCAACTGGCGCGGCACCGCGTTCGGCGGAGCCAAGGGCCGCACCGACGTGCCGAAGATCGTCGACATGTACATGACCGGCAAGATCGAGATCGACCCAATGATCACCCATGTCATGGGCCTCGAAGAGATCAACAAGGGCTTCGACCTGATGCACGCCGGCGAGAGCATCCGCAGCGTCGTGCTGTTCTGAAGCTTTTGATCAGGAGAGAAGATATGAGCGCATTCACCCATATCGTGCTTGGAACCAATGATATCGACAAGGCCCGGACCTTTTACGACAATGCGCTCGCGCCCTTGGGCATGAAGCGGATGTTGGATTTCGATCACGCTTCGATGTGGGGCGGCGATCAGCCGGCGTTGATGATCACCAGACCGGCCAATGGCGAGCCGGCCACCTTCGCCAATGGCGGCACGGTCGGTCTTGCCGCGTCCAGCCGCAAGTCGGTCGATGAGTTCCACGCCGCGGGGCTGGGCAATGGCGGAACCTGCGACGGCAAGCCGGGCAAGCGCGCCTTCCACCCCGACGCCTATGGCGCCTATCTTCGCGATCCCGAAGGCAATAAAATCTGCGCCTATAGCTATGTGCCGGATTAAGGCAGCGCGATGACCATCGAGACGATCAGCACCAATCGTTCATTCGGTGGCGTGCAGGGTGTGTACAAGCACGCCTCTGCCGCCACCGGCACCGGCATGACGTTCAGCATCTATGTGCCGCCGCATGCCCCCGGGCAGAAGCTGCCGGTGGTCTGGTATCTGTCGGGGCTGACCTGCACTCATGCCAATGTCACCGAGAAGGGCGACTATCGCCGCGCCTGCGCCGAGCTCGGCCTGATCTTCGTCGCGCCCGATAGCTCGCCGCGCGGCGAGGGCGTCGCCGACGACGCCGAAGGCGCCTATGATTTCGGCCTCGGCGCGGGCTTCTATGTCGATGCGACCGAGGAGCCGTTCGCGAAGCATTACAAGATGTGGAGCTATGTCACCGAAGAGCTGCCCGCGCTGGTCGCGGAGCATTTCCCGGCGGACATGGCGCGTCAGTCGATCCTCGGCCATTCGATGGGCGGGCATGGCGCGCTGACGATCGGGCTGACCTATCCAGACCGCTACCGCGCGGTCTCGGCTTTCGCGCCCATCGTCGCGCCGGGGCAGGTGCCCTGGGGACATAAGGCGCTCGGCGGCTATCTCGGTCCCGACCGGACGGCCTGGCGCAAGCATGACGCGGTCGCGCTGATCGAGGATGGCGCGCGCGTGAAGGAGCTGCTCGTCGACCAGGGCGAGGCCGACGGCTTCCTCGCCGAACAGCTGAAACCCAGCCTGCTCGCCGCCGCCTGCGCCGATGCCCGGATCGCTCTCACCCTGCGCATCCAGCCCGGCTACGACCACAGCTATTATTTCATCTCCACCTTCATGGAGGACCATCTCCGCTGGCATGCCGAAAGGCTGGGCTAGGCGTCTTCGTCACACCGCCAGCCGCGTCGTCAGCTTCACTTCCTCCAGCACCGCATAGGTCCGCGTCTCTCGGACCCCGGGCATCGCGGTCAGGATGTCGCCGAGGAAGCTGCGATAGGCCGCCATGTCCGATACGCGGACCTTCAGCAGATAATCGAAGCCGCCCGCCACCATATGGCATTCGAGGACCTGCGGCACGCGCCGGACATGCTCCGAAAAGGCGGTGAAGACGTCGTCGGTGGTGCGATCGAGCAGCACCTCGATAAAGATCATCAGCGCCTGGTTCAGCTTTTCCGGATCGAGCAGCGCGGTATAGCCGGTGATTACCCCGCGCTCGCGCAGCCGCTTCACCCGGTCGAAGCAGGCGGCCGGCGACAGGCCGCAATTCTGGGCGAGCGCCTGATTGGTGATTCGGCCATCTTCCTGCAGCGCGCGCAGCAGGCGGCGATCGGTTTCGTCGATCGGAACATATTTCGGATCAGCGGGCATAAATCGTAAATCTCTTCGGTATCTGTGCTCATAATATGAAGCACATTCGCTTTGATCCGCAATATCATGTGATTCAATCGGCAAACAGCTGCCGATCGCGGAGAGTGTGATGGCAAGCGTGATATCGAACTGGGACATGATCGACGCCGGCAAATATGCCGACGAGGGCGAGGTCGTCCGGGGCCTGCTCGAGCGCCAGCCGCTGAGCGACAAGGATCGCGCCGACGTCGTCGCCGAGGCGAGCGCGCTGGTCGAAGCCGCGCGCGGCGCGACCAGGAAGCAGGGCGTGGTCGAGAGCTTCCTCCAGCAATTCTCGCTCGGCACGCGTGAGGGGTTGGCGCTGATGTGCCTCGCCGAGGCGCTGCTGCGCACCCCCGATGCCGACACTCGCGACCGGCTGATCGCCGAGAAGATCGGATCGGCCGACTGGGCTAGCCATCTCGGCCAGTCCGACAGCCTGTTCGTCAACGCATCGACCTGGGGGCTGATGCTGACCGGCAAGCTGATCGACGTCGACGACGAGGCGAAGCACGACCTGGGCGGCTTCCTCAAGCGCGTCACCGCGCGGGTCGGCGAACCGGTGATCCGGCAGGCGGTATCCGCCGCGGTCAAGATGATGGGTGAGCAGTTCGTGCTCGGCCGCACCATCGGCGATGCCCTGAAGCGCGCGAAGCGAGAAGATTATCTCTGCTCGTTCGACATGCTGGGCGAAGGCGCACGCACCGCCGCCGATGCCGCGCGCTACGAAAAGATCTACGCCGATGCGATCGGGGCGGTCGGCAAGGCGTCGAACGGCGCGGGGCCAGAGCTGGGCCATGGCGTTTCGGTCAAACTGTCGGCGCTGTGCCCACGCTATGAGGCGGTGCAGGAAGCCCGCGTCTGGGACGAGCTCTACCCGCGCGTGAAGCGGCTCGCGCTGATCGCCGCCAAATACGACCTCAACTTCGCGATCGATGCCGAGGAGGCCGACCGGCTGGTGATCTCGCTCAAGATGATCGAACGGCTGGTGAGCGAGCCCGAACTGGGTAGCTGGCAGGGGCTCGGCGTCGTCGTTCAGGCGTATCAGAAGCGTGGCCTCGCGGTGATCTGGGCTCTGCGCAAGCTCGCCGAGAGCAGCGGGCGGCGGATCATGGTCCGGCTCGTCAAGGGCGCCTATTGGGATAGCGAGATCAAGAAGGCGCAGGTCGCGGGCCGTCCCGACTATCCGGTGTTCACCACCAAGGCCGCTACCGACCTGTCCTATCTGGTCTGCGCCAAGGCGCTGGTCGATGCGTCGCCCGCGCTCTATCCGCAATTCGCCAGCCATAATGCCCATACCCTCGCGGCTGTGCGCGGCATGGCCGATGGTGCGGGCGCGACGATCGAACATCAGCGGCTCCATGGCATGGGCGAGGCGCTCTATGCCGCCGCCGACAAGCGCTATGGCGGCCTGCGTCTGCGCGCCTATGCGCCGGTCGGCGGACATGAGGAGCTGCTGCCTTATCTGGTCCGCCGCCTGCTCGAAAATGGCGCGAACACCAGCTTCGTCCACGCCCTGCTCGACGAGCGGGTGCCCGCCGATCTGGTGGTCGCCGACCCCGTGGCCGTGGTTGCGGCGCATCCTGAGCGACATGCCCGGATCGCTTTGCCGGCCGACATCTATGGTACGCGGAAAAATCCGCTGGGCCGCGACTATTCCCTGATTGAGGAGCGTATCGACATGGCGAAGTCCGTCACCCTGGTTGCCGGCGAGCGCGAGACCGCCGGCGCGATCGTCGAGGGACGGCTGATCCCCGGACCCGCCCAGCCGGTGACGAGCCCCGCGGACCGTAGCCGCGTGATCGGCCATGCCGCCGACGCTACCCCTGCCGATGTCGACCGGGCGATCGCGGCGGCGCGCAAGGCGCAACCGCACTGGAACGCGATCGGCGGCGCTGGCCGCGCGCCCATCCTTCGCGCGATGGCCGACACCCTCGAAAGCCAGACCGATGCACTGATCGCGCTGCTCTCGCTCGAAGCCGGCAAGACGCTGAACGACGGCGTCGCCGAGGTGCGCGAAGCGGTTGATTTCTGCCGCTATTATGCCGATCTGGCCGAACGGCAGTTCGGCGCGCCGACGATATTGCCTGGCCCGGTGGGCGAGGTGAACCAGCTCGAACTGGCGGGCCGGGGCGTCTTCGCCTGCATCAGCCCGTGGAACTTCCCGCTCGCCATCTTCACCGGACAGATCGCCGCCGCGCTGGCGGCGGGCAATGCGGTGGTCGCCAAGCCCGCTGAGCAGACCCCGCTGATCGCGGCGCGCGCAGTACGGCTGTTCCACGCGGCGGGGCTCGATCCGGGGCTGCTGGCGCTTCTGCCCGGCGACGGCGCGACCGTGGGCGGGGCGATCGTCAACCACGACGGAATCGATGGCGTCGCCTTCACCGGCGGCACCGACACCGCCTGGGCGATCAACCGCCAGCTGGCCGCGCGCAACGGGCCGATCATCCCCTTCATCGCGGAGACCGGGGGCCTCAACGGCATGTTCGTCGACACCACTGCACTGAAGGAGCAGGTCGTCGACGATGTGATCATGTCGGCCTTCGGCTCGGCGGGGCAGCGCTGCTCGGCGCTCCGCCTGCTGTTTCTCCCCAAGGAGAGCGCCGACGAGACGATCGACACGCTGAAGGGCGCGATGGACGCGCTGGTGATCGGCGAGCCGAGCGACCCGGCGACGGATGTCGGCCCGGTGATCGACGCCGATGCAAAGGCCGCACTCGCGGCGCACAAGCTGCGGCTGGAACGCGAGGCGACGATATTGCACGGCTGCACTGCGCCCGACGGCGGCGATTTCTTCGCGCCGCTGATGGCCGAAATCCCATCGGCCGATTTCCTCGAACGGGAGGTATTCGGGCCGATCCTTCATGTCGTGCGCTATGATCCGGCCGATCTGGCGAAGGTGGCCGGCGGCCTCGCCGCGCGGCGCTATGGGCTGACGCTGGGTATCCACAGCCGTATCGAGCGCTTCGCGCAGGAGATCCGTGCGCTGGTCCCCGCCGGCAATGTCTATGTGAACCGGTCGATCATCGGCGCGGTGGTCGGGGTTCAGCCGTTCGGCGGCGAGGGTCTGTCAGGCACCGGCCCCAAGGCGGGCGGGCCGCACGCCCTGTTGCGCTACGCCACCGAGCGGGCGGTGTCGGTCAACATCACCGCGCAGGGGGGCGATCCGGCCTTGCTCAACCTCTGATGCGCCGTCGGTTCGCGCGGCGTTGCGCATCGCGAAGATGAGGAGCCGGCCGAGCAGGCCGCATTGGCAGGCGCCGATGTTTCGCATGAACGTCCCTACTATCCTTGCTGCTCCCCCTATTGCATGAGTGCGTGACGGCCTCATGACAGCGGCGAAGGTGGAAATGGACCAGCGATGCTGATGGTGGCGGCCGGCGGGTTGCTGGGGGCGATCCTCGGCAGCTTCATCGCGACGTTGGCGGTCCGCTGGCCCGAAGGTCGTTCGGTGATTCAGGGCCGATCGGCCTGCGACGGATGCGGCGCCGCGCTTTCCCCAATGCGGTTGGTGCCGATCGTCAGCTATGTGGCGCGACGCGGCCGTGCGGCCTGTTGTGGTGCGCCGATCGATCGCCTCCATCCGCTGACCGAGGTCATGGCCGCGATGATCGGCGCGCTCAGCTTCGCCGCCGCTGCCGATCCCATCCAGGCGCTGACCGGTGCGATCTTCGGCTGGCTATTGCTCGCGATGGCGCTGCTCGATGCCAGGCACTTCTGGCTTCCCAACCGTCTGACAATCGCCTTGGCGCTTGCCGGGGTGGCTGCGGCTGCGGCGGGGATGCCGCCCGGCCCGGCCGACCGCCTGATTGGCGGCGCGGCGGCTTTCCTGTTGTTCGCGGGCATCCGCTACGGCTATCGCCTGCTGCGCCATCGCGACGGGATGGGAGGGGGCGACGTCAAGCTATTCGGGGCTATCGGGCTCTGGCTGGGTTGGCGGATGCTACCGATCGTGCTGCTTGGCGCGGCGCTGGCGGGCCTGTTATGGAGCTTGATCCAGCTTGCCCGCGGCAAGCGGCTGACCGGCGCGTCGAGCGTGCCGTTCGGCTCCTGCCTCGCGGTGGCGGCGTGGGGCGGCTGGTTGGCCGCTACCGTCGTGGTCTGGTGATCGGAAGGAACGAGAACTGAAACGCCTGCTCGCATTGTTGCTCGCGCCGCTCCTCCTGGCGGCCGGCCGTTCGGACGACACCGATTTCGCGCTGACGGCGTTGCGTGCGGAGGATGCGCGCATTGCGACGGTCGCTTACCGGATCGCGGTCGCCAATCGCGATCTCTGCCCGCTTAAATCCCCCTGGTTCGGGGCCGTCGTCCACGAATTGCGCCAATATGCGCCGCGCTATCGCCCTGCGGTCACGCGCGTTTTCGATCTGGGGCCCGGACCGGCGCTGGCGGCGGTGGTTCCTGGCGGAGCCGCCGACCGCGCGGGCGCGCAGGTTGGCGATCGCATCACCGCGATCAACGGCATCCGGGTCGACGCCACGCCGCCCGGCAAGGGCGAGAAAGCCAATTATAGCGGCGTCGAACGCGTGCTGGCCCGGCTTGCGAATGCAAGCCGGGTAGGGCCGGTGGCGGTCACCGTCGAGCGTGCCGGCACACCGGTCACCTATGATCTCGTACCCGACCGGGGGTGCCGGTCGCAGGTGCAGCTCGAAACCTCCGATACTCTCAACGCAGGGGCGGACGGCACGATGATATCGATCGGTCTCGAAGCCGCCGCTGCGGCGCAGAACGACGATGAACTGGCGATCTCGATCGCCCATGAGATGGCACATAATATCCTCGCCCATCGCGACCGCCTCGACCGCGCCGGTGTCGAGCGCGATGCCAAGGTACGCAACCCGCAAGATGCGCTCGAAATCCGCAAGACCGAGGATGAGGCCGATCTGCTCGGCCTCTATCTGGTGGCACAGGCAGGTTATGATATCGACGTCGCCCCGCCCTATTGGGAGCGGCTGAGCGGCGCCGGCGACGCGACCCACGCCGGCGGCACGGAACGCCGCGCGATGACGCAGCGGATCGTTGACGAGATCAAGGCCAGCCGCGCGCGGGGCGAACCGCTGACACCGCCGATCGCGATCCCGCAGCCCTAAGGCTTATCATCCTCGGGACTTCGACGGAAATGGACCGGATACAACTTGCACGCAAGCCCCGGCTCGCGCGAGAACGCGCGAGAATCAGGGGGCACACATGTCTATACGGGGAATGGCGGCGTGTTTTGCGCTGGCGCTAATGGCGCCCGCGGCCGCGGCGGAAACGGATCTGGCGGCGGCGTTCGGCGCGCGGGAACAATTGCAGGATGTCAGCCTGTCGCCAGACGGCGCGCGACTGGCCTATATCGTTCCGACCAAGGGCCAAGGCTCGGCGCTGCTGACGATTACGCCGGGCAAAGACGCGAATCCCTCGGTGGCGCTCGTGGTCGGTGGCGATCCGGAACGGCTGGGGGGGTGTAACTGGATTTCCAACGACCGGTTGGTGTGCGCTCTTTGGGGCGTGACCCCCAACACCAGCGAATCGGCGGCCTTTCATCCGCGACTGAGCTTCTCACGCATCGTTGCGATCGACGCCAACGGCGGAAATCCGAAAATGTTGAGCAAGTCGAGCAATCAGTTTTCCCGCGGTTATAATCGATATGGCGGCGAAGTGATCGACTGGCTGCCAGAGGAAGACGGCATAGTGCTGATGACGCGCAACCAGCTGGCCGACGATCGGCTTGGGACGCGGCTGGGGGCCGCCAAGCCGGGTATCGTGGTCGATAAGATCAACACGCGAACCATGGCGACATCGAAGATCGAAAGCCCACGGGAAAATGTCGTCGATTATATCAGCGACCGGCATGGCGCGGTTCGCGTAATGGGCGTCGAACAAATCGATCGGCATATCAGCAGCGGTACTACGCGCTATTATTACCGCGTCGCCGGCAGTCGCGAATGGCAGCCGCTCAGCGACTATAATTCGGTAAACAGGACCGGGTTCTGGCCGCAGGCCATCGATTATGAGCGCAACGCCGTTTACGGTTTCCGCAAGAAAGACGGATTGATGGCCGTTTTTCGCGTCTCGCTCGACGGATCGAAGAAAGAGGAGCTGGTCTTCTCGCACCCGCAGGTCGACGTCGACGAACTGATACACATCGGCCGTCGTCACCGCGTCGTGGGCGTATCCTACGCAACCGATATCCGGGAAGCGAAGCTGTTCGACGCGGACCTCGCCAAGCTGACCGCGTCACTCAGCAGGGCGCTGCCGGATCAGCCGCTCGTCCGCGTGGTCGATTCGAGCGCCGACGAGAAGAAGCTGCTGATCTGGGCGGGTAGCGACAAGGATCCCGGCATCTATTACATCCTTGACCGCGCGACGCGGGAAATGGCTATTTTCCAGCCGGTTCGGCCGCAACTCGAAGGTGTGAAGCTCGCCAAGGTCCAGCCCGTGACCTATGCCGCCGCCGATGGAACGGTTGTGCCGGCCTATCTGACCCTTCCGGCCGAAGGCAGCGGAAAGAATCTCCCAGCGATCGTGATGCCGCATGGCGGGCCCGGTGCGCGTGACGAATGGGGCTTCGATTGGCTGTCGCAATATTACGCGGCCCGGGGCTACGCCGTCCTGCAACCCAATTTTCGCGGATCTTCCGGCTATGGCGATGACTGGTTCCAGATCAACGGCTTCCAGTCATGGCGAGTGGCGATCGGCGATGTCACAGATGCGGGACGCTGGCTGATCAAGCAGGGCATCGCCAACCCGGCAAAGCTGGCGATCGTGGGATGGTCCTACGGCGGCTATGCGGCGTTGCAATCGGCTGTAGTCGATCCCGGCTTGTTCAAGGCGGTGGTGGCCATCGCGCCGGTGACCGACCTGCCGGCGCTCAAGGAAAAAGCCCGCTGGTATACCAATTACGAGTTGACGAAGGACTTCATCGGCTCGGGGCCTCAGACCATCGAAGGCTCGCCCGCGCGTAACGCAGGGCGGATCAAATCCCCGGTCTTCCTCGTGCATGGCACCTATGACGAGAATGTCGACATCGAGCAGTCGAAGCTGATGGACAGCAAGCTGCGCGAAGCGGGCGTGCCGCACGAACTGATCGTCTTCGACGAGCGCGACCATTATCTCGACGATGGCGAAGCGCGTGCGAAGCTCCTCCGGGATAGCGACGCCTTCCTGCGTAAATCGATGGGAATGTAACCCGCGCGGGGCTTGGCGCGGATCAGAAGGGCGCTATCATCATCTATCCGTGCGGCGGGCTGACGATTTTTTCGTGGCCGCGATGTCGGGTCGCGGCGCGCCCGTTCGTCGTCGCTTCGTAACCAACGGAGAAACCGATGCTGTACGCGATCCTCTGCTATGATTCCGAAGAGGTGGTCGGCGCCTGGAGCAAGGATGCCGAGGCAGCGGTTATGGAGCGTCTCGGCGCGGTCCAGGACAAGCTGGCGAAGCAGGGCCGGCTCGGCCCCGTCGCGCGGCTGATGCCCACGACCGCCGCGACTACCGTTCGCAAGGGTGCGGAGCCGCTGGTGCTCGATGGTCCGTTCGCAGAGACGAAGGAACAGCTGCTTGGCTTCTATGTGGTCGATTGCGACAGCCTCGACGATGCAATTGCGGTGGCGACGGACCTTGGCCGCGCGAGCGGTTCGGCCGGCGCGCACGAGGTGCGGCCGTTGATGGTCTATCGGCCAGGTGATGCCCAGGCGATTTCGAGCGCGAGGGCGACATCGGGCAGCCCGGAAATCGCGAGAATCGAATAAGCCGCATGACCGATCTCGCCTGGATCGACGCGGCGCTGGCTTCGGCCCGGCCCCGTGCGGTCGCGGCGCTGCTCCGCTATTTTCGCGACATGGATATGGCCGAGGAGGCCTATCAGGAGGCATGCCTGCGCGCGCTGGCGAAGTGGCCGGAGCAGGGGCCGCCGCGTGATCCCGCCGCTTGGCTGATCCTGGTTGGACGTAACAGCGGAATCGATACGCTGCGCCGGTCGAGCCGCGAAATCGAATTGCCGTCTGACGATCGGCTGTCCGATCTCGGCGACGCGGAGGATTCGCTCGCCGACCGGCTCGACGAGGGACAGTATCGCGACGACATATTGCGGCTGCTGTTCGTCTGCTGCCATCCCGATCTGCCCGCGACTGCGGCAATCGCGCTGGCACTGCGGATCGTGTCGGGCCTCACCGTTCCTCAGATCGCGCGCGCCTTCCTGGTCGGCGAGAAGGCGATGGAGCAGCGTATCACCCGCGCCAAGGCGCGCATCGCCGATAGCGGCGTGCCGTTCGGGACGCCGGGGGCGATCGAGCGCGCCGAGCGGCTCGGGGCGGTCGCGGCGATGGTCTATCTTATCTTCAATGAAGGCTATTCGGCGAGCGGTTCGGAAGCCGGCGCGCGCGAACCTCTGTGCCGGGAGGCGATCCGGCTGGGCCGGTTGCTGGTTCGCCTGTTCCCCGCCGAACCCGAGATCACCGGGCTGGTCGCGCTGATGCTGCTTCAGCATGCGCGCAGCGCGGCGCGGCTCGACGGCGATGGACAGGTCGTCCTGCTTGACGATCAGAATTGTGGACTCTGGGACGGCGCAATGATCGCCGAGGGTCTGGCGCTGCTCGACAAGGCGATGCGCCATCGCAAGCCGGGGCAATATCAGGTCCAGGCCGCGATTGCCGCGCTGCACGCCAGGGCAACGACAGCGGCCGAGACCGATTGGGCGCAGATCGAGCGGCTCTATGCGACGCTCGAACGGTTGCAGCCGTCGCCGGTGGTCACGCTCAACCGCGCGGTCGCGCTATCGAAATTGTCCGGCCCCGAGGCCGCGCTGGCGCTGCTCGCACCGCTTGGCGACCGGCTCGACAGCTATTTCTATTATCATGGCGCGCGGGGCGCCTTCCTCGATCAGCTTGGCCGCGCCGACGAGGCGCGCGTGGCGTTCGGCCGGGCGATCGGGCTGGCGGGATCGGCCGCCGAGGCCGCCTATATCCGGCAGCAGCTCGATCGGCTGTCCGCGCCGAAATAATCGATGTCCACTGTAGGAATGGCGGACATCGCCTCGTCGTAACAGGCCAGTGAAGGAGACAGGACATGCATGAGCTGAAGCTTACCCGCCTGATCGATGCGCCGCGCGAAAAGCTGTTTCGGTGCTGGACCGATCCCGAGTTGATCCCACGATGGTTCTGCCCACCGCCCTGGGGCGTCTCGCATGTCGAGAATGACGTCCGCGCCGGGGGATCCAGCCTGATCGTGATGAAGGGTCCCGATGGCGAGGAGATGCCCAATCCCGGCGTCTATCTGGAAGTGATTCCAAACGCGAAACTGGTGTTCACCGATGCCTATACCAAGGCGTGGGAGCCATCCGAGAAGCCTTTCATGACCGGCATCCTCACCTTCGAGGATGAGGGCGGCAAGACCCGCTATACTGCCCGGCTGTTGCACTGGACCGCCGAAGACAAGGCCCGGCATGAAGCGATGGGCTTCGAGCAGGGCTGGGGAATCGCGACCGATCAGCTCGAGGCGCTTGCGAAGCGAATTTGACGTTTTGCTAAGGATAGGGTGACGGCCCCGCGTCTAGCATGAGCGATCGGAAAGTTGGGGGTGGGGCAGC
>NZ_LARW01000131.1 GCF_000971055.1 Sphingomonas sp. SRS2
TCCCCCGTCCGTTTCCGGATTTCAGGTCTTTCGGACCCGAGGTTAGCTTGGCGGGCAGAGGTTTCCTCAACTTACCTCATCATTACTGATACTCCTTTCAGCGCCACAACGGCGCACTGTCCTTGTATCCAAATTGGTGGCCATCGCGCGAACGCGGGTTCCAGCGCACCAGGCAAACGACGGCAAAGACGCTTCCGGGAACGCCGCCGACCAGTTCCTGGGCCGCGGCGTAATAGGTCCGGTTCCCGGGACAAGAGGACGCCAGCACCCGGAGCCCGCGGGTGGTGCCGTCGTCGAGCGTGCATTCGTAAGTCAGTTGCGCGTCGAGATAGGATTTGGCGCTCTTGTGGCCTCCCATCGACGTGAAGGGCATGAAAAGCCATCCCATGGTTGATTGTCCTTTCTGATGGTGAGAAGCCGACGTCAGGCTGCGAGCGCGGGTGCCGGCGCGTCATCCTCGTGGCATTCGCCTTCAGCTGCCGCGCTGCCGAAGCTCTTGAGGTAGGCGAAGGCCTGCTCTGCCTTGGCGGCCGCATGGATGATCGCGGTCTTGTCGCCGCGCAGGATCCCGAGCCAATGCCCGACATAGCTCGCATGGCGATCGTGCAGCACATTCGGCAGACCCAGATCCGCGCAGCAGAGCCCCGCCCCGATTTCGGCGACGAGCTCTTCGAACGCATACGCCTTGTCGCCGAAGCGCTTGCCGAACGTGCGGGCCAGCCTGTCGGAGTGGCCCGACCAATGGACGGTCTCGTGACATCTCGTCGACGCGTACAGATCCATGCTGCGAAACGAGGTTCGGCTGGGCATCTGGATATGGTCAAAGGTCGGCGTGAAGTAGGCTTGGTTGCCGCCATGGCGAACGTCGGCGGGGATCGCGTCGAAGAAGGCGTCGATCGCCGCCTGGCGGGTGGAGGGTTCCACCGGCGTTTCCGGTTCTTCGGGGGCGTAGAAATAGGCCGGGAGCGCGTCGATCTGGTCGGCATTGAAGACGACGTAGTGGCGAAGGAAGCGGATGTTCTTCTCGACCTCCTTGCCGGTTTCGGGATGCTCCTCGGTTTTCTTGAACGACGAATAATAGACCGAGATCGCGCCGGTCTCGCCGCGCCGGACATTGGCGCCGAGCGCCTCGGCCTGGCGATAGGTCATCCAGAAGCGCGAACGGTAGCCCATCGCGTCGCCGAGCGCCCAGAGATAGAGCGTGTTGATGCCGGTGTAAGGCGTCCCGCAGTGCCGGAGCGGGCGGCCGCCGGCGCCGCTGCATCGCCAGGGTCTCGACCAGGGCGGAACGCCCTCCTCTAGCTTGCGGATGATGAGATCCGTGATTTCCGCGGCGACGTCGCGGCTGGATCGACGTGAAGCTGACATGGTGAGAACTCCGCTGTGCGGGAAAGGGAAACCGCCGACGCGTGTCTGCGCGCCGGCGGTCAGCACTCCAGGAGGTGAGAGGCGTCAGGCCGCGAGCGCGTCCTGATCGTCCAGCTGAGGTTCGCCATCGGCGTCGTTCACCGCGACCGTGTCCTGATCGCCACCCTGGTCCTCGGGTTCGTCGTCGACATCGAGATCGTCGGCGGGCGCAGAATCGAGGAACTTCATCGCGTTCGGCACCCAGGCGAGCGCCGCGTCGCGAACCTCCGGCTCGACGATCGCTTCGCCGGCGAAAAGCTTGGCGCACGATTCCGAGATTTCGGACTTCTTCATCGTCGCGTGACGCGCCGTGAGCGCCGCACCGCCGACATCGGCGAGCAAGGTCAGGATCGAACCCTTGCTGACCCGGTCGAAGAAGTTCTCCGAGGTCGGCCGCCACCAGCTTGCGACATCGATTTCCATGATGGTCGCAAGCCGGTTTTGCAGCGGGGACTGCTCGGCGCGGGAATTTGGCGCTTCGAGCGACATCGCGACGATATAGGCGAGCCAGGCCGCCTTGGCGTCGTCGTCGAGACCGCGGAAGGCCTCGAACCGGTCGACCTGCGACTGGTACTCGGTCCAGCCGGCATCGAGCCCGTCATGGGCTTCGGCGAGATAGCTACGGGCGCGGGTCGCAGGCTGCTCGCCGGTGACCGGGTCCTGGGGCGAGCGAGCGCGAATGGTCGAGCCATAGGCGCTTTCGGCGGTCATGCGATCGTCGATCATGACGAAGAGCGCATAATCGAGCGCGAGGGCCGGGTGGCTGAGGAGCGTCGCCGCCAGGACGTCGCGCCGCTGCATCGCGAGCTCGTCGTAGAGCCGCGCGCTGAGCGGCTTGCCGCCCGGAGCCACCGCTTCCGGCCGGGAGGCCGGGGTCGCGGATTCCCTGCCGGCACCGCTCGGCCGGCCGCGCGAACCTTTGTCCGCGGTGTCGCCCGTCTCGTCCTCGGTGCCGCCGATCCGGATAGCCTCCTCGCTGTAATATTCGGCGTCGAGCACCATTTCGCCCTTGGGCGTCAGCTTGAGGAAGGCGCCGACCAGCGGCCGCAGTTCGTCCGGCAGAACTGGCGCGACCTTGCGGATCGCAAGCTCCTCGGCGCTGAGCGCGTCATATTCCTGGTCCAGCGCCTTATACGCGTCCTCGCCGATGGCTTCGTCGTCCATCGCCACGGAAATCGCCTGCTGACGCTCCGCGATCGCCTCGAGCCGGGCCTGCTGTTCCTCGGTCGGGTCCGCGGTGGGCAGGATGACGCGATAGAGGCCGGCGGCGGCGCTGTGGGTATAGTTGGACGCGATCGGACGGATCCAGCCAAGGCCGAGCTCCTCGCCGACAAGCTTGGCTTCTGCCTCCATGATGTCCGCGGCGAGCCGCTGCGCGATCTCGGGATTGACCCACTTGTCGCCGCTGTCGCTGAAGAGGTCGCGATCGACCTTGCCGCCGGCGTCCGCGTAGCGGTCCTCGCCGACCAGGATGGCGACGGGATCGGTCGAGTTCATGGTCTCGTTGGCGATAACACGGCGGATGGTGTCGGCGTTGGAATAGCTGGTGCCGTAGCTGTTCCAGACGAGCAGCTGCTTCTCCTGGTTCTCTGTCGACGCATAGGCCTTGGCGACGTCGAGCGTGATCGTGCCTTCGCTCAGCGCCTCGAAGATCGGCTCGGCGAGCGTCGCAAGGCGCAGGCGGCCCTCGACGAAGCGGCGGGTGAGGCCGAAGCGTTTGGCAACGCCGTCGATGTCGCCCGTCAGCCCAATGAAATACTGGAACGCCCGGCATTCCTCGGCCGGCGTCATCTTGAGCTGGTGGAAGTTGGCCGCCGTCGAAGTCTCGGACAGGGTCGCCTCGTCACCGACCAGGACCTTCACGGGAACGTCATAGGTCTCGGGGTCGATCACGCCGCGCTCGGCGAGCAGGCGCAGGCCGCGCAGGCGGCGGCCGCCGTCGAACACCTCGAAGGTGCCGCGCGGTTTCCGGACGGGGGTGACAAGCAGGTTCTGCAGGACTCCGCGCGCTTCGAGATCGGCCGCCATCTGCGGGATTTCGAGCAGTTCGTCGGGTCGCTTGCGGACGTTGATGGGTGAAAGCGTGAGCTTGGCGAGCTTAACGGATGCGGTCATGGGAAGGAGCTCCATCTGGCGTCCGGATCATCCCGGACACCAGCTCCGTCCCCCCCTTCCCTTTCCCCGATTGGCTTACGGCGAACCAGCGAGCTGCAGAGCCGCCGAGCGATCGCTTTTCGGTCCAGCTTCGATTTTTACTGTCGGTGAACTGGCGAGCGATTAGGCTGGAACCAAGGGGGTACGTGTGAATCCGCTCGATCTGATCTCGGCAGCGCCGTGGAAGCGTGCTGCCTTCACGACCTATGCGCTTTCGCTGTCGTTCTTCGAGGCAGTGCTTCTCGACGCGCTGCTTCGCGGGGGTAGCCGCAATGCTCTCATCCTGGCCGATCCGGAAGGCGTGCGCGCCGGCCTGAGCGAGGAAGGTGCGCGCAGGGTCGGCCGCGACTATGAGATCGAAGCCGTCGCCTGCGCAAATCAAGGGGTGTTCCACGCAAAAGTGGGCGCGCTGTTCGGCGATGATGATGCTCATCTGCTCGTCGGATCGGGCAACCTGACTTTCGCGGGCTGGGGCGGCAATCTCGAGCTGGTCGAGCATCTGCACCCAAGCTTCGCGGCGGATGCATTCGACGATGCGGCGGCGTTTTTCGAACAGCTCGCCGCGTCGGCTCAGATCATCACGACGGCAGGGCCTGCCTGCGAGACGATTGCCGGCTTTCTGCGACGATCGGCGCAGGGACAGCCGCGGACGGGCCATATCCATGTGGTGCACAGCCTCGATGCGCCGATCGCGGAACAGCTCGCGCTCTATGCCGACGACCTTGGCGGCGTGACCCGCCTTACGGCGGTCTCGCCCTATTACGATCTACGCGCCGACGGGCTGGATGCGCTCGCGACACTGCTGGGTATCGAAAAAGCGCATCTCCATGCCCATCCCGCAGGAACGGTCCGCGGTCCGGGCTCGAATGCCTGGCCCTTCGAGGGCGGACCCAAGTGGCAGCCGGTCGACGTGGCTGACGCGTTCGGCCACGATGACAGACCGCTCCATGCCAAGTCGATCGAACTGGTTTGCCGCAAGGGACGCCTCCTTCTCAGCGGCAGCGCCAATGTGACGCATGCCGGTCTGTTCGGGCGAAACGTCGAGGCCGGGGTGCTCCGGGTCCAGCGGGGCAGCAAGAGCTACTGGGTGACGGCCCCGGGAACGGCCCCTGCCCGCCTCCCGGCAGACGCGCTGGACGAGAACGAGACGAGCGACTCCGCGATCGGAATCCTGAGCGCCTCGCTGGAAGGAGAACGGATAGCGGGCCGCGCGCTGACACCGAGGCTTGGCGGGAACGCAAGCGCCGTGCTGCGAACCCCCAGGGGATCCCATGCGCTGGGTCCGGTCGTGGTCTCTGGCGACGGCCATTTCCAGCTCGATGCGCCGGGCATCGAATTAGAAAGCTGGGAAAACGGTCGTCTGATCCTCGGACTCGAGCAGGGCGGCCGACGCTGGGAAGGCTTCGTGTCGATTGCGGCGGCGCTCGAGCTGATCCGGCGCACAGGTTCGATCGCCACGCGGCTCATGGCGATGCTCGCCGGCACCGAAACGCCGACCGACGTCGCCGCCATCCTGGCGTGGTTTCGCGAGGATCCGAGTCGCATGCCCGCATCGCTCGGCATCGGCGGTGGCGGTAGTGGCGGCCGGCCAGACGGGATCGAAGGCGTGGTGACGCTCGCCGACCTCAATGCGGCTGCCCTCGGCGCTAACTTGCTGTCGGCAGCGCCCGGAGAGGAAACATCGTCCGCATGGCGCCACACCATGGCTCTGATCCGTGCCGTGTTTAGACAATCGCGGGGCCCCTGGGGCGCCGGCGGCGAAACCGACGATGATGACGACGACGATGAGAAGGACCGCGAGAAGCGAGCGAGGTCCGAAGAAGCGGCGAACTATCGGTCGCTCCAGATCTTCGACGAACTCCTGATGACCATGCTGGCGCCTGAGGCCGCGGGTCGTAACGCGCTCATGGCGCTGTCGCTGTCGCATTTCCTGGCCGACCGGATCAGACCGGCACCGGCCAAGGTGCAACTCTGGCTCGACAAGGTGTTGCCGCAGATCGCCGCGCTTGACAGCCCCGAAAGCGACCTCGCCGCCGCTTCCATCCTCCTTCATCATGCCGCCGGCCGACGGGACGACAATGCCATTCGGGCGCGACGCTATTTCCTGCGTCGCGGGATCGATCCGGCCACCATTGCCGTCTCTCCAGATGTGATCCCGGCTTTCATGGCGTTGCTCGGCCAAGGCATCGACCTGGACGGCTTTCTCGGCGAAGTGCTGACGGCAAGGACCATGGGCGAGCAGATCGACGCCTATCTTGCCGCCAGCGATGGGCATGGTCCCGATGTCGGATTTGATAGCCTTCGCTCGTCGCCGCACTGGCCCAGTCTTGACCGGGCGCTGCGCGATCCCGCGTCGTTCGCCAAGCTGATGATACTCGAGACCTTCAGAGCGTCGTGCCCTCGTTGCAATATGAGGCTTCCCCTTGCGGCCGGAGAGGATCTGCGGCTGCGGGGATTGGCGAGCTGCTGTGGCCGAATCCTGCTTAATCGGGATTGCTGATCGTGATGGATCTGAACGAACTCCTCGACGTCGCACGCACCGCCGGCGAACCCCGTCCGGTCGACAGAAGCAAGATCGGCATGGGGGGTGTGGATCCGCTCGGTCTGCGCCAGATCAATTTCGGCCTGATGGACCGGGTGCTCCCTGACCTCAACAACGTGGCAAGCCACATCCGGCCCTATACGCTGATGGCCTGGGCCTGGCGGCGTGTCCGCCATATCCTGGAGCGCGGAAGGCGACAGAGCGCGCAGCCCGAGGAAATGCGCGATTTCGTCGACCGGATCGAGGCGATCTACGCCTGGTCCCAGTTCCTGATCGATCCCAAAGCCGACATACCCGGAGCACAGGCCATGCGCCCGATGCTGGATGCCGTGCGCTATCGGTTTGGCGGCGAGGAATGGGAAGCCCGGCGTAACATGCGACGCTATTCCACCGGTTTCATATCGCCTCTGAACTACGGCCCGAGCCTGCGCACGATGGGATGGTTGATCCCGATCGAGGGCGCCGCTGGCATATTCCAGCCCGATCCCGCCCTCGAGCCGGTGCTCGACGCTTTCGAAAAGCGCTTCGAGGCGGAATTGGATCACGAGGCGTTCCATCGCTTCGGAAGCGTCAGCGTGAAGCGGGCGGACGCCGAGCGCTGGGGTAAACTCTGGACGATGGACAAGCCTCGCGCGGCCGAAGCGAAGGCCATGTTCACCAGGCTCGGCGGCGAACGCGCGGCGCCCGCCCGCCAGAAAGGCGTCGCTCTGATCCAGGCTGCCTATGCGGATCTCGCGGACGAGGAGGCGACTTACGAGGACATCAGAATGCGCATGGCCGATCGGGCCGACGCATGGAACAGTGCGAACGACCGCCCGATCGCGGCGGACGAATGGCGAGCGGTCCAGATCCGGCAGCTGTTCCGGCTCGCGCTCGAAGGCCTGTTCTATTGGACGATCGGCGCGCTTCTACCTGGCCCTCGCTCCACCGGGCAACTCGCACAGGCCTTCATCGATGCCGTGGATGAGACGTCGAAGGCGGATAGCGCTGGAGACTGGATTCTCGTGTCGAAGGACACCGCGAATCCTGTCCAACGTCTTCGCTCCCTGCAGAAAGTCCTGCGCGACCAGGAACAGCTTCCGGCTGCCATTGTCGCAGCCCTTGCTCTCTGCCTCCGGGAAGCGCCGAACCAGGGCCATCCCTTCGAGAATCCCGATCGATTGCCCCTCAGCCGTGCCAAGAGGGAGGCGGAAGGCTGGCGTGAGCTCTCGCCGGCCGGCTTCGTCGGGCGCGTGCTCGAGATCTGGATCATGGCGCAGCATGCCTATTGGTCCGTGGGACGGGGCCTGGCCGACGCTCGCAATCGGGGCAAGACGATCCTCCGTTTGCGGATTGTCATGGATGAGGGCGGATGGACGCTCACGCCGGGCACGACGCGCCAGGGC
Source organism: Sphingomonas sp. SRS2 (assembly GCF_000971055.1). GTDB lineage: Bacteria > Pseudomonadota > Alphaproteobacteria > Sphingomonadales > Sphingomonadaceae > Rhizorhabdus. The sequence continues at coordinate 7,489 of NZ_LARW01000131.1, forward strand.
AATCCTCCAGAGCCGACACCCGACCGCCTCGAAACGGCTACAAGCCTACTCGTCGAATGCGGTCGACTATAGATCGACGGGAGTGTCATCTTCGTGCAAGGGATTGGTCGTTATCCGCGAACTCATGTCCCCGCGGCCTGGGGACTTTCGAGGCGAAGGCACTCGCGGGTCAGGCAGAGCACGGACCGCCGACAACGTCTCTGCGAGCTGCCACCGCGTGTTGCGGCCCGCTTTTTGGAAGTTTTTCCGTGTTTTGCAAATGACGATTCGGGCTTCGGCAGACACTTAACCGAGCATCTGGCCGAGGATCGCCTCTGCCGACGGCATCGGTACGAAAACCCGCGTGCGATACTGGATCACTTCGGTGAAGCAGCCGATCGACTTGAGCCAAGGCAGCCGCTCGTGTGGGCAACCCACCAGCTCGATCCGCTGCGAACCGTTGACGACCGAGCGCTTGATGGTGAGCGGGAACGGGTGCGAGACATCGACGCTGCGCCCCGCCGAGACTGCCTTGGCGATGGCGTCGGGCGGGAGCGTATCAGAACGATCGATCCCGAGCTTGGTGAAGAGCTGGGGCACATGATCGTCGAACACGAGGCGCCCCAGCCAGGACTGCCCTTCCCCATCAACGATGCGGTTGACCGCCATATGATCGCTCGGCAGGGCTGACCAGATCGGCAGCAACAGGCCCGTCGCGAGCCGGATCGTCTCGCTGTCGACGGTTTCCCGGGCTATTTCGACTTCCCTCGTCCATTCGGTGCTGAACGTCACGCGGTCGACTTCCTCCCAGGAGGACTCGTAGAGGTCGTCCTCGCGCATATATTCGTTGCGCGTCGGTCGCATCATCTCGACGCGCGCAATGGGCGTCCCCTCCTTCTCCTCCATGAGCGATCGCGCCCGGGTCCGAAGCGCGGCCTTCCCCGACTTGCGGTTGATCATGAAGCCGGCGCTGCCGTCGCCGTCGGCAATGCGCAGGATGCGCTCGAGGGACACGGGGTTGCGCCGCCGCGCTATCTCGATGGTGAGGAGATGCGAGGTGGCCCCGGTGCGTGGATCGGTACGCAGCACGACGTCGTCGATCAGCGTGGCCTTGTCGACGAGGATCGTCTCGACGCCGACGTCGAGCCGTCCTGCCTCGCGCGCGGCCGAGACGCGTGTTTCGATCAGCGACAGGAATTCGTCGAAGATGCTGTTCTGCAGCGCGATCGGCAGCGCGAGGATTCGATTGAGCCAGCGCTGGATCGGCGGCATCTCGTCCTTGAGGACGCCATCCTTGTCGCAGAGCTCGAGGCCGGTACGATGCTGGAAGTCGTCGAGCGTGGTGCTTGAGAGCTTGCCGGCCGCGAGCAGGTCGAACCAGGAGAGGAGCGCCGCGCAGGCATATTCGCTTTCGAGGTTGTCGGCCGGGTCGAACAGCCCCTGCCCACCCGTCTGGCGCTGGCCGCGCGTGAGCGCGCCGAGACTGTCGAGGCGCCGCGCGATCGTGCTGGTGAAGCGCAACTCGCCCTTGCAGTCGGTCGTCACCGGGCGGAACAGCGGCGTGGTCGCCTGATGCGTGCGGTGGGTCCGGCCGAGGCCCTGGATCGCGCGATCGGCGCGCCAACCGGGTTCGAGCAACAGGTGGACGCGCTGCTCCTGGTTCAGAACATCAAGCGAGGCATGGTAGCTTCGGCCCGTGCCGCCGGCGTCGGAGAAGACCAGCATGCGCTTCTTGCCGGCCATGAACGCGGCGGCTTCGGCCTGGCTCGTCCGGGCCGATCGGCTCTCAAGCTTCTGCCGGCCGTCGCTTGCCGTGATGAGGCGCTTGGTGCGGCCGGTGACCTCGGCGACATTGTCGTGGCCGAAATGCTCGAGCAGAGCGTCCAGCGCGGACATGATGGGCGGCATGGCGCAAAGTTTCTCGATGAGAGCATCGCGCGCGGCTTCCGCCTCGGGATTGTAGACCGGATGCCCATCGTCACCCACCATCGGCAATGAGCGCGGCGTGCCAGTGTCGTCCTTGAAGACCTGCATTTGCCGGGTCGGAAAAGCCCGCTCGAGGTAGTCGATAATGTACTCACGGGGGCTCAAATCAATTTCCAGCGTCGCGCGCTCGTCGGGCGAGAGATCGCCCAACCGCCGGTTGAGGATCGATTCCGCGGTGGTCACGAGTTGGAGGACCACCGATTGCCCTGCTGCCAGATGGGCTTTCGCCGCCGCGATCACGGTCGGAAGCTTCATGCTGAGAAGGAGTTGGCCGAAGAAGCGCTGCTTGGTTGACTCGAACCGCGAGCGCGCCGACGCCTTGGCGCCGCTGTTGAGGGTCGCATTTTCGAGCCCGTCGACCACGGCCGTCAATTCGAGGGCATGCTCCATGTTGCGGTGGATGATGCCCCAGGCGTCGGCATAGGCGTCGTAGATCGCGATCTGCTCGCGCGTCAGTTCATGCCGCAGGATGTCATATTCGACGCCGGCAAAGCTCAGCGCGCGGGCGGTGTAGAGGCCGAGCGCCTTCAGGTCGCGAGCGACGAGCTCCATCGCGGCGATGCCGCCCTTGCGGATTCCCGAGATGAACTGCTCGCGGTTGCTGAAGGCGGTTTCCGGCCCCCACAGACCCAGCCGCACGGCATAGGCGAGGTTATTGACGTCGGAGGCGCCGGTTGCCGAGGCGTAGAGGACGCGCGCGCCGGGCAGATGATTCTGGAGCAGCACGCCGGAGATGCCCTGCTGCGAGCCCTCCTTCTTGCCGAGCGCGCCTTCGCCGCCGGCGACGCCGCCCATCTCGTGCGCCTCGTCGAAGCCGATCACGCCTTCAAAGTCGTCGCCTGCCCAGTCGATGACCTGCTGGAGACGGCTATGATCGCCGCGTGCCGAACGAAGCGTCGGGTAGGTGACGAAGAGCACGCCCTGCTCCAGCGGTATCGCCTGGTCGATTTTCCAGTTGGAGAGAGGCTGGATGTCGGCCGCGAGACCGCCGAGAGCAGTCCAATCACGGCGCGCGTCTTCGAGCAGCGCCTCGTTCTTCGAAATCCAGATGTTCCGGCGGCGCCCGGCGAGCCAGCTGTCGAGGATGCACGCGGCAACCTGCCGCCCCTTCCCCGCCCCGGTGCCGTCGCCGAGGAAATAGCCCATGCGATAGGCGCGGCCATCCTGCGCTTCCTCGAGCCCGACACCTTCCTTGGCGGGCCTGAACTTCCCCGGCAGAAACTGGTCCCAAGCATGTCCCGCATAGACGACGGTTTCGAGCTGCGAGGCCGACAGCAGACGTTCGGAGACTGTGCGTTCGGGGAGCCGCGGCACATAGGCCGGGATCGGCGCCGCGATCGAGCCCATCGCGACGGATTCGACCAGGGCGGTCGGATGTTCGCCGGCCGCGTCGAAGGTGATCCGGCTCGGGCGATAGGGAAGATAGACGCCGACCTGGTCGAGCAGCGGCGCGGGCGTCTCGAGCGGCGCGTAGTCGACGGGCAGCACGTTGTTGCGGACCGGAACGTAATAGGGCCGCGGCTGCGCGCGATTGCTCTTCATGGCGCGGAACAGTGAGGGGCTGCTCGATCGCTTGGGAGCCGGTGCCGATGGCGCTGCGAGGGTCCCGCGCTCGTGAATCGTGAGCGCGCCGATGAGCTCGCGGATGGAGGTGCGCTGGATCGTCGCGGGAATGGTCGTGCCGGGGACCTTGTCGATCACGAACAGCCGGACCGCGATGCTGGTGCCATGCTTCAGATAGCATTTCTCGAGTCGCACCGAGGTCCGCACGCTGACATCGCGCAGCGTGGTCTCGAAGAGATCACGCATCCGCGCATTGGGACCGAACCAGTCGGGCATGATCGCAACCAGACGGCCGCCGCCGCGCAGCCGGCGAAGCGCTGCCTGGAGATGGCGGACGGCGGCGTGGGCGTCGGCGCCTAGCCCGACCGACCGCGAGAATGGCGGGTTCATGAGGATCAGACTGGGGCGCGTTGCCGCCGCCAGGCTGGAGTTGATCGTGGCGCCGTCGTGGCCGGTGACGGCCGCGTCCGGGAAAATGTCTGCAAGGCGGGCCCGGCGAGCCGATGCATATTCGTTGAGCTGGAGCGCGCCATAGTCCCGGCAATGCGCCACGAGGAGCCCGTTGCCGGCGCTCGGCTCGAGGATGACATCGTCTCTCTGGATGTTGGCGAGGAGAACCGCGACCGCGGCGAGATCGATGGGCGTCGAGAATTCCGATGACCATTCGTCAAGAGGATAAGCACGGCTTTCCCGCCGCCCGGCTTGAATGCCGTTCGTCATGATAGTTCTCCTTGCGATGTTGGCAGAGGTCAGGGCACCCGACTTATTCGACGGTTGCTCAAACTCCGATGCGGGGATCGAAACCCCATTATGGTAAGCGTCAGAGGCGTTCGTTCATTCTGCTGTCAGATGTCCGGCATGATCCGGATCTCAATTCTCGACCGACGGTTTGCCTCATCCCGCGTCAGATGCCCTGGCCACTAACAACATCACGCGCATTTTTTGTCAGGCAGTCTTCGGCATCGCGCTGATCGCTGTCGCCCAGATGAAGCCGACCAGTTCGCGGGCAACTGCGGCTGCGGCCACGGTGCTGCGCTTTCCCCGCCCTTCAAGACGCCGAAACCGCTTGTTCAGCCTGACTTGGGCCTTCCAGCCGATGTCTTTCAGTTCCTGGCTATAGTCTTGCCGTTTCAGCATGAGATCGACACCGACCTTGGGGGGCCATTTGTAAGCCCAGGCCGCCTCGACAAGCATCACTCTGGCGATCTTGTTACCTGCCTTCGTGATCCCTCCGGGCCGTTGCTTGCTGCCGCTGGAATATTCACTGGGAACCAATCCGAGATAAGCCATCAATTTTCGCGGACTCGCAAACCGCGAGAAGTCGCCAATCTCCGCGGCCAGCGTTGTAGCGATGACCATTCCGATCCCCTTGAACACCTGCAGGGCATGGACCACCGGAGCCAGCGCCCAACCTGGGATCAGATCGGCCATCTGGTCTTCGATCTCGGCCTTGCGTGCTTCGGCCTGCTCAAGGCGATTGATATAACTCTGCAGTGCGAACTTCTGCGCGGCGTGATCAAACTTAAGAGATGTCAGCCATTTCCGGTATCGCAAGCACCACGCCTTCGACTTGCAGTGCAGCCCATGTTTTAGCAGGAACATCCGTATCAATGCGCGAGCTGCTCTAACATCCTGCGAGGCCACCTGACGGGCACGGACAAGGTCACGCATCGCCTCATGGGTCGCATCCGGCACCCACACGTATGTGAGTTCACCCGCACGAAGCAACCGGGCAAGCATCAGCGCATCCCTTGTGTCGTTCTTCACCCTTTCGCCTGGCCGTTTTGGCGTATGGCTCGGTGCCACGATCCGGCAGCAGATTCCCATCTCTGTGAGCTGTCGATAGATTCCGTAACCGCAAGGGCCTGCTTCATAGGTCACCTCGATCTTGCCATGACGTCGGACCAGCTTCCGCATCAAACGCGAAACCGCGTCGGGCGAGTTGACGATCGTTCCGTACATGCGGAGTTCACCGTCACGCCCTGCGTCCGCGATCGCGACCGATATGCTATCCTTATGGACGTCCAATCCGATAAAAGCGTTGTATTCTTCCATGCCATCTCCTCCGGCTGCGGACCGAAGAAGAGTGCGGACCGCGATCACTCACCGGCGATTCTGACCCACGTGCACTGAAGCGCCAAGAATGGTCATGCCATCTGCTGCCATTCGATCTGGTCCTCGCTGCGAACGGTCTGGGTAGGCAGCCGGTCAAGGAGATCGCAGGCGGCTCCGACATCATCGAGCGAGTGGAGGGGATAGGGGCCGAACTGGAGATGGTGCGCGAGCGCGTGTTCGAGGATCTCGAAGCTATCACGCTGGGTCCAGAAGCCATCGGCGTCCGTTCCCCCGAAACCCTCGATCATTGCCGCGTTGAGATCCGCGCGGGTGATCGGGTCGGTCGCACGCAGGCGATCGGCAAGAATGACGGCCGCGCGGCGTTCAGCCGCGGTGGCGGTATCGAAGAGATCGGACATGGTGGGGTCTCCGGACTGGCTGCCCCATCGGCAGCATCAATCCTCCGACCCCCCTCCCCTTCTCATTGCGCTGTGTTGGCCATGTTCTGGGGCAGGGGCCTTGGAAGCGGAACAGCCATAGTGTGAAGCGCCGGAATCTGTCCCAGCCCGTCAGGCCGGCATCTGCACCACGATCTTGCCCTTCGCGTGCCCGGATTCGAGATGCACGAATGCGTCCGCTATGTCGGCGAAGGGAAACACGCGGTCGATCACAGGCTCGAGCTTCTTCTCTTCGATGAGGCCGCCGAGTTCGGCAAGCTCAGGTCCGCTCGGATGCATGAACAGATATCGATAGGTGACGCCGTGCTTCTTTGCCTGCGCGCGGAGCCGATAGCTCACCGCCCAGAACAGCGCGGTGAGCAAAAAGCCCCCGCCGAGATCCTGTCTTGCTGTCTGCGGTTCGGGCATGCCGGCGATCGAAACGACCTTCCCGCCAGGCTTCACGACCTGGAACGACTTCATGAGGGTATCCCCGCCGATCAGGTCGAAGACACCGTCCATGTCGCGCACATGATCCTCGAAACGCTGTGACGTGTAGTCGATCACGACGTCGGCACCGAGGCGCTCGACCAGTGCCCTGCCCCGCTCTGAAGCCGTGGTCGTAACCTCGGCGCCGAGCCATCTGGCAATCTGGATGGCAAATGTGCCGACGCCTCCGGCACCGCCGGGGATGAACACGCGGCTCCCCGGCCTGAGCTGCAATTCGTCACGAAGGGCCTGAAGCGCAGTCAGGCCCGCAAGTGGCACGCCTGCGGCCACAGCGAAATCAAGCGTCGCGGGCATCCTGGCCAAAAGGCCTTCCGGCACGACGGTGTAGTCTGCGAACGCGCCCATGGATTCCTTGGGCATCCGCGCGAAGACGCGATCACCAGGAGCGAATTGTGTCCTGGCTGTCGGGGACGTCTCGACGACGCCGGCAAGTTCGTTCCCATCGTGATCGGCAAGGGATAGCGCTGGACGATTTTCAGCATGCCCTCACGCGTCTTGAAGTCGACGGGATTTAGGCCGGCCGCATGCACACGAACCAGGATTTCACCCGGCCCGGGTTCGGGACGCGGAATCTCGCGAACTACTGTCGCCTCGGGGCCCCCATAGCCTGTCAGCATAAAGGCCTTCATGGTCGTATCATGCCTGAGATCGGCCGGCGTTGATAGATTCCTCCTTCAAGAGGTTGGAGGGGTGACGGCCCCTCATGCTGCCATGCGTCTCTCGAGCACCCTTGCCCAATCCTTGATGCCGCGCGGCGGCGGCATTCGTTCAATCGTGAGGCCCGGGCGAGCGTAGAACTGCTCGGCCTGGTCGGCAGCGCGGGCGCCTTCCGCATCGTTATCCTGGGCGAGGATGAGGGTTTGAAGTTGCTCCGGCAGCCGGATCTGGTGAAGGCGCCTCGCTCCGAGACTTGCCCAGCATGGAAGCGCATTGAGAATGGTGAAGGCGCGCGCGGTCTCGAAGCCTTCGGCGAGTGCGAGGACGGCGGCGCCCCGCCCTCCTCCCTGCCACGCGCCCGCCGCCGGCCGACCGAGCATGAGCTTCATGCGATAGCGCGCCGTTGTCGGATCGAGGAATATTCGCTGCACGGCTGTCAGGCGCCGCCCTTCTCGCACCGCCACAAGAAGAGCCGGGTGGAAGCTTGTCCAGGGCTTTGGCCGGTACGGGCATCGCGGATGGAAACGGAGATCCTCGGTCATCGGCGCAAGGTAGCGCGACGCGAGATAGCGTTCCGCCAGCGTACCTTCGAGGGAAAGGGCGTCATCCCATAGCCGGTTTGCATTGCCGGACGAGACCGCCGAAACATCGGTGTAGCTGAAATGATTGCGGATCGGTACGCGCCGGAGTTCGCGCAGGATGTCTTCTCGATCGCACCCGGCGAAACAGGTCACCAGGATGCCGCGATTACCCTGGCGGATCGACAGGCTTGGGGTGCTGTCGGAATGCGACGGGCACAGGCACATCGCGGTTCTTCCATGCCAGGTGCCACCAAGTGCGCCAACGAGATCGATGAGTTGCTGGGAAGGTCGTTCGGCTGTGAGGGCCATGATCGGCTCCTTTCACAACCTCGTCCCCCCTCCCCTTCTCCTCGGCCGGCCTCTAGCGCATCATTTCGGATGCTATTGAAAAGCTAAGCCCAACGGACCGTGCAATGAGGCGTGTCACAAAATCTTTTGATGACAAAGAATAGCCCTGGCTGGTGCCGAGTCGGTGTGGATTTAGATCCTCCTCCCCTGTGCGCTGTGTCTGCGGAGAAACTTTGAGGCGATTCGCGTTGCTTTGGATTGGCGTCGGCCGGGCGTGCAAGTCTGACGATATTTGCGGATAAGTCCTTGAGCATGGCGTGCAGGTGGGCGACTCATCTTGATTTTCGGGAGGGTTTCTAGGTGAAATGATACTTCCCGAACGGTCCGGGACTCGGCGGCGACAAGGAGGCCTGTCCCTGAGTGCCGCAGATCCTGCCGCCCTATTTGACTAACTACCCTGTATTTGGCATAGCTGTCCGGGATTAGGGGCCATTATGCGGTAATTTTCACGAACCGTGGCCGGTTTGGGTTCAAGAAGGGGACATGCCCATGCTGTCGGGTCAGATTCTCGATGCGATGATAACCTCGTGCGAGAATGCCAAGACGGTCCTGCGGCAAGCGGCTATCGATCCATCCGATCGCAAAACGCTGAACATTTCAATGGGGGCAACCGTCGCCGCTGAATTGCTCGGGCGAACGCCGGAAGCGCTTTCCAAGGCGGAGGCGCGTGGCCGACTGCCCGCTCCCAAGACGGCAGCCAATGGACGCCGGTTTTACACAGTCGAGGACTTGATCGCGATCCGCGAGAAGCTGGGCATCAAGATGGGCAAATTGCCCTCGGAACGAGCCGTCGTGATCGCCGTGCAGAACTTCAAGGGCGGCGTCAGCAAATCGACGACGGGCAAGCATCTCGCAGATTATCTGGCGCTGCGGGGTTACCGAGTGCTCGTGGTCGATTGCGATCCCCAGGCCTCGATGAGTGTGATGTTCGACGTCAATCTCGAGGCATTGGTGGACGAGACGCATACGCTCTCGAACTTCCTCTCGCCGCGTATCGACGAAGCCGATTCGCTGCGAAAGACGATCCAGAAGACCGCCTGGCCCAATATCGATATCTGCCCGGCGAACCTGGGCCTGCAGGACACCGAATGGGAACTGACCGCAACCATCGAGGAAGGCCCGACCGCCATTGCCGGCGCGTTCAGGATGTTGAGGATCGGCCTGGAAGAAGTGCGGCACGATTATGATGTCGTGATCCTCGATCCTCCCCCGGCCATGGGCTTTTTGGGTGTGAACACGTTGACGGCTGCGGACGGCTTGCTGATCCCCGTGCCGGCCCGGCAGCTCGACTATCTTTCGACGATCCATTTCATGCAGACCTGTCGGGAAGCGATGGACCTCGTCTCGAAGTTCGATACTTCGATCGACTACGGGTTCATTCGTGTCGTCTGCACCATGTTCCAGCCCAACAGGACCAACGAAGCGCAGATGCTTCAGGTCATGGAGAAAACCTACGCCGGTCAGATGCTATCGACGCCGATCCTCCTGTCGGAAGAGATCAAGAATGCCGGTCTGTCGATGTCGTCGATCTACGAGATTAACAAGCCATACGGATCACACCAGACCTACACGCGGTGCCGCGACAACCTCAACATGGTGTTTCGCGAGATCGAAAAGGATATTTGCAAACAGTGGCCGTCGCGGATGGCGCAGGTCGGCACCGACAGACTGACGGAGGCGGCATGAGCAGCGCTGGGGGCAGGCGTCGCAGTCTACTGGCGAGCGCCATCGAGAGCATCGGGACGACCCCTGCCCCGACTTCCGTGCCAGAGGCGGTCGACGCCGAAGTGCTGGTCGATCGCGACAAGCCCGTCGACGAGCCGTCCACACCCTCTTTTTTGGAGCGGCGCGGTATTGCGTTCGACGAGATTGCACGCACCGTCAAACGCCCGACGATCCGTCTGAAGCCCTCGGAATGCTCTATCTGGCCGGGGAACGCTCGCGATCATGCAGCTCTGAGCTACGAACGCTGTGCGTCGCTCATCGACTCCATCCGGGAGGAAGGATCCAACCGCGAGCCGGTTGTTGTGCGGCGGACGCCGAACGCCGACAATCCCTATGAGTTGATCGTCGGCACCCGCCGCCATTTCTCGGTTTCATGGCTACATGCCAACAACCATAGCGAAATCGAGCTCGTTGCTCGTATCGAGACGCTTGACGATGAGGCCGCATTCCGGCTCGCAGATCTTGAAAACCGCGAGCGCGAGGACGTCACTGATCTCGAACGGGCGCGCAATTACAGGCACGCCGTAGATGCCTATTACAACGGCGTGCGCACGCAGATGGCCGATCGCTTGGCGATCCCCAAGCAGAACCTCCACAACCTCCTCCAGCTAGCGGAGTTGCCGGACGAAGTTGTAGCAGCGTTTGCTGAGCCTGGAGACGTCAAGGTCCGGCACGGCATGCGGCTCTCCCCGTTGCTGAAGAACGAGCAGTACCGCGACGCGATCATCGCCGCGGCTGTGGCGCTGCGTGCGGAGCAGCAGGCGCTGAAGGATGCCGGGAGCGACAAGATAGAGGGGATCAAGGTTTGCGAGCGCCTGGCTGCAGCCGCGGCGACGCCTGCGGTGTCGAAGATGCCCCCTCCCCGAGCCAAGCCCGCCCTCACCGCCGCTTCAGGCAAGGAGATCGGCCAGATCCTCGCCGATACACGGGCTAAGGGTATTACCATCAACATCAATCCAAAGGGCGCAGCTTCGGTCGAGGAGATTCTCGAAGCGCTTCGCCCTGCCATTGAAAGTGCGAAGTTCAGTCGGAATTAGGCAGAAATCTGATTTAAGTGTTTATTTTCAATTAGTTGGCTCCCGGTAAAATGCGTTTTACCGACGCCACGGGACACGAGATGCAACAGGATCACCGCGAAGACGGTCAGGTAGACCTCTTTCTCCCTCAGCTGACTGCGCTTCCTCTCCGGGATCAGCGCGAGACGATGGAGCGGCCCTTTTTCTCGCTGTCCAAGCGCAAGCGGCTCAAGCCGATCGACTATGTAAGCCCCGATCGAAAGATCACGGTCCACGTCTCCGCGAACTCGGAATATGGCCTGGCGACCATCTACGATCTCGATATCCTGATCTACTGCGCGTCGGTTTTGATCGAGCACAAGCGCCGGGGTACCAACGATATCCCTCAGACGCTGCACGTCGTTCCGTACGATATGCTGAAGACGCTCAAGCGCGAGGTCGGCGGACGCGCTTACGATCTCCTGGGAAATGCGCTCGACCGTCTCCAATCGACGACGGTGAAGACGAACATTCGTTCGGGGGATGCTGTCGAGACCACCTTCTCCTGGATCGACAGCTACAGCCAGCTCAAGGATCGTTCGGGCACTGTCCGCGGGATGAGGATCACACTCGCTAAATGGTTCTACGACGGTGTCCTGATGGACGGCGGCGTGCTCGCCATCGACCCCGCCTATTTCTCGATGACTGGCGGCCGCGAACGCTGGCTCTATCGGGTCGCGCGCAAGCATGCCGGTGGGGCCGGTAGGGATGGCTTCGCCATCTCAATGCCCACGCTCTTCGAGAAGTCAGGGGCAGAAGGCGACTATCGGCGCTTCAAGTTCGAAATGACCAAGATCGCCCGGGAAAACGATCTGCCGGGCTATTCGCTGGAGATCGAACAGCGTGACGATGCCGAACCGCTGTTGCGTATGATTCGGCGCGATCGCGAGCTGTCCGAGGAGGGTAAGCCCTCCCCTGCCCTCACCCAGGTTTCGCCTCCGGTCGCCAAGGCTAAAGCACCTGAGGAGGCCTCGATCTCCTTCCCCACGAGCGGCCATATTTCACATTCGGCATTTGGTGCGATCGCCCGCGCCAACCTGCCGAGCCCGCAACGCGACCATGGCCTCGTGGGAGACGACTTCCGGACCTTCTTGCGTCAACGCGAGATCGCGTTTGATGCGAAGAACATCACGCAGATTTTCGCCACCTTTTGCGCGAAGCAGCGCCCTGTAAACTGATCAACGTACACGCCCGCCAGCGTAACGGTCCTTCAGGAACACGCTCGTAAATGCGCGGCACGTCCAGGCCAAACATCCAGCTGGGCGTTCCTGAAGTAACGAGTTGTGGTTCAGATCTCAACGCACATGGTTTTATGGGCAGTCGGTGGAAGACCGTGAGGCAGGCATTGGCGGACTTTTAGCGGCCGCCCTTGCCCGCACAGCATCCGCCTCGGACCTGTTTACCAGCCCTTCAACCCGGCGATGCAGACATGCAGCTCGTCCGCACGGTACTTGAGGAACGGTGCTGTCGGTCGGAATTCCTGATCACATTAGCCTTGCCGGAACGCCGTGTGTCGAATTCGCGATGATCGACGTAGGCGAGGTCGCGTCCACAAGGTGCGTCACACGTCGGCGGAGGACATGCGGTCTTCGTAACAGGCGGTCGTGTTGTCGATCTTGTGTTTCCATTCGGCAGCAAGCTCAAGGTCGAGCAGCGTCCCGCACCATGGCATCCCAGACGCCTTGCCCCGGCCAACGCCAGAACCGCACATTGACCCAGGTCCACTTGCCATAGCGGCCCTGCATGCCGCCCTACGGAAATCCAACCCGCAGGAAATGTCGGTGAGACAGCGTCAATGTCACCGGCACCCACCATATCGACACCGCGCAGCGAAAGCAGCCGCCAAGCTTCCTATTGAGCCGTCGTCGGATCGTCGTGATCCGTACAAGCTCTGAGCAGAGGAATTCGGTGTCAGGATCCGAGCGGTAAGGGGGCTCTTCTTACGAACACGGCGTAGGGGAGGGAAGGATCTGGCCTCGCTGTATTTGGTGCCGTTCCTGAAATACCGTGTCGGCTCCAAATGGGCGGAAGCGGGTCTCGTGCAAAATGCACGCCTCGCGACCATCGCCCCGCCGGGAATGCGTTCCCAATGTACCGTTCAAGAAGTGGCCGCCATCGCCGAAAGCTCAACAATACGAGCCACGGAATGGCGGGGCCGCGACCGTTCGGCTTGAGAATGCGCCGACACTGCCGCCCGACGACGCCGCAGTCCAGCGATCCGTTCCTAAAGGACCGTCGTTGAGTCGTGTGAGGATTCGCCACTTGCTAAGGCAGTCGCCATTGGGCACGTCGAAGCTTGGGAGAGCGCCCCCAATGTCGCCCACTCAACTTTCAGCGCCAGACGATCAAAGTGGCCGGAACCCACGGAAAACAGGCAGATTCGGGCTGAGTAAAACACGTTTTACCGAGTTGGTCAGGCCTGCCTGCTGCAGAGTTCGGCACGGTATTTCAGGAACGGAGCACGGTACATGAGGAACCGAATCACGGTTCATCGGGAACGGCTTGCAGGGTATTTCAGGAACGGTGAAACGGTATAACGGGAACGGACTTATGGTTACGACTCGCACTGACTCGGCGAGTCGCGGAATGTTCATCCACAGCCTAACTTTTTATCCTATTCTCTAAAGAGATTAACGGCGCCTGCGGCGTTTCCTGTCTTTGAAAAACTAAGACGAAAGAAGGGCAGGGATTGACCGCCTCCTCTAACTGCATAACCCCGTCGAGCCGCACCGCCGTCGTCGGCGCCTCGTCGCCGCGCACCTGACCCCGGTCAATCACCACCGACCGCTGCTCGTCCCGTTGGCAACGTTTAGGGACATTTTGATCCGGTTGTCACTGGGAACAACGCAAGGTACTTCCGCCGAAACAGCGCTGAGAGACCAGAACAAAATACGAAATGCCGCAAAAAGCCGCCCAGAGCCCGCTGAGCGCGTTGCCAGCGCCCGACGTCCCTTGGGAAGCAAAGTACCCCAGACCGCGCTGTACGGGCTTCCTGGCAAGGCATCACCAGAGCGCATTCTGCCTGAAACGACACTTATAACCCGTCACAGGCCGGATCTGAGCATGCACGCCAAGTAGCGGGGTCAGCCATCGCGCATAGCAGCAACCACTTCCCACAAATTGGCAGCAGGCATAGTTGGTGCCGGTCTATCATCACAGGCACCTCCACGTCGAATTTCTCGAAGCAGTGGAAAGCCGATGCTGGGAAGGGGAGGGACGCCTGCGCAGTCCGCTGACAGGCTATGCGCAGCCAAGTTTGATGGCGATGCGCAGCAGGTCGGCCGATCGCCAGTCCCGCGCTGACCGAAAGAGAGCCTCGCGCCCTCTGGTCGTCGCAGCGCTTTGCGACTTGCCGTCCCATTTTACAGTCGCATCAACCGAAAGAACGGCAATCTCACGCTAGTCTGAAAGGAGGGATGGTACGTGGGTGAGGTCAAACAGGGATCGAGTCATCGCCGGCGCGCCCGATCGCCGAAGCAACGCCCGCGCCACGTCGAAGAAGCTCGTCGATATTCGCCATCTCCTGATCGAAAGCGTCGAACACGTCCGCCAGCCCCCGGTTTGCGGGAAGGGAAGGGGGTTCATTGCGGGGACGGCCGCGCTTGGGCGCTGCATAGCCAAATTCGACGGCGAGGTCGGTGCTCAGGAACACGCGCCATGTGCGCCTCTGGGTGATTTCGATGAGCAGACCACAGGCAACACCGCGGGTGAGGAGCTTGCTGGCGCCGGCCACGCTCATGCTCAGCAGCTCGGATACCGATCGGGGCGAGAGCAGGGGCCGGTGATGGAGGAGCGCCGCGAGCGCGGGTAGGACTCCCGGTCGATATTCGGCAACGATCGCGCGCTGCGCATCGCGATGGAGCCGCTCGAGATCGTGCAGGCGTTCCAAGTTTGCAGTGACGCTATGCTCGAGGCCGCGTAGCGCGGCGTGCCAGTCTTCGTCGCTGATCGTCCGCTTGAACCGAAACGCTTTCACGCCGCCAGCGAGACAGGGCAGGGGGGTGGCGGCAAGCCCGCGGTCGCGCAGCGCGAAGGGCAGGCCAAGCCAGGGCTTGATGCTGTGGTCGATCCGCGCGAGCTGGCGCACGGTGTCGAGCGCGCGGACAAGGGGCGGATGCTCGGCCGCCGTCGCGGGTTCCCCGATCGCGGTCGGGAGCTGGTCGCGCCAGGCCAGCGTGTCCGGATCGTCGAGCGCCGCGCGCCATTGGTCGAAGCGGTCGAACAGGTCGAGATGGCTGGGAAGGGCAGGGCGTCCGGGCACTTTGAGGCCACAGCCCCACGAAAATACGTCGATTTCCTCGACCTCGGCTGATTGCAGTTGCAGCGCCTTCGCGTAGCCGGTCCACGCGGTGCGTATCGCCCACGGTTTGGCTACAGGACTGACGGTAAACCGGGCGTCGAGCCGCCCGATCGCCGTCGAACACGATGCTATCGCCGCGACCATTTTCGGGGTATAATCAGGTCCGTAGCGGGCGGTGACGGGTCGGCTTTCCATAGCCAATAGTGAACTGAAATCATCTCTCGGTAAAGTATGCCGGGACGCACAGTGTTGATAATAGATCATTATCAACACCCTATACTTTAGAAAGTGACCGCGCTAATCCTCGTCCCCATGACCACTGACCCGCCCGAACCGCTGGCGCTGCCGTCGCCGGCGGCCGCGCCGCCCGATCCGTCGGTGGCGCAAGTCGTCGAGGACGTGCGCGATCTGGTCGGCGCCGGCATCCGCCTCGATCAAGAACTGGTTGCGGCCGCGGTGCGGGGCTGGTCCAACAATACGCGCCGCGCCTTCTGCTCGGACCTGGCCCAGTCGGCCCGAAGCTGCGATTTTGGCCATGTTGAAGAACAAAGATTGAACATGGCGATCTACCAGGCTCGCTCTTGTCCTCCAATCTCGTAAACATCGGTCTCGATCGAGCACCTGTAGCTCTCTGCGATGTTGAACATCTCTGTCTGGAGAGATGCGATCTCATCATCGAGGCTGACGCCATCGGCACCCTGATCATAGGCGACGGTCAGCGTGTAATCGCAGTTCCCGGTCTTTTGCATCTGGTAATCCCGCTCCAGCATCGCCTCAATGCGCTCGCGAGCGGGCTTTCTGCCACGACCATGCTTGTTGAAGTTCTCGATGGTCAGATGCAGGGCGATGGTGACAGAAGGCGGCTTTTCCGGCAGCCCGATCCTTGAAGGAATGACGTCAAGCGCCCGATAGACGGTCATTCTTGAGATCTTGAGGTCGCGCGCGACGCTGGCCTTGCTCGCGCCGGCGGTGATCCGGCGTCGGATTTCATCGTCATCGATGTTTTTCTTCCGGCCTTTGTAGACGCCTTCGGCGCGCGCCGCCTCGATCCCGGCGCGCTGCCGGTCCTTGATGAACGTCAGTTCCATGTCCGCGACCATGCCCAGAATGGTGATCACCATCCGCCCCATGCTTCCGGCCGTCGTCACCTCCGGCTCAAGCACCCGCAATGAGGCTCCCTTCTGGTCGAGTTCATGAACCAGATTGAGAACATCGCGTGTGGAGCGACCGAGCCGATCGAGACGCAGGACGACGAGTTCGTCATCGGCGCGCAGGAACTGCATGATCGTCTCAAGCTCCGTGCGTCCAGTGCGCGATGCGCCCGAGCCTGTTTCGGAGCGGAGGATTTCACAGCCCGCTGCCTTCAACCGGGCAACCTGGATGTCGAGATCCTGGTCGATGGTGCTGACGCGGGCGTAGCCGACGCGGGTCATGGGCAAATCCGTCACATTAGGGTGGCTTTGCCCTCGTACAGTAACATTGGTGACGGAACCACCCTTTTGTGACATGTCGTATATGTCACTTCCGATCGTCACGTTCGGGTGCACCCAAATGGTGCGAGCGGAAAGGCCCCGGTCAGGCAGCAAGCCGCCCAAAATCGATCCGGCTATTCAGATCGAGGTCGAAGCGGCCATAAGGATTGACGTGGCTGTAAATCAGCGGTGTGAGGCCG
>NZ_LARW01000132.1 GCF_000971055.1 Sphingomonas sp. SRS2
AATCACATCTCCCCAAAAATGTGAATCCTAAATCCCCACAACCCCTAGAGTTTGTTTCAGCGAAGCTGAAACGACGGTACCGGCCCGCTCCCCCACCCAACCTCCCGATCCAGCGTAATATATCGGGAGGTTGGGTGGGGGAGCGGGCCGGTACCGTTTCCACGTAAGTGAAACAAACTCTAAGACACCCAGTTTACCTTCGCCCATATCGGCAGATGATCCGAGGCCATTCGCGCCCGCTCGCTGACATGGACGCCGCAGGCGACGACATGAAGGTCGGAGGTCAGGATGATCCGGTCGAGGCAGCCGACCAGCCGCCGGCTGTGGAAACTGCGCCCGGTCGGCGCGACATGGTGGCCATCGGCGAACTCGCGGATACAGCCGCCGTGGAGCGACCATTCGTTGAGGTCGCCCATCATCACCGTGGGCATCTTGCGCTTGCGGTGGCGGACATGGTCGATGATCGCGCGGACTTGCCGCCGTCGCCACAAGCCCGACAGATCGAGATGCATGCCGATGATGCGCAGGTCGCGCCCGCCGACATGGAGCTCCGCCAGCACCGCGCCGCGCGGTTCGAGCGTCGGCAGTCCAATCGGTTCATAGTCGATGATCTCGACCGCGTTGCGCACCAGAATGGCATTGCCATGCCAGCCGATCCCGCCAGGGCGGATATCGAATGGCACCGCGCGATATTCGCCCTGCTTGATCAGTTCGGTCGGCAGCGCGCTCTGCTTCGCGCCATAGCGGCGATCGGCCTCCTGCAAGGCGACGATGTCGGCATGGACCTCATGCAGCACTTCGAGGATCCGGTCGGGCCGCCTCCGGCGATCCGTTCCGAGGCCTTTTCTTATATTGTAGCTCGCAACGGTGATCATGTTTCGATTTGCCCTTACGCCTTCGGCTCGGGTTGAGGGAGAGAGGGCCGGTACCGTTCATTTCAGCGAATGCTGACGCCAACAAGGACATAACAAAAAAAGGGCCGATGGGTTGCCCCACCGGCCCAGTGCGTTCGCAGGAGGAACGCCCGGAGGGGCCGCCCCGAAGGACGGCCCCAATTCACAATCAGTAGTTGTAGGCGCGCTCGCCATGCTCGCCGAGGTCGAGACCTTCCATCTCGACTTCCGGCGAAACCCGCAGGCCGGTGAGCAGCTTGGCGGCGTAGATCGCGATCGCGGTGCCGATAGCGGCCCAGACGACCGTCGCGAGAACCGCGAGGACCTGGGTGACCAGCTGGCCGCCCATGTCGTAATCCGCACCACCCGGACCACCGAGCGACGGCGCATAGACGATGCCGGTGCCGATGGCGCCGACGATGCCGCCAACGCCGTGGATGCCGAAAGCGTCGAGCGAGTCGTCATAGCCGAGCATCGGCTTGATCTTCGCAACCGCGATGTAGCAGATGATCGAGGCGACGGCGCCGAGCACGATCGCGCCGAACGGGCCGCTATTGCCGGCCGCCGGGGTGACGGCGACGAGGCCGGCGATGATGCCCGAGCAGAAGCCGAGAGCCGAAGGCTTGTGGCCGACGACCTTTTCCACGACGAGCCAGGCGAGGCCGGCCGACGCGGTAGCGACGAAGGTGTTGATCATCGCGAGAGCCGCCGAACCGTTGGCTTCAAGCGCCGAACCGGCGTTGAACCCGAACCAGCCAACCCACAGCAGGCCGGTGCCGACGAAGGTCAGCGTCAGCGAATGCGGAGCCATGACGTCCTTCTGGTAGCCGATACGCTTGCCCAGGATGAGGCATGCGACCAGCGCCGAGACGCCCGCGTTGATGTGCACCACGGTGCCGCCAGCGAAATCGAGCGCGCCCATTTCGAAGAACTTGCCGCCCGCTGCCCAGACCATGTGCGCGATCGGGAAATAGACGATCGTGAGCCAGATCGCGGCGAAGACCATCACCGCCGAGAACTTGATGCGCTCGACGACCGAACCGAGGACGAGCGCGACCGTGATGGCGGCGAAGGTCATCTGGAAGGCGATGAACACATATTCGGGGATGACGACGCCGTCGGTGAAGGTGGCCGCGGTCGAATCCGCGGTCACGCCGGCCAGGAACAGCTTGTCGAAGTTCGAGATATACGGCTTCAGCGCTTCGGAGGCATCGGGACCGAAGGCCATGGTATAGCCCCAGCAGACCCAGATGATCATCGCCAGCGCCGCGGCGGCGCCGATCTGCGTCATGACCGAGAGCATATTCTTGGTGCGGACGAGACCGCCGTAGAACAGAGCCAGGCCGGGAAGGATCATCGCAAGGACCAGCACGGTCGAAACCATCATCCAGGCGGTGTCGCCCTTATCGGCGACAGGCGCGGCGACTTCAGCAGCCGCCTCCTGCGCCCATACGGGCATGGCGGTGAGCGCGGTGACGGCGAGAGCGCCGAGACCAGTCGCCAGCTTGTTGTGAAGCGTCATGTTTCCCCCTTCTATCAGAGCGCGACGTCGTCGGTTTCGCCGGTGCGGATACGCACCGCCTGCGCGACATCGAGAACGAAGATCTTGCCGTCGCCGATCGCGCCGGTGTTGGCCGACTGCTGGATCGCCTCGACGACCCGGCTTGCCAGATCGTCGGTGGTGGCCACCTCGACCTTGATCTTCGGAACCATGTTGGTGCTGTATTCGGCCCCCCGGTAAATTTCCGTCTGACCCTTCTGCCGTCCGAAGCCCTTGACCTCGGTAACGGTCATGCCCTGCACGCCCAGCCCGGACAGTGCTTCACGCACCTCATCCAGTTTGAACGGCTTGATGATGGCAATGACGAGTTTCATTCTGCCTCCCTCTTTTAGCCCGATTGTGCATCGCAATAAGCGTGCCAATTCCGTGAATCCTTGGATTCACAGGGTTAACTTTCTCAGGCGTCAAAAAGCGGGGAGAACGACTCGGACGGCTTTGATTAAAAGTTGAGCCATGCCCGTTTTTTGGGCAGTGAGCGCGGCCACCAGCTACCAGCCTTTGCTCATTTCGATGGCAGCGGCCTCGCCGGGCCGGTCGGCGCGGCCGAGAGCGGCGTTGCGCGCGGGGAAGCGGCCCAGCCGCGCGATCATGTCATGATGCTTATGTGCGAACTCGAGCGAATTGGCGTTGCCGAGCGCAGTGAACAGCGCGACCGAGCGCTGCTGATCGGCCAGAACCTCGCTGTGCTGGAACGGCATGTAGAGGAAGCTCAGCTGATCTCCGGTCATCTCCGCGTCGAGCCCCCGATCGAGCGCGCCCGTGGCGATCGCCAGCGCGAGCGGATCGGTCGAGAAGGCGTCGGCATGGCCGCGAAACAGATTGCGCGAGAACTGGTCGAACAGGATCACCCCGGCGACCGCCTCATCAGCCGACGCGAGGAAGCTATCGGGGGTGCGGCTGCGCCACTCCGCCCATAGCGCGCCGAAGCGCTCGGCGATCACGGCGTCGGTCTCGTCCGATCGCGTCCACCAGCGCTCAGGCCCGACCTCGTCGAACCAGAAACTCAGGATGGCGGCGGTGCCTTCGGCGTTGGTCGTCATGATAGCTTTCCAGCCATGTTCGTCGCCCCGGCGGAGGCCGGGGCCGACACGGAATTCAGGACAAGGTCGCGGCAAGAGCCTCTAACGGCCCTGACTTCCGCCGGGGCGACGATGGATTTGAGGGGCATATCAGCGACTTCCAAGTGGCTTCCGTCCTAGCAACGCGCGAATCTCCTCGATGTTCTCCGCCACCGCTCGGCGTCCGATCGCGATCAGTTCGTCGGCCTTGGTAAAGTCGTGGATCTCGATATGGCCGACCGGCAGGGTCAGTCCGAAATCGGGCGGATCGATCGCCAGGGTATGCCGCGCCAGCTCGGCCATCAGCAGCATCGTCGAGGCGCGCACCACCGCCATCGAATTGTGGCTGCGCTTCGGCGCGGTGCGGATCGCGGTGGCGACCCGCCTGCCATGATAATCGCCCTGGAGGTTGACCGATAGCACCGGCAGCTTCGGCGCGATCTGGCGCGCGGCGGCGACCGGCACCGGCATCACCACTCCGCCATCGACCATGAAATGCCCGTCATATTGCACCGGGCGGAACAGGCCCGGGATCGCGATCGACGCCATCACTGCCGAACTGACCGGGCCATGATCGATGATCACCGGCTTTCCCGTGACCAGATCGGTCGCGACCACGGCGCACGGTATCCACAGGTCGCGGAACTGGAGATTGCCAAGATGGAGGTTGAGGTCGCGCAATATGCCGCGCCCGCCGAGCATGGCGCCGGGCCGCAGATGGAAATCGAGATAGGAGAGGACGCGCAGCCAGTTGGCCGAACGGGCGATCTTCTCGAGTTGCTCAAGCCGGTTGGCCGCGAGGCACACCGCCGCGAGCGCACCGATCGAGGTGCCCGCCGCCGCGCGGACGGCGATCCCCTCCTCCTGCAATTGCTGGAGGACACCGATATGCGCCCATCCGAGCGCAGCCCCTCCGCCGAGCGCGACGGCTATGCCCATTACCCTTTCCCCGTCATTTCCGCGAAAGCGGAAATCCATGGAACGGGCGCATTCATGGCCGGATGTTCCACCGTCCATGGATTCCCCCTTCGCGGGGATGACGATGGTGGGAGAGGCGGCCGCTTTCGCACGAAGATATCCCGCCGGACTATATTTACGCCGCCGTGCCGCCCACCGTCAGCGCGCTGATCATCACGGTTGGTTGCCCCACCCCGGCGGGAACCGACTGGCCGCCCTTGCCGCAAATGCCGACACCTTCGTCCAATGCCATGTCATTGCCGATCGCCGTGACCTTGGTAAGGACCGAAGGGCCGTCGCCGATCAGGGTCGCGCCCTTGATCGGCACGGTGATCTTGCCGTTCTCGATCTTATACGCCTCGGTGCAGGAGAAGACGAACTTGCCGCTGGTGATGTCGACCTGCCCGCCGCCGAAGCTCTTGGCATAGATGCCGTTCTTCGCCCGCGCGATGATTTCGCCGGGATCGTCGTTGCCGCCATACATGAAGGTGTTGGTCATGCGCGGCATCGGCGCATGGGCATAGCTTTCGCGGCGGCCGTTGCCGGTCGGATCGACCCCCATCAGCCGGGCATTCAAACGATCGTGAATATAGCCCTTGAGGATGCCGTCCTCGATCAGGACGTTGCACTGGGTCGGCGTGCCCTCGTCGTCGATCGTCAGCGAACCGCGCCGGTCGGCGATCGAGCCGTCGTCGACCACGGTGACGCCGGGCGCCGCGACCCGCTCGCCGATCCGGCCGGAGAAGGCCGAGGTACCCTTGCGGTTGAAATCGCCTTCGAGGCCGTGGCCGATCGCCTCGTGCAGCAGCACGCCGGGCCAGCCAGGGCCGCACACCACGGTCATCTCGCCCGCCGGGGCGGCAACCGCATCGAGGTTGACGATCGCCTGATGCAGCGCCTCGTCGATCGCGCGGTTCCACTGCGCGGGCTCGAACAGCCGGTCGTAGAGATAGCGGCCACCCATGCCGAAGAAGCCGGTTTCGCGCCGGCCATTCTGCTCGACCACCACCGAGACGTTGAGGCGGACGAGGGGGCGCACGTCGAAGGCGGTGAAGCCGTCGGGCCGGACGATCTCGACCACGCTCCATGATCCCGACAAGCCGACCGAGACCTGCTGGACGCGCGGATCGCGGGCGCGGGCGGCGGCGTCGATCTCCTGGCACAACGCCACCTTCTTCGCGAAGGGGATCAGGCCGAGCGGGTCGTCGCCGGTATAGAGCTTGCTGTTGGTCCGGCGCGGCGCGGGCGCGCGGCCGCCCTTCGCCGGATCGAGCAGCGTCATCGTCTCGCCGGCGCGGATGATCGCGGCCTCGCTCAGTTCATTGGCGTGGGCAAAAGCGGTGGTCTCGCCCGAGACGCCGCGCAGGCCGAAGCCCGCCTGCGTATTATAGTCCGCGGTCTTCAGCCGTCCGTCGTCAAAGCCGAAGCTCTCCGACGTCAGATATTGAAGATAGAGTTCGCCATCGTCGCAGTTCTTGAGCGTCTGTGCGGTAAGGCGCAGCGCAGCATCGGGATCGAGCGCGTCGCGATAGAGGAAATGGCGGGGGTCTGCGGGCTGGATGATCATGGAGCCGATATAGGACGGCTGGACGGAGACCCAATAGCTTTATTTGCATTCTTCATGACGTCGCCCCGGCGGAGGCCGGGGCCGCTGTAGAGTCGGGGTGACGGTGAGGCAGGAGCCTTGGGCGGCCCCAGCCTCCGCCGGGGCGACGAGAAATCCTAGTGGTGCGCTTCGCCGCCGCCTTCGAGGACGAAACGGCGATCGCAATAGCCGCAGTCGGCATAGCCGATCTCAGCATCGATTTCGATGAACACGCGCGGATGGCCGAGCGCCGCGCCGCCCGGAATGTCGCTGGCGCCGTCGCAGACGACGCGGCTTGACGTGACGGTGATGGTTTCCGGGGCGGTGGGCTGCGTGCTCATAGCTGCCGATTAGCAAGCAGGCGGGAGTCGCGCAATCTCAGCGGCGTCCGCCGAAGCGGCTATTTTCGAAGGCGATCCCGACGGTCGCCGATTCGCCGATCGGCGCGACCGCCGATCCGAACACGCCGCGCGCGCCATTGGTGCCGATCATCATGCCGACTTCGCCGTGGATCGCGCCAAGTCCGCCCGCGCCGTTGATCGCGGGTTCGCCGATCGCCTTCGCGTTGCGCGTCGCGGCGGCCTCGAGGACCTTCTCCTTTGCCTCGGGGCTCAGCGAGACGACAGTCTCCGCAGCCACCGCTCCCGACGCCGCCAGCAGAGCGGCAAGCGCAAGACCATATCCTGCGAACGGGCGATGTGCTGTCATGTCGGTGGTGATGGTAGCAGGGACGTGAAGCGCGCGTGAACGAAAAGCAGCAGCAGGCGGTGAAGCTGTGGTTCGATGGTGGCGCCAGGCCCAATCCGGGACCGATAGAAACCGCCGTAGTGCTGCGCGGCGTCGCCGACATAAGGCGCGGGCCCGGCGACGGCACCAACGAGCAGGCCGAATGGCTGGCGCTGCTCCACGCGCTGGAGATCGCCACCGCGCAAGGCCTTAGCGACATCATCCTGATCGGCGACTCGCTGTCGGTGATCCGTCAGGCGGGTGGACGGCAACCGAGCGATTCTCGCTATATCGACAGATTCCGCGCTCTGGCAGGAGGGTTCGACCGGGTGCGCCTGCGCCATGTCGGGCGCTCGCACAATCTTGCTGGCGGTGCGCTCGAACGCGCGCGGTGGGGCCGCTAGAGACTACGGCCTCTGAGTTTTGGCGCCGAACGCCCGCGCCTCTCTTCCTTTGCACCGCGCGCCTCCACCCGCTATGCCGCCCGCCATGAGTGACGCAGCGATAAGCATCCGGGGGCTGTCCAAGGTCTACAAGGGCGGAAAGCAGGCCCTGTTCGACGTGGACCTCGATATTCCGCGCGGACAGATTTTCGGGCTGCTCGGGCCCAACGGCGCGGGCAAGTCGACGACGATCAACATCCTTTCCGGGATGGTCAACAAGACCGCCGGTCACGTCGACATCTGGGGCTTCGACATCGACAAGGATCCGCGCAATGCCAAGGCGTCGATCGGGATCGTGCCGCAGGAGATCGTGTTCGATCCCTTTTTCACGCCGCGCGAGACGCTGGAAAACCAGGCGGGCTTCTACGGCGTGCCCAAGCACAAGCGGCTGACCGAGGAGCTGCTGCGCGCGGTGCATCTGCTCGACAAGGCCGACGCCTATGCGCGCTCGCTGTCGGGGGGCATGAAGCGGCGGCTGCTCGTCGCGAAGGCGATGGTCCATTCGCCCCCGGTGCTGATCCTCGACGAGCCGACCGCGGGCGTCGACGTCGAGTTGCGCCAGCAACTGTGGGAATATGTGCGCGAACTCAATGACGGCGGCGTCACCGTCGTGCTGACCACGCATTATCTGGAAGAAGCCGAGGAGCTGTGCGACCGGATCGCGATCATCAACCATGGCCGCGTGATCGCCAACCAGCCCACCCGCGAACTGGTCGGCATGGCGCAGGAGAAGGCGGTATCGGTGACGGTCGACCGAGATCTCGTCACCCCGCCCGAAGCGGTCTGCTTCGACAAGGTCGAGCTCAAGGGCAGCCGGACGCTCGTCATCACCTACGCGAAGGATAAGGTGAACGCGGGCGAGGTATTGGCGGCGGTGCAGCGGGAAGGACTGGGCATCGTCGACGTCTCGACCCAGGAAGCCGATCTCGAGGATGTTTTCCTGAATCTCACGCGACAGAACAACGCCGCCTCAACGGTCTTGGGCGCGGGCGATGGCCGCCTATAATTTCGATGTCGTCGTGATCGGCTCGGGCGCCGCGGGGTTGACCGCGGCGCTCAACCTTGCCGATCGCTTCAAGGTGGGCGTGCTCGCCAAGGCGGGCATTTCCGACGGCTCGACCGCTTGGGCGCAGGGCGGGATCGCCGCGGTGCTCGAACCCGGCGACACGTTCGAATCGCATATCGAGGACACGATGATCGCGGGCGCGGGGCTCAACGACCGCAAAGCCGTCGAGTTCGTCGTCGAAAATGCTCCGCTCGCGATCGAAAAGCTCGCCGCGCTCGGCGTGCCGTTCAATCCGGGCGGCGGCGCGGGTTCGGACGACAGGTGGCACCTGACACGTGAGGGCGGACACAGCCATCGCCGCATCGTCCATGTCGACGACGCCACCGGACAGGCGGTCCAGCTCGCGCTGGAAAAGGCGGCCGAGGCGCATCCCAACATCACCCTGTTCCCCGATCGCGCCGCGATCGACCTGATCACCAGCCGGCATGGCGAGCGCTATTCGGGCGATGGCCATGTCTGGGGCGTCTATGCGGTCGACCGCGCGACCGGCGCGATCGAGACCTTCACCGCCAGGGCGACCGTCCTCGCCACGGGGGGAGCCAGCCGCGCCTATCTCTTCTCCACCACGCCGCGCGGCGCGACCGGCGACGGGATCGCGATGGCGTGGCGCGCCGGCTGCCGCGTCTCCAACATGGAGTTCATGCAGTTCCACCCGACCTGCCTGTACAATCTCGAGGTCAAGAATTTCCTGATCACCGAGGCGATGCGCGGCGAAGGCGGGCAATTGAAGCTGCCCACCACCGGCCGCCGCTTCATGCAGCGGTTCGACAAGCGCGCCGAGCTGGCGCCTCGCGATATCGTGGCGCGGGCGATCGATCATGAGATCAAGCGCCTCGGCCTCGATTATGTCCATCTCGACATCAGCCACCAGCCGCCCGAATTCGTGACCGAGCATTTTCCGACGATTCACGCCAAGCTGCTGACGCTGGGCATCGACATCACGAAGCAGCCCATCCCGATCGTCCCCGCCGCGCATTATACCTGTGGCGGGGTGCTGATCGATCTCGACGGGCGCACCGACCTCCCCGGCCTCTATGCGGCGGGCGAGGTGACCCAATCGGGGCTTCACGGCGCGAACCGCCTCGCGTCCAACTCGCTGCTCGAATGCTTCGTGTTCGGCGATGCCGCCGCTGAACATATCAAGCAGCATTTCGACGATATGCCGCCGCCGCCGCCGATCCGGCCCTGGGACGAAAGCCGCGTCACCGATTCGGACGAGGAGGTGATCGTCCAGCACAACTGGCGCGAAATCCGCCGCTTTATGTGGGATTATGTCGGGATCGTCCGGACCACCAAGCGGCTTGAGCGCGCGGCGCACCGCGTCGCGCTGCTCCGGCAGGAGGTCGCGGACTATTACGGCAATTTCCGCGTCACGCCCGACCTGCTCGAACTGCGCAACCTTGTCGAGGTGGCCGACCTGATCGTCCGCTCGGCGCTGCACCGCAAGGAAAGCCGTGGGTTGCACTATACGATGGATTATCCCGACCTGCTCGACGAGGCGAAGGATACGATCCTGGTGCCGTGACGGCAGCCGTATCGTTTCAACCCGCCATCCTGAACGGGTAGCCGCGCGGTGGAGTGGATGCTGAAGCAGGTTCAGCATGACGGGAAGCAAGCGAGACTAAGCCCGCACCACTCCGCGCAGTTCGCCAAGTGCCCCGGCGCGGACCGGGGTGATCAGCAGGCTCGCCGCGACCCAGCGTTCCCGCGTCATATGCGCCTTGATCCGGGCAAGAAGCTTGACGACCGCAGGGCGATAGCTGTCCCAATGCGCCACGATATCGATCCCGGCGCAACGGGCGACATGGCCGCGATAGTCCTCGCCGATGGCGATGCATTCAGCCTTCATCTGCTCCGCTAGCCGCGCCTTGTCGGGCGGGCCGTTGCGGATGATCGGGTCGAACAGTTCATGATGCTTGAACGCCTGATAGGCGCCCAGGACGCGGGTCAGTTCCCAACGCGCGGCGCTGAGCAGCCCCTGGTCGGGTATGGCATTGACCGCGAGCAGGACATCGCCACGCTTGATGATGTCGAAGGCCTTTGCCTGATGTTCGTCCAGGCGGTGAAGAAGATTGTCGGAGTGCAGGTTCATGGTTCGGGGCTGCACCGATATGATGACCGATAGGTTACCAACCGCCGCCTGCGGCCCCGGCTTACGACCAAGGTCTTATTTTCCGGTAGTTTTCGACATTGTCCCGGCAACTGTCTAGGAGGTTCGCCATGCGATCGGCAGTCCGCACATTCCTGAGCACCGAGGCGGCGGGGGGCATCGTCCTGATCGCCGCCGCCACCGCCGCCATGCTCGTCGCGAACAGCCCGGTGGCGCAGGGCTATTTCGACCTGCTCCATCTCAAGGCCGGTCCGCTGTCGATCCTGCACTGGATCAACGACGCGCTGATGGCGCTGTTCTTCCTGCTGGTCGGGCTGGAGATAAAGCGCGAGTTCGTCAGTGGCCATCTCGCGCGCTGGTCCGACCGGCTGCTGCCCTTCGTCGCGGCCGCGGCGGGGATGGCGGCGCCCGCGCTGGTCTACATGGCGCTCGCGGGTGGGACGCCGGGGCTCGCGCGCGGCTGGGCGATCCCGACCGCGACCGACATCGCCTTCGCGATCGGCGTCCTCGCGCTGCTCGGATCGCGCGCGCCGGCCTCGCTCAAGCTGTTCCTGACCACGGTCGCGATCGTCGACGACATGGGCGCGGTGGCGATCATCGCGCTCGCCTATACGCCGGCGATTAGCGGCCCGGCGCTGCTAGCCGCGGCGCTGATCCTCACGGCGATGGTCGCGCTCGGCCGCTTCGGCGTCCGGCGGCTGTCGCCTTATCTGCTGCTCGCCGCCGCCTTGTGGGTCGCGGTGCTGCTGTCCGGCGTGCACGCGACGATCGCTGGGGTGCTGGCCGCCTTCGCGATCCCGATCGACGGCGACGGCGAAGGTTCGCCGCTTCATCGGCTCGAACATGGCCTCCACCCCTGGGTCGCCTTCGCAATCGTGCCACTATTCGGTTTCGCCAATGCCGGGGTGTCCTTCGCCGGCATCGGCATCGCCGACATCCTCCAGCCGCTCCCGCTCGGCATCGCGCTGGGCCTGTTCGTCGGCAAGCAGATCGGCATCTTCGGCAGCATCCGCATCGCGGTCGCTTGTGGCATCGCCGAACGCCCCGCCGGTGCGAGCTGGACGCAAATCTATGGCGTCGCCCTGCTCTGCGGGATCGGCTTCACGATGAGCCTGTTCATCGGCGGCCTCGCCTTCAGCGATCCGCTGCTCGGCGACGAGGTCAAGATCGGGGTACTCGGCGGATCGCTGCTGTCGGCGGTGGCGGGCTATGTTCTGCTGCGCTTCGTCGACACCAAGTCCTGACCCGTCAGAGCTTGTCCTTCAATGCCTTGAGCGCCGCGAAGGGGCCGGATACCACCTCGTCCTCCGACAGCACCCCCGCCGCCTTCAGGATGGCGTCGGCATCGGGCGAGCGCGGAAAGGGGTCTAGGCTCAGCGCCAGCGTCTCGGCGACGGCTTCGCCGAGATCGATCGCGCCGCCGGCATAGTCGATCGTGTCGAAATCCTCGGCGTCGAGTTCTATCTCCTCGATGCCCTCGCCTTCGGGCACGAAGCGCAGGGTGAACGGCTCTTCGATCGTCGCCGGCACGGGCACGCCGCTGGCGACGCAGGCCTGCATCACCGATGCCTTGATGCGGCCCTCGGCAAACAGGAGATCGGCTTCGCGGCGTAGCGTCGCCTCGGCCGACAGCGCATCGAGCGCGATCAGCCCAAAGCGTGCGGCCAGCGCGGCCCGCTCCTTGTCGTCGGCTTCGATCGACAGTGTCCGGCCGCCTTCGCCGAGCGCGTCGATCCGCACCGGGCGGGAGAATTCGGGGGTCATCCAGCAATTCCTTTAGCGGCGATTCCGTTGGCGCGCAGATCCTCCCAGCCCGTCATATCGAGCCGCGCCTTGATCGCCCGCATCCTTTCGGCAACCAGCGCGGGGCGTGCGTCGGGGCCGGGTTCGCCGCGCCACAGATTGCGGATCAGCGCCTCCTCCAGTGCCGCACCCCGGCCGATGGCCTCGCGATAGGCGGTCAGCCGTCCGCCGATCGCCGCGATCATATTGCCGATATGCTTGCCGACGACGACATCGCCGATGCCGAGTTGGCGAAGCTGCCCGTCCATGTCGTCGATGAACACCTCGGTCAGCCGCGCGCCGGGCTCGCGCCCCGCCGCGCCCTCGCTCTCGAAGCGGACCAGCACCAGCGACAGGACAGCCGCGACCATGTCGAAACGCCCGTCCAATGTGTCGGGCACGCCCATTTCGGCATACCAGGCCGGATCGCGCGCCTCGCCGACGATCGAATTGTAGAGCGGGATCAGAACCTCGCGCGGATCGGGGCCGATGCCGAAGATCGTCTTCAAGAAATTCACGTCATTCCCTTACGCTGTTCAGCGGGTATCAAGCGCCGCCCTTTATATAGTGCGGGCGCATCTTGCCACTGGGTAGGTCCCGCGCATATTGAGGCGGAGCGCGCGGGCTTGTCCCGCGTCGGCCTGTTCAAGGAGAAGTCGATGCCCCGGACCCTGTTGCGATCGGCGGCGATTGCCGGAACGATCGCCATATTGGGCCTGACCGCCGGCTGCTCGCGCACCCGCGATCACAAGGGCTATGTGGTCGATTCGACCCTGATCAACACGGTCGAGCCCGGCATCGACAATCGCGAATCGGTCGCCAAGACGCTTGGACGGCCGAGTTTCGCCGGTCAGTTCGATAAGGACGCGACCTGGTATTATGTCGCCCGCGACACCCGCCAGATCGGTTTCCGCACCCCCAAGCCGGTCGGCCAGACGGTCCTCGCGGTCCATTTCGACGCGAAGGGCAATGTCTCTTCGGTCGAGCGTTCGGGCCTCGAAAAGATCGCGGACATCTCGCCTTATGGCGACAAGACCCCAACCCTGGGCAGCAAGCGCGGCTTCTTCCGCGAACTGTTCGGCAATATCGGACGCGTTGGTTCGGTGGGTCAGGCCGGCGGAACCGCCGATAATCCGAATTAAATAAATGCGTCGCCCCGGCGGAGGCCGGGGCCGTTATAGGCCTTGGGGCAACGACAAGGCTGGAGCCGATGGCGGCCCCGGCCTCCGCCGGGGCGACGGCAGCCTATTTGCCCTCTTGCTTCAGCGGGCGGGCGAGGAGCGCCTTCACGACATCATCGACCTTCGCCGCGCCGGTCAGCAGCGCGCAGACCGCGTCGACGATCGGCATGTCGACTCCCGCCGCCTTAGCCGCTTGGGCGAGGACCGGCGCGGTCGATGCGCCTTCGGCCACGGTGCGGCGGTCTTCGAGCAGGTCAGCGGGGGGAATGCCCTGCCCCAGCCCCTTGCCGAGCGAGAAGTTGCGCGAACTCGTCGACGAGCAGGTAAGGACGAGATCGCCCAGCCCGGACAGGCCGGCCAGCGTC
Source organism: Sphingomonas sp. SRS2 (assembly GCF_000971055.1). GTDB lineage: Bacteria > Pseudomonadota > Alphaproteobacteria > Sphingomonadales > Sphingomonadaceae > Rhizorhabdus. The sequence continues at coordinate 13,728 of NZ_LARW01000132.1, forward strand.
TCCGCCCGCGCGCCGCGCGCCATTCCGAAGCGGGTCATTTCCGCAAAGCCGCGGCTGATCAGCGCGGCACGGGCGTTTTGGCCCAGCCCCGCGCCCTCGACCACGCCACAGGCAATGGCGAGGACATTCTTGACCGCGCCGCCGATCTCCGCGCCGAGGACGTCCTGCGACAGATAGGGGCGGAAGCCCGGACGCCGCAGCCGCTCGGCCAGCGCCCGCCCGACATCCTCATCGGCGCAGGCGAGCGTGATCGCGGTCGGCTGCCCCGCCGCCACCTCATGTGCGAAGGTGGGGCCCGACAGCACGGCGATCGGTGCACCCGGTGCGACCGCTTCGGCCACCTCCGACATCAGCAGCTGGCTGCCCGCCTCGATCCCCTTGGCGCAGAGGATGAGGGGACGCTTCGACGGCGGCATCGACGACAGCACCGAACGCAGGAACTGTGCCGGCACCACGACCACCAGCGCATCGCAATCGTCGAGCGCGGAGAGATCGCCAGTCGCGACGATCCGCTCGCTCAGCGGCAGGACCGGCAGGAAGATCGAGTTGGTGTGCGACACATTCACGGCCTCGACCACTTCGGGCTCACGCGCCCAGAGCAATATCTCCGAACCATCGCTGGCGATCACCTGTGCCATCGCGGTGCCCCACGCACCGCCGCCGATCACGCCCAATTTGTCCAGCTTCATGGGATTTCCAGTGCTCATCAGGCTTTCACTCCGGCGCCGCGCGCCTTTTCCGCCGTAGGATCGAGCGGCCAGCGCGCCCGCGCGGGCACATCCATATCGTCGAACAGGCCCGCCGCGAAGCGTTCCGCACCCGCCCAGGCGATCATCGCGCCGTTATCGGTGCACAGCCAGAGGGGCGGCGCTGCAAAGGCGAGTCCCGACCGCTCGGCGAGACCTCCGAGCGCGCCGCGCCCCGCCTGATTGGCGGCGACCCCGCCCGCCACGACCAGCGCGGTCGCGCCATCCGCTATCTCGATCGCACGCTTCGTCCTGTCGATCAGGCAATCGACCACCGCCTGCTGGAAGGATGCGGCAACGTCCTCGGGCTTGTAGATGCCGGCATCGCGCGCGCGCAGCACCGCGCTCTTGAGCCCCGCGAAGGAGAAATGCGGTTCGGCGCTGCCAAGCAGCGGGCGCGGCAGCGGGACCGCCTTCGCATCGCCCAGCCGCGCCGCCGCCTCGACCGCAGGCCCGCCGGGAAAGCCGAGGCCGAGCAGCTTGGCGGTCTTATCGAACGCCTCGCCAGCGGCATCGTCGATCGTCGTCGCGAGACGGCGATAATCGCCGACGCCGCGCACCAGCAGCAGCTGGCAATGCCCGCCCGACACCAGCAGCAGCAGATAAGGAAAGGCGAGCGAGCGATCAGCGAGGCGCGGCGACAGGGCATGCCCTTCCAGATGGTTGACCGCGATCAGCGGCTTGCCCGCCGCATGGGCGAGCGCCTTGCCGGTCATCAGCCCAACCATCACCCCACCGATCAGCCCCGGCCCGGCGGTCGCGGCGATCGCGTCGACCTGCGACAGGGTGACGCCCGCATCGGCGAGTGCGGCCTCGACCAGCGGGGTCGCCATCTCGACATGCGCGCGCGCGGCCAGTTCGGGCACCACGCCGCCGAATGGCCGGTGCGCCTCCTCCTGCCCCGCAAGGCGATGCGCCAGAACGCGGCCGTCACTGGTCACAAGCGCGGCGGCGGTCTCGTCGCAGCTCGATTCGATGCCAAGGATCAGGGCCATGGCGGGGCGTGTAGGCGATACGGCAGGGAATGTTAACCTTGCCGCGTTAGCGGACGATCATGGCTGGCTATGTCCCCGGCAGATCGATCAACAGGCGCCTGTCTAATGGCGGGCCCGCGCGGTGGAGTGCTGCCTCCCCCCGCCCGGCTGCGGGAGGGACCGAGGGTGCGCCTGCCCAACGCATGATCGGCATCGATGTCGGGCCGGGTGACCCACCCCTGGCCCCTTCCGGAAGCGGTAGGGGAATAAGGACAGCCCTCGCGCAGCGCGTGCCCGCCACCCTGCTCTTCAGCGTGCCGATCGGCTGGCTGGCCTATGACTTGCTGCTGCTCTGTCGTTTTCTCGGGCTGGACCATCCCGCCCTCTATGCCGCCTGGGCCGTGCTGACCGCCGGGATGTTCTGGCTGGTCACGCTACCGCGGCGCGATGATCTGCACGCCGGGCCGACCATCGCGACGCTGCTCGCCTGCCTCGGCGTCGCCACGCTGCTGATGCTGCTGGGCGGCGAGGGCCGGTTCTTCTACGCCAATCTCGACTGGCAGGTGCGCGACGCAGTGCTGCGCGACATGACCGTCAACCCATGGCCATTCGTCTACGCATCGGGCGACATGCTGCGCGCGCCGATCGGCATGTATCTGATCCCCGCGGTCGCCGGAAAAGCCTTTGGCCAAGCGGGTGCCGATCTCGCGCTGCTCGGCCAGAACAGTCTGTTGCTAGGCGTCCTGCTCGCAATCGGATCGACGCTGTACGGCACCGTGCCGAAGCGGCTGATTGCGCTGACGGTCTTCCTTGCCTTCAGCGGGCTCGACGTGCTCGGCCAGATCAAGATCGGCAACACGCCCGCCCCGACCGCGCATCTCGAAGGCTGGGCCCCGACCCAATTCTCATCAACGATCACGCTCGCCTTCTGGGTGCCGCAACATGCCATCGCCGGCTGGTTCGGCGCGCTCGGCTTCCTGCTGTGGCGGGTCCGGCGGCTCGGGCTCGGCGGACTGCTCATGCTGCCGCCATTGGTCGCGCTGTGGTCCCCCCTCGCGGCGATGGGGCTGATGCCCTTCATCCTCTACGCATGCTGGTACGATCTGCGGCAACGCAGGATCGCCGTCCTCGACATCGCGCTTCCCATTTTCGCCACCGCGATAGCGCTGCCCGCACTGCTCTACATCGCAGCGGCGGGCGATCAGGTGGGCGCGCGCTTCTTCCCGCTGCACCCCGCGCATTATCTGCTGTTCGAAACCCTGGAGGCCTTTCCGTTCCTGCTGGTCGCCTGGGCCGGGTGGCGGGCGCGCTTCGGCGGCGCGGTCCTCGCGATCACCGCGGCGATGCTGCTGATCGCGCCGCTGATTCAAGTCGGCTGGTGGATCGACTTCGCGATGCGCGCGACCATCCCGGCGCTGGCGATCCTGGCGCTCCACCTCGGCGATATGCTGGGTGGCGGCTGGCCGGCTTCCGCGCGGCGCAAGTCGGCGCTGATCGGCCTGCTCGCGATCGGCAGCCTCACCGGTCTCTCCGAAATCGCCCGCGCCCTTACCTTTCCGGCCTCGCCGCCGCCGCGCTGCGGCTTTTCGCGCGCCTGGGACGAGACCTTCTCGGCCTGGCCCAAAGCCTCCTATCTCGCCCCGCTCGACGCGATGCCGCCCGCGATCCGCCCGGCCGATCCCGCTCGCGTGAGTACGGCCGATCCAGTGCGTTGCCACGACCGCGCCTGGCCCAGGCCAGCGCTGTTCTGACCCGGCTTTAGCCGACTATTAACCATAGGCTTGCTACCATCCCGCGATGAATTCGTACGATGATATAACCGCGAGAGATGCTGATCCCCGCCGGTCGGGCAATGACAGCGCCGCATGGACGGCGATCTGCCGGTCACAGGCGGTAATCGAATTCGATCTCACGGGCGTGGTCCTGTGGGCAAATCCGCTGTTCCTCGACGCGATGGGCTATGGCCTCGACGAGATCGTCGGCCAGCATCATCGCATCTTCTGTTTCGCCGACTATAGCCAGACTCCGGCCTATGCCCATTTCTGGACAAAGCTGGGCCGGGGCGAGTTCGACGCCGGCGAGTATAAGCGGCGCCGCAGGGACGGCCGCGAGATCTGGCTGCAAGCGACCTATAATCCGGTGCTGGACGCCGATGGCCGCGCAGAGCGCATCCTGAAGATCGCCTCCGACATCACCGCCGCCAAGACCGAGCAGGCCGAATATGAGGGCAAGCTGCGTGCGATCGACACATCGCAGGCAGTGATCGAGTTCGCGCTCGACGGCACCATCCTCGCCGCCAATAGCAATTTCCTCGACATCTTCGGCTATCGCGCCGCCGACCTGGTCGGCCAGCATCATCGCATGCTCTGCGACAACCAGCTCGTCCAGTCCGTCGACTATCGCGATTTCTGGATGCGGCTGGGGCGCGGCGAATATGACTCGGGCCGGTACTTGCGCCGCGCGCGAGACGGCAGCGCGGTGTGGATTCAGGCGACCTATAATCCAATTCTCGACGCCAATGGCCGCCCCTGGAAGATCGTCAAATTCGCCAGCGACATCAGCCATGCGGTCCGGCTCGAACAGGAAATCCACGCGCGCCTTGCGGAAAGCCAGGCCTTCCGCGCCGACCTCGAAGCGCGCGGCGGCGATATCCAGGCGATGATCGCCGAAGTGTCGCAAATCGTCGCAAGCATCAACGACATCGCCGCGCAGACCAATCTCCTCGCGCTCAATGCCACGATCGAGGCCGCCCGTGCGGGCGAAGCCGGACGCGGATTCGCGGTGGTCGCCAGCGAGGTCAAGAAGCTGGCGAGCGACACGAAACTGGCCACCGAAGCCGCGACGCGGATGATGAGCGAGCGGATCAGCGCGGCGGCCCGGCAGGACTGAACAAACCATAGCGGGTTTCCGCGCGGCGGCCGGCCCGCTATGAGCGCCCGCATGGACGACAATGTGACTCCTGAAACGCCCTGGCGTGCCGAGGCGCGCGCTCTGCTGTCGCTGAGCGTCCCGCTGATCATCGGCAATCTGGGCTGGTCGGCGATCTCGGCGGTCGACCTGCTGCTGCTCGGCCGTATCGGGCCCGACGCGGTGGCGGCTGGCGCGCTCGCGCTCAACCTCTATCACGCCTTTCTCCTTTTCGGCATCGGGCTCACCACGGCGGCGTCGCCGCTGATCGCCAGCGAGCGCGGCCGGCGGCTCCATGCGGTGCGCGATATCCGCCGCACTTTTCGCCAGACCGTCTGGGCGGCGGCGCTGATCTGCATCCCCAGCTGGCTGATCCTGTGGCAGGCGACGCCGATTCTCATTTTCATCGGCCAGGATCCCGAACTGGCCGCCGATGCGGCGCAGCTCATGCATGCGCTGCAATGGGCGCTGCTCCCCTATCTGGTGTTCATGACACTGCGCAATTTCGTCGCGGCGCTCGAACGGCCGGTCTGGGGCGTGATCGTCACGCTCCTCGCGGTGCCCTTCAACGCGTTGATCGGCTGGATATTCATCTTCGGCCATCTCGGCCTGCCCGCAATGGGGCTGCACGGCGCGGGGCTGGCGGGCTTCCTCACCTCGCTGTTCATGGCGCTCGGGCTCGCGGCGGTGGTGATGCTGGACCGCCGCTTCCGCCGATATCATCTGTTCGGGCGCTTCTGGCGGGCCGACTGGAATCGCTTCCGCACCGTCTGGAAGGTCGGCCTGCCGATCGCGGTGACGCTGGGGTTCGAGGTCACAGTGTTCAACGCGGCGGTGTTCCTGATGGGAGTGATCGGCCGCGCGCCGCTCGCCGCCCATGCGATCGCGCTGCAGATCGCGGCGCTGTGCTTCATGGTGCCGATGGGCATTGGCCAGGCGGCGACGGTGCGGGTCGGCTATGCGCACGGCCGGCGCGACGCGGCGGCGGCGGGTCGCGCCGGCTGGCTCGCGCTGATCCTCGGCACGGCTTTCGCCGCGCTGTCCGCCGCGATGCTCATCGCCATCCCCCGGCTGCTGATCGGCGGTTTCATCGATGTCGATGCGCCCGCCAATGCTGAGGTAACGCGCCTCGCCATCTCCTTCCTCGCCATTGCCGCACTGTTCCAGCTCGCCGACGGCGCGCAGGCGATCGGCGCCGGCGTGCTGCGCGGGCTCCAGGACACCCGCATGCCGATGATTTTCGCGGCGTTCGGCTATTGGGTGATCGGTATCGGCGTCGGCACGCTTCTCGCCTTCCCCGCCGGCCTCGACGGGGTCGGTATCTGGCTGGGCCTCGCAAGCGGGCTGGGCGTCGTCGCGATCCTGCTGGTATGGCGCTGGGCCTGGCGCGAGCGGCTGGGGCTGGTACCGAGCTAGACCTGCTTCTATGGACTGCCTGACATGACCTCTCCCGCTCCCCCCCGCCCCTTGCGCCTCGGCACGCGCGGATCGCCGCTCGCGCTCACTCAGGCGCGCATGGTGATCGCCGCCTTGCGCGCGGCGCATGGCTGGGACGAGGCGGCGGTCGAGATCGTCGCGATCAGGACCAGCGGCGACCGGATTCAGGATCGCGCGCTGGCCGAGGTCGGCGGCAAGGCGCTGTGGACCAAGGAGCTCGATCGCGCGCTGATCGACGGGGATATCGATTTCGCGGTCCATTCGATGAAGGATGTCGAAACGATCCGCCCCGCCGAGATCGCCATTGCCGCGATGCTCCCGCGCGCCGATGTCCGCGACCGGCTGATCGGTGCGGCGTCGATCGCGGCGTTGCCCGCCGGTGCGCGGGTCGGCACCTCGTCTCCGCGCAGGTCCGCGCAGGTCCGCCGCGCCCGTCCCGATGCCGAGATCGTGCTGTTCCGCGGCAATGTCGATACCCGGCTCGCCAAGCTGGCGGCCGGCGAGGCGGAAGCGACGCTGCTCGCCGGAGCGGGGCTCGACCGGCTGGGCCGCGGGGATATCGGCCATTCGATCCCGACCGAGGAGATGCTGCCCGCGCCCGCGCAGGGCGCCGTAGGCATCGAGGCTCTCGCCGCGCGAACCGACATGGGGGCGTTGCTCGGCGCGATCGACGACGCGACGACCAATGCCTGCGTCTCCGCCGAACGCGCCCTGCTCGCCGCACTTGGCGCGGATTGCCGCTCGCCGGTTGCCGCGCTCGCGATACGCTCCGGCGCCGGGCTCCACCTGCGCGCCGAGATATTGACTGAGGATGGCGGCGAATGCCGGTCGGGGGAGGCGTTGCTGTTGCAGACCAGCGATGCCGCCGCGCTCGCCCACCGGCTGCTCGATGGCGCGCCGCCCCGGCTCCGCGCACTGTTCACCGGCGCATGAGCCGCGCTCCGCTCCTGATCCTCCGCCCCGAGCCGGGCGCGAGCATGACCGCGAAGCGCGCGTTCGACGAAGGCTGGAAGCCGGTCGTCTCGCCGATCTTCCGCATCGAACCGATAGCCTGGGGGGCCCCGCCCGTGGAGGATTATGACGCCCTTCTCGTGACCAGCGCCAACGCCGTCCGCCAATCGGGCAAGGCGGTCGGGCGCTATGCGACGATCCCGGCCTATGCGGTGGGCGACGCGACCGCCCGCGCGCTGAAGGCCGCGGGCTTCACCGACATCCGCACCGGACGCGGCGACGCCGTCATGATGCTCGACGCCGCCGCCGAAAATGGCGTCGCGCGCGCGCTTCACCTCGCCGGTGAGGATTATCGCGACGTCGGCCATGACGCGATCACGATCGACCGGCGCATCGTCTATCGCAGCGCGGCGATCGAGCGGTTCGGCGACAAGGCGCTGGCCGCGCTGCGCGAAGGCGGCGGCGCGGTGCTGCTCCATTCGAGCCGCGCCGCCGAACATTTCGCCGCCCTGTGCGACGGCGCGAAGATCTCCCGCCGTCAGGTGCGCATCGCCGCGCTCGCGCCCGCCGTCCTTGCCGCCGCCGGCCCCGGCTGGCGCGGATCGATCGCCGCCGCCAAGCCCGATGATGCGGCTCTGCTGGCGGCGGCCGCCCGGCTGTGCCAATAAGACGGCCAGACTTCGATCGTTCAGGCTCGCCTGAGACATGAATCAAGGTCTAGCTGTTTGATCGAACCTGGCGACCGAAGAGAGACGAGCCGCATGCCCGATCCCGCCGATCCCTATGGCCCCCGCCGCCGGTCGATAGCACCGATCCTGGTGCTGATCATCGTCACCCTGCTGATCGGCATGGGTGGCATGGCATGGCTGTTCCACCGCTTCGATAGCGTCGCCGAGGTGATCAAGCCGAGCGTGCCGGTGGTCGTACCGCCGACGCTCGCGCGCCGCCCGGCGCTGGTCAACATCGCGCCCCCGCCGCCTGCCGCGATCGTCGAGACGATTGTCGACCAGCGGATCGAGAAGATCGAGGAGCAGGTCGAGACGATCGGCGCACGCGCCGAGGCGGCGACCGGCGAGGCGCATCGCGCCGAAGGGCTGCTGGTCGCCTTCGCCGCCCGCCGCGCGATCGATCGCGGCGCGCCGCTCGGCTATCTCGAGGCCATGCTTCGCGAACGCTTCAGCGGGATCGAGCCGCAGGCGGTGGCGACGGTGATCAGCGCGAGTCGCCAGCCGGTGACGATCGAGACGCTGCGCGATCAGCTCGACGCCCTGTCGCCCCAGCTGTCATCGGCCGCGCCGGACGAGGGCTGGTGGGAGAGCTTCCGCCGCGAGCTCGCCGGATTGATCGTGGTCCGTCAGGCGGCCGCCACGCCGAACGTCCCGGTCGACCATGTCGACCGCGCGCAGGACGATCTGGCCGCGGGCCGGGTCGACGCCGCGCTCATCGAGATTGCCCGGCTTCCGGGCCGCAAGGCCGCGGCCGGCTGGGTCGCCAACGCCCGCCGCTACGTCCAGACGCGCACCGCGCTCGACCGCATTGAAAGCGCCGCGCTGCTACAGCCGGTGAAATCGATCGACTGATCCAGGCCATCGACATTCCGGTCAGACCCAGCCGGAAATAGTGGTGTTTCGTGAGCCGGAGCGCAGCGTACTCAAGCGCAGCCTACTCAAATGTAGGTGAGCACCCGGAGCGCGGAAACCGCCCTTTGCAGGCGGTATGAGCTGAATGTCGATACGCCCTAGAAGTCGACGGCGATGCCCTTGAGTTCCCAGTCGCCATAGCGCGTGGGATCCATGCCGTTCTTGCGACCGCCCCACTCCTCTTCAGGCTTGATCTCCTCGGGCGCAGGCACTGGCGTGTTCGGCGACAGGTGCGCCGGGGGCTTCACATGATCTGGGCGTTTTCCGGACATCGCTTCGTTCCTTGGCGCTTCATTCCCTGGCGGCGCTGACGATTGAAGACCGCGCCATTCCTCCCCACATTGGCGTTGCAAGGAGCAATGGCAAGATGAACATGGTGAAGACGACGATGCTGCTGGCGGCGCTGACGGCGTTGTTCATGGCGCTCGGCTTTACGATCGGGGGTTCGGGCGGGGCGATGATCGCGCTGATCGTCGCCGCCGGCATGAACCTCTTCACCTATTGGAACGCCGACAAGATCGTGCTGCGCATGCATGGCGCGCGCGAGGTTGACGCCGGCAACTGCCCCGAGTTCGTCGGGCTGGTGGAGGGGCTGGCGCGCCGCGCGAACATGCCGATGCCGCGCGTCTACATCATCGATAGCCCGCATCCCAACGCCTTCGCGACAGGTCGCAATCCGGCCAATGCTGCGGTCGCCGCGACCACCGGGCTGCTCGGCATCCTGGACCGCGACGAGATCGAGGGCGTGATGGCGCATGAACTCGCGCATGTTCGCCACCATGACACGCTGATCATGACGATGACCGCGACGATCGGGGGCGCGATCTCGATGCTCGCCAATTTCGGGCTGTTCTTCGGCGGCGGTCGGGACCGCGACGGGGGGCAGATGCTGGCGACGATCCTCGCCGTCTTCGTCGCCCCCTTCGCCGCGATGATCGTGCAGATGGCGATTAGCCGTTCGCGCGAATATGGCGCGGATCGGGGCGCGGCAGAGATTTCGGGCAAGCCGCGCGCACTCGCCTCGGCGCTCGCCAAGCTCGCGCACAGCGCGGCGCACATTCCCAATCCGGTTGTCGAGCGTAATCCGGCGGCAGCGGCCCTCTATATCGTTCCCGGCATGAAGCGCGGCGGCGACAGCCTGTTCTCGACCCACCCCGCGACCGAGAACCGCATCGCCCAGTTGGAGATGATCGCAAACGAGATGGGCATGCTGACCCCTTCGCCCAATTTCGCCGCGATGCCCGCGCCGCGCCGCGCCGGAACATCGTCGGTGCCCACGACCAGGCGCCGGGCGAGCGCGCTCAATCCGCACCGCGATTGACCCCACGCCGTCATCCTGAACTCGTTTCAGCATGACGGCTTGGACACGAGCGGCTAGGGGGCGTCGGTGACCTCACGACAAGAAGATCCCGCCGGAACCGCCACCCGCCGCGCCGCGCTCAAGCTGCTCGATGCTGTACTGCGCCGTGGCCTGCCGCTCGAATCCGCGATGGACGCGGCCTGCGCCGATCTCGACCGGGGCGATGACCGCGCCTTCGCCCACGCCATCGCGGCTGAAGTCCTGCGCCGGACCGCCGATCTCGACGCGCTGATCGATAGCGCCACCGAACGCCCGCTGCCGCACGACGCCAAGGCTCGGATGGTGCTGCGCATCGCGCTCGTCCAGGCGCTGGCGATGAAAACGCCGCAGCACGCCGCGATCACCACCGTGCTGCCGCTGGTCGATGGCGGCCCGCGCAAGCTGGTCCATGGCGTCTTCACCCATGTGCTGCGCGAGGGCGCGGCCCTCCCCGACCCGCCCACCCTGCCGCCTGCCGTGGCCGAACGCTGGGCGCAAAGCTGGGGCAAGGACGCCGCCGAGGCGGCGCCGCGATCGATCGCTGCGCCGCC
>NZ_LARW01000133.1 GCF_000971055.1 Sphingomonas sp. SRS2
GTGTGGCAGATGCCGGTCGCCATGATCTCGACCAGGACCTCGCCCGCCTTCGGACCCTCAAGGTCCAGCTCCACGATCTCCAAAGGCTTCTTCGCCTCAAACGCGACTGCGGCACGGGTCTTCATCGACAACTCCCAGCTTCGCCTGAGGCGACGTCCATCATGTTCAGGTGCGATAGCAATATCCCCGCAGCGTGATAACTAGACAGAAATGCAATTCATTATTGCTATTGAGGGATAATCATGTCGCGTTGGGACGGGATCGACGAATTTGTGGCAGTCGCCACCACCGGCAGCTTTTCGGGAGGGGCGGTCGCATTGGCAATGTCGACCACCCATATGAGCCGGGCGGTCGCGCGGCTCGAACAGCGCGTCCAGGCACAGCTGTTCCACCGCACGACGCGCAGCGTGCGCCTGACCGACACGGGACAGGTTTTCCTCGAACGGTGCCGCCGGATCATCATGGAGCGCGACGAGGCGATCGCACTGATCGACGAGCGCGGCGAACCACAAGGCGAGCTTCGCATCACCTGCTCGACCGCCATGGGCGAGCGCTTCATCGCGCCGCTTGTGCGGGAATTTTCCGCGCGCCATCCAAGGCTGAGCGTGACGATCGAACTCACCAATCGCATCATCGATATCGTCGGCGAAGGCTATGACCTGGCGATCCGTACCGGCCAGCTTGCCGATTCGAGCCTGATCCGCACGCGCATCGCCTCGCGCACCCTGCATTGCTGCGCCGCGCCCGACTATCTTCTCGCGCATGGCCGTCCCCGTCGCCTGTCGGACCTCGCCAGCCATGAATGCCTGATCGGCACAACCACGACCTGGCAATTCAAACGGCAGGGCCGCGAGGAGATTTACCGGCCCAAGGGTCGATGGCGCTGCAACAGCGGCGGCGCGATCGCCGAAGCGGCGCTGGCCGGCGCGGGCATCTGCCAGCTACCCGAATTCTATGTGCTCCCCCTGATCGCGCAGGGCCGGCTGGAGCCGATATTGGAGGAGCATGCGCCCGACGCGGAGCCCATCTGGGCGGTCTATCCGCAGCGCCGCCATCTCCAGCCGAAGATCAGCGCGCTGATCGACCTGCTGCGCCACGAACTGCCCTCCGCCCTCGCGCAGACACGAAGCTGACCCAATTGCGAGATCAGGCGCCGAAGGTCAGATCGAGCATCTGCTTTTTCCAGATCGGATCGATCATTGTCGTATCGGCCGAGTTTACGGTGATCGAAAATAGCGCCTGCTGCCACTCAATCTCAATCATATGATTGAGATTGAGTGCGAAGTGCCTCCTCTATGCCGGGTAATGAACACCGGCTGTGGGAAGCAATCTAGCAATGGTCCGCCAGGATTACACTGGCTGCGATCATATTATCCGCACTAGCTGGACGTGCCGGGAGCCGGCCCTCGTCAGCGACACTGGTTGACAGCTGCACACACTTATTCTAGCAATCGAATGAACGGCAAAAGCCGGTTGCGCTGTGAACGCAGCTTTGATGGGGAGAGGGATATGACTAAAATGTCGTCATACGTTGGTTTGGCAGCACTCGCGGCGGCATTGTCGTCGGCGGCTTCGGCGCAGGCGGATATCGCCGCTCAGGCTACGACAGCCGTCAGCGCCGCTGAGGTCGCCGAAATCGTCGTCACCGCCCAGAAGCGTTCGGAATCGCTGCAAAAGGTTCCGCTGGCTATCACGGCGATCACCGCTTCGGAGCTTGAGCGCAGCGGCATCCGCGATCTTCAGGGCGTCGCCGCGACCGTTCCGGGCCTCAACCTCGGCGAACAGCTCGGCGTCGCCAAGATCACGCTGCGCGGCATCGGGCTCGAGAGCCTGCAGCCTGGCGCCGAGGGCAGTATCGCCTTTCACGTCGACGGCATATTCATATCGCGATCGGTCGCCGCCCTGGCGAGCTTCTACGATATTCAGCAGGTCGAGGTGCTACGCGGCCCGCAAGGCACGCTTTATGGGCGCAACGCCACCGGCGGCTCGATCAACATAACGACGCGCGGCCCCACCGAAGAGCTCTCCGGCTACGCCAGCCTTACCGCCGGCAACTATAACCAGATCGTCGCCGAGGGCGCTGTCGGAGGCGCCATCATCCCTGATGTCCTTTCCGCGCGCGTCGCCTTCCAGACCCAGGATCATGACGGTTATGGCAAGAATGTCGTCACCGGCAACGAAATCGACGATCTCAACAGCCGCGCCATCCGGGGCAGCCTGCGCTTCACGCCGAACGACCGGCTGACCGTCGACCTCAAAGCCGATTATTATCGGCGCAGCGATCATTCGGGCGGCTATCATTATCTCGGCGGCGGGGCCTTCTCCGCCCCCGGCGTGCCGATCACGCCATTTGGCCTGACCCTGTTCGGCGGGCAGGCCCCATCGAACCGGCGTGACCTTGCGAACAATGTCGATCCGACGAACAGGGTCCGCTTCTGGGGCGCGAGCGGCCGGATCAGCTACGAACTGAGCGACGAGATCGACCTGGTTTCGCTGACCGCCTATCGCAAGCTGAAATACCAGACGCTGTCGGACATCGATTCGACCAGCGCCCCGATCGCGCCGATCTATCAGGCCGAGCAGGACAGGCAGTTCAGCCAGGAATTCCAGATCACCGGCAATCACGACCGGCTGAATTGGCTGGTCGGCCTCTTCTATTTCAATGAGAATGATCGTGGCCAGCTTGCCATACCGTTCGACAATTTCGCCTTCTTCCCACCGCCTACCAACTATCTGACCCAAGGCTATTGGGGCGGTGGCTTCATCAAGACCAAGGCGATGGCGGTGTTCGGCCAGGCTACCTACAAGCTCAGCGATGTATTGCGGCTGACGGTCGGCGGGCGCTACAGCACCGAGAAGAAGCGGGCGCTCGATCAGTTCCTGTTCGACGTCGCGACTCCGTTCGACGCGAGCACGCCGGCGAACCTCGTGCTGCAGCCCCCGGCCGGAACGATCTCCCAGCCTGGTAGCGAGCGCTTCAACTCCTTCACCCCGCGCATCGCGCTCGACTATCAGGTCACGCCCGACGTCCTGCTCTATGCATCATGGTCGAAGGGTTTCAAATCGGGCACCTACAGCCTCGGCACGCTTTCCCCGCCGGTCAATCCGGAGAAGGTGTCCGCCTTCGAGGGCGGCATGAAATCGACGTTGTTCGACCGACGCGTCCGCCTGAACCTCGCAGGCTTCTACTATAAATATTCCGACCTCCAGGTCGGGAAGGTGGAAGATCAGTCGACCGTGCTCGAAAATGCCGCGACGGCGACGATCTACGGGCTTGAGGCCGAACTGCAGGTGCGCCCGGTGGAGCGCGTGCGGATCGATGCCAACGCCGCCTGGCTCCACGCCCGGTTCGACGAATATGTCAGCCGCGATCTCGCCCGTCCCTTTGGTGACGGAACCACGCTGATCAACGGCAATCCCGCGTTCAACCTTGCGGGCAATACGCTCAGCCAGTCCCCCAATTTCACCTTCTTCGCGGGAGCGCAGTACACCCTGCCGACCGGCGCCGGGGACTTCACCCTGCGCGGTGAGATATCCTATCGCGACCGATCCTATCTCACCGCGTTCAACGTGCCTTATCTCAGCCAGCCTTCCTTCGCGAAGCTCAACGCGTTCCTGAACTGGACATCCGTCGGAGAGAAGATCAGCGGCTCGCTGTTCGTTCGTAACATCACGAACAAGACCACGGTCAGCAGCGCCTATGTCAGTTCGGGCCTCTTCGGCTTTCCGATCAACGGCTACCTCGAAGAGCCGCGTACCTATGGCGCAACCATCAGATATGCTTTCTAAGGCGGATCATGGCCGCGACATAAGACACTGTCGGCAAGGCGGGTCCATCGCATGATGGCCCGTCCAACCCCAGCCGAATGACGGAATGGAAGAAGGCCGGCGAGGATATCGCCGGCCTTCTGTCCGTCTGGCGGGCCGGAGCGGCCGACAAGCTGCAGCCCGATCACTGGCGCCATTTCTGTTTAAGCTGGCCGAACGCCCGGATAGCACACATCGCGGCGGTCATGATGCACTCCGGGACGGTTGACGGCGGCTATCGGGCCGGCCGTCCCTTCGCCCCGGAGAAGGGCGATCAGCCGATATCGATGGTGATCTTGCCGAAGTGGACGCCGCTTTCCTGGAGGCTCAGCGCGGGGGCCAGCTCCTCCAGCGGCAAACTCCGATCGATGACCGGCCGGATCCCCGTGGCGTTGATCGCCGCGATCATGTTGAAATGATCCTTACGGCTGCCGACCTGCACGCCCTGCACGCGGAGGCGCTTTCGCGTGATCATTCCGGAAGGTATCTCGCCGCCCCGGCCCGTGAGCACGCCGACCAGCGATATATGTCCGCCATAGCCAGTCGCGGCGATGGATTGGGGCAAGGTGCCCGAGCCGCCGACCTCGACCACATGATCGACGCCACCGGTCAGGTTGAAGGCCGCCTCCCCCCATTCGGGAAGCGTTTTGTAATTGATGAGATGGTCCGCGCCGAGCGCCTTCAGGCGTTCGAGCTTCGCGTCGCTCGATGATGTCGCGATGACGATCGCCCCCATCGCCTTCGCGAATTGCAGCGCGAACAGGGACACGCCGCCGGTTCCCTGAACCAGTACGGTCTGTCCGGCGATGACGGGGCCATCCGGCACCAGCGCGCGCCACGCGGTGAGACCGGCGCAGGTCAGCGTCGCGGCCTCGGCATGGCTGTAGCCCTCGGGAGCGCGAGAAAACCAGGTCGCCGGCGCGACCGCAAACTGGCGCGCATAGCCGTCGATAGTGTCGCCGGGGGCCCCACGCATCGCATCGGACGGCATTTCGCCCGCCGGCCAACGCGTATGGAATACCGCGACAACGCGGTCGCCGACCGCAAGATCGACGACCCCTTCGCCCACCGCCAGAACCTCGCCCGCACCGTCGCACAACGGAATCCGCCCCGCGTCGACCGGGAGCAGACCAGTGGCCACGAGAAAATCCTTATAGTTGAGCGAGCTGGCATGCAGCTTCACCAGAATTTCGCCAGGCCCCGGCGAACCAGCGTCCGGGATATCGACAAGCTTCAGATTCTCGAGCGTTGCGGGGTTGCCGACCGTCATTGCGCGCATGGATCACTTCCTTCTGAACATCGCTTCGTGGTTTCAAGGCTATGCGGCATGCGACAACGCCGGCAGGATACGTCCCGCGCAGGTGCCGAAGCCGATCGGTACGAAGCCTTCCCGTTCGCACCGCCCACCGAAGGCGATCTCATCGCCGTCTTCGATGAAGCCGCGGGTTTCGCCGTTCGGAAGCTCGAACGGCTGCTTGCCGATGAAGCTCAATTCGAAAAAGCTGGCGAGATCGGCGCGTGTCGGCCCCGATATCGTTCCCGTGCCGATCAGATCGCCCGGCAGGAGACTGCAACCGGTGATGCTGTGCTGAGCGACCATCTGCGCGAAGGTCCAATAGCAATAGCGTGCATGGGTCTGCAGCAATCGCACCGGTGGCTCGCCAGCCGCGCGCATCTTCGCGGTCGATATCGTCGCCGTCAGCGCGATGTCGGCGCCGCCCATGCGCTGGTCGGATTCGTCATGAAGATATGCCGGGATTTCCGGTGAGTTGGGAAGCCGCTCCATCGCGGGCCGCCGGAACGGCTCCATCGCATCAGCGGTGATTACCCATGGCGAGATGCTGGTGCCGGAGCTCTTTCCGTTGAATGCGCCCAGGGGCGCCATCTCGAACATCTGGATGTCCCGAGCGGACCAATCGTTGAGAAGGCAAAAGCCGACGACCTGATCGCCGGCGTCCGCAATCGGGACGGGCTCACCGAACGCATTGCCCGAACCGACGAAAAATCCCAGCTCGAGTTCGAAATCCATCCACTGGCACGGACCGAAGCTTGGAAGGGGATCTTCCGAAAGCCGCTTGCGCAGCCCGACAGGACGCCGGATGTCGGTGCCGCTGACGCAAACCGTCGATGGCCGGCCATTATAGGCGATCGGCATATAGGCGTAGTTCTGCGACAGTTCGTAATCATCGCCATTGATGATCTGACCGCAACGGATCGCATGGTGCACGCCAACGAAAAAGTCGGAAAAATTTCTCACCGTGGTGGGCAGATAAAGGCTGCAATCCGCCATCGCATGCAGCAGCGTTTCGTCGCCCGGCCCACCATCCGCGGCCAAAATCCTGAAGATGTCATGGCGCAGCGATCGCAGCACAGGGCGTCCCAGCGCAAAAAGTGCGTCGAGCGCCTCGCCCCTTACCGCATCGGCGGCGGGAGGGTTAAGCAGACCCCGGTTCGCGGCTTCGCGTAAATCCAGAATCTGATTGCCGATCGCCACGCCGCAGCGTCGATCGCCACGCGGCGGCGAGAATATGCCAAGAGGCAGATTCTGAAGGGGGAATTCGGTAATTCCATCGTTCGCGCTCGCCACCCAGCTCCGCTTGGCGGCATCATGCGTATGGTCGATCGCCACTCATCCCCTCCTTGTTTGACGCTATCTGGATGGACGGCCAATCCATCGCCCTGCCCGTAGGCCGGCCAGAAGGGATCGGCATTTGCCACGTATATACCAGTCGATTGATAGAATTTGAGGCCGCCCTTGTCAACGGGTAGCGGCAAGCGGCTCCCACCAGCATTGATCGGAATTACCGAATAGCCTTGCGATCCGCAGAAAACAGGGTGCGGAATGCGCTGCAACGGTGCACTGCGGGTCGCCGACGCCGGATTGGGAGATGGCGCCAAATAAGGCAGGCAAGCGCCTGACGACGGCGTCTACATCAGGAAGCACGGCCGTGTCAATCGTGCGCCTGATCCCGCAACTTGTTCTAAACGAAGCGAATCTATCGACTTGCGTCACCATCTCAATCATGTGATTGTATTCGGCGATAATGTTGTGGGCGGCTGACCTCTGATGGTCATGAAGATGGGCTCGGGGGTGCGGGGGCGAAGGCCTGTCATGCTCTCCATCGGCGCTCGTGGATGAATGGAGATTTGCATGCAGGGCGGTTATACAAAAGGACTCCATGAGCTAGGGCGAGGCTGCTGGGCCTGGCTCCAGCCGGATGGCGGCTGGGGCTGGTCCAACGCCGGACTGGTAACGGATGGCGAGTGCTCTCTGCTCGTCGACACGCTCTATGACCTGAACATGACCGCCACGATGCTGGGCGCGATGCGCGACGCCAGCGACGCGGCGCGGCATATCGACATTCTCGTCAACTCTCACGCCGATGCCGATCACACCTATGGCAACAAGCTGGTGGGCGACGCCCGGATCATCGCATCGAGCGCGACGGCGGCGGAGTTCATGAAGCTCACGCCGGAGAAGCATCAGGAAATGATCGACAATGCCGAATCCCTGGGGGAAGGGGCGAAGTATATCGCCTCCTGGGCAAAGGCGTCCGGCTTCGATTTCCGGGGATACGGACTGGTGCTCCCAACGGAAACGTACGAGCGGGAGATGACGCTCAAGGTAGGCGACAAGGACGTGCGCCTCATCAATGTCGGCCCGGCCCACACACCCGGCGACACCCTGATCCATTCCGTTCAGGACAAGGTCGTATATACCGGCGATATCCTGTTCATAAACGTCCATCCCGCGGTCTGGGAGGGGTCGATCGACGGCTGGCTCGCCGCCTGCGACCTGATCATGGACCTCGACGTCGATGTCGTGGTCCCCGGCCACGGCCCCCTGACCGACAAGAAGGGCGTGGGCATCTTCAAGACCTATATGGAGAATCTGCGCCGCGAGGCTCGAAAGCGTTTCGAAGCGGGCATGGGGGTCGAGGAAGCAGCGGCCGACATCGAACTGGCCCCGCCTTTCGATTCCTGGCTGCTGCCCGAGCGCATGGCCGGAAGCGTCAATTTCCTCTATCGCCAATGGGGCAGCCCCGATGCGAAAACGGATTTCCTCGAGATCTTCGGAATGATGGCGCGATATGCCAAGCGCCATGCGGCATGCCTTGCCGGCCATCACCCTTCGGGCTGCCGTCACACCCACTGATCGCGGCCGCCCTGGCATTTCAATCGGACCTCCACGGCATGGGCATGCTGCCGCATCGTGTGAGAGATGATGAAATGAAGCAGGCGGCTTAATTTGCCGCCAGGGTCCGCCGCTGGCGGGCCCTCCCGCCGGCCCGTTGCTTCATGCCTATTATTGAGGCATCAGGACATAATGCCCAAGTCGAACATAATGCCGAAATCGAACATGCCGTCCAGCAACCAGGACCTCTCGGTGCGCGATCGGCTGCTGGCGGTTGCGGCGGTCCACTTCGCGGAACATGGGCTGCAAGGCGCCAGCCAGCGCGCCATTCAGCGCGAGGTCGGGGTCAATCCCGGCGCGGCAAACTATTATTTCAAGACCAAGGAAGCGCTGTACGTCTCGGTGATCGAGAATGCGCTTGAGCCGATACTCGCCGAGCGGCTGACCCATCTGGAAACCGTGCCCGAGAACACCGACTTCTTGGAACGTCTGCGCTATCTGCTCAGAAGCTATCTCGGCCCGATGGTTCGCGAAGCCGACACTCCGGCCGGCCACAGCTATCTCAGGATAGTCGCTGCACAATTTTCTCACGCCGACATCGCCAAGGACGCGATGGAGCTGAAGGTGGCAGCAGTGCGAGAGCGATATATCGAACTGCTCAGCAAGATGTTTCCTGCCGCTTCCCGCAACAGGCTCTACGAGGTCCTTACCATCTGCGTGAGCATATCGGCCACGATACCGACCCAGTCGCGGCCCGAAGATCTGAACAAGGCCAGGATTGCGGCCATGGTTGAGGACATGACGGAAATCTCCGTCCTGATCTTCCGGCGGTTGTGCGATCCCACTCACCCCTGATCGACCGGCCGCCGGCCGCCGCCGCAGCCTCATATCGGACAACGCGCCGCCGCCAGCAGCGTTGACAAGCATCGCCCGCCAACGCCTCATGACGGCCGCCGCATATGAGTCGCCTGCTTGACAATCATTCGATTGACTGAAATAACTGTCGGCATATAAAAACGACCTTGGGAGGAAGCTCGACATGGGCTGCGAGGGAAATGTTCAAGCGGCAGGCGCGCGGCCCGAAGCGGATTTCGTCCCGCCGGCAATCGCCAGGCAGGTGGTCAGCCCGTCCGCCTATGCCGATTGGGAAGCGATCCATCGATCGTTCGCCGAACTGCGGCACAATATCCCGCTCGGCCTGGTCGACACTCCGGGTTTCGATCCGTTCTGGCTAGTGACCAAACATGCCGACGTCATGGAGATCAGCCGCCAGCCTCTGATCTTTTCCAATAACGATCATCGCTGTGCGCTGTTGAGCCAGTCTGCTGAACGGCAATATCTCGAAAATCGTGAGACAGCTCCATTTTTCAGGGTGCTTATCACGATGGACCCGCCGGAACACTCCATTTATCGCCGGCTCACATTCAAGAATTTCACGCCGAAGGGCATTCGCGGGCTCGAAGAGGATATCCGCGCGCTCGCGATCGAGTCGATCGACGAGATGGCCGCCCAGGGGAACATGTGCGACTTCGCCGAACGCGTCGCGCTCCGCTATCCGCTTCGGGTCATTCTCTCGCTCATGGGTCTGCCGCGTGAAGACGAGGATATGATGCTGCGGCTCACCCAGGAATTGTTCAATCCGCAGGATCCCGAGATCAGCAAGTCGCATTCGAGCGTCGACGAGAGCGAGGCAAGCTCTTACGATCTCGGCGCGCTTGCCGAGTTCAAGCAATTCTTCAGCGACCTGATAAAGGCGCGACGGGCAAACCCCACCGACGATATCGCGTCGGTGATCGCCAACGCCACCGTCGACGGCAAGCTTCTGTCGGAATGGGACGTGACCAGCCAATATATCGCGATCCTGACCGCAGGGCACGATACGACAAGCTCCTCGACCGCCGGCGGCGTCGGCGCGCTGGCGGAATCGCCCGAGCAGTTCACCATGGTGAAGAACGATCGATCGCTGGTGCCGGCACTGGTCGAAGAATGCGTCCGATGGACGTCGCCGCTGCTCAGCTTCATGCGAACGGCGGAGCGCGATTACAGCTTGCGCGGCCAGACCATTCGCAAGGGGGATTGGATGATGCTGTCATACCCGTCCGCCAACCGCGACGAGGAAGTCTTCGAGGACCCATTCACGTTCAAGGCGAACCGTGCGCCGAACCCCCAGATCGGTTTCGGATATGGTCCGCATATATGCCTCGGCCAGCATCTGGGGCGGCTCGAGATGCGGATCTTCTTCGAGGAATTCTTTCGCCGGGTGAGGTCGATCGAGCTCGCCGGTCCGGTCGAACGATCGCGATCGATCAACGTCAGCGCGATCAAGCGCATGCCCGTCCGCTTCACCATGGCGTGACCCGCCGACCCGAAATGATGCGCCGCCGCCGGATCGGCGCCGGCCGGCCGTAAATCCCCGCCGGCCTGAACGGAGCGCCGCCCGCATTCGGGCGAACGCAGCTGGAGTGGCCGGGGTCTCCAGCGGAGTACCGACATTGACCGATCGATCATCCAGGCCTGACCTCTCGGCTCCGTCCCCGTCCGCCCGGTGGGGCCAGGCGCTGATGATCGCCATGCTCACCAACCCGGCGGCGATCATCGGCGCGCTTATGCCGACCTTCGTGGATGCGTTCGTGGCGCGCGGGCTGGATGTCGGGACCGCCGCCACGCTTGGCTCGATCGAGCTGTTCTCGATGGCGATAACAGTCGTTCTGGCGCCCCTGATCGTCAACAGATGGAACCGTCGCGCCATTGCGCTCTGTGCCATCCTTCTGGCGGCCATCGGCCAGCTGGGGAGCATGGAGACCGCCGATCCTTTCGCGATCGGCATCCTGCGAATGGCTGCGGGGGTCGGAGAGGGCGCTCTCTACGCGGTGGCCGTCGCATCGATTGCGGCTATGGCCGCCCCGGATCGCACCTTCGGCCTCGCGGTCGCCTGCAACCTGGTAACGACTACCGCCCTGCTGGCGCTGATCGTCTGGTACGCCAGAAGCGCGCCCGCCGCCGGGGCGATGCTGGTAACGGGCGCTTTCGTCGCCATCCACATGGCGTTCCTTCTCGCGCTGCCGAAGCATGGCGCTTTGCCAGCCTCCCGGCAAAATGCACCATCGCATCGGGACGGCCCCACGGCATCGCCGGTTGCGGTGCTGTCCGGCCTTCTCGGCATGTTCCTGTTGTTCTTCGGCTTTGGTCTGGTGTGGCCGATGGCAAGTCAGATCGCCGCCTATCGGGGACTGGATGCCGACATGATCGCGACAGCGCTTTCTGTCGCGGGCTTTGGCGGAATCGCGGGTGCGGGCGTTGCCACCGTCCTGGGCCTGCGTTTCGGAAGGGTTCTACCCCTCGTCTCCGGCACATTGGCCATGGCGCTCGGGCTGTGGCTGATCGGCACGAACTTCTTCGTGGCGGCAGCACTGCTGGTGATGTTCAGCTGGGCGTTCAACCTGCCCTATTATCTCGGGCTCATGGCGAGCCTCGATCTGACCGGACGCATTGCCGTGCTGACCAGCGGGATGATTCCGTTCGGCGCGGCGGCGGGACAGGTCATGGCGGGGCTGATAAAGGACGGCCACGGCTTTGCCGCCGTCACCTTTTGTGGAAGCGCTGCGCTGGTGGCCGCCCTGGCCGCGATCCTTCACACCGCGACATCGCGGACGGGCGCACCTCTGCCCGCCAAGGGGCAGGCACGATAATCAGGGCCTTTCCCCCGGGCGGGCTGCCTCAGGCAGCCGCGAACCTCGCCTTTGCGGCATCATAGTCCTCCGCGAGCCGCCTGACGATCTCGGCAACCGGCGGTATGTCGGTGATCGAACCCACGCCCGGGCCGCCGCTCCAGACACCCCGCCACGCCTTTATATTGGCCGGCAGGTTCGGCCTGAAGAGTTCGGCCCGCTCGGGAAGGGCGTCGGGATCGAGACCAGCCTGCACTATCGAGCCGCGCAGGAAGGTCGCGGGAAGCCCCGAAATCCTGTCGGTCAGAACGACGTCCGCCATGGTTTCGGAGACCAGCAGCGCCTTGTAGGCGTCGGACGCCAGCGATTCGGCGGATGCGGCGAAGCGCGTGCCCATATAGGCGAGATCCGCACCGAGCGCGCGCGCGGCAGCGATGCCGCTGCCGTCCGAAATCGCACCGGCGAGAAGGATCGGCCCGCTCCAGAAAGTGCGGACCTGCGACACGAAGGCGAACGGATTGGCCGAGCCGGTGTGCCCCCCCGCCCCGGTGGTCAGAAGAATCAGCCCGTCGACGCCGGCCTCGATCGCCTTATGGGCGTGGCGGAGGGTCGCGACGTCGTGGAGCACAAGACCGCCGAAACCGTGAATGCGCTTCACGGCCTGGGCTGGATTGCCCACGCTGGTGATGACCACGGGCGGTTTGAAGGCTTCGATCAAGGCGAGGTCGTCCTCCAGGCGCGGCGCGCCCGGGCCCTGTATGATCAGGTTGACGGCATAGGGCCGCCCTTCCAGCGCCCCGTCGACCCTCTCCAGCCAGTCCTTGAGCTCGGACGTCGAGCGGGCGTTGAGCGCCGGAAAGGCTCCGAGGATGCCGGCCCTCCCTGCGGCGATGACGAGATCGGTCCCGGAGACGAGCAGCATCGGCGCCGCCACAACCGGGACGCGCAGACGGGCGGTCAGATCAGCGAACTTCATATCGTTTCTCCAGGGCAATTAAGCCGCTGGCCCCCACCCCGTCAAAGCCGTTGCCGGCGGGGTTGGAATCAGCCGCAAACATGATCAGGCACACGCGCTCAGCGATGCCGTATGACGAACTCTTCCGGCGCAGCCCGCTCGGTGACGAGCTGATTCTCCCTCGCGGGATAGTCCGCATGACCGAGCGCCATGCCGGAGACGATTACCTGATGATCGGGAATGCCCAGCACCTTGCGTACCGGAGGCGCATATTCCGCCCATGCCTGCTGCGGGCAGGTTTCGAGGCCAAAGGCTCTGGCGACGGTCATCACATTCGTCATGACATTGCCTATGTCGAGCCACGCACCCAGACCCCAGTCGCGCTCCATGACGAAAAACAGGCCGACAGGCGCGCCGAAAAACTCGAAATTGCGCAGCAACGCGCCCTTCCGCCCTTCCAGGTCGTCGCGCGCGATCCCGTAGATGTTGAACAGGTCGAAGCCGACCTTGCGACGGCGGGAGAGATAGGGTTCGCGGATTTCCTGCGGGAAATAGGGATAGTCATCGCTGCGTTCCCCGGCCGCCGCCGCGGCAGTGACCTCGCGGCACAGCGAATCCCTGACGTCGCCCGTCACGAAATGAATCAGCCACGGCTGCATATTCTGCCCTGAGGGCGCGCGTGAGGCGACCTCGATGATCTCCATCACCACCTCGTCGGGCACTGCGGTCGGCAGGAAACGCCTGACGGAACGTCGGCCCTTTACCGCATTGATTATCGCATGTTTTCCGTCAGTCAGGCTCATGCCGATCTACTCTGCTCCTGTGATCCCGTTCCGGTAATGGGGAATTCGACGTCTTGCCAGCGCCTTTGTCCAACGCGCCGCCGGCCCGCCGGATCAGGTGATCGAAGCGGACTCGGCGCGGGCTTTCTCCTGCGCCCTCAACACGAAATGCTGCGTCTTCCCACTCGGCGTCTTCGGCAATGACGGCACGAATTCGATCTCACGGGGAAAGGCGTGAGCCGAAAGGCGCGTTTTGACATGGCGCTGCAAACTGTCGACGATCTGCCCGCTGGGTTCGAAACCTTCCTGGAGAACCACGAAGGCTTTGATGATCTCGGTGCGATCGGGATCCGGCTTGCCGATAACCGCCGATTCGATGACGGCTTCATGTTCGAGCAGCGCGCTTTCGACGTCGAACGGCCCGACCCGGTAGCCCGACGTCGTGATGACGTCGTCCGATCGGCCCACAAAGGATATGCTGCCGTCCTCGTTTGCCTCGCACATGTCGCCGGTCAGATACCAGCGATCGACGAAGGAGGAGGTTTCCCGGCCGAGATAGCCCGCGAACCACATCAAGGGAGACTGAGACCGGTCAACCGCGAGAACGCCCGGCTCGCCCGGACCCAACTCCTCCAATCCTTCGGACAGGATCGCCAGCCGAAAACCGGGCGAGGCGAAACCCGCCGAACCGACGCGCACCGGATGCGACAATCCGTGATGATTGCACAGCACCATGCCCATTTCGGTCTGCCCATAATGGTCGCGGATCGGCGCCTCCAGATGCTCGTCGAACCACCGGATAACCTCGGGATTCAATGCCTCGCCGGCGCTGCTGACCGTCCTGATCCTTCCCTTGAAGGGCGCCGCCGCCCCCGGGCCCGCCGCGATGATGCGCCGATAGGCCGTCGGTGAGCCCGCCAGACACGAAATGCCGAACGCCTCGATAGTTTCATAGGTGCTTTCGACCGTGAAAGACCCCTCGTAGAAAGTGGTCGCGGCCCCCAATGCGAGCGGCGCGGTCACGGCATAATATAAGCCATAGGCCCAGCCCGGATCGGCGAGGTTCCAGAAGCGGTCGTCCGCCGTCAGGCCGACGCCATCGGTCAGGTAGCCCATGAAGGCCGCGATCGCGCGGATCGGCACGAAGAGCGGCTTGGGCGCTCCGGTGGTGCCCGAGGTGAACATGATGAGAAAGGGATCGTCCAGCCCGCAAGCGACCGGCTCGTCCGGCAGGAATCCGGGACCGACATCGATCCCGAAATCATGATCGGCGTCATTCGCCTGAATATTCACGACGGCGACACCGGCGTCCGCGCCGATCTTGTCGCAGTTGGCGGCGTCCGTCACGACGACTTTCGTGCCGGCCTCCAGGAGACGATATTCGATCGCCTTTGGGCCAAAGGCAGTGAACAGTGGCTGATACACCGCGCCGAGACGCCATGCGGCAATGATCGTGATGAGAAGATCGGCGGTTCTGGGCAGGAGGCCCGCCACGCAATCCCCCTTGCCGACGCCCAGCGAGGCCAGCAGGGCAGCCACTCTTTCGGAATGCCGCCGCAACTCGGCGAAGGTCCATTCGCGCGTCTCGCCGTCCGCGTTTCGGGCGCGGAGCGCAACGCGGGCCGGGTCGGTCGCGTGACGATCGCAGCAGATGACCGCCGCGTTCAATCCCCGATAACCGGACGCTTCGAGGCCCGCCAACGCCGATGCCAGATCGAAGCGCGCCACTTCACCAAAATAGTCGGGCACCGCCATTCCTCTCATTCCGCGCATCTGGGCGACCGGATCAAATCTCTACACGTCCCATCTCGACCGTAATCAGGGACATAGGTCCGCAATTTATTCTCATTCATTCGATTGATTGTCAATTAGCGGCGGCAGGATGTTCCCCGCCGCCGCCTATTCGCCGTCAGAACCGCGCCTGCAGTTCGACCCCATAGGATCGCAGCTGTCCCGGAAAGGCGAAGCCGCCGGACGCCCACTCGGCGTTGTAGTTGGTGTTGGTAAGATTGTTGACGTAAGCGGTGAGGCTCCACTTGCCATCCGCCGTTTCGAACCCGGCGCGGACATTGTACAGCTGATAAGCGGAGCGGGCGCTCGTGTTTTCGGCATCCCAGTGTTGCTTGCCGTGATGCTCCATTTCCCCACGCGTAAACAGGTTGAAGCTGTCATTCACCGGCAGGCGGTATTGCAGGCCGAGCGTCGCGCTGTCGCGTGGGATGTAAGGCGCCCAGTTGCCGACGGCGGCGGGGTCGAGCGTGTATTTCTTGATCTCGCTATGCGTATATCCATAGCTTCCGAACAGATTCAGGCCTTCCATCGGCGTGAAATCGACCTCGACCTCGCCGCCATAAAGCTCGGTCTTGTCGATGGAGACGAGGATCTGCGCGTTGATGCTGCCGACATATATGAAGTTGAACGGGTTCTTGCCGTTGGTGTGGTAGCCCGTCGCATTTATGCGCATCTTGCCATCGAGCAGGCGCAGCTTGATCCCGGCCTCGGTCGTCGATGCGCTCTCGGCCTTGGCGAGATCGGTCAGGCCCGGCAGATTTGCCGCGGCGGCCGCACCGGCCTGGTTGAACTGACCCGAGCGGAAACCGACGCCCCAATTGGCGAACAGGGTGAGGTTGCTGTCGGGACGGTAATTCACCGTAAACTTCGGCTGCGACTTGCTGAAATTGGCGGTACGCGAGCACGGATCGGTGTTGGCGACCGTGCATCCCGCCGGCACGCCGACATTGGCGATCGGGCTGATGAGCTGATGGCGGCGATCATGGTCGTAACGGAACGCGGCCGAGACCTCGAGCGCATCCGTGACATCATAAGCGAGGTTCCCGAAAAAGGCATAGGCGGTATTGTGGTTTTCATCCGCCAGGAAGGTCAGCGTCGGGTTGATCGGATTGTTGAATTGCGGAACCCGGTAGAGGTTGATGATCCCGAGGTCGTTGTCCTGGCTGGTCGACGTCGAAATATAGCGGTTGGTGTATAGATAATAGGCGCCGACCATCCAGCGGAACCGATTGTCGTTCGATGATGCGACGCGGAACTCGTTCTGCCAGGAGTCGAAAGTCTCGAACTGCGTCTGCGCGCCATCGGCGAAGCCGAAGAGGTTACGGCTGGCCGTATAGGGAAACTGGTCCGCCTTGCCGAATTCTTCCACATTGACCCAGGACAGGGTGTTGGTGATGGTTCCCCAATCCGCCGATTTCTGAAGCCGCAGTGAGATATTCGCGATGGTCCGCTTGTTCGAACCGGCATTATTCGCGCAGTAGCGCCGGCTCACCCGGTTGGCGTCGGGCGCCGGGCCGCCAAATGGATTGGCGGGATCGAGGAAGCATGAGGTCGGCGAGGCATATTTGACCGGCTGATATAGGAAATTGAACGAGGTGCCCCGGGTGTCGTTATAACTGCCCCGCAGTTCGGCGGTCAGGGTATCGGTGAGATTGGCCTTCAGCGCCCCGCGAATGTTGCGGTCCTTCAGCCAGTCGACCTTCCGATTGAGGAAGACATTCTCGAAGCGGCCGCCGAAATCATGGAAGCTGCCGGCAAGGCGGAACATCAGCTTGTCCTCGATGAGCGGGCCACTGACCGCCGCCTGGACGCGATAATCCTCGCCATTGCCGGCCGAGAGATTGGCATTGAACTCCAGTTCGTCGGCGGGCGGTTTCGAGGTGATCACGATCGCACCGCCTATCGCGTTGCGGCCGTAAAGCGCGCCTTGCGGACCGCGCAGAACCTCGATCTGCTGCACGTCGAACAGATCGCTGCTGAACTGCTTCGAGGTGATCTGCTGAACGCCGTCGACGACGACCGCGACCGGGCTTTCGCCGTTGCGCACCTGCGTAATGCCACGGACCGTGATGAACGACGATCCGGCGCTCTGGCTCTTCGTGATCGAGATATTCGGAGTCTTGGCGATGAAGTCGGCGACGTTCTTGATCCGCGCGTCATCGATCTGCTTTGCGGAGAAGGCGGTGATCGCGGCGGGCGATTTCTGAAGCCCCTCATTACGCCCGCGCGCCGTGACGACGATTTCCTCAATCGCCGCCGCCTGCGGCTCGACGACCGGTTGGGCAATCTCCTGCGACCACGCCGGCATGGTGGCGCCCAGGCATATTGCCGCCACGCCATATTTGAGCTTCGATCGATTCATTATTTTCCTCCCTTTATTCTTATGTCTGCTGACGGCAGCCCGTTATCGGTCGTCCGCGCTTTCACCTCGCCACGATCCGGCCTGACGACATCGATGCGCCCTGCACCTGCCGATCGATTGGTCCCCTCCAGCCGCTACCAGGGCAGCGCGCCGTCAAAATCCGAGAAGGACCCGGTGGGGCCGTCCGCGCCGATAAGAGCCATCCGGACAGGATGCCTGGCGGCCTCCTCGGCGGTCTGCGTTCCGGTGTAATTGGTCAGCGCCGTGCGGGTGAAACCCGGACAAGCTGCGTTCACCTTTATTCCCTCGGCTTCGAGTTCGATCGCCAGGGCGACCGTCAGCGCATTGAGCGCGGTTTTCGACGCGCCGTAGAGCGGGCCGTAGATCGACCGATAAGGCCCGGCAGGATCAGCGTTCAGCGTCAGCGATCCAACGCCGCTCGATATATTGACGATCCGCGCCTGGGGTGCCTGCCGCAGCAGCGGAAGCATTGCCTGAGTAACCGCGAGAACGCCAAAGACGTTGGTTTCCCAGACGGCGCGAACCTCGTCCAGTGACACCCTGCTTGGATAGCTGCGCCGCGAATATTCGTCGAACGACGTTCCGGCTTCGAGCCCGCCCGTCTGCACGATCGCGGCGTTATTGATGAGGATGTCGATGCGCCCGAAATCCCTGCGGATCAGCTCCGCTGCCGCCGCAATCTTATCCGCGTCGGTTACATCCAGCGGAATCGCATGGGCAATCCCGTCGATCTTGCTTGCCGCATCCCGGCCCTGCACCAGATCCCGAACACCGAGCAGGACCGTGAGTCCCTCTGCCGCAAGTTTCCTGGCGACCTGATAGCCGATCCCTTCGCTGCCGCCGGTGATGAGGACGATTTCGCCTGCCCGGGCGCGACCACCGCTATTGCTGGTCATCCGATATGCTTTCGGAACATGCCGCTGTCAGCGCCGGAGGTCGGCGCCGGCATATGCACGCTGGGCGACGCCGGCAGCGCTGCGCCATGCTCAGCGAGTTCGCAGGATTCCCATCTCATATTAGTCCCTCCCAACATCCCTTTGCGACTCTGCGGCCGCTGATTCGCACTTTATAATGTCGTTTTGTATATAATTCTGCAATTCAAATGCAAGCGGCAACATGATCAATCGATCGAATGCAGCCAGCGGATTTCGCACAGCAGGGTGCCGCGGCGAAACAGCACGCGCGGATCCCGGGGCCCGTCCAATGCGCTAGTGGCGCGTACCGCATCAGGAGTCGCCCCGGTCGCTCAGCGCGTCTGGTCGGCGCAAGAGAATATCAGGGCGTGGCTGTCCAAACGCCTGCCGCCAAAGCGTCGACGGCTGTCGGGCTCTTCAACGTTCGCAGGACCTCCAATGGGTCCCGATGTTCCTTGATGTCGGCGAGATGACCGCCACGCGTGCGGATGACGGCAACGTAGCGCTGCTCATACCGCTTCCCGTTTCTATGCGCCGCCCGTGATCCGATCGCCCAATATCGGCCTGAGCATGACAGAATAGCTTTGAGCCGTGTCGCTCATCGGCTCTTCCATCATCACCTTCATCGATGGACCGACGGCTTCAGCGGCGATCCGGCCCTTAGCGGATATCTCCGGACGATCTTGCCCGGCCTACGGCTTCGCGGATCATCGGCAGGCGGTCCACGCCGAAGTAGATGTCATCGCGTTCCAGAAAGAAGGTGGGGACGCCGAAGCCTCCCCGCCCGATCAGTTCTTCGACATTCGCCCTGAGTCTGATCCTCCACAGCTCACTGCCCAGCTGCGGCAGGACGGTATCGGGGTCGACGCCGATCGAACGGCATAGAGCGGCCAGTACCGCTTCTTGCGAGATGTCCTCGCCCCGCGCCCAATAGGCCTCGCAGGCGGCACGCGCGAAAGCGACGAGCGCGCCCCGCTCTTCGAGGAGGAGGCAAGCGCGCATCGCCTTTGCGCTGTTGACCGGGAACACCGGCGGCGGGAAGCGGATCGCAAGCCCGGTTGCGCGAGACCAGTCGCTCAGATCCTTGGCCACCCAGGCCATCTTGGATGGCACATTTTCGCGCATGTCATAGACGCTGCGGTTGACCGCGTTGAAGACACCGCCGACGAGCACCGGGCGATAGACGAGGTCGAGCCCGAGCTCGGCGGCCACGGATGGCGCCTGCTCGAAAGCGAGATAGGACCACGGGCTCGAACAGTCGAAGAAGAGTTCCAGCTTCATCATTGGGGCTCCTGTGGGGCTCCGAAGAGCGACGCGCGGCGGGCATCGGTCATCGGCGCGGAAGATCTGGGCATTCCGCCACCCGCCGCCAGGCCCCGCTGCACTGCAGGCCGCGCGCGTATTTCCGCGAACCAGCGCTTGACCGCGGGATAGTCGTCGAGCGTCAGGCCCTGAGCCTTGTGCGTCATGATCCATGGGAATGTGGCCATGTCGGCTATCGAATATTCGCCGGCGATGAAAGCAGCGGTGCGCTGGAGCTGCGTCTCCAGCACCCCATATAGCCGCCGCGTTTCGCGTCCATAGCGATCGATCGCATATGGCAGCTTTTCCGGTGCGTAGAGCAGGAAGTGGCCATTCTGCCCCGCCATCGGGCCAAGGCCGGCCATCTGCCAGAACAGCCATTGGATGGTGGCGAAGCGGCCGTTCATGTCCGCCGGGATGAACCGCCCGGTCTTTTCAGCCAGATAGAGCAGTATTGCGCCGCTTTCGAAGACTGTAACCGGGGAAGCGGTATCCGGACCATGATCGATGATCACCGGAATGCGGCCATTGGGATTGAGCGCCGTGAAGGCTTCGTGATGCTGCTCGCCGCGTTCCAGCGAGACCGATGTCAGCCGATAGTCCAGGCCGGCTTCCTCCAGGAAAATGGCGACCTTTCGGGTGTTGGGCGTCGATTCATAGAATAGTTCGATCACGACGATCTCCCTTCCGGTGCCGCCGCGCCGCGCATGTGTCTCAACCGGGCTTCCGGGCGCTGAGCGCCCTTACCCTGGCAGCGTCGTCGGCGGAGACCGGCGAGTAGACGAGCATGGCGAGATCCGGCCGGCTATCGACGACGAACGCCGAGAACTCCAGCGCGATCTCACCCACATCTGGATGTCGCAGAAGCCTGACGCCTTCGCACGAACTATGGACCTCGCTGTCGCGCCACATCCTGGCGAAGTCGGGACTTTTCGCGC
Source organism: Sphingomonas sp. SRS2 (assembly GCF_000971055.1). GTDB lineage: Bacteria > Pseudomonadota > Alphaproteobacteria > Sphingomonadales > Sphingomonadaceae > Rhizorhabdus. The sequence goes on from NZ_LARW01000133.1 coordinate 20,676, forward strand.
GCAGCTCGTCAACCAGCGGCTGAACGATCGCAGCCGCGCCGGTGCGAACGGTATCGCCCCGGAATACGCCGACGACGAACCGGGCGACATTTTCCCAATCGACATCGGCTTCGCGCCTTTTCGGGTCCAGAAACAGCAAGCGCAGCACATTGCGTTCCGCCAGCGGCAATGCTTCATAATCGGCCAGCACCGCCGCCGCCGACCGGTTCCAGGCGATCACGTCCCAGGTCGCTGTGCGGATGATCGCGGGGCTGGCGTCGAACGCATCGAGTACGCGCTGGAGCCGGGGGGTTATACCACCAGGCGGCTGATAGCGGATTCCGGGGGGCCGGCCGAGGCCAAGAACGAACAGGTGCTCGCGCTCTGCCTCGGTCAGCATCAGCGCTTCGGCAAGTCCGTCCAGTGCATGGGCGGATGGAGCGCCGCCGCGCCCCTGCTCAAGCCAGCTGTACCATGTGGAACTGATCCCGGCGCGCTGCGCCACCTCTTCCCGGCGAAGTCCCGGCGTGCGTCGCCGGCCGCCGGCATAGCCCAACGCCGCCGGGTCGAGCCTGGTGCGGCGTTCGCGGAGGAAGGTGCCGAGCGCACCTGTGGGCGCAGTGCTCACGTCAGATCCTGTTGGTTGTTATAATAGGATAATATCTCAACTTTACCGGCATCCCCTTTGTCGGACAATAGCCCATGAAACGGCAGGAAGGATTTGCAATGCGAGTGTTCATGACGGGTGCCAGCGGCTGGGTCGGCAGCGTGGTAGCCAGCGATCTTCTGGAAGGGGGCCATCAGGTGATCGGCCTGTCTCGCTCGGAAGCAAAGGCGGCGGAGCTCGCCGACAAGGGCGTCGAAGTGCTGCGCGGCGACCTTGACGATGTCGACCTGCTCGCCAGCGCCGCGGGCGATGCCGACGCGGTGATTCATCTCGCTTTCGACCATGACTTCTCGAAATTCGCCGAGAATGCCGAGCAGGAACGGCGTGCGATCGAGGCGATGGGCGGGGCGCTCGCGGGAACGGACAAGCCCATCCTCATCACCGCCGGGCTGGCGCTGCTCACGCCCGGCCGCGTCATAACGGAAGACGACGCGCCGCCACCTTTCGATCCCGGCTTCCCCAGGTTGAACGCAGTTGCGGCCGCCGCGCTCGCCGAACGAGGCATTCGGGTGGGATCGGTGCGGCTCGCACCTACGGTACATGGCATCGGCGACCCGCTGTTCATGAGCTTCCTGGCGGGAATCGCGCGCGCGACGGGCGTGTCCGCCTATATCGGCGACGGCGCGAATCGTTGGCCCGCAGTGCATGTCTCGGATGCCGGCCGGCTCTATCGCCGAATATTGGAGGCCGGTGCACCGGCGCGTTTCTACCATGGCAGCGCGGAAGAGGGCGTGTCTTTCCGTGCCATCGCAGAGGCGATCGGCCGCGCGCTTGACGTGCCCGTCGAGCCGCGTCCGCCCGAACATTTCGGCGGGCTGGCGTGCTTCGCCGGCGTGGATGCGCCCGCCTCCAGCACACGCACGCGCGCGCTCACCGGCTGGGAGCCCACGGGGCCGACCTTGCTCGCGGACCTCGCCACGCCAGGCTATTTCGCAAGCTGACCGTCGACGGGCCATCGTGCAATCGCGCGATGGCCCTCACGGCGGGGGGCCGGGCGCCCCAGTCAGGCACTGGTGAAATCGGTGCTGCGGGTGAGCGTCTCCCACGCGTCGGTTTCGGCTTTCATCGCGTCGAGCTTCTCGCGGAACAGGTCGAGCGCGTCGCCTCCGATCAGGAGATGCACCGGAGGCTCGTTCGCCTCCACGGCGGCGATGATTGCCTTCGCCCCACGATCTGGGTCACCCGCCTGCGCGCCGTGGCCGTTCTGAATCCTGGTCCGGACCGCGCCCGCAGTTTCGGCATAATCCTCGATCTCGACAGGCGCGAGCTGGAGAGAACCGGGAGCACGAAAACTGGTGCGGAAGGCGCCCGGAGCCACGACCGTGACGTGGATTCCCAGCGGCCCGACCTCCTTGGCAAGCACGTCCGACAAGGCTTCGACGCCGGACTTCACCATGTTGTAATAGCCCGATCCGGGAAAGGTGATGAGCCCGCCGATCGAACTGATATTGACGATATGGCCGCTCTTTCGCGCCCTCATGGCTGGCAACACTGCCTTGATGAGCGATATGGGGCCGAAGAGATTGGTCTCGAACAGGGTTCGGACATCCTGCTCATCGCCTTCCTCGACGGCGCCTAGATAAATATAGCCGGCGTTGTTCACGAGCACGTCGATCGCCCCGAAGCGCGCCTCGGCCGCGCCGACCGCCGCGACGATTTGCGTCGGGTCGGTAATATCCAGCCTGAGTGGCAGGACGCGGTCGGGATGTTGCGCGGCCAAGTCGTCGACATCCGCCTGCCGACGCGCGGTGGCAACGACTCGATAGCCAGCCCGCAGGACCTGTTCCGCGATAGCCCGCCCAAAACCCTTGGAGCATCCCGTGATCAGCCAGACAGCGTTTTTGCCAATCATAGCATTCCTCTCCACACCATTTTCTATTTGAATCCTAAATATC
>NZ_LARW01000134.1 GCF_000971055.1 Sphingomonas sp. SRS2
TTTTGGCATTGGGCCCTCGGCGCTGACGGAGGCCATGGGCATGCTCAACCACCATTTCGCAGCAGCCGCCTGATCGGCGCAGAGCGACAGCCTACCTCTGACTGCCGCCAATCTTTGCAACAGAGCCCACGGAACAATTCGACAGGCTCGATATGCCAACTGCCGCTATCGCTTTTAGTAGCAGAAATACGACCTTCTCGTATCGCTTTCAGGATGGCAGATTTGGAGCGTCCGACCCGTTCCGCCGCCTCTTTTGGCCCTATGGAAGTCCTGCTTACCATTGCGCACTTAGTCCTGTGTACCGCGTACCGTATGGAGCGCGGAGGTGTCCAGTCCATCGGGTTGCTCTATAGCCGGTAAATCTGGTTCCATCCCCGGAAGGGATGGTTCAGACGGGGGAGGAAGGCCGGGACCGCTTGGCAACTGGCGTTCACCCGGAAACAGGTTAGGCAGACGATGGAGCGCCGGTTGCGCGCCCAGCTCCTCACGATCCGGTTGTTCATCGTCTGCGATCAACACAGCCGCCGAAAACAGGCTGTAGCGGATGCCATCACGCTTACCGGTCCATGCTACTCGGTCATTGATGATGTAGGCGCAGGCTGTCCCGGTTGGGCCGATCTGGCGGACTTCGATCCACCCCTGTTCACGGAGTATAGACAAAGCCCGCTTGAGGGTCGGGAGTGAGCAATGCGCGGCCTTTGCCAATGTCGTTTGGCTGGCCACAATGGCATTATGCCGTCCCATTTGAGCTACCAGCACATGGAGCACCGATGACGCACGGGGATTGGCGATAGCCAGTTGCGCCCATCTCTCATGAGCAGCGCGATCAGTCTGCACCCATGTACCGCCCGGTGGGGTGGTCAAACCTAGTTGCTTAGACTTTTGCGACATTGGCACTCCCTAGTCCCACAGGCTGATGAATTTTGTCAGTCGTGAGCTAGGGGTAGCTCACCGGTGAGCGGATTTTGAAAGACAGTGAATAAAATCGAAAATTTATATGCCTCGGTCTATGATCTAATTTCAATCAAAAACTTTCGGATTTTGTCCGAACCTAGCTCATAGCTGGTGAGCTAGGGGTAGCTCATAGCTGGTGAGCTACCCCTCTGCGATAAGCTATTGATTAATAATGGTTTTTATTCTTTGTCTTCTATGATCTTATGATTACCCCCTGAAAGGGGGCTGCGAGTTATCCATGCCTCGCCATAGCGCTATCCAAAAAGCTGGCGACGGCGAGGGGTGGGTAACTCGTTAATCAGACCGCCTGCGGCGGGAAGATTGAGTGCCGCTAGTCGCGGCACGCGCTAGGCATGCGCGGATAGGAATCCGCATCCCTTCCACGTCGCACAATGATGCAAGGTCTGAATTGGCTATCAGGCCCAGTCGGCCCGAAGCTGCGATTTTGGTCATCTTGGAGAACACGTCGGGAACGGGCTGGTTGTTGTTGACGATCGCCCATGCGAGGAACGACGTTCCGCTCCGATAAGGGAGCGGCGTTATGA
>NZ_LARW01000135.1 GCF_000971055.1 Sphingomonas sp. SRS2
GGCCAGACGGGCGCGCCGCCCACCTCCCGCGCTGCCGGGAGAGGCTTCAGACAACGCCGCCGCGCTCGGCGCGGCGACCGCAAGCCGGGCCCTCGGGGTCCGGCCCGCGCCATGCGATCGTTACCTTTGGCCGAGACCCGCTTTCGCGGGGCTCGGTGGCGGCCTGCGCAGCGCCGCCATAGAGCGCGGTCGGCGGTACGCCGAGGCGCAGAGCGCAAGCCAATGGAATTCGATGAAAGTGGTAGACGGCGAAAAACGTGCCGACTGGGTTTATGATCTTCCAAAAACACCCAGCACAATTAAGCTTTGGCGACTATATTCAAACTGGCGCTGAGTTTAGAGATGTGTTAATATCGATAATATGGTTCAGCTTAACGAACGAAAGTTAAACTGGCTGATGCGCACCTTGCCCGAAGGTCTGGTGGTCGATGCAGCATGGCTGGAACGGCACGGCTACAGCTCATCACTGCGCAGCCACTATGTCCAGGCCGGCTGGCTGGCCCAGCCCGCCCCCCGGGTCTATGCGCGCTCGCCGCTGCCACTACGCTGGGAGGATGTCGTCAAATCGCTGCAGAATCTGCTCGATCATCCGCTCGCGGTCGGAGGACGCACCGCGCTCGAAGAGCAGGGATTTGGCCATTATCTTCAGCAGTCCGCACGCAAGGTGCACCTCTATGGCGAGCAGCGCCCCCCGTCCTGGCTCGAGAAGCTCAACCTCGACGTCGCCTTCCATTACCACAACAGCGCGCGGCTGTTCGGGTCGCCGGTGGCAGGTCCCCTGCCCTCACCCAACCTGCACAGCGACGCGCCGACGGATTTCCCAAACGGATCGCTCCTGGCATCGGGAGGCAGGCTGTCACTGCCGCTGGTCATGAGCTCGCCCGAACGCGCGATATTGGAATGGCTGGACGAGCTCCCTGATCGCGAGAGCTTCCACCAGATCGACATGGTGATGGAGGGTCTCGCCAATCTACGTCCCTCGGCCTTGCAGTCCAACCTGGCCGATTGCCGCAGCGTGAAGGTCAAACGGCTCTTCTTCTTCTTTGCCGACCGCCACCGCCATGGCTGGCTGGCGCGACTGAACCCGGACGCGGTCGATCTGGGCTCGGGCAAGCGGGTGCTCACCAAGGGCGGCAAGCTCGACCAGCGCTACCTGATCACCGTGCCCGGGGAATTCCATGCCGCTGCATGAGGGCTATCGGCGGCAAGTCGCGCTGCTGATGCGCGCCCTGCCCACCGTCGCCGAAGAAGCCGTCTTCGCGCTGAAGGGCGGCACCGCGATCAACCTGTTCGTGCGCGACATGCCGCGGCTGTCGGTCGACATCGACCTCACCTATCTGCCGATCGAGGATCGGCCGACATCGCTCGCCGGCATCGACGCGGCACTGAGACGGATCGCTGCCGCGATAGAGCGGCGGATTCCGCAAGCGAAGGTGACGCCGAGCCGGCTCGACAAGGAGGAGGCGGTCAACAAGCTCGTCGTGCGGGCCGACGACGCGCAGATCAAGATCGAGGTCACCCCGGTCCTGCGCGGCTGCGTCTACGAGCCAGTGACGATGCGGGTTTCCGCGGCGGTCGAAGAGGCGTTCGGTTTTGCCGAGATTCAGACGCTGTCCTTTGCCGATCTCTATGCCGGCAAGATCGTCGCGGCGCTCGACCGGCAGCATCCCCGCGATCTGTTCGATGTTCGCGATCTCCTCGCGAACGAAGGTGTCAGCAACGAATTGCGGCTCAGCTTCCTTATATATGTTCTCAGCCACAGGCGCCCCGTCGCGGAGCTCCTCAACCCGAAGCGAAAATCGATCGAGACCGAGTTCGAGCGTGGCTTCGCCGGCATGACGGTCGAGCCGGTACCGCTCGAAGAGCTGCTTGCGGCCCGGGAAGCGATGATTGACATGATGGTGGGAGAGATGCCTGACCATCACCGGCAATTCCTTCTCGCGTTCAAGGCGGGTACACCCGAATGGACGCTGATCGATCTGCCGGGCGTGGAGACCCTGCCCGCGCTGCACTGGAAACGACAGAATCTCGACAAATTGCCGCGCGAAAAACGGACCGCCCTGGTCGACGAATTGAAGCGACTCCTCCAGCCTTGAGTTTTGGCGTGAGCGCGGCGTTCTCTCAAACCCGGCCATCACGCTGACACAGAGATCTGCGCCGCCACGAGACCGTTCGCTTCATCCCTCATCGCTCTTCAAGATAGCACGGTAGCCGCCGCCAGCGAGGCGTCGCGCTTCGCGGACCAATCGCTGCACCTTCAATCGAAGATGATCGGATGCACCGCGCCATTCCGATCGGACGACCGCTGTCCCGAAGATGGCATTGGCGATATCGCGGTGCGTGGCGCCGACAGTCACGCCATCGAGCGCCTGGAGCATGCGTGCCCAGCGCCAGGCTCGCTTTTCGCGCGGCCGAAGTGATCGCGGCACCCTGCCTTGTCTCGCCAGCTCTCCAAGCCTTTTGAGGGTGAGCAGCTGAGGAGAGATGCCCCAGATCCCCGGCAACACGACCCGTGGCCGGATCGGTCCATCAAGAACGGTGCCTGCGGCAAGATCCAGCCGCAAATGCACGCCGCTCTGACGCAGCAGGACCCGTTCGCCCCCGCGAAGTCTGGGTTGCACGAACAGTTCGCCGCCAATCGCGGCAAGATCCACCGCGACCGGATCATCGGGCGCCGCCGGCTCCGCCTCCATCAACAGGACATGCGGATCGACATCCGCATGCCAGAATATCCGCGCGGTACCAGCTGGGAGATTTTGGTCTTCCGGATAGGATAGGCCCCATGTCCTAGCCGACGCAGGATCGTCAGGGATTATTTCGACCGACCCCTCAGCAGCATGAGACTGGTGGGCGAAGGCTGAACCGAGGGAGCGATATCCCGGATCGCGCCGCACGAACTCCCAGGCAAGGCCCGCTCGGTCGAGATCATACAGCGCTTCATAGTGGGTGGGATTTTGCCAGTCGCCGTCAGGGAAGGCTGGAGTCATTTCAGCGTCTCCTACATCCCTGTCCCGTATAATTGATCTGAATATTCCGTGGTTTGTCATTGAAAATATTTCAAATCTCGTCGCTGCCGCAACATCGCGCGCCAACGTCGTCGAGTTCTGCCGTGTCATCGGCAGACTCTGGAATAAAATCGGCACATATTGTCGGGTGTTCGGGCGGTACGCGCGCAACAGAGCGACACGCCCCTTAGATTTCAATAGACTTCAGTCCAGTCAAGTCCGCATATCTCCGTAATCATTACGGTATTGATCCGGTTTGGAGATATCTCCTCTTGAAATGGGCACCGTGGCAAACAAATGATCGCCATAATTGAAGATTTTCCGACATTTTACTTGAACGGCATTGGATAATATCGGGAGTCGACAGGTTTCACACGGGAGTTGCTCTTGGCTATCCACCACGCGACGGCAAAAACACAGGCAGTCGTGGAATATTGCCAGGCAGGCGCCAGGGAGCAGAACAGGCTTTGACGATGGAATTCGGCACAGATGAAAAGGAAGATGATCGTGCTCATGTTGCGCTGCTGACCAAGGCGGTTCAATCGATCCGCAAATCACGTCGCATGAAGCCTTCCGAGGTTGCGGCGGCGATGGGGCTTCCCGTACGGACCTACGAGCATTTCGAGCGAGGCACTGGCAAGGTCAGCTATGCACGAATTGTCAGATTCGCGCACGCGACGGACAGCGATCCTATTGCCATTCTGGCTGCCCTCCTCATGCGTTCAACGGATTTCGCGCTGCACTGCGCCGATAACAAGCTCATGACGATCATCATTGCGGCGTTTCGCCGGCTCGATGAGGAATTGGGACCCGATATCAGCTACCTGAGCCCGTCTATCCTCGTCAGCGCCCTCGAAAAGCTCTGCAACGACCTGATCGGAGAGGTGAGACGGCGTGATCAATTCGCCGAGCGCTGGATGGAAGAGAATGTTTCCAAGGTCGCTGGAGCGGCTATCCGCGGGAAACGACCCAAAACCACCTGATATATATTGGCGAAGGAAGAGCGCGAGTACGTGGTGCCTCCGCGACCCCGGGGCCGCATGGGCTCGACCGGAAACGCCCGGCAGGCGCGTAACGGCGGCGTCCTCGCTGAACCTCGATTTCCAATTGGCTGATTGCGACGCCCAGCCTTCCCATCACAACGGGCTTGTCTGCGGAACCGGTCGCCCACCTTGGTAACAATACGCATTTTGAGCCAGGACGTTGGTCCATAGTCTCGGCGGCGAAGAGAAGGTTCTTCGCCGCCGCGTTCCTTTGGCGGTCTGGCAAATCGACCAAGGAGATTTCGACATGCTGCTCCAGAAGAAGATCACGTTCGCGCTCGCCGGCCTGGCCATGCTGGGTGCCGCGCCCGCCTTCGCCGCCGGCATTAGCCACAGTCTATTCATGCGCGGTTCGATCGTGGGCATCGATACCACTGGACCGGTGGTGTGCGTCGGCAAGGCCGATGGCGCGACTGTCGGGCAAGTGCTCCATGTCTATCGTACGAAGGCTGTCCCCGGGGCTGGCTACAAGGGAGCAGGCCCCGCCTACCGCCGCGACCTCGTCGGACATGTCAAGATCGACCACATCTTCGACGATCATTTCGCCCATGTGAGCGTCGCCGACGGGACGCCGGCGGTGCACGATATCGTCGAACTCCGCAGGAAATGACCAAGACGCGGGGGACGGATACGCCCTCCCCGCCAATTGATGGCCAGCGAAAAGGACGACCAAGCGCCGCGCCGACACCCCATGAATCCCTCACGGGATCGGCGTCAGCAGACCCTCGGGAAACGCTGGCGCATGTGACCGTTCCGCCGGAACTTTCCGGGCTGTGGCTGACGCGCTCGTCCGACGGACTCTGGCGACCACATTCCCTCCAAATGGTGGAGATAACCCGATGAAAATGCCCCTCACGATCTCAACCGGGATGATGATGACCGGTCTCAGCGCTCTCGCGTTTCTCGGCACGCTCAGCGGCTGCGGCCCAAAGGCTGATGGAACGCAAGACCAGACGGTCCCCAATGCCGCCGCAGGCGCGGCAGCCGCTGGTGCAAACCAAAGCGCCGCAGCCACTGCGGACGACGATATGGCGACCGAGATGGATGAGCTTCACCGGCAGGAAATGGACCACCGTGACATGCGCCAGGGCGGATCGACGATGCCCGATGCGGCCCCTGCGGACATGCCCGCCACCAGCCCGGACGCGCCGATGAAAGACGCGCCCATGAGAGACGCGCCCATGAAACATATGTGAGCGGCACACTTCATCTCCACGCGGGTTTGGCAAAGGCCGGTCACCGACGAGAGCCGCCCCGTCACCCTCTCAGATATCGTCGGCGCACCGCCCGTGGCTACACCGATGCCAGATCTCCTCGCTGCCATCCGATACCCGTCCGCGAAGCTACGTAGATCAATCCGGACAGGAGCATGGTTCATGCAGGAGGTCACTGCGGCTCGATCCTCGCCCGCGGCCACTCCGACGGAGTATATATGATGATTAAGTCACATCGATCCTGCTTGCGCTTGCTTGCACTTGTTGGCGCTATCTTGCTGTCACCCGGCATCGCGACCGCCCATGGGCAGATGGCGGGGCAGGCTTCGACACAATCATCCATGCCCGCCAGCGACAGGGCAATGCCATCCGGTGGCATGATGGAGAATAACGATGCGATGCCGGACATGGCCGGCATGCCCATGCATGAGGGCATGAAAATGCCTATGCATGACGGCATGAAAATGCCTTCGACCATGCCTGCAATGGCGAAGGACAAGCCTGGCTGCTGTGCCATGAAGAAGAAAATGCCCATGGCCCAGCCGAAGCACGCCAGACACCGCCGACATGCCAAACCTGCAGCGGCCAAGCCCGCCCCGATGCCAGCTACGGCGAAGCCGATGCCCATGAAGGACGACATGTAGGAAAACGCTCAAGTGAAGCGCCCTCACAGCAACAGCGACGCGCTCCAGTTGTCGCGGGCAACGACGAGGAGCGGCATGATGTTCGCGCTGGCGGTGATCTTTGGATCATCGCCAGCGTCTGCGCAGCTGTCAGCGGCCGAGCACGCTTCACATCATCCCGGCGGTGGTGCTGACGCGCCGCCCGCCATGCCGGCTTCAGGGAAAGCGATGAGCACTCCGTCTCCAGCGGGGACAGCACCTGCCAATCCAATGGCAGGAATGATGAAGCAGATGATGGGGCAGATGATGCCACCATCGTCAGGAACCAACATGGGCTCGTCGGCGGGCATGTGTTGCGGGTCGATGGGTGCCAAGCCCTTCTATCCCTCAATGATGGAGTGGCCAGCTCTGACTGACGAGGCCCGGCGCGCGATCCGCGCCGAGGCGCTCAATCGCCTGGGTTCGGGCGCCAAGGTACTGACGACCGAGCAATACCGGCTTCGCCATGCCCTCATGTCGAATGACTTTGGCATGGCCCAGGACGCGATCAAAGCCGCCCGCGAAGGCCTTGCTCTCACGGACAGCGGAGCGAGCGCCCTCAGGGGCCTCGACGAGGGCCGCCCTCCCCGACAGATCGCGTTGAGGTGGTTCAAGGACCAGACGGGTATCGAGGGAAGCGATCAGATTAGCTCCGATGACGGGCTGGCGGGGCTTTCCTGGTGGCACCTGATCGCGATGACACTCCTCATCGCCGCACTGGTTGCGGCGCTGCTCCTGCGGAGCGCGCGTCTGCGCCGCATCACACGCCTGGTGGAGAGGCTTACGCCCCCATCCATGCCTCTTGTCGCAGCAGCGCCGGGCAGCGTGATACCGCCATCAGCGCCGGCAGCCACCCCGTTGCCCGGCGGGGTGCCGACGGCGGTTCAGCGGCCCTGGAAAGGAATCCTGCGGATCAAAGCGATCTTCGATGAAACACCCAACGTCAAAACATTCCGCCTCATGGAGGCTAACCAAGGATCGATCCCATTCACGTTCCTGCCTGGTCAATACGCGACGGTCACGTCTGAGATCGAAGGTCAGAAGGTTCGCCGATCCTACACGATCTCATCATCACCTACGCAGCGGGATTATGTCGAACTCACGATCAAGCGCGAGCAATATGGGCTGGAATCTCGGCACCTGCATGACCACGCCGATATCGGCGATCTCCTCGAAGTATCGGCCCCTGCAGGCAGGTTCTTCTTCACCGGCAAGGAAGCTGAGGGCATAGTTCTGATCGCCGGCGGCGTTGGCATCACGCCCATGATGAGCGTGCTGCGCAGTCTCACCGATCGTTCCTATGAACACGATATCTACCTTCTCTATGGCGTTAACACACCGGCGGACCTGATCTTCAAGGAGGAGTGCGACTATCTCGCCCGCCGCCACACCAGGCTTCACGTCGCTTACATAGTGTCGAAAGCCGATGGTACCGACTGGGCCGGGCCTGTCGGTTATATGACGGCAGATTTCATCACGGCTTCCGTTCCGAACATAACACGCAGACGCGTCCATCTTTGCGGTCCTCCGCCGATGATGGAGGCGGTCAAGGCGGCGCTTGGACAGCTCCAGCTACCCCCGGATCAGATCAAGACCGAGGAGTTTGCGCCTCCGACGGGCGGCCCTGTTGCAGACACCGAACCAACGATCCCGGCTGCAGAAGACATCCCTGCGTCCCCGCCCGTACAGTCGGCACCGACTTTTCCATCCGCGCACGCAACCGTCGCTTTTTCAAAATCGGGAAAGACCGGCTCGATCACGCCCGACCAGTCGGTCCTTGAGGCGGCCGAGGCCATCGGGGTTGTCATCGACTATGAGTGTCGGGCCGGCACCTGCGGGCGGTGCAAGATCCCGATGCGCCAGGGGCAGGTTACGATGGAAGTGGAGGATGCTCTCGCTGCCGACGAGAAGGCCGGCGGCATCATCCTTGCCTGTCAGGCAAAATCCGCAGGCGATCTCGTGGTGGACGCCTGACATGACCGAAACCGAGAAAGTGACGGTCGGCGCTCTCGTCAGTGCCCTTGCGCTGCTCGTCCTTGCTTTTCTCATTCATTCCGCGCCGCGGTTCCCTGGGAGCCTGACGGGAGGCATATTCGGTATCGCGGCCACCCTCCTTTTCCTCTTCTTGCTTGCCTATACCGCCGTCAAACGGCTCCCTTGGGCTAAAGAGCGGACGAAAACCTTCGTGTCGCTCGGCGGGTTGCTCAGCTTTCATGTTTACGCCGGTGCGATCGGGGCTTTGGTCGGCGTCATCCACTCAGGTCACAAGTTTCAGAGCCCGCTCGGCATCGCGCTCGTCATGGCCATGCTCACCGTTGTGATCACCGGCTTCATCGGACGATATTATCTGGTCCAGGTCGGCCAGGAACTGAGGGTTCAACAAAGTGAACTAAAGATATTGCGCGACCGCTACGACGCTCTTGCTGCAGTTTCGGCGAACCTGCGCGGCCAGAGCATAGTCGACGCGACGGGGCTGTCGCTCGACACACTGATCGGGGCGATATCGGACCTGGAATTCGCGATCAGGGCGCGTGATGTCATCAAGGCAACCCTTGCGCGGTGGGTGATCCTGCATGTTGCGGCGGCAATCATCATGTATGGCCTGCTGGCATTGCATATCTGGAGCAGCGTATATTTCGGCTTGCGCTGGCTATCATGAAGCACGCTACCCGACTTTATTTGGTGCTCGCGATCGTCACGGTGATTGCCGCGATTGCCGTGCCATTGACGGTTTACCGGTCGGGCAGCACAGCACTGCCTCCATGGGCGGCATTCGTCCGTCCCGGCCAATTGTCGAGCGCCCATGCGTTTCTGGAAGGCAAGTGCGAGAGTTGCCACACGCCCAATCGGGGTATTCAGGCCGAAACATGCATCGCCTGTCATGTGTCGGCGCCCCAACTGCTGGTGAAGCCGGCGACTGCATTCCACGCCAATGTAGAAGAATGTGCAGGGTGTCATGTCGAGCATCAGGGCAACAGCGTCCGCCCGACGCGGATGGACCATGGCGTGCTCGAAAAAATCGCAGCGCGGGGAAAGGACCATCCCACAGCGCTCGATTGTCAGTCGTGCCATACACCCCGAGACAAGCATCAGGGCTACTTCGGCAAGGAGTGCGCCAGCTGTCATCTCGCCACCAGCTGGAAGATCAGCGGGTTCCTGCATCCAAGCCCGAGGTCAACCGAATGCTCGCAATGCCACAAGCCACCGCCGAGCCATTACATGATGCACTTCGACATGATGGACAAGATGATCACCGGCGAAAAGGAGGCACGCGTCGAGCAATGTTTCAGCTGCCACCAGACGGACTCGTTCAGCAACATCAAGGGTGTCGGCATGGTGAAAGTCCATTGACCCATCCTCAAGGACGCGCGGGCCACCGCTGAGACATCGACACCACGGCGCGGGCTAGTCGCGGTTCTCCCAATATGCATCTCCCCGTCAGGCATCCGTAACAAAACGTATATTGTGGAGCCCGCTCGAACGTCATTGCTGCAGGCGAGTCTAAGACAAAACTGATCTGGCCGCTCGAGCGCCTCGAACCTCCCGAAGGAACAAAGCCATGCATAAATTCCCGCGTTACCGGGCCGCCCTGATCATTCCCGCGATTGCCTCGCTCCTCGCCCTCTCGGCCGGGCAAGCATGGGCGGACGAAGGTTCGCCGGTACCTGCCGGACAGGTCAAAAAGCTGACCAAGCAAGCCTATGATGCCGGCGTGAAGCAGGGCAAGCGGCAGATGCATGATCAGATGATGCACGATCATCAGATGGGGATGACGGCCTCCCGTGGGATGCAAATGGGTTGCGGAGGCAAAGCAGGATGCAAGGACGGCATGCCGATGGGTCCGAAGGCGAAGCAGAATCCAGCGCCGCCGGCCGCGGACAAGCCCGCCATGCCCATGAACGACGACATGTAATAATTCCGGCCGCAACAGGAAGCCACGCCTGAGGACCACGCGGACCCTTGCCAGCGACCGCTAATTCCTTGTTCCGCGGATCACCGGAACTGCGTCGCTCTATGATGCCTGTGCGCGGATGTTCGAAGCTCGGGCGCGCGATTCCGTGAAGTCCTCTGGCGATGGCGGCATGCAGGGCTCAGCCCGAACCTCCCGTGACAGTGCGGCGAGTTACAGGAATATTGCCAGCACGGGAATGTAAACCGCCTCGCCATTCAGCCTCGATCACTCGGACTGTTGATCATCCCGGCAAATTGACGGCAGACAGCCTGAGGGTGCGCGCAGGACCGGTGCGAACCCTCCCCCTGTCGTCCGCATGTTCGTGGTCTGTCCCTGATAGAGCCTTGCGGCCGTCATCATTGTTCGGCCTTCGTAGGTGTAGAGTCGGACATCAATCTTCCGCATCTGCCGCACGCCATCGAGTGATATCGAACGTGCGGCCGGGGCTACATAGGCCTGGGCCACGTAGTCGCTCGTCAAAATCTGCGCCCATACGGCTTTGGTGAGCTTGTCGCCCCGATATGCCGCCCTGCTGCCATAGCCGCGTGCCGGCTTGAAAAACAAATGCCTGCGCTCTGTCCAAAGGCGGTCAGCTTTCGCGGCTGTGACGAGCTCCGTTATCGGCACGCCTTGTCTGAGCGATTCCACCGCAGATCGCCCAACTCCCCAGCCAAGCAACAATGCGGGATCCGATAGCAGCGTCAGGTTACGCTTGTCCGCCAGCAAAGCATGAAGATGCGGGTTTGGCGTTAGCACAACCAGGCCCTCGAGATAGGCGCGGCGCAGTGCGGCATGGCCCGGCGCGTCGAGGGCGAAATCGACGAGGCGATTATACACGAGATCGATCCGCGCTCCGCTCGCGGTTCGAAGCGCGCCGTCACGACATTCCAGTTCTGCCGGATCGGCGATGATCACTTGCAAGCCATGACGCTCAAGAATCTTCTGGATGAGCACGAATTCGGGGTACAGATACTGTTCCTGTGGCCCATCATCCACGATGGCGATGACCTTGAGCGCACCAGTAGCACGCTGATGCCGCCATTCCCTGAGGAACATTTCCAGGACGGCCGAGGAGAAGTCGTCGATCGACGCAATTCGTGCTGCCGCCCCGCAGCAAGACAGTTGCGCCCGCCCAAGGACCGCGTTGAGCGCTGCACCGCCGGCATTGGTGTTGATTTCGATCAGCGCGGGGCCCTCCGCCCCCACATGAAAATCATAACCCATGAAAACACCGCGTGGACCAAAATCGCGACGCGCACTCTCATGCGCCCAATCAAAGACCCGGTCACGATACCGGGCATTGCGAGCGACGGCCTCGATCGCTTCAATGATGGATTGCATCTGCGCGAAATGAACGTCGCTGATGAAGACCGCCACGTCGGCAAACAAATGGGGGTGCGACCCGGCGAGTGATGCGCTGAACGATGGGTCGCCGGTTTCGCGAGCAAGCGCATCAGATAGGGCGGAACGATCGAGCGTAAGGCAAACACAGTCCTGATTCAGGCCATTGTTATCAACCTGGGAGCTCTGAGGGCCGCCACCATCGCGGATCGACGCCTGTTTTTCGCTCATAAACCTTCCAATCTCAGCCATGTCGTCTCACCGCAGGGCGGCAGCGATCGAGAGACGACGGGCGGCTCAATAGGATCCAGTGGCTTGCGACCGACATCGTCTTCCCATCATTCTCGCATTTCTTCTCGGTGAGGCGGTGCGATGACCGGAAAACGATGGCAGGTCGATCCCATTCCTGCATTGCACCCGGACCGTCCAACGGACGAAACCCTGGAACATCCGCCTTCTAGCAGGGATTCGACTTGGCGCTTTCAACCGCCCCCAACACCGGGCTTCCCGGTAGCTGTAGATCGGCGTGCAAAAAGGACCCCCTTAGCGGGGTGATCGGCGTCTAAAAGGGACCCCTCATTTCGATGGTTTAAACGGCCGACTGGATTGTCAGTTGGCGAGATCGGGATGTTGGTTGTGGA